>NZ_RAZS01000008.1:0-283189 GCF_003626545.1 Micromonospora musae
TCGATGGAGGACATCCTGACCTTCCCGGCCGGTCCGGACGCTCCCGAGGGACACCACGGCTACGGGCAGTACCGCGAGACCTACAAGAAGGTCGACGGGCAGTGGCTGATCGACTCGGTGCTGCTCACCCGTTTCTGGATGGACCCGCTTGAGAGCTGGACTCCGGCGGAAACCGCGACACCCTCGGACACCAAGAGCGCGCCGAAGACCACGAACGGCGAGTGAGGGATGCGGCGTGTCAGGTCAGGCAGCCTGACACGCCACCGCCCTTCCAGGGCGCCTGCCTGATCGATTGGGGCCAGGCGCCTCTTGGCAGCCGGAAGTCAATCCGGTCACGGCGAGCCCGGGGCCTAGGGACGTCGCGTGGGCTGCGGGCGCTCCGGGAGCACGAGTGCGGTGTCCAGTCGTTCACCGGGCCGACGTTCCTGGACACCCCACTATTCTCGACGCATGGCGAGGTACTACGACGTGCACCCGGACAACCCGCAGCCCCGGGCCATCGGCCAGGTCGTCGACCTGGTCCGTGGCGGCGGCCTGATCGCCTATCCGACGGACTCGTGCTACGCCCTCGGTTGCCAGCTCGGCAACCAGGACGGGCTGGACCGGATCCGGCAGATCCGGCAGCTCGACGAGCGACACCACTTCACGCTGGTGTGCCGGGACTTCGCGCAGCTCGGCCAGTTCGTCAAGGTCAGCAACTCGGTCTTCCGGCTGGTGAAGGCGTCGACCCCGGGCAGTTACACGTTCATCCTGCCGGCCACCCGGGAGGTGCCGCGTCGGATGCTGCACCCCCGCAAGCGCACCGTCGGGGTCCGCGTACCGGACCACACGGTCACCCAGGCGCTGCTCGCCGAACTCGGCGAGCCGCTGGTCTCGAGCACCCTGATCCTGCCCGGCGAGGAGGAGCCGATGACCCAGGGGTGGGAGATCAAGGAGCGGCTCGACCATCTCGTCGACGCGGTGCTCGACGCCGGCGAGTGCGGCAAGGAGCCGACCACGGTGATCGACCTCTCCGAGGACGAGCCGGAGATCCTGCGTCGTGGGGCCGGGGACACCGCCCGCTTCGAGTAGGGCGACGGTCATCTATGTACCATCTGGTACATGGACTACGCGGAGAGCATCGCCACGACAGCCGGAGCCGGCCGCGCCTGGAAGGCGCTCGCGGACGTGACCGCATATCCACGCTGGACGGCCTCGATGTCGTCCGTCGAGCCGCTCGACGCTCCGTCGCTCGCCGTCGGCAACCGGTTCCGGATCCGGCAGCCCGGTCTCCCGGTCACGGTGTGGCGCGTCCGCGAGGTACGCGAGGGCGCGTCGTACGTCTGGGAGGCGCACGCCCCCGGTGTGCACACCGTCGCGTACCACCGGGTGGAGGCCGAGCCGGGCGGAACGACCCGGATCACCATCGGGATCCGGCAGACCGGCCTCCTCGCCGGGCTGGTCGCGCTGCTGACGTCGGCGAAGACCCGGCGGTACGTACGGCTGGAGGCGGAGGGTCTGAAGGCCGCCGCCGAAGCCGGCGAGGCCTCGCACCCGGACGACGACGCCGATGGCCGCTGACCGGCGCGCCGCCCTGCTCGACCGCTGCCTCGCCTTCCTGGCGGAGGACGGCTTCAGCCACCTGAGCCTTCGGGAGATCGCCGCCGGCGTGGGCACCAGTCACCGCATGCTGCTCTACCACTTCGGCAGCCGGGAGGGCCTGCTCGCGCAGGTCGTCGAGCGGATCGAGGCGGAGCAGCGGGCGGCGCTCGCCGCGCTGGCGGTCGGGTCGGACGACCCGGCCGAGGTCAGCCGGCGATTCTGGCGGCGCCTGGCCGACCCGGCGCTGGCACCGGCGGAGCGGCTCTTCTTCGAGGTCTACGTGAACGCCCTCTACGACCGATCCTGGACCGAGCCGTTCCGCGCCTCGGTCGTCGCCGCCTGGACGGCGCCGGTCGAGGAGCTCTTCGTCCGGCTCGGCTTCGACGAGGCGCAGGCCCGCACGCGAACCCGGCTCGCCCTGGCCGCGACCCGTGGCCTCCTGCTCGACCTGCTCATCACCGGTGACCGGGACGTCCTCGACGGCGCTGCCGACCTGTTCGCGCGGGTCATCACGGCGCCGTCCCCCGAGTGAGACGACCGGTCACCGCGAGGGACGCTGGGACGGGCCGATGCGGCCGATGCGGGCGATGTGGTCGGCGAGGTTGGCGAGCAGGAAGTTCACCTCGACGAGGTAGCGGACCTGTTGGCCCGCGTTGCGTTCGTCGAGCAGTGGGCGACTGCGGTTCAGCTCGTCCACGCAACGGGTCGCGCTGACCATCGGATGCGGCGCCTCCCCACGGGAGATCTGGTCGGCGACCTCGTCGTACGCCGATCGGACCCGGCCGGCGGTCTCACGTAGCTGGGCCGCCGCCTCCGGCCAGCCGGCGAGGCGGCCAGGCTGGTTTCGGAACAGCGTCACCGGCACGGCGTGCAACGCGTGGTGCCCTGCGGAGAGCACCGCCTGCCAGTCCACCTGGCCGGCCGGCGGATCGTGGCGTTCACCGTGGTACTGGGCGTAGGAGGCGTCGGCCAACGCGACCGCCCGGCGCGCCCGCTGGAGCGCGTCATCCGGTCGCGGGCCGCCGAGCGTCGCCGCCACGGTCTGTTCGATCAGGTCACCGACCGCGCGGAGGTAGCCGGCGGTGTTCTCCCGCAGGTCGTGTCGGGCGCCTCGGGGCCAGACGAGCACGCCGGCGAGGATGCCGACCGCCGCGCCGAGCAACACGTTCACGAGACGGGCCTCGGCGAGCTGCACGCCGGCGGGCATGAGCTGAGCGAAGACGAAGGTGAGCAGCAGGGTGAAGAGCGCCTGCGCCCAGGACGGCCCCAGCAGCTTGCCGAAGGTGAAGGCCAGCACCATGGTGACCGGCAGCGCGACGACGTAGACGATCGAGCGGTTGACGAAGAGCATCAGTACGCCACTGGCGACCGCGCCGCCGATGGTGCCCAGCACCGCCGGCTTCAGCGCCGTGCGGGTGTCCATGGCCGAGGTGCGCAGCACGGTGAGCGTCGCCAGCAGCACCCAGAAGCCGTGTTGGAGGGGGAGCACACCGGCGACCACCCGGGCGGCGGCCAGCGCCACGGCGAGCCGTAGCGCCGACTGGAACAGGGCGGAGCGGATCGTCAGATGCGCGCCGAACTGCCGCCAGTACAGCCGCCACCGAGGCTGCCGCACGTCTCCGACCACGCTCGTGTAGCCGGCCACCGCGGGATTCGTGTCGGCGGTCGTCAACCCGACGGCGGCCCGGGCGGAGATGGCGAGAACGCTCACCTGGTTGGCGAGGCTCAGCGCTCCGGCATCCAGGCAGAGTCGCGACAGGTCCGCCTGCGTGACCGGACCGGTCGGAGCGGTGAACGCCCGTTCGGACGCGTCGATGGCCGCGTCCAGCTCGTCGAGGGCGACCGGCGGCCCGTCGTGCCGCAGGGTCCGGCCGGTGGCGCGGGTGGTGTCGGCACACGCCCGGAAGAGCCGCGCCGCCGCCAGGCCGGGAGGTGGCTGCGGTGGGGCTTCCGCCAGGATCCGCGTCACCTTGACCAGCACGCCCTGTAACGCCGCCTCGCAGGCCCGCAGCGCACGGTCGCGCGCGGCGGCGCTGGTCGGCCGCTCCGCCGGGGGGAACTCCGCCAGCCTGAGCCGGGCCACCGCCTCGGCGGCCTGTTCCTGTCGCGTCAACCGCTCGCGCCGGCCGTCCTCGGTGCCCGCGAGCACGTCCGCGGCGACGTCGAGCAGCACCGCGAGACGGTCCGCGGCGGAGACGAGCCGCCGGGGGTACGAGACGGGGGTCGGGTCCGGCCAGAGCAGCATCTCGGCGACGGCGAGCAGCAGCACGGCGACCGTCACGCCGATGAGCCGCTGCGGCAGGGTGCTCGGCTGATACGGCGGGAAGGAGGCGAGAATGTAGAAGAGCTGCAAGGCGCTGATCAGGCCGACCAGGCGCGGACCGCCGGCGCCGGCGAACGCCACGGCGAATCCGACGACGAGCATCCCGCCGGCCGCCGCCCAGAGGTTCCCCGCCAGCGCGGTGCCCAGGGAGATCAGCACCCAGGCGACCGGGAGCGCCGTGAGCAGGATCCGGGCGCGCTCGCGGGCGGCGCCCGGCAGCTGGGTGAAGGCGCCCATCGCGATCGCGCCGAAGAGTCCGTACGTGGCCAGGGTCGGGTTGCCGAGGCCGTAGCGGCCGCCGTAGAAGACGGCGGAGGCGACGAGGGTCAGCCGGGCGGCACGTCGTAGGACGACGTACCGCGGGTCACGGTGACGCACCCAGGCCAGGAGGCCGCTTCCGAGCACGCCTGGACTCCCGTCGCGCGTACCTCAGTCCCCGAGGCAATCTTCCATCCACGGGTCGCGGCGGGATCGGCTTTCGGCGTAATCGCCGCCGATGGAGGCCGTTGCCGGGCTCCCGCTATCTCAGGGGCGGTCCGGGACGGCCATCTCGCCGAGCTCGGACCAGTCCTCCTGCGGGACCGTCACGTTGACGATCTTCGGAGTCTCGGCGAGGTGCGGCGGCAGGGTGCGCTGCGCCGTCCGGAAGTGCTCGGACTGCACGTGCGCCCCGCCCGCGTCCGCGTCCCGAAACGCCTCGACCAGGACGTACTCGGTCGGGTCGGCGAGGCTGCGGGACCACTCGAACCAGAGGCAACCCGGCTCGGCGCGGGTGGCGTTGGTGAACTCGTCGACGATCTCGGGCCACCGGTCGGCGTGCTCCGGCAGCACCCGGAACTTCGCGGTAATGAAGATCATTCATTCCTCCCCACGGTGGCGGCGCGGAGCGCCGGACGGACGGCGTTCACCGTACCGGCGTCGGAACGCCACCGCAGCCGCCCGGGCGCTCGGTGTGGGGGCGCGGCTCACCGAACCCCCACACCGTGCTGCTGGTCAGCCCATGCTCTTCGCCCCGTCCAGGGACTCGCGGAGGATGTCGGCGTGGCCGGCGTGCTGAGCGGTTTCGCCGATGATGTGCATCAGCACCCGCCGGGCCGACCACCGCGCGCCCGGCTCGAACCACGGGGCCTCCGGTAGCGGGTGGGTGGCGTCCAGGTCGGGCAGGGTGGCGACCAGCTCGTCGGTCCGGCGGGCCACCTCGGCGTAGTCGGCCAGCACACCGGCCAGCGTCTCGTCGGGGAGCAGCCGGAACTCGTCGGCCCGTTTGGCCCAGTCGGCCTCGGTCATGGCGGTGAAGTCGTCCATCGCCGACGGGCCGGCCACGATGAAGTCAGCCCAGCCCCGCTCGGTCGCGGTGACGTGCTTGATCAGGCCACCCAGGCACAGCTCGCTGACGGTGGTCTGCCGCCCGGCCTGTTCGTCGGTGAGGTCGCGGGTGGTGAAGCGCAGGAAGTGCCGAGACTTGGCCAGCATCGCCAGCAGATCGGCCCGCTCACCCGTGGCGGCCGGCTCGTCTGCCCGGTCACCGGTGGCCCGCTCGGTGGCGGTCGTGGTCTCGCTCATGGTCTCACCCTCCGTTGTCCTGTTCCGGATCAGGACCCACGCTAGGGCGCACTGCGGACACTTCCTGACCTCTATTAGCGGAAGAATCACGGACATGGCGAACACCAGCACCCGGACGCTGCGGCTGCTCTCCCTGCTGCAGAGCCACCGGTACTGGCCGGGCGAACAACTGGCCGAGCGCCTGGGCATCTCCGTCCGCACCCTGCGCAGGGACATCGACCGCCTGCGCGAGCTGGGCTATCCGGTCGAGTCGCAACGCGGGGTGGACGGTGGCTACCAGCTCACCGCCGGTGCGGCACTGCCGCCGCTGGTGGTCGACGACGAGGAGGCGGTCGCCCTGGCCGTGGGGTTGCAGGCCGCCGCGCAGAGCGCGGTGGAGGGCCTCGCCGAGTCCTCGGTGCGCGTCCTGGCCAAGGTGGTGCAGGTGATGCCGGCCCGGCTGCGGCGCCAGGTCGAGGCGTTGCGCGCGATGACCCTGCCCGCCGGCTGGGACGGCCCGACCAGGCCGGAGGTAGACCCGGGAATGCTCACCGCAGTGGCGTTGGCCTGCCGGGACAGCGAGCACCTGCGGTTCTCCTACACCGCCGCCGACGGCCAGCGCACCGACCGGCATGTCGAACCACATCGGCTGGTCTCCCTGGGCCGCCGCTGGTACCTGGTCGCCTACAACCTCACCCGGCATCAGTGGCGCAGCTTCCGGGTCGACCGCCTCACCGCGCCACACGGCACCGGCTCCCGGTTCCGACCCCGCGACCTGCCCGCCGCCGACGCCGCCGAGTTCGTCCGCACCAGCCTGGGCAACATGCCCCACCCGTACCGGGTGGAGGCCCTCGTCGACGCCCCGGCCGCGGCCGTGAGATCGCGGATCGGCCGGTGGAGCAGAGTCGAGGAAGTCGACGCCGAGCACTGCCGGGTATTCATGACCGCCGACTCCCTGGACTGGCCGGCCATGGCGCTGGGCACGCTCGACGCCGACTTCCGCGTCCTCGACCCGCCCGAGCTGCTCGAACTGCTGCGGAACTGGGCAGCCCGGTTCAACCGGGCCTAGGGTCTGTTTCATGAGGCTCGCCCGAGCGAACCGAGGCCCAGGCGGCGGTCCGGCGAGGCGGAGGTTCGTGCGGATACCGGTGTGGTATCCGGACGAACCTCCAACGCGGCCGGTCGTCGCTTGGGGCCGGCGCAGCCGGGCACGGTCTCATGAAACAGACCCTAAAGTCTGCTGCGCGCACTGCGGTGACAGCACGAGCAAGCACCGGGCGGTGCGGCCTGGCCAGGCCACACCGCCACGTCTGTGCCACGCTCTGCTGAGCTGGAGCTAGAGGCGGTGCCGGACCCAGACGTTCGGCTCCACGTAGACGGCGTGATCGTGCGCCACGTCGCAGTGCACCGGTACGAGCGCACCCGGCACCCGCACCGGCCCGCTCGTGTCGAAGGGCAGGCCGGTCCAGCGCCGCCAGTCGGCGAGCGTGCCGGAGATCGTCATCGACCGCGTCGCCACCCGCTCGATGCGTCCACCGGCGCGTACGTGCACCCGCAGCCAGGGGTCGACCGGCAGCCCGTCCGGGCGGACCCGCCTCGCGTACTCGGTCATCGGCAGGTCGGGCTGGGCGTGTTTGCCGTTCGGCCGCACCGGCGCCACCAACGTGTCGTACCCCTGCTCCGCGGCGGCCCGACGCATGGCGTCCAGCATCAGCGCGGAGAGCCCACCGCCGCGCCGGTCGGGCCGGATGCAGATCTCCAACGCGGAGACGATGTTGGTCTCGGCGCCGCTGAGTCGGTCGACGGTGGCGCGCTGGATCATCCGGTCCCAGCCGCCGTCGGGCAGCTCCGGCTCGGTCCAGCGCAGCGGCACGGCGTACGCCCGGGCGACCGCCCGGCCCGGCTCCGCCGGATCGACGGCGGCGAAGACGAACTCCGGATACAGCTCGTGGGCGACGCAGTAGTAGACCGAGCCCATCGGATCCCAGAGCATGAACGGCGGCCACGCCCCGTCGAAGTCCTCGTCGAGCAGGGCAGCGAGCTCCGGCCGCTCGGCGAGGCTGGCGATGTCGATGGTCACGGCCGCACGGTAGGGGCCCCGCCCCCGCGCCCGCACCTCATATTTCGACGCCGACGGCGCTCCCGGGCCGCGCTACGGGACGGCGCGGCCCCGCCTCACGCCGCGGTGCGGCGGTTCGCCGGCGGCATCGGGACACCGGACCAGGCGGCGGGGGAGTTGTAGGTGACCGCGACGGCGGGTTCACCGGCCGGGCCACCCTGCGCCGCGCTCAGCGCCCGCTGGGCGTTGTTCCACGCCGTGCACGGCCACGGCTCACCGGCGCACAGCAGGTTGCGGCAGCCGCCCTCGCCGTCGGGCTCGTGCGCGTCGGCCACCTCGAGCGCGAGCTTCCACAGCAGCGGGTCGGTCACCTCGTCAGGGCGATCTGTGACGGCCTCGCTACGGCTTGTTTCGGACATGGCTGTCCCCCTCGGGTTCGTGTCCGCCCTACCTTCACCACTGTCTCCCCCCGGTAAACCCCGGTGGCTGGGCGCTGAGCTGCCGGGGTCTCCGTTCCGGATTGTTGCCGACGCGGCCCGGTCCACCCCAGCTTTGACCGCCCACCTGTCGCAGTCATCACGGGAGGTACGCCCCGATGACCACCGCGGATCACCGTCCGCAGTGTCCTGGTGCCGTACGGTCATCGCCGGTGGCGCAGGCGCGTGGGCCCGGCGGCGGCCGGGCGAAAGCATCCGGCCGCCGCACCCACCGTCCCGCGGTCAGGCCCGGCGGGCCACCACCGCGCCGTTGGCGCCCGGAGCGTCGAACAGCACCGTGCGGATGTCGACGAAACCGGTGTCGGTGAGCCAGGTCGCGTACTCGGCGCGGGAGTAGTTACGGCCGCCCTCCGTCTCGACCACCATGTTCATGCCCATCAGTGCCGCCGACGGCGGGCCGGTGCGCTCGTCGTTGAGCAGCAGCTCGCAGATGACGACAGCCCCGCCGGGTGGCAGCGCGGCGTGGCACTTCGCCAGCAACGCCCGGTTCGTGGGCTCGTCCCAGTCGTGCAGGATCATGCTCAGCAGGATGACGTCGTATCCCTGCGGCAGTGCGGGGGCGGCGAGGAAATCACCGGCGACGGTGCCGATCCGGTCGCTCAGGTCGGCGGCCGCTATCCGCTCCTCGGCTCGTACGCAGACATGCGGCAGGTCGAGCACGGTCGCCTGCAGCTCGGGCAGGGTCCGGCACAGCTCGATCGGGAATGCTCCAGCCCCGCCTCCGACGTCGAGCAGCGATCGGTGCGCGCCGAAGTCGTACGCGCCGGCCAGGGCCCGCGCGGTGAAGCTGGACGTGGAGTACATCGCGTCCCAGAACTGGCTGATCATCTCCGGGTCGCTGGTATCGAACATCGACTGCTGGCTCTGCGGGTCCCAGGTCAGCGGCCGGTCCGTGTGCAGCGCTTCGGAGATTCGATGCCACGGCAGATACGTACGCAGGTCGGAGTAGCGGATCTGGCCGCCGAAGTAGTACGGGCGCCCCTCGACCAGGAACTGTTCGGCGAGTTCGGAGTTGCGGTAGCCCGCGCCGGAGCGCTCCAGCAGGCCGAGTGAGGCGCACGCCGCCAGCAGCATGTCCGCCGGGCGCTCGGCCAGACCGAACTCGGCGGCTGCCTCGCCCACGGTGATGGTGCGCCCGCCCGCGAGCCGGGTGAACAGGCCGAGCTCGACGCCGACGGCGAGAGTCTTGAAGCCCCAGACACCGGCGACGAGATTCATCAGGGGAGTTGGATTGATCATGAAGACATCAGAGCATGCGCATCTGTTTGACATGTCGGGGGTGCCGGGAGTTGGTCGGCTGCTGGCGATCTGATTCGCGCGGCGCGACCGGCGATGTCACGTCTGGTCGTCGTTCGGTGGGCAGGTCGTGACCATCCTCCCTGTCGGACGGTTCGGTCCCGCCGGAAGCGTCCGGTTCGTCACTGCCGCACAGCCGGGCGAGGCGCGCAACTCGAGCGCCGGCCGCCCCGCGCGACCCGGTGAAGAACTTCACAGGAAGTGGGCAATCGTCGCGAATGGTGCCTAGCGTCGGTCGGGTTCGCCGACGCGAACACCGCGACCGGTAACGCCAAATCCTGCCGCCGGTCGTCGGAACGTCACCCGGGCAGGAGCGGGGGACCCACCGTTTCCCGGCGTCGCCCGCCTCCCAGGTCAGGGCGGCGCCTCGGGGTGAAGCCGCCCATCGTGCGGCCGGGCTCCTCAGTCCGAACCCGACAGCTCACCTCGTCGGCGTGGAGGAAACCAATGGCATCTGCCTACCATCCCCGTCACCGTGCCGTCACCGCCAGTCGCCTCGCCGTGGGCACCCTGGCCGCCGGCGCGATCACCGGCGCCGTCGCGCTCTTCGGTGCCGCCCCCGCACAGGCGGCGGTCAACTGGGACGCCATCGCCCAGTGCGAGTCCAGCGGCGACTGGCACATCAACACCGGGAACGGCTACTTCGGTGGCCTGCAGTTCTCCCAGAGCACCTGGGAGGGGTACGGCGGCACGAAGTACGCCGCCCGCGCCGACCTCGCCTCCCGTGCCGAGCAGATCGCGATCGCCGAGAAGGTGCTCGACGGTCAGGGCATCGGCGCGTGGCCGACCTGCGGCAAGGAGGGGGGCTCGACGTCGTCGAAGTCGACCGGCGCGTCGAAGCGCCCCTCGGGCGGCGAGACGAAGTCCACCACCGGCACCCGGCAGCACGACACGTCGACCCCCGGCGGCGAGACGTACGTGGTGAAGCCGGGGGACACCCTCTCGGAGATCGCCGCGGCGCAGCACGTGGCCGGCGGCTGGCACGCCCTGTACGAGCGCAACAAGCGAGTGGTCGGCGACGACCCGGGATTGATCTTCCCGGGTCAGCGTCTCGCCGTCTGAGCCCGCAGCGCGTGGCTTCCTGATCTCCGGATCCGGGTCGCCGGCCGTGGGTGGTCGGGGTCGGTCCGACCGACCCCGACGGCCGCGGCTCGTCGTCCACCGCGCCGTCCAGCCGAGCGGTCCGGCCGACCCTGAGCCGCCTGAACGCCGAGCAGTCGGCGGCGCTCAGGCGGTCAGCAGCCCGGCGAGGCTGAGCTGGTTGACGGCGGCGCCGACATCGGCCCCGGGGACGCGGGTGAAGAGCGCCGCCACGTGGTGCGCGGTCGCCCCGCCGTTACCGATGGCGGTCAGCAGGGCCGCGCAGGCGGGGTCGGTGCCAGGACCGGTCTGGCTGGTCATCGCGCGCACCGTCTCGTCGAAACTCCGGACCGGCGGAAGGGGCACGTCGAGTTCACCGGACGTGTCGGTGGCTCCCCGGTGCCAGCGGCCACCGACCCACCAGAGGCAGAACGTCAACAGCCCATTGCGGTTGCGGGTGTTGAGAACGCTGTCGGTGACCCAGGCGGGCGCTCCGGAGTAGAGGTCGGGCAGCGGCCGGCCGCCGTTGTAGGCGGCTTCGAGCAGGGGAGAGTCCCACTTCCCGCCGGAGAGGACCGCGCGTTCACCGGGGAGCACGAAGAGGACCGAGCCGCTGCGACGGTCGCTCTCGTACCAGGCGTGGCCGGGGAAGATCCGCGGACCCCAATCCGACCTGACGCCGACGTACACGGCGGAGAGCGCCGCCCATCGGGCCCAGACGTCCGCCAGTTGGGGGACGCCGTCGACGGCGACGCCGTTGCGGCCGGTGGCGGCTGCGGCGGCCGCCCGCTGCGGATCGCGTCCCTGGGCGGCGGGCCCGGCGACGTATCCGGCGAGCCAGACCGGTACCCGCGGGCGGGGGTAGGCGGCCAGGTCGTTGCGGTAGTGGTCGGCGGTCAACAGTTGGTCGTCGGGGAAGGGCTGGTCGCCGTAGTCGTACTCCACGGTCAGCACACCGCGGTTCGTGACGGTCAGCAGCAGCCGCCACCACGGCCCGGCCGGCATCTGCGCGGCGACGTCGCGTTGGTGGCGAACCAGTTCGCCGATGCTCAACGGCACGGGCGCCGCCGCCGACCTGTCGCCGGAGAAGAACCACAGCTGGGCGACCTCGGCGGAGACGGTGAAGGCGAATTCCGCCGAGAGCCGGTCCCAGCCGGGCGGTCCGAGTTGGGCCAGCTGTTGGGCGATCGGCTCGAGCAGCCGGGACGCCTCCGCGGCGATGGCGGCCTCGTCGGGTGAACCGTCGACCACGGTGAAGCTGCTGACGGCCGGCGGATGCCCCGCCGCGGCCTGGTGGAACGCCCGCTCGAACTCGGCCATGAACTGTGCCTCGTCCGACCCGGCGGAGGCGTGCGCGTTCGCGATCTCCTGCGTCGTGAACCGGTCCTGCGCCGCCTGGGGAGGGACGGAGGAGGAGACCTCCTCGATGCGGCCGGAGTCTCCGACCAGGAACACCGACCGCCCCACCGGCATGTCGAGGAACGCCATCGGGTCACTCTCGTCGACGATGACCGGCGCGTACACGCTCCAGCCCGCCTCGAAGCGATCCGCCGCCAGTCCTTCGGTCGGGTAGTCCAGGCCGTGGGACCGGATCCAGTTCGCCACCAACGAGATGGCTTGCGCCGCGTCCATGCATGATCCTCTCGCCGGGCCCTCACCCTATGCGGGCCGTCGAGGATCCGGAAGGACTCCCAACCGGCGTCGGCAGGGCAGGCCGAGTGACGTCCAGCCCATTATCTTGACTGATTCCAGAAAACGAAGAAGACTCCCGGGCGCGCGGTGCATACGCATTCGTGCCCCGACCCGGACCCGCAACCGGCCTGACCGCCGCCGACGACCACGGCTCCACGATCGGCGAGACCCAGGCCGGCCACCGGGGCCGTTCGCCCCGGCCGGTCCGTCCCGAGCAACACCTGATCCCCCTGAGAAGTAAGCACGGAAGGAACCCGATGTCCGAGAACCACGACGCCGTCGTCCACGACGCGGAGGCGGGCAGCGAGTCACGCTGCCCGGTCGCGCACGGACGCGCCCCCCACCCGACCCAGGGCGGCGGTAACCGCGGCTGGTGGCCGAACCGGCTCAACCTGAAGATCCTCGCCAAGAACCCGGCCGTGGCGAACCCGCTCGGGGTGGAGTTCGACTACGCCGAGGCGTTCAAGTCCCTCGACCTGGCCGCCGTCAAGCAGGACATCGCGCAGGCCCTGACCACCTCGCAGGAGTGGTGGCCGGCCGACTTCGGCCACTACGGCCCGTTCATCGTTCGCATGGCCTGGCACAGCGCGGGCACCTACCGCATCAGCGACGGCCGTGGCGGTGCCGGCGCCGGCCAGCAGCGCTTCGCACCCCTGAACAGCTGGCCGGACAACGGCAACCTCGACAAGGCCCGCCGCCTGCTGTGGCCGGTCAAGAAGAAGTACGGCAAGAGCCTCTCCTGGGCCGACCTCATGATCCTCGCCGGCAACGTCGCCCTCGAGTCGATGGGCTTCAAGACCTTCGGCTACGCCGGTGGCCGCGAGGACGTCTGGGAGCCGGACGAGGAGGTCTACTGGGGCCCCGAGACCACCTGGCTCGGCGACGAGCGCTACACCGGGGACCGGGACCTGGAGCAGCCGCTCGCCGCGGTGCAGATGGGCCTCATCTACGTCAACCCCGAGGGCCCCAACGGCAACCCGGACCCGCTCGCCTCGGCCCGGGACATCCGCGAGACGTTCGGTCGGATGGGGATGAACGACGAGGAGACCGTCGCCCTGATCGCCGGCGGCCACACCTTCGGCAAGACCCACGGTGCGGGCACCACCGACCACGTCGGCCCCGAGCCGGAGGGCGCCCCCATCGAGGAGCAGGGCCTCGGCTGGAAGAACAGCTTCCGCACCGGCAAGGGAGCGGACACCATCACCAGTGGCCTGGAGGTCATCTGGACCACCACGCCGACGAAGTGGACCAACAACTTCTTCTGGAACCTCTTCGGCTACGAGTGGGAGCTCACCAAGAGCCCGGCCGGCGCGCACCAGTGGACGCCCAAGCACAACGGCGGTGCCGGAACCGTGCCTGACGCCCACGACCCGTCGAAGCGGCACGCCCCCGGCATGCTGACCACCGACATCGCGCTCCGCGTCGACCCGGTCTACGAGCAGATCTCGCGGCGCTTCATGGAGAACCCCGACGAGTTCGCCGACGCGTTCGCCCGGGCCTGGTTCAAGCTCACCCACCGCGACATGGGCCCGGTCGTCCGCTACCTCGGCGCGGAGGTCCCCGCCGAGACGCTGATCTGGCAGGACCCCATCCCGGCAGTGGACCACGAGCTCGTCGACGCCGAGGACGTCACCGCCCTCAAGGCGCGGATCCTCGCCTCCGGCCTCTCCGTGTCCCAGCTGGTCTCCACCGCGTGGGCGTCCGCGTCGACGTTCCGCGGCGGCGACAAGCGCGGCGGCGCCAACGGCGCCCGCCTCCGCCTCGAGCCGCAGAACAGCTGGGAGGTCAACAGCCCGGACGAGCTGGCGCGGGTGCTGGGCGTCCTGGAGGGGATCCAGGAGGCGTTCAACGCCACCCAGGCCGGAGGGAAGAAGATCTCGCTGGCCGACCTGATCGTCCTCGCCGGTTCTGCCGCCGTCGAGCAGGCCGCCCGGGCCGCCGGCGTCGACGTCGAGGTGCCGTTCACGGCGGGACGTACCGACGCTTCGCAGGAGCAGACCGACGTCGAGTCGTTCGCCGCGATGGAGCCGACCGTCGACGGGTTCCGCAACTACCTCGGCAAGGGCCACCGCCTGCCGGCCGAGTTCCTGCTCGTCGACCGGGCGAACCTGCTGACCCTGAGCGCGCCCGAGATGACCGTCCTCGTCGGTGGTCTCCGCGTCCTGGGTGCGAACCACCGGCAGTCGGCGCTGGGCGTGCTCACCGACACCCCCGGCGCGCTGACCAATGACTTCTTCGTCAACCTGCTCGACCTGGGTACGACGTGGAAGGCGACGTCCGAGGACGCGAACACCTTCGAGGGCCGCGACGCCACCGGCGAGGTCAAGTGGACCGGTAGCCGGGCCGACCTCGTGTTCGGCTCCAACTCGGAGCTGCGGGCGCTCGCCGAGGTCTACGCGAGCGACGATGCGCGGGAGACGTTCGTGCACGACTTCGTGCGGGCGTGGGTCAAGGTCATGAACCTGGACCGGTTCGACCTCGTCTGAACCTCCTGACAGTCCAGGCCGGCCCCGCGCGGGGCCGGCCTGGCCGTTCCTCGGCTCGGATGGCTTACCGCAAATGTGCGGGTCACCACCGGCCAGGTGAGACGGCGCGTACGCCCTTCCTTCGCCACCGACGAGCGGACTCACCTGATTGGTCGGCCGGAGATTCGACGCACCACCGTTGCGGCCTACCTCCTGATGGCCTTGCGGCCCGGTGGGTGCGGGGACTGCCGAGCCGGGACGGGGCGCTCGGTAGGACCCCGGTTGACACACTGAGCAGCTTCGACCTCGCCGTCGGCGAACGGGAGGTCAGGACCACAAGGGCGTGGAAGCGGCCGAGCTCCACGGCTGCCCCGCGATGTGCCGTCACGATCGACGTCGAAACGGTCGGGAGGTGCGGACCAGGCCCTCCTGGCTGCACACTCAATGAGTTTTCCCGGTATGACCAGGACCATTGTCGACCAATGTCGGCTGGCGAATGCGTTGCAACGGTCGCCTGGTATTAGATGTCCGGATCTCTCAATACCTCGGGACGTTCGACAACTTACTCCGGCTCCACCTGGATGCGTTAATCAAGCCGTCGGCCGGCCCATGACACGAGGTCCAATGGCGACCGTCGCTCGCTGCGCACGGGTACGTCCCGCACCGGTAATTGCGTAGTCACTTCACGAGCGTGCGCCGCCGTCGTCGAGCCCGGACGGACCGGCCACGTGACAAGCAGCCCGGCCGCAGGCCAGGGCCCCCGTCAAACGTGAAACGTCATCCGTTAAGCTGGCTCGCCAATGACGTTCCTCGACTACATCTCCGGCGTGCCCGCATATCTGGAACGAGAGTGGCCTGACCTGCTCGAGCTGACCGTCGAGCATTTGCTTGTGGTATTCGTCACAATTTTGCTGGCGACTGTGATCGCACTCGGGTTGGGCCTGGCAACTTATCGCAATCGAAGCGGAGCCAGAACTGTACTCACGGTGACCGGCGCCTTCCTGACCGTGCCGTCGTTTGCCCTGTTCGGACTGTTCATACCTATTTTCGGTCTCGGGGCGGTGCCCACGGTCGTCGCGTTGGTGCTGTACGCACTGCTTCCCATCGCACGCAACACCATCACCGGGCTGCGTTCGGTCGATCCGGCTGTCGTCGAATCGGCACAGGGCATGGGGCTCTCCCGCCGCCAGCGGCTGCTCCGCGTCGAGCTACCGCTCGCCTGGCCGGTCATCATGGCCGGCATACGTGTGTCCACACTGATGATCGTCGGGATCGCGGCCATCGCGGCCATCGTCAACGGGCCCGGCCTCGGTGGTCCGATCTTCCAGGGGCTCTCGGCGATCGGCACCCAGCGCGGATTCAACCTTGCCTTCAGCGGAACGCTCTTCGTGGCGGTGCTGGCGCTGCTGCTGGACGGCGTCCTTGGCGTGGTCTCGAGGATGACGACATCGAAGGGGCTGTGATGACTGAGCATGAACAAGGGACCATGGCGGCGGCAGCACCCATCCGCCTCGAGTCGTTGACCAAGCGCTATCCGGGTCAGGCCGAACCGGCCGTGGACAACCTCACCATGGACATACCGGCGGGCGAGATCGTGGTTCTGGTCGGACCCTCCGGCTGCGGCAAGACCACCAGTCTGAAGATGATCAATCGGATCATCGAGCCGACCTCGGGACGCATCTTCATCGACGGCGAGGACGTGACCGACGTCAACGCCGATCAGCTACGCCGCCGGATCGGCTATGTCATCCAACAGATCGGCCTGTTCCCGCACATGACGATCGCCGAGAACATCGGCATGGTGCCTGGGCTGCTCGGGTGGAGCCGGTCCCGGATCTCCCAGCGCGTCGACGAACTGCTGGATCTGGTGGGTATGGAGCCGTCGGCCTACCGCAAGCGATACCCGAAGGAACTGTCAGGCGGTCAGCGCCAACGGGTCGGGGTCGCCCGGGCGATGAGCGCCGATCCTCCGGTGCTGCTGATGGACGAGCCGTTCGGCGCCATCGACCCGATCACACGCGAGCGCCTCCAGAACGAGTTCCTCCGCCTACAGAACGACCTTCGCAAGACCATCGTCTTCGTGACCCACGACATCGACGAGGCGATCAAGCTCGGCGACCGGATCGCGATCCTCACGAAGGGGTCGAAGATCGCGCAGTACGACACCCCGGAGGCGATCCTGACAGCTCCGGCCGACGACTTCGTCGCGGATTTCATCGGCTCGGGCGCCTCCCTCAAGCGACTGAGCCTGAGCCGGGTCCGGGACGTGGAACTCAACCAGTGGGCGGTCGGCCGGCTCGACGACGATCGGGCACACCTTCGCCGGACGCTCGCCGACGGCGATCACGGGTCGCTGCTCTTGCTCGACGAGAACCAGCGACCGGTTCGCTGGGTCACCGGCCACGACCTGGCCCGTTCGGGCGAATCGCTCGACCGGGTGGGGCTTCCTGCGGCGGCCACAGTGGAGCCACATGCCACACTGCACGACGCACTGAACGAGATGGTCACCTCGCGGGTCGGATGCGCCATCGTCGTCGACGACCAGCGCCGGTACCAGGGCATCGTCGACATGCGCACAGTCATGCGGGCCATCGACGAGATGCGGGAGAGCGTGCAGGCCCGGGACCGGGACACGGCAGGTCGGCCGACGGAGGCCGTTTAAGGTGGCCATCCCAGCATTCGGGGCCAGGACCCGCGAGGCCGCGCCCAACGCCGACGACCTCCTCACCGAACTCGGCGGACCGTCACGGTTCTGGCGTCGGTTGGGCACCCCGGCGTTGCTCGCCGCCGTCTGCCTGGCGCTCTACCTCTACGTGCGCAACCAGGATCTCGACAGGATCTCCCAGGCGAGCCTCAACGCCGACACTATTCGTGAGAAGTTGATCGAGCATGTGGAGCTCACCTTCGTCTCCACCCTGATCGTCGTCCTCCTGGCAGTGCCGTTGGGGGTGGTGCTGACCCGGCCGGCGGTCCGGAGGTTCTCCCCAGTAGTGCTCGCCGTCGCCAACATCGGTCAGGCAACGCCGTCGATCGGGGTTCTGGTGCTGATGGCGATCACCGTCGGCATCGGCTTCGACCAGGCTGTCTACGCCCTGGTCATCTATGCCGCGCTGCCGGTCCTCCGTAACACCATCGTCGGTCTGAACCAGGTCGATCGCATGCTCGTCGAGTCGGGCCGGGGGATGGGTTTGAGTGGCTGGCAGGTGCTTCGCCGCGTCGAGCTGCCGCTGAGCGTGCCGGTCCTACTTGCCGGTATCCGCACGGCGCTCATCATCAACGTCGGCACCGCCACTCTGGCGACCTTCGTCGGTGCCGGAGGCCTCGGCTTCCTTATCGACCAGGGGATCCGCTTCGACCGGATGCCCGTTCTCATCACCGGAAGCGTCCTCACCGCCGTTCTGGCACTGCTCCTTGACTGGGTGGCCGGCATCGTCGAGGACGCTCTGCGCCCCAAGGGGCTTTGACCCACCGCGGCTTCGTCCGATGTCGTTGGGTATCAGAGGAGGAAACATGAGCAACACGAAGAAACGAGGACGGTGGCCTGTGCTCGCCGGCGCACTCGCGCTGGTGATGTTCGTCGCCTCGTGCGGCAGCGACGGCAACGACGATGTCGCGGGTAGCGGAAGCATCGGCGAGAAGTTCGACCTCGGCGGCGCGACGCTGACCGTCGGTTCCAAGGAATTCACCGAGCAACTCATCCTCGGGAATCTGACCAAGCTCGCGCTCACCGCCGCCGGCGCCAAGGTGGAGGACCAGATCGGCTTGCAGGGCAGTACGACCGTCCGCGGCGCGCTGACCTCCGGCGAGATCGACCTGTACTGGGAGTACCTCGGCACCGGCTGGGTGACCTACCTGCAGAAGGAGAAGGGCATCCCCGGGGCGAAGGCGCAGTTCGAAGCGGTCCGCGACGCCGACGCCGCCAACGGTGTCGCCTGGCTCGATCCGGCCCCTTTCAACAACACCTACGCGATCGCGGCGAGCAACGAGACCGCTGAGCGGCTCGGCGTCGCCTCGATCTCCGACGTCGCCGCGCTGGTCGCCAGCAACCCCGGGGAGGCGACCTTCTGCGTCGGCGGGGAGTTCTCCACCCGGCCCGACGGTCTACCCGGCCTCGAAAAGGCGTACGGCTTCAAGCTCGCACCGGGCAACGTCTCCAACGTGCAGGACGCCCTCGTCTTCAACCAGGTCGACAAGGGTGATTGTGCCTTCGGCTCGATCACCTCCACGGACGGCCGGGTGAGTTCTCTCGGTCTCACCGTGCTGACCGACGACAAGCAGTTCTTTCCGCCCTTCAACGGATCCGTGAACGTTCGGGCCGAGGTGCTCGCCAAGCACCCCGAGATCAAGGAGATCTTCGCGCCGATCGCGACGGCGCTCGACGACGCAACGATGGTCGAGCTCAATGCGAAGGTCGACGTGGATGGTGAGGATCCGGCGGATGTCGCCAAGTCCTGGTTGACGGAGAACGGCTACATCGGTTGACAAGACTGTCTCGTAGGGCTTCGAAGCCCTCCGGGCGCGCGAACGATCAAGGCCGTGACCTGTGGAGCCACGGGTCACGGCCTTGATCGCTCATGCAGTTGGTGGAGCTGCTACTGCAACGGCCGGCGTCGTCGGCCCCAGGGCAGCACCGGCAGGGAGATCCTGCCGTCAGAACTCCTCGTACACCGCCGGATCCTGGTCCGCGAGGCGCCCGTCGGGGCGACCCAGCGCGGTGATGGCAGCGATCTCGGCGTCGGTGAGCTCGATGCCGAAGATGTCGAGGTTCTCCTGCTGCCGCTTCGGCGACGCGGCCTTCGGCAGCGGGATCACCTCGCGGGCCACGTGCCAGGCGAGGATGGCCTGCGCCGGAGTGACGCCGTGCGCGGCCGCGATCTCGGCGATGGTCTGGTTGTCCTGCAGGTCGTTGCCCCGACCGAGCGGACTCCACCCCTGCACGAGGATCCCGTGCGCGCGGTGGTAGTCGAGGGCCTCCTGCTGCGGGAAGTAGGGGTGGATCTCGATCTGGTTCACGACCGGGGCGACGCCGGTCTCCGACAGCAGCCGGTCGATGTGCTCGGGCAGGAAGTTCGACAGGCCGATGTGCCGGACGAGGCCCCGCTCGCGCGCCTCGATCAGGGCGCGCCACGCCTCCACGTAGAGGTCGACCTTCGGGTTGGGCCAGTGGATCAGGTACAGGTCGATCTGGTCGCGGCCGGTGCGGTAGACGCTCTCCTCGATCGTGGTCAGTGCCTCGGCGTAGCGGTGGTGTCGTCCCGGCAGCTTCGAGGTGACGATCAGCTCGTCGCGTACGGCGGCGGCGCGCGCGGCGCGACCCACCGCCCCCTCGTTCTCGTAGTTGACCGCGGAGTCGAGGAGCCGGTAGCCGGCCTGGATCGCCTGACCGATCGACTCGACCCCGTCGGAACCGGTCAGCCGGTAGGTGCCCAGACCGATCGCCGGCAACGAGGTGCCGTCGGCGGCGGTGAGATGCGGAATCGCCATCGTTGAGGTGCCTTCCCTTCGAGCCTGGTCGGCCGGTCCGGGTGGCCGCCCCGCCGGGTGGCCCGGTCGCCGGTTGCCGGCCACCGTGACCCTACCGCCCGCCGGTGACCTGGTCGGGCCGCAGGTGACAGCTCCCCGCCAACGCGTTCCGGTCCGGCTCCGCCGGGCGGGGCGGGCCGACGACGTCGGGATCGACAGGCGCTATCGTGCGCCGCGTGGTCGACGGCTTCGTGTACGCCAACAATGAACCGGACCATCCGCTGGCGGGCGCGCAGGTGGGCGCCCGGGTCCGGCTGCCGTCGTTCGACCCGCCGTGGATCGTGCTCCACCACCGGCTCGACGCCGTACGCCCGGCGCGCTGGCCGGGCCGGCTGTTCCGGGTCCGGAGCGTCCCCGCGGAGACCGAGGAGGAACGGGTCGCCCTCGAAGGCGCCGGGTGGAACCTGCGCGCCGACGCGAGCTACCGGCGGGTCTTCGCCGTCGACGTCCTGGCGGAGCTCTCCCCCGCGCTCCTGTTCGGCCCGAACGGAGCCGCCGTGGTGGAGGTCCTGGACCGGGCCGACCGGCTCACCGAAGTCGTCGCCCGTGACCTGGCCGCGGCGCGACATCCGGGGGCCGCCGGCGCGTACCGCCGTGCCTGGGAGCGCTGGTTGAGCGGCCAGCCCAACGGCGCCGCCTACCGCGACGGCGATCACTCCGGGGTGCTCGCGGTGCCCGGTGCCGGTCCCGCCGGGTCCCCGATCGGTAGCGGTTTCGCCGCCATCTCGATATGCGTGACAGCAAGCGCCCGGCAGCGCGCCGGGTCGGCCGCCTTCATCTTCGACGAGGACGACGACGAGGAGCTCCTCGTGGAGCCGTGGAGCACGGCCGGCGCGGCCCTGATCGAGGCGGCCATGGCACTCGGTGCGCCGGAGCTGGTCGACGAGGCGGACCGGGCGACGCTCACGGCGGCCTGGCGGGCGATCCGCCGCCCCTGAGCGCCTCGGCCGCCGCCACGCCGGGTAGCCGCGGCGGGGCGCGAACTCGGTGTCCGGCCACGGGAACCGGGGCCGGCCGTCGCCCGTCTCAACGGTCGGGAACGAAGGAGGCCGGATGTTCGTGCGTACGGTCGGCGGCCGGGTAGCGGTCGTGCTCGTCGGTCTGGCGTTGGTGGGCTGCGCCCCTGTCGAGCACGGCCCGGCGGTGGAGAGGGCGGCGGGTGATCCGGCGGGGCGCTGGAGCTCGTGTGTCGAGGTCGCTCCGGAGACGGCGACGGTGGGCTTTCTGGTCACGGCTCCGGACGCGGGCGCGCTGCCCCGACTCGACGACGACTTCACCCCGGTCGCGGCGGTCGTCTGCGGGCAGGAGACGCAGCAGCGTCCCGACGGCGGTCAGGACCGGGTGCTCACGGAACGTCGTACCGAGGAGGTGGACGCCCTCACCGCCGCGCTCCGCCTGGCGGACGAGCCGCCCACCAACGGGCTCTGCACCACGGAGATGCCGATTGCCCCCTGGCTCGTACTGGTCGACGCCGACGGCCGCTGGGTCCGTCCCGGCCTGCCGCTCGACGGGTGCAGCAAGCTCCGGGCCGAGGTACGCGACGCGCTCGCCGCACTTCCGATGACCACCGTCTCGACCCGGACCGTAGCCGAGTTGGTCTCGGCCGAGGCGGCCGCGGCGGGCTGCAGTCAGGAGTGGAAGGACGTGATCGCGCTGGAGACGACGGTGAACCCCGGCGCCCCGCGCGAGGCGCTACCGGAGCCCCTCCCCACCGGCCGGCAGATCCGCCTCTGCGTCTACGAGGTGCGCAAGAGCGAGCCGGGCACCGGCAACTTCGTACACGGCACGGTGCTGCCGCCGCAGCGCGGCGCGGCGATCGGGCGGGCGCTGCGGGAAGCCAGGCCGGTGGCGGTCTGCACCGAGCAGGCCAGCCGCTTCGCGCTGCTCTGGGCCACGACCGGGGAGGACCCGCAGACGTACGTCGAGCTCGACGGCTGCCACCGGGTCATGGTGGTCCGGGTCGACGGTTCGGTGCTGGCGCAGGGCGACGCCGCCCTGGCGAAGCTGATCGACGAAGGGTGATCCTCCGCCGCCCCCAGGGGCACGGTGGACGCTTCGCTGTCAGGTCACATCTTCGGTGACGTGGCTGACCTCCCCCGGCGGGAAGGTCCTGGACCCGGCACGCCGCCGATACGATCGACCCCGTCATGCTGCTGCGGGTGCTCGGACCTCTCGAGGTCGAGGTCGACACGGGCGGAACGGTCGACCTCGGTGGCCCCCGCCAACGTGCCGTGCTCGCGCTGCTGCTCTCGGCGCGCGGTGAGGTCGTCCCCGTCGGCCGGATGATCAACGATCTGTGGCGGGGTGCGCCGCCACCCCGGGCGATCGCCTCCCTCCAGGCGTACGTGTCGAACCTGCGTCGCCTGCTGGAGCCGGATCGGGAGCGTCGGGTACCGGCCCGGGTGCTGGTGACCGCACCGCCCGGCTACGCGCTGCGGGTGAGCGCCGACGCCGTCGACGCGGGACGGTTCGAGACGATGCTCGCGCAGGCGCGTTCGGTCAGCTCGGCGGATCCGGGCCGGGCCCGCCTGCTGCTGGGCGGGGGTCTCGACCTGTGGCGTGGCCCGGCGTACGCCGAGTTCGCCGGAGAACCATGGGCGCAGCCGGAGGTGACCCGGCTGGAGGAGCTGCGCTTCGCCGCTCGGGAGCTGCTGCTCGACGCGACGCTGCGCTCCGGCGCGGCGGCCGAGGCAGCCGCGGAGGCGGAGGTGTTGACGAGGCAGGCGCCGCTGCGCGAGGAGAGCTGGCGGCTGCTGGCGTTGGCGTTGTGGCGCGCGGGTCGGCAGGGGGACGCGCTCGCCGCGCTGCGGCGGGCCCGGGAGGTCCTGGCGGAGGAGCTGGGCCTGGATCCGGGCCCGGCGCTGGTCCAGTTGGAGCTGGCCATCCTGGGTCAGCGTGTCGACCTCCTTCCGTCCGGCACGCCGGAGCCCGGAACACCGGCGCCGCCGCCCGGCGAGGCGGCCGCCGCGCCGACCGGGGCAGACGCGTCCATCCGGCCGGAGCCGCCGACACTGCGTCCCGCCGGCTCCGACGAGCTGTTCATCGGGCGGGAGGCGGAGCTGGCCACCCTGCGGCGGACCGCCGCCGAGGCGCTGGTCACCGGACCCCGGATCGCGCTGGTCAGCGGGGAGGCCGGCGCCGGCAAGACGAGCCTGCTCGCCCGCTTCCGGGCCGAGCTGGCCAGCCAGGGCTGGCTGGTCGTGGTGGGCCGCTGCCCGGAGGTCGAGGGTGCGCCACCGGCCTGGGCGTGGGTGGAGGCGCTGCGGCAGCTCGCCGGGGAGGCACCGCCGGGTGATCTCGCCTCGACCCTCGCCCCGCTGCTCGGCGAGGGTGAGTTGGGCGGGGACGTGGCCGCCGGCCGGTTCCGGTTGCACCAGGCCGTCGTCGCCTGGCTGCGTGCTGCGGCCGCCCGCCAGCCGATCGCCGTCGTCCTCGACGACCTGCACGCCGCCGACGACGAGACGCTGCTGCTGGTACGCAGCGTCGTCGAGCTGGCCGACGGCGCTGTGCTGTTCGTCGCGGCGGCGCGGCCCGCCGACAGTCGCGAGCGGCTCACCGAGACCATGGCCGCGCTGGCCCGCCGGACCCCACGCCGGATCAACCTCGGCGGTCTGTCGCCGGCCGAGGTCGAACGGCTGGTCGGCAGCGTCGCCCGCACGAGCGTCGACGCGGGAACAGTCGCCGCGCTGGCCGAGCGCACCGGCGGTAACCCGTTCTACGTCCGCGAGTCGGCACGGTTGCTCGCCGCCGAGGGCACGCTCGTGGCGACCTCGGAGGTGCCGGAGGGGGTACGCGACGTGCTGCGTCGGCGCCTCAACCGGCTGCCGCCGCCGGCGGTGGCCGTGCTGCGGCTCGCGGCGGTCGTCGGGCGGGAGGCGGACGTGGCGACGCTCGTGGCGGCCGCCGACACCGACGAGGCCGCGCTCGTCGAGGCGTTGGAGGCCGGGTTGGCTGCCGGGCTGCTCACCGAACCGGCGCCCGGGCGGGTGCGGTTCGTGCACGGCCTGGTCCGCGACACCATCTACCAGGACCTGTCCCAGTTGCGGCGGGTTCGGATGCACGCCCGGGTCGCGGCCGTGATCCGCCGGCTGCGTCCGGGTGACTATCCGGCCCTGGCCCACCATTACGCCCGTTCCGCCTCGCCCGAGACCGCGCCGCTCGCCGTCGACTACGCGGTCCGCGCGGCGGAGCTGGCGCAGCGGCGGTTCGCCCACGACGCGGCGGCGGAGCTGCTCAGCCGTGCGGTGGACGTCGCGGAGGCGATCAGCGGGGACCGGGACGCGCTCCGGGTCGACCTGCTGGGCCGGCTGCTGCGCGCGCAGGCTCGGGCCGGAGCGTTGACCGCCGCCCGGCGGAGCCGGGCCGAGGTGGTCGACGTCGCGGTTGCCTCCGGACGGGACGAGCTGCTCGTCGCGGCGTTCACCGCGTGGACGGTGCCCACGCCGTGGCTCACCCGCCCGTATGGCGTGGTGGACCGGCGGATCGTCGACCTGCTGGCCCGGCTGCTGCGCCGGGGCGACCTGGAGCCGACGGTTCGTTGTCGGCTGCTGGAGGCGTTGACCGTCGAGCTCGACGGCGAGGCGGACCCACGCGGTCCGGAGGCCGGCCGGGAGGCGCTGGCGATTTCGCGTGGGCTGGCCGACCCGGAGCTGCGCGCCCTCGGGCTGGCCGCCCGGGTCCGTACCCTGTCGTACGAGCTGGCGGCAACGCAGCGGCGGGAGCTGGCCCTGGAGCTGCGCGACCTCGCCGACGAACACGGCCTCGTGGCGTACCGCTGGCTGGCCGAGCAGGTGATCGGGCAGGCCGCGGCCGCGCTGAACGAGCCGGCGGAGGTACGCGCCAGCGTCGCCCGGCAGGGGGCGATGGCGCGCGCGTACCAGCTCAACGAGGCCTGGGCGATCCACCTCACCTCACAGGGCGGTCTCGCGCACGTGGCCGGTGACTTCGCCCTGGCGCAGCGGTACTACGACGAGGCCGCGACCGAGATGCGGCGGCAGGGCTCGCTGCACGGGGAGAGCCTCGACTACTTCGCCCGCGCGATCCTGCTGCTGGGCCAGGGGCGCCTCGGCGATTATCTGGACGCGACCCGGCGGGCGCGCGAGACGTTCGGGGCGATCGTCGACGACCTGCTGGCGCTGGCCCTGATCGAGAGCGGTCGGGCCGACGAGGCGCGGGCCATGCCGCTCGGTCAGCACTCCTACCGTCCCGACTACTTCCGCTCGCTCCTGCTCACGGTGCGCGCGCTGGTCGTGGTGGCGTTGGAGCGCCGGGACCTGGCGCAGTCGGTGATCGACGGCCTGCTCCCGGTACGCGACCAACTCGCCGGCTTCTCCACCACGACCTTCGTGGCGCGCCCGGTCGCGCTGACGCTCGGGGAGCTGTTCCGTCTGCTCGGGCGCACCGAGGAGGCGACCCGGCACTTCACGCTCGCGGCCACGGTCGCCCGCCGGTGGGGCGCGCCACACTGGCTGGCCGAGGCGACGGCCGCGTCGACCGCCTGACGCCGGTGCGGGCCGCGGCCTGCCCCCAGCCGGGACGTCCCCGTTCGCCGGGGTGATCGGGGCCGGAGACGACCGGCTCCTGCGGGGGCCTGCCGCCGGGCCGTTGGTGGATTCCAAGCCGGTTGCAAGTGGCGCCGGGAAGGATCAACTGGTCTGTGCCTGTCGCGGTCACCGACCTTCGGCGCGGTCGCGCCACGGGTCGGGCGAGCCGAGGCGGGCACGGGGTGAAGACAGTCGAATTCCTTCCGAAAGGTCGCCGTGAACCGGAACCACAACGAAGCCATGGCCGACATCCGCGACATGTTCATGGCGCACACCATGCTGCGTCGCGAGTTCAGCCTGCTTCCGCAGCTCGTGCGCGGTGTCGCCGCCGGGGACACCCGGCGCGCCGCCGTCGTCGGCGAACACGCCGAGCTGCTGTGCAACATCCTGCACCGGCACCACGAGGGCGAGGACCTGGAGCTGTGGCCGCGGCTGCACGAGCGTGCCGGCGCGGCGGCCGAGGCCATCGTCGCGACCATGGAGGCGCAGCACCACGCCATCGAGGAGGCGCACGCGGAGGTGGTCGGGCTGCTGCCCGGCTGGCGGAGCACCGCCCAGGGCGGCACCGAACTCGCCGACGCCCTGGAGCGCCTGCGTGTCGCGCTGATCGAGCACATGGCCATGGAGGAGACGGAGATCCTCCCGTTGGCGGAGAAGTACGTGACCGCGGCGGAGTGGAAGAAGCTCGGCGAGCACGGGATGGCGAGCACCCCGAAGAAGGACGTTCCGCTGGCCGTGGGCATGGTCATGTACGAGGGGGACCGCGAGGTGGTCAACGAGGTGCTCGCGGACGCGCCGCTACCGATCCGGCTGCTCATGCCGATCATCGGGCGGCGTCGTTACGCCGCGCACGCCCGGCGGGTCCACGGAACGGCCACGCCGCCGCGCATCGGCGCGGGAACGCGCTGATCTCCGCCTCCGCGGGATCGCGGTAGGGACGTCGGGCGGCCCGGACGGGAGGGGCGCGCCCGCCGCCTCGTCGTCGCAGTCCCCGCTGCGGGTCCGAGTCGGGACCCGAATCCGCAGCGGGGGACGGCGGGGCTGCTGCTCAGCCGCGCGAGCGCGGCAGGCAGCACTTCTTGTACTTCAGGCCGGACCCGCACCAGCAGGTGTCGTTGCGCTCCGGCGGCCAGGAGATCCGCGCGTCCGAACGCGTCGACAGCTCACCCGCGTACCCGACCCGGGTCTGCCGGTCCGTCGGGTCGCCGTCCTTCCGGTCGGCGTAACCGGTCAGCCCGGCCACCGACGCGCGCAGCACGTGCAGACCGGTGCCGCCGGCGTCGGCCTGCCGAACCAGCTCCTTCTCCAGCCGGGCCCGGTGCGCGTCCCAGTCCGGCCCGTACGTCTCGGTCAGCGCGGCCTGCTCGCCGAGCAGGCGGTCGAACTCGGCCTGCGGGAAGAAGAGCAGGTCGGTCTCCCCGCTCTGCTGGGCGCGCTGGACGAGCTGCGCCTCCAGCCGGTCGGACAGGTCGTCGTTGCGGTCGTGCGGCAGGTTGAGGTTGCGGCGTACCCGGTGGCGCTGCTGGAGCAGGAAGAACGTCACCCCGGGCGCCTCGGGTGGGCCGACCTCCACCACCGGTTCGGTGGAGGTGATGGCCTGGGCCTCCGCGGCTGCCGCGGCGCGCTGGCCGAGCAGGGTGTCGAGGGCCGCGCTCAGCCACTCCTCGGAGGTCTTCGCCCGGCCGCCGGTCTCCAGCGCGGCGCTCAGGTACGCGGGGGCGTCGGGCTGCTCGGTCAGCAGGGGGCGCAGGGCGGTCAGCTCCGCCATCGCCTCGTCGTCCCGCCCGCCGGTGCGGAACAGGATCCGGGCCCGCACCGCCCGGGCGATCCCGGCCTTCGGGTCGTCCGGGGAGGGGTACGCGGCGGCGGCCCGGTCCGCGTAGCGCAGCGCGGCGTCGAGCCGCGACCGGATCTCGGCGATCTCGGAGGCGAGGGTCAGCGCATCCCCGGCGCTGTCGGGCTCCGCCAGTCGGCCCTGCTCCACGGCGTCGGCCAGGTCACTGGCGATCCCGAGCGGGTCGGCCGCCCCGAGCGCGGTGCGGCGGAGTTCGGCGAGGTCGGCGGTCGTGATCACGTCTTTCGGCACGATCTCACGGTACGTCCGTTACGGCCGCGCCCGCCGCATGATCACCTGTTACGCCGCTCTCACGGCGGGTCCGCCGGGAGCCGGCTCTCGGCGGGTCTTCCGGACAGCGGGGACCGTCGGGGCGTCCCGATCGTGGTGCCGCCGGCCGGACGTCCGCAAGATCGGTGACCTTGACGTCGGGAGCGGCCGGCGGGCGGTGCCGTGGATCAGGCGAGCCGGTGGTGGCCGGCCTTGACGACCTGGTCGTACTCGCTGCGACGGGCGTCGTACGAAGCCTCCAGGAAAGCCTCCGTGTCCGGTCCCACCGGCAGGCGCAGCGGCGGCGTCTCCAGGCGGCTGAGCCGCCACACCACGTCGGCGAAGAGCTCCGGCGGGTTGATCTCCGCGTTGCTGTTCATGGCGCGCAGCGCGCCGAGCATGCCGTCGCTGACCGGCGTGTAGTCGGCGATCCGGGTCTCCGCGATCGCCAGGTTGGCGCTGTAACCGGTGGCGAAGCCGCCCGGCTGCAGGATCGTCACCTTCACCCCGACGTGACCGGCCTCGGCGGCGAGCGACTCGGCCGCGCCCTCCAGCGCGGATTTGCTCGCGTTGTACGCGGCGAGACCGGGGAAGGGCACCGTGCCGGCGACCGAGCTGACGAAGATCGCGTGACCGGCGCCCTGGGCCCGCCACAGCGGCAGCACCGCCCTGGTCAGCCGCCACGGCCCGAACAGGTTCGTCTCGAACTGCCCGGCGAGCTCCGCGTCGGAGACCTCCTCGAAGGTGCCGAACTGCCCGTACGCGGCGTTGTTCACCAGCACGTCTACGCCGCCGAACGCGCCGACGGCCCGCTCGACCGCTGCGGCGCACTGCGCCGGGTTCCGTACGTCCAACGCCGCCGTCACCAGGTTGCCGGGGTACCGCGCCGACAGGTCGGCCAGCGCCTCCGGCCGTCGCGCCGTCGCCACCACCTGCTCGCCCTCGGCGGCGAGCCGGGCCACGAGGGCCTGACCGAGCCCGCTAGAGCATCCCGTGACCAACCAACGCTTCGTCATCGCTCCGACCCGCCCATCCGCTCGGTGACCTTCCGGTAGCAGAGTGTCAGCGTCGGTGGCCGAGGTGAAAGGGAGGGGCGCTGTCACCAACCGGATTCGTCGGGTATCCGCCGCCGTCGCACACACCGGCCCCGATGCGTCGCGGCCTCGACGCCGCGCCGGTCCCGGCCCGGGCCGCGCGGCGGTTCAGTCCTCGACGACCGGGCCGGACTGCGCGGCGAGCAGCGCGAGCCGGATCCGGTTCGTCGCGCCCGTCTTGGCCAGCAGGCTCGTCACGTGGGTCTTCACGGTGGTCACCCCGAGGTGCAGCCGATCAGCTATCTCCCGGTTGGACAGTCCGGCGCCGATGCAGGCGAGCACCTCCCGCTCGCGGGCCGTCACGGTCGCCGGCAGCGACGGGGCCGGGGCGTCGCCGAGCCGTGCCCGTACCGCCTGATCGACGAGGCGGCGCAGCACCGTCGGGCTGAACGGCGTCTCGCCGGCCGCCGCCTGACGGATCGCGGCGAGCAGCTCGTCCGGGGAGGCGTCCTTGACGAGGAAGCCGCAGGCGCCGGCGGCGAGCGTGGGGAAGAGGTGGTCGTCGTCGTCGAAGGTGGTCAGCACCAGCACCCGGACGGCGGGCCGGCTCGCGTGGATCCGCGCCGTCGCCGTGGTGCCGTCGACCAGCGGCATCCGCAGATCCATCAGCACCACGTCGGGTGCGACCTGCTCGACCAGCCGGATCGCCTGCTGCCCGTTCTCGGCCTCACCCACCACCGTCAGATCCGGCGCGGAATCGCAGAGCATGCGCAGGCCCGCGCGGACCAGGCGCTGGTCGTCGACGATCAGCACCCGGATCACCGGCCCGCTCCCGCCGGCAGGATCGTGCGCAACCGCCAACCCGGGCCGTCCGGCCCGGCGACCAGGCTGCCGCCGAGCAGCTCGACCCGCTCCCGCATCCCGATCAACCCGTGCCCGGCCTCGACCACCGTCGGGCCGGCTTCGGCGCGCCGTCGGCCCTCACCGTCGTCGCCGCCCCGCCGCGGACCGGCGTCCTCGCTGCCGCCTCCGCCGTCGTCGCTGACCTCCCAGTGCACGTTCCCGTCGCGCATCCGCACGCACACCCGTGCCCGTGCCGCCGGCCCGGCGTGCCGGGCCACGTTGGCCAGCCCCTCCTGCGTCAGCCGGAGCACCGCCAACCCGCGCACGGCGTCCAAGGTCGCCACCTCCGGGTCGATCGCCGCCTCCACCGTCAGGCCGCCCTTCACGGCTCGGCACACCGCCTCCGCGAGCGCCTCGGGCAGCGCGCCCGGCTCGATCGGCACGTACCCCGCACCGCCGTCGGCCAGGGCGGGGTTGCGCAGCACCGCCACCAACCGGCGCAGGTCGGCGAGGGCGGTGCTGCCGCTGGCGTGCAGGTCGTCGAAGACCTCGGCGACCCGCGGGTCGGTGCCGCTCAGTACGTGCCGGGCGACCCCCACCCGGAGCACCATCGACGCGACGTGGTGCGCCACCAGGTCGTGCAGCTCACGAGCGATGGCGGCGCGTTCACCGGCCCGCGCCGCCCGCGCCTCGACGGCCACCCGCTGCTCGGCCTGCCGGGCGAGCCGGTGGCTGGCCCGGACGTTCAGGCCCACCAGCAGGGGCACCCCCACCACGACGGTCACGCCGTACAACCAGGTCGGCAGGCCCGACGGCAGTTCGTGCGCCGAGTCGACGAGGTAGCCGACGAGCAGCGCGCCCGCGCCGACCGCCACCTGTCGCATCGGCGCCCGCAGGGTCAGCTCCAGGGCCGCCCAGGTGGCACCCACCTGGGGGACGATCGGCTCGGCCTGACCGAGCCAGCCCGCCGCGGCGAAGACCAGCGCCGCGCCGAGCGCGGCCGGGAACGGCCACCGCACGCCGACCGGGGACACCGCGAGGGCGGCCGCCGCGAGCGCCCAGTCGACGGGGGAGTAGGGGCCGTCGGCGACCGGGCGGAACAGCAGGTAGCCGACGCCGCTCAGGGCCAGCAGGGACAGCCGCAGCCAGGCGTACCGGTCGTCGAAGAGTCGCGACACCCAGCGAATGAGCACCACGTCAGCGTAGGCCCGTCGCAGCGGCGGCGGGGAGAGCGCCGCGTCGGCCGGGCTCGACGCTCCGGGGTGCGCGGTTCACGCGTACACCTTCGGCGGCTCGTCCCGGGTCGACGGTGCCGGGGCGGGCCGGCGCAGCGCCAGCAGGACACCGACGGCCGTGACCGTGGCGAGCACCCCGGCCGCGACCAGCGTCGCGGCGTCCGGGTGGATCAGCGCCTGACCGCGCAGCGCCTGCCAGGTCACCAGCGCGACCAGGCCGGCGTACGCGATCGCGGCCACCACGGTCAACCGGAGCCGGACCCGGTCGTCGCGCAGCCGGGGGAGACGCCCGGCCAGCGCGCCGAGGGCGATCGCGAGCAGCGGCAGCATTTGCAGGGCATGCATCCCCACGAAGTGTGGGATCCGCAGGTCGCCGCCGGTGGTGCTCCAGCCGGTGATGGGCATACCCGGTCCGCCGTCGGGGACACCGACGCTGTGCGCCCCCACGAGGGTGACCGGGTCGGCGGCCTCCTGTGCGGGGGTCGGAATCACCATCAGGTAGCCGAGCCCCATTCCGGCGAGCGCGATGAGCAGGCCCAGGCGCAGGGTCCAGGTGGTCACCGGATCGGGCAGACGCTGGAACATCAGCAGTACGGCGAGGACCAGTGAGGCGGTGTACAGCACGGCGATCAGCAGCGCCATCAGCCCGAAGATCGCGGCGTCCAGTGTGGTGGCGACGTTGAAGTGGCTCTGCCGGCCGCGGCCGGCCTGCATCGCGATCAGCCCCACCTCGATGAAGCCGGTCACGGCGACCACGTTCCCGGCGCACCAGCCGATCCGCCGGCCGCGCCGCATCAGCGAGATCAGCCAGGCCAGCGTCACGAGGTAGATGAAGAGCGAGACGGCGAATTTGAACGGCTTCAGCCAGATCGGCGCCCCGACCAGCACCCGGTCGTCGACGATCAGGCCGACCAGGGAGACGAGCCCGAGCGCCACCATCGTGGCGGCCACGAACATGAGCGGACGGTGCCAGCGGTAGGCCTGCCGCAGCGAGATCGGTGAGTACGTCATGCTCTAACGGTCGCGGAGTCAGCCCCTTCGAGCGCCCGCCCGCGGTCCCGGCCGCCGGCCCGCGGGACGAGTCGGCCTCCTCCCACGGTAGGAGGAGCCGAGCCTCGGCCGGGCCTTCGACTCTTTCGACCGTCCTCTGTGAACCTTCGACCGGAGATGCGGACCCCTAGACTTGGCGCCCGGCAGCCTGCCTCGATCGCACCTGCTTCCTGGGTCACCTCCACCGGGCCGGTGCAGTCGACGTGCTGGACGGAGACCGGCGATGATGACCGAGGGACTGGAGGCGGCATGGGTTCGGAGCCGATGGAGTCGTTCCACAACTTCTGCCTCAGCTTGCACAACACCCCGTTGCCGGGGAAGGGCACCGAGGCCTTCGGGATTCCACTCAGGACAGGTGAGAGCTTCTTCGTTCCGCCGATGCTCCTGGAGAAGGACGACCAGCCGGAGCCGCTGGTGACGCTGGTCTCCGCCCGGGGCGCCGCCGGGAAGAGCACCACCGCGTTCGAGCTGGCGGCGCGGATCGACGCGCCGCTCTGGCGGCTGGACCTGGACAAGGCAGTGGGCGCGACGTCGCTGGAGTACGCGCTCGGGCGCTACCTGGGCACACACGACGTACGGGCCGAGCTGGACGGGCGGCAGCGCCCCATCGTCGTCATCGACTCGCTCGACGAGGCGCGGGCCCGGGTCTCCGGCGTGTCCTGGACCGAGTTCATCGGGTCGCTCGGTGACCTCGCGGAGCAGGGCCTGCGCTACGTCCTGTTCGGGCGGGAGCGCACGCTGGAGGACATCTGGGTCACCCTGGGCGACCTCGATCTTCCGGTGGCCTGGTGGGAGATCTCGCACTTCGCGGCGTTGCAGTGCGCCGACTACGTCGACGGCGTGGTGAAGCGCCGTGACCCGCAGACCGACTGCGCCGCCGCGGAGTACGGTGCCGCGCGCGACGCGCTCATCGCATCGCTGCGCGGGGCGGCCGAGGGCGCCTACGCCGACGCGTTCGTCGGCTACGCGCCCGTCCTCGACGCCGTCGCGGCGATGCTGATCAGGCGGCCGAACTTCCTGCAGATCCGGCGACGGTTCGAGGACGCGGGCCCGCAGGCGGAGGGGCGGATCGCGCTCCTGCGGGACATCCTCGACAACCTGCTGAAACGGGAGCAGCTCAAGATCAAGCCACTGGCGGAGGAGCTCGGGGCGGACGCCACCCGCACGTACACCCCTCGGGAGCAGATCCGCTGGCTCTGCCACTTCCTGGACGGAGCCGAACCGCCCGACCTGTCGTACCTGCCGAGCGCGAACACTCGGCAGGAATACGTCAAGCGGATCTCGACGTTCGGCGCGGAGCATCCGTTCCGGGCGGAGCACAACTGGGCGAGCCCGGTCTTCGAGGCGTACGTGGCGTCGGTCGAGTTCGACGGTTCGGTCTTCTCCCCGGAGCGGATCGTCGAGATCGGGCACGCCTCCGGGCTGCTGCTCGACTTCGTCGGGGCGCGCAGCGACCAGCTGATCAGCGAGTCGCAGTTCGCGGCCCTGCACGCCTCCATCATGGCCTCGGAGTGGGCCGAATCGATGACCAGCATCAGCGTCGACGAGGTGTCGGAGGACGTCTACGAGGTGACCTTCGCGATCAAGCGGGGTCCCGAGCGGCCGCACGTCACCCGCTTCGACCTGATGCCGGAGGCGGCCGGCGTGCTGCAGATCCTCGGCCCGCTCGCCGAGCTCTCGGTGCGCAGCCGCGGCACCGTCGCCGTGCCGGGGAAGCCACAGGGCACGGTGCTCGGCCCGGATCTCTTCGTGCACGCCGCCGCGGTGCGGTTCGAGGGGCCCGCGCTGGAGTTCGCCCGGCGGTCGGAGGCGGAGACCCGGGGTGGCGACAACGACGCCTCGGTCGTGATCGAGGTGTACGAGTCGTTGCAGCTTCCGCCCACCTCGACCCAGCTTCCGCCGGCGTCCGATCTCGAGCTGCGGGTGCCTCCACAGCTCAAGCTGGGCCACCCGTGGTACGAGTATCGGGCCGAGTCGGAGCCGGTCGACGAGGCGAGCCCGGACCAGAAGGTCATCCGTTTCCTGAACAAGCTGATGAACCTCACCCGCAACCACGGTCACTCCGGTGAGCGGGGGGTGTTCATCAAGAAGTTCGAGGGTCGGCAGCCGTTCACGCCGACGGATTTCAGCGTCGCGCTCACCGCCCTGGTCGACGCGAATGTCGTGCGGATCGAGAACGACATGGTGTTCTTGAAGATGGAGTGGGAGCCGTACCGGTACAACGGCAAGGCCCTACAGGGTCAGCGGCAGTTGACCGACGTGCTGGACGCCTGGGGTCCGGTGATCCAGTCGATCGAGCAGCGGGTGTCGGGGAGGTAGGCGACCGTGCGCGTGGCGCCCGGCCCGGGTTGCCGGGAGCCGGGCGCCACGCGGGCGGGTCAGGCGGAGAGCTTGCCGGCGAAGGTGACGACCCGCTCGGCCATGTGGTCGAGCGCGGCGAGCTGGGCGTCGCCCAGCGGAGCATCGTTGTTGCCGCCGGTGACGTGCGAGACGCCGTACGGGTTGCCGTCGGCGAACTTCACCGGGTCGGTGTAGCCGGGGGGAACGATCAGACCACCGAAGTGGTACATCGTGTTGTAGAGGGCGAGCAGCGTCGACTCCTGGCCGCCGTGGGCGGTCATGGTCGAGGTGAAGCCGGCGTACACCTTGTTGGCCAGCAGGCCCTGGCTCCACTGCGGGCCGAGGGTGTCGAGGAACTGCTTGAGCTGGCTGGAGACGTTGCCGTAGCGGGTCGGGGTGCCGAAGAGCACCGCGTCGGCCCAGACGACGTCGTCGGCGGTCGCCTTCGGCTCGTTCTTGGTGGCGTCGAAGTGCTGGCTCCACGCGGCGTTGGAGGCGATGGCCTCCTGCGGGGCGAGCTCCGGAACCTGACGCAGCCGAACCTCGGCGCCGGCCTTCTCGCCGGCCTCGGCGAGCCGCTTGGCCATGCTGTGGATGGTGCCGGTCGAGGAGTAGTAGATGACGGCGAGCTTAGTCATCGAAGAAGTCCTTTCATTGGATAGTTGCCGACGCTATATTTGCGCCAGCAACAATCACGGAGTCTAGCCGACATACCCGGTGCCGTACCTGTCGGCCCGGAGGTCGCCCGGGTGAGGAGCAGCACGTTCCGGAGGAGTACCCGGGACCGTCGCCGGAACTCGGGGCGGCGGCGCCGAGGGGCCCGATCGGGCCGCGCCGGTCAGGTCAGGCCGGGCCGCCCCTGGTAGACGTCCGGCACACCGTCCGCGTCGCTGTCGCGCTCCTCGATCGTGCAGAGCCGCCGGTAGTGGCGGTTGCGCACGCGCAGGACGACGGTGGCCAGCAGCGCCGCGATCACCGACCCGAGCAGTACGCCGATCTTGGTGTGGTCGTCGCGCTCGCTGCCGGTGCCGAACGCCAGCTCACCGATGAGCAGCGACACGGTGAAGCCGATTCCGGCCAGCAGCGCCAGCCCGAACACGTCCCACCAGTCGATTCCCTCGGCGAGCCGGGCCCGGCTAAACCGCTGCACCAGCCAGGTCGCGCCGAAGACGCCCACGGCCTTGCCGACGACCAGCCCGACGATCACCCCCATGGCGACCGAGTCGCTCAGCGTCGCGCCCAGCCCGCCCGCGCCCGCGATCGACACCCCGGCGGCGAAGAACGCGAAGACCGGCACGGCCACGCCCGCGGAGAGCGGGCGGAACCGGTGCTCGAAGTGCTCCGCCAGGCCGGGACCGGGCCCCGGCTTGCGGCGCAGCACCGGCACGGTGAAGGCGAGGGCCACCCCGGCGACCGTGGCGTGCACCCCGGAGGCGTGCACGAGGGCCCAGGTCACCACGGCCAGCGGCAGCAGTAGCCACCAGGAACGGACGCGCCGCTGCACCAGGACCCCGAACGCCGCCAACGGTACGAGCGCGAGCAGCAGCGGCCCGAAGTGCAGCGAACTGGTGTAGAAGATCGCGATGATCACGATGGCGAGCAGGTCGTCGACGACCGCCAGGGTCAGCAGGAACGTCCGCATCGCGGCCGGAAGATGCGTGTTGATCACCCCGAGCACGGCGAGAGCGAACGCGATGTCCGTGGCCGTCGGGATCGCCCAGCCGGCCAGCGCACCGTCTCCGGCGCGCGCGTTGAAGATCGTGTAGATCACCGCCGGCACCGTCATGCCGCCGAGCGCCGCAGCGACCGGCAGTACCGCCCGTCGGGGTTCGCGGAGGTCACCGGCGACGAACTCACGCTTGAGCTCCAAGCCGGCGACGAAGAAGAAGATCGCCAGGAGGCCGTCGGCGGCCCACTGCGCCAGCGACAGGTCCAGGTGCAGTCCGGCCGGGCCGACCTCGAGGTCGCTGATCTGCCGGTACCCCTCCGACCAGGGCGAGTTTGCCCAGACGAGGGCGATCACGGCGGCCGCCAAGAGCAGGATCCCGCCCACGGTCTCGGCGCGCAGGATGTCGCCGATCCGGCGTACCTCCGGCCAGCTGCCGCGGCTGAGCAGGCGCGGCGTGCGGTCGGCGGGGGGCATGGCCATGCGGAACTCCTCCGGCTGGGGTCGCTGAATCAACCGCCGACCAGACTTCCCGGCACACCTGTCTCCACCCTACCCGGCAGCGATCATCGGCCCCGGTCGACCGTGACCGGAGGCCTCCGCGATCGCCGGGGGACGCGATGTCCCATAGGCTGCTGACGCCTATCGACCGAAGATCCTCCGTGAAAGGTCGCCGATGGAGATCAAGCCCTGGCACATCGCCGCACTGCTGGTCGTCCTCGCCGCTGTCGGCTTCGTGGCGTGGATCGTCACCGCGTTCAAGCAGGGCAACCGAGAGGACTGAGGGTTCGGCCCAGGTGCCCACCCGCGTTCTGATGGGCGGGCACCCGACAGTGGCGAGACGTCACGGAGCCAGGGGCGAGGCCGATCCACCGGCGTCCTGGTTCGCGCCCCCTTCCCGGGCGGCCCTGCCGCGCAGGACGGTGAGGCTGACGGCGGTGGCGGCGATGAAGAGGACTCCGGCGGCGAGGAACGCGGAGCGGTACCCGGCCAGGTACGCGCCGAGTCGATCGGTCGGGTCGTCGCCGAGACCCGAACGCGTGGTGATGGTGTAGAAGGTGTTGAGCAAAGCCACCCCGAACGCCCCGCCCAGCTGCTGCGTGGCGTTGAGCACGGCGCTCGCGACGCCGGCGTCGGCCGGGTCGACGCCGGTCAGGGCGGCGCTGTTCATCGGGGTGAAGACGAGTCCGAGGCCCACGCCCATGAGCAGTTCGGGCAGGAGCGCGCCGCCCAGCCAGGCGGGCGATCCGTCGATCGTGGTCAGCAGGAACATGCCGACCGTCGCCAGGGCCATGCCGGTGACCATGAGCGGTTTCGGGCCGGTGCGCGGCAGGAGCGCGGGCATCGCCAACGCCATGAGGATGATTCCGGCGGTGAAGGGCAGGAAGGCGAGCCCGGCCTCGATCGGCGAGTAGCCCAGGTTGACCTGCAGGTAGTAGGTCAGGAACAGCAGCATGCCGAACATGCCGGCGCCGGCGAGAACGGCGGTGGCGAACGAACCGGCGCGGTTGCGGTCGGTCAGCACGCGAAGCGGCAGCATCGGATGGTCGGTACGGGCCTGCCGGAGCACGAAGCCGATCAGCAGCGCCAGTGCGGCGCCGAGGGTGAGCAGCGTGCTGGGGCGCAGCCAACCGCCGTCGCCGGCGATGGTGAAACCGACGACCAGGGCCACCGAGCCGGCCGTGGCCAGCACCGCGCCGAGGATGTCGTAGCGGCGGTCGCCGGTGACGCGGCTCTCCCGGACGGTGGGGACGGCGCCGAGGATGGCGAGCACCGCGATGGGGACGTTGATGAACAGGCACCACCGCCAGTCGAGGTATTCGGTGAGGGTGCCGCCGAGCAGGAGTCCGATCGCGCCGCCGAGTCCCTGCACCGCGCCGTAGACACCGAACGCGCGGGCCCGTTCGGCCGGGTTGACGAAGGTGACGGTGACCAGGGAGAGCGCGGCAGGCGCGAGCGCCGCGGCGAAGATGCCCTGGAGCGCGCGGGCGGAGACGAGCATGGCGGGGTTGGCCGCGAACCCGCCGAAGGCGGAGGCGACGGCGAAGCCGGCCAGGGCGACCAGCATGGTGCGTTTGCGGCCGAGCACGTCGGCGAGGCGGCCACCGAGCAGGAGCAGGCCGCCGAAGGTGACCGCGTAGGCGGTGACCGCCCAGTGCCGGTTCGCGTCGGAGATGTGCAGCGACTCCTGCGCCCGCGGTAGGGCGATGTTGATGACCGAGGCGTCCAGCACCACCATGAGAGTGGCGAGGGCGATGACCCCCAACGCGAGCCATCGGCGTGGATCGGGGTGCTCGGCGGTGCTGCGCGGGGGGTGGCCCGCGGTCGTCGGGTGCACGGACATCAGAGACGTTCCTTCGGATGAGGAGAGCCGTCGGGACGCGCCTCGTGGGCAGCGTCGAACGGCTCGGGATCGAGCGGGTGGAGTGGACGGCGGTCGGCCGTGGGCGTGCGGCTCCGCCGGCGGGACGGCCGGAGGGCGGGACGCTCAGGAGGCTGCCTCAGCTCTCGAGCGGTCTCCGTGGCCGGCTCGCGCCGTACGTCGTCGGGGTGGTGGCGATGGTCCGGCGGACGGTCTCCGTCAGGTCGGCGGCCCCGCGGGTACGACGGTGTGTCGCCGGTGACGGCGCGTCGGGATCCGCGCGGCGTTGCGGCGATCGCTGTTCACGCGCCCTACTGTCCGCGCCGGCGCGCACGTCCGCAAACAGCTTTGCTGATCCTGCAAACGCCGGCCGTGGGCCGGGCCTTACGAGTCCCGGATGTGGATGCGCTCGCCCTGCGGGCTGAAGAGCGCGATGATCTCGACGGGCTGCGGGCCGGCGCTGGCGATGCTGTGCGGGGTGCGGGTGTCGAACTCCGCCGCCTCGCCCGCCGTGAGCGTGGTGAGGCTGTCGCCGAGCGCGAGGTGCAGCGTCCCGCTGAGTACGTAGATCCACTCGTAGCCCTCGTGGACCCGCTGCCCGATCCGCTTCTCCTCCTGGCGCGGCGGAAGGATCAGCTTGAACGCCTGCACGCCCGAGGCGTCGCGGGTCAGCGGGATGTAGATCATCCCGTCCCGACGGACGGGCTTGGGGTGGATCCGGGGATCGCCGGACTGGGGCGCGCCGACCAGATCGTCGAGCGGCACCCGGTACGCCTTGGCGAGGGGGAGCAGCAGGTCGAGCGAGGGCCGGCGAACGCCGGACTCCAGCCGGGAGAGGGTGCTCACCGAGATGCCGGTGCGTTCGCTGACCTCCGTGAGCGTCAGCCTGCGTCGGGTCCTCAGGTGCCGCAGGCGCGGTCCGACCCCGGCCAGCGCGGCGTCCACGTCCTCGTCGGTCATCTCGTATGCACCTGCTCTGTTGCGGAGACGGCAAGTCTACTTGCGGCCCGGCCCGCCCTGGGCGGGGCGGCTTCGTCGCCTTTCGGTCATCGGACGCCTGGGAAACGGGCCGGCGTTGACACGTCTGTTCGACACGCCGATAACTGCGTGACTCGATCTGGTTGCGGAACGTAGGCTTTTCGGCGCGCGGATCCCCCCGCCGACCCCCGCAACGACCTCTCCGGCCTCCGCCCCGATCGCCACGGCCCGTGCGATCGGTGACGCCTCATGTCCGAAACCGCCCTACCGCAACGTCGAGCGCCACCCGCCGATCGAGGAGGCTGCCGTGGAGACCGTGACCCGCCCGCCCGACTCCCCCGTCCAGGAGGAGAGCCCCGACCCCGACACCGAGCCGGTCCTGCCGGAGCTGCAGGACCCCGACTGGATGCACCACGCCCGTCAGGTCGCCCAGACGGGATTCTGGGCGGTGGCCCGTCGGCTGCCCCGCATCGTCCGGGAGGCCATCGGCGTGGCCTGGGCGACCAACCGGTTCGACACGGTCGCCTCGCTCGGCCTCAACATCGCCGCCGGCGTCATGACCACCTTCGGGCTGCTGGCCACCACCAGCGTGCTCACCAAGCTCTTCGCCGCCGGCCCCACCCCGGACCGGGTCCGCGCCGCCCTACCGGCGCTGCTCCTCGCCGCGGCGGCCATCTCGGCCCGCGGCGGACTGACCATCGCCGCCGGCTGGGCGCAGGCCCGGCTGATCCCGCAGATCAACTACCGGGTCGAGCTGCGCATGTTCGAGGCCACCACCGCCGTCGACCTCGCCGCGTTCGACGACGCCGGCTTCGCCGAGGAGATGGACCGGGCCCGCAATCGCGGCCTGCGCGAGGCCGCCGCGATCGTCGACGGCACCGTCAACCTGGTCACCGGAGTCGTCGGCGTGCTCGCCACCGCCGCCGCGGTCACCGTCATCCAGCCGATCCTGCTGCCCTGCCTGCTCCTCGCGGCCGTGCCGCAGGCGACGACCGCGGTGCGGATGGCCCGCCGCCAGTACCTGAACCTGCTGGGCCGCATCACGCGCCGCCGTCGCATGTGGATGCTGGCCAACCTGATGGCCAACCGGCGCTCCGCCGTCGAGGTCCGGACGTACCAGATGCGCGCGTACCTCCTCGACGAGTACCGGCGGATGATGCGGGCCGAGACCCGCGCCGACTTCGACCTGGTCCGCGCGCAGACCATCACCCGGATCTTTGGCGCCTCCATCGCCGGGCTGGCCACCTTCGCCGTCTACGCCGTGCTCGGTAGCCTGCTCCTGGCCGGCTGGGTCGCCCTCGCCGCCGCCGCGACCGCGTTGCTGGCGTTGCAGGCCGCGCACGCCAGCCTCAGCATGGCCGTCTTCGCCACCAACTCGCTCTACGAGGACGCCCTCTACTACCAGGACTACCTGGACTTCATCGACCGGGCCCGGCTGCGCACCTCGCCTGCGGGTGGCAGGTCGACCACCGGCTTCGACACCATCGAGCTCGACGGGGTCAGCCTGAGCTATCCGGGCACGGAGACCCCCGCGGTCGACGAGGTCAGTCTGAGCCTGCACCGTGGTCAGGTCGTCGCGCTCGTGGGCGAGAACGGGTCCGGTAAGACCACCCTCGCCAAACTCGTCGCCGGTCTGTATCGGCCGACCTCCGGCGTCATCCGCTGGGACGGCACCGACACCGCCGAACTCGACAGGGACGGCCTCGCCGCACACGTCGCCGTCATGAGCCAGGACTGGTGGAGGTTCCCGTTCACCGCGCGACAGAACGTCCTCATCGGCCGCTACGACCGGGCACCGCACTCGTCGGGGCCGAGCGTGGAGGACGCCGCGCGGGCCACCGCCGCGCACGAGATGATCATCGACCTCCCCTACGGGTACGAAACCCTCCTCGACCGCGAGTTCAAGGACGGCCAGGAACTCTCCGGCGGCCAGTGGCAACGGCTCGTCGCCGCTCGCAGCATCTACCGGCACGCCCAGCTCCTGGTCTGTGACGAGCCCTCCGCCGCCCTCGACGCGCGCGCCGAGCACGCCATGTTCCAGAACCTGCGCCGCCACCCCGACCGGCTGGTCATCCTCATCACCCACCGGCTCGCCAACGTCCGGCACGCCGACCAGATCTTCGTCATGCGCGACGGGCGGCTGATCCAGCAGGGCGACCACGACCAGCTGATGGCCCAGGACGGCCTCTACCGTGAACTCTTCGACCTGCAGGCCGCCGGCTACCTGGCCGGGCCCTCGTCGCGGGCGGCGGCCGGGCCGGCCTCCTGAAGCCGGGAAGGTGAGCGGTGCCGACCGCCGGACACGGCCTGGGCGCCGATCGACACCGATATCAAGGAAGTCGGGGTGTCCCGCTCGGCGGGACACCCCGACTTCCTTGAAGACGTGCGACTCCGACTCGGCTCGGCGGGCCCACCCGGGCCGAGATGTCTGCCGCCGAAAGGCTTTCGCAAAGATTTCAGGCGCACGGGCGGCGCGCAATCTACCGCTTGGGCGCGGGCGTAGTGCCCAGACTCGACATTGGGCGGATGGCGGGGACCGCCGAAAGCTGCTCTTGTTTTACCCGTTGGACACCTTGCCGAAATCGTTTTCGTGCGACACGCTAGCGGCGGACAGTGATACCCATCACCTCGGGCGCGGCGGTAACGATCGATGCGCGAGCCGCGCCGGATCCGGCGGGAGGCGGGTGCGAGATGGCGAGGTACGAGCATCACGCGCTGGGGTCGTGCGGTCAGGGGTCGCCCGCCCCTCATCGCCGCAGCAGCGCACACCGCCGCTCCGCGCGCCGGTGTGATCCCGCCTCGCCGTACCCGACCTGCACGAACGGATCGAGCTTCCACACTCGCGGGAACCGCGCTGCGGCTCCCTCTGATCGATAGACCCCGAGGAGAGGAATCATGAGGAAGGCCCTGGGCAGGCGCACCGCCCTGCGTTCCATGGCAGCAGTCCTGGTGGCGACGCTGACTCTCGGCGCCGCCGCGTGCAGCGACGACGAACCGGGCGGCTCGACCGCCGCCGAGGCGGGACCCGAAGGCGTCGACGACGGCAGCGAGCTCACCATGTGGACCCGCGCGCCGCTGGAGAAGCAGGCGAAGCTCCTCGTCGAGGCGTACAACGCCAGCCATCAGAACAAGGTCAACCTGACGGTCGTACCCAACGACGACTACGTCGCGAAGGTCGGCGCCGCAGCCGGTGCCGACGGCCTGCCGGACCTCTTCGCCGCCGACATCGTCTACGTGCCGAACTGGGTCAACCAGGGGCTGTTCCAGGACATCAGCGCGAACATCAACGGTCTCGGTTTCAAGGACTCCATCAACAAGGGGCACCTGTCGGCCGGCACGGTCGACGGCAAGGCGCACGTCCTGCCGTTCGTCCTGGACCTGTCGATGCTGTTCTGGAACAAGCAGCTGTTCAAGGAGGCCGGGCTGGATCCGGAGAAGGCGCCCGCCACGCTCCAGGAGTACGCCACCGCCGCGAAGGCGGTGCAGGGCCTCAAGAAGGAGGGGGTCTACGGGACGGCGGCCGGGCTCAACTGCGGTGGCTGTCTCGTCTTCACCTGGTTCCCCTCCATCTGGGCCAGCGGCGGCGAGGTGCTGAGCGAGGACGGCCGGGAGGCCAAGCTCGCCGACGACACCGCGCAGCAGGTCTACCGCACCTGGAACGACCTGTGGAAGTCCGGTGCCGTGCTGCCCGCCTCCGAGGGGGAGACCGGTCCGACGTGGACCGCCGCGTTCACCGAGGGGAAGATCGGCCTGATGCTCTACCCGGCCACGCTGCTCTCCTCGACTCCGTTCGACGTCGGCGTGGCCGGCATCCCGGGCCCGAACGGCGGCGCCTCCACCTTCGTCGGCGGCGATGGGATCGGCGTCTCGAAGGACTCGAAGAAGGCGGCGCAGGCCTGGAACTTCCTGAACTGGATGATGTCCGAGCAGGCGCAGGTCGAGGTGCTGGCGAAGAACAAGGACGTGGTGTCCCGCTCGGACCTCGCGAGCAACAAGTACGCCGCCGAGGACCCGCGACTGGTCACCATCAACGAGGTGGCCGGCAAGGGTGACACCCCCGTCGCGCTCAACTTCCAGCAGGCGTTCAACGCGCCGAGCAGCCCGTGGCTGACCCTCATCCGCAATCAGGTGCTCACCGGCGGCGGCGACCTGCAGAAGGACAACGGCGAGATCACCGCCGTTCTCCAGCAGTAGCCGACCGTCGTCGCGGGCGTGCGCCGGCAGGTACGGCACACGCCCGCGACGCCGATGCCACCCGGGTAGTCGCCCGCCCCGTCCCACCTCACGCAAGAAACGGAAGGTCCCCGATGACAGTCACCGCGCCGTCTCGCCCGCCCAGTGCGGCGATGCGGGGCCCCGCCCGACGCCGTGGCCGTCGAGGTCTGCTCGGCTGGCTCTACGCGACACCGACAGCGGTCTTCGTCGGGGCTCTCTTCGTCGTGCCGCTGCTGCTGGTCGTCAAGATGTCGCTGTCGAGATGGCCGCTGCTCACCGGCGACCAGGGGATGAACGCTCCGGACAACTTCACCAAGGCCGTCGACCACCGCTTCTTCACCGACTCGGTGGTGTTCACCGTGAAGTACACGGTGCTCGCCACCGTGCTGCTGCTGGCGCTCGGGCTGGGGCTGGCGCTGCTCGTGCAGGAGTCGAGCCGGTGGAACAGCCTGCTCCGCGCGTCCTTCCTGATCCCCAGCGCGCTCGGCCTGGCGTCCGCGTCGCTGCTGTTCTACGTGCTCTACTCGCCGTACGCGAGCCCGCTGGCACCGGTGATGGAGAGCCTGGGCTTCACCTTCCTCGGTTCGCCGACCGCGGCGCTGCTCTCCACGACCTTCCTCATCGTGTGGCGCTACGCCGGCTTCTACATGGTGCTCATGCTCGTCGGCCTGCAGGGCATTCCGGCGGACGTCTACGAGGCCGCCCGCTCGGACGGCGCGAGCCGGTGGCAGACCTTCACGAAGGTCACGCTGCCGTTGCTGCGCCCGACGCTGGCGCTGACCACCGTGCTCTGCGTGACCGGCTCCCTGCTGGCGTTCGAGCAGTTCTACATCCTCACCAAGGGCGGCCCGGACAACAGCACGATCACCGTCGTGCAGCTCATCTACATGGTGGCGTTCCAAGGGCAGAACGATCTCGGGGTGGCGGCGGCGCTCTCGGTGATCGTGCTGCTGGCCCTGATCGTCATGAACGCCCTGCAACTGCGCGCGTTCCGGTCCGAGGAGAGGTGACGCGGATGGTCGCCGATTTCCGTTCCCGCCCGACCACCGTCGACGAACCGGCCTCGCCCGGCACACCGCCGGCTGCTCCGGCCAGGTCGACCGGGGTCACCATCGCCGGGATCGCGCTGCGCACGCCGTACTGGGTGTTCACCGGGGCGGTCGGGCTGATCTTCCTGGCACCGCTGGTCTGGACCGCGGTGGCGTCGGTCGCGCCGCAGGCCGGCACGAACCAGGTGGACGGCTGGGGGCTGGGCAACTACGAGACGCTGGCGAACTACCAGGCCGGCATCTGGCGTTACCTCGCCAACTCGGCGTTCGTCTCCCTGCTGACGGTCGCCCTGACCCTGCTGGTGTCGCTGCTCGGCGGGTACGCGTTCGCCCGGTTCCGCTTCCCCGGCCGGAACATCCTCTTCCTGCTCACGCTCGCCATCCTCATGGTCCCCTACGCGACGCTGCTGATCCCGCTCTACGTCCTGCTCAACGAGGTCGGGTTGCAGAACTCGCTCGTCGGCGTGGCCCTCGTGCTCACCATGTTCCAGCTGCCGTTCGCCACCTTCCTGATGCGCATCTCCTTCGAGGCGGTGCCCCGCGAGCTGGACGAGGCGGCGCTGGTCGACGGCTGCTCGTCCTTCGGCGCGCTCTGGCGGGTGCTGTTGCCCGCCGTGAAGCCGGGCCTGATCACCGTGGGGCTCTTCGCGTTCCTCGCCGCGTGGAACGACTTCATGGCGCCGCTGATCCTCATCAACGACTCCGAGCGGATGACCCTTCCGCTCGCGGTCTCGAACCTGCGCGGTCAGGTCCAGGGTGTCGTCGACTACGGGGCGACCGAAGCGGGCGTGGTCGTCCTCGCCCTCCCGTGCATCGTGCTGTTCCTGCTGCTCCAACGACACTACGTGCGCGGCTTCATGTCCGGCGCGCTGAAGGGATGACCATGAGCGGCACCGCACCCACGGCCGCGCCCGTGCTGCCGGTCCGCGGCCGGCTCCGGCCGCTCGGGCTGGACGCCGTCCGGGTGACCGGTGGCTTCTGGGCCGGGCGTCAGTCGGTCAACGCCACCGCGACCCTCGCGCACATCGAGCACTGGCTGGAGCGGGCGGGTTGGCTCCGGAACTTCGACCTCGCCGTGCGGGGTGACCTCGCGGGCGGTCGCCGTGGCCGCGAGTTCGCCGACTCGGAGATCTACAAGTTCCTCGAGGCGATGGCGTGGGAGATCGGCCGGAGCGCGGACGCCGAACTCGAGGCGAGGTTCCGAGCCGTCGTCCGGCGGGTGGCGGCGGCGCAGGCGCCCGACGGTTACCTCAACACGAACTTCGGCCGGCCGGGGCAGGCGCCGCGCTGGTCCGACCTCGAATGGGGCCACGAGCTCTACTGCGTCGGTCATCTGCTCCAGGCCGCGGTCGCCCGCGCGCGGACGCGTCCCGGCGCGGACGACGGGCTGTTGGAGGTCGCCCGCCGGGCCGCCGACAACGTGTGCGAGACGTTCGGGCCGGACGGCATCGACGGCGTCTGCGGCCATCCGGTGATCGAGGCGGCGCTGGTGGAGCTCGCCCGGACCACCGGGGAGGACCGCTACCTGGCCCAGGCCGCGCTCTTCGTCGACAGGCGTGGTCACGGCCGGCTCAGCGACGTGGAGTTCGGTCGGGAGTACTTCCAGGACGAGCTTCCCGTGCGGCAGGCGACGGTGCTGCGGGGGCACGCGGTCCGGGCGAACTATCTCGCCGCGGGCGCGGTCGACGTCGCCGTCGAGCTGAAGGACGCCAGCCTGCTGGAGGCCGTGCGGAACCAGTGGACCAACGCGGTGGCGTGCCGGACGTACGTCACCGGTGGCCAGGGCTCCCGCCACCAGGACGAGGCCTTCGGTGGGGACTGGGTGCTGCCGCCCGACCGCGCCTACTCGGAGACCTGCGCGGGGGTCGGTTCGGTGATGCTGGCGTGGCGGCTGCTGCTCGCCGACGGCGATCCCCGGTACGCCGACCTCATCGAGCGGACGCTGTTCAACGTGGTGTCGACGTCACCGGCGGCGGACGGGCGCAGCTTCTTCTACACCAACACGCTGCACCGTCGCGAGCTCGGTACCCTTCCCGACCCCGATCGGCCCAGCCTCCGCGCGGCCTCCTCGCTGCGGGCGCCCTGGTTCGAGGTCTCCTGCTGCCCGACCAACGTCGCCCGGACGCTGGCCAGCCTGTCCGCGTACGTCGCCACCTGCGACGACGAGGGCCTCCAGCTGCACCAGTACCTGCCGGCCACCGTGGCGCACCGGCTCGGCGACGGGCGGGACGTGAGCGTGAGCATCGCGACCGGTTACCCGTACGACGGGGAGGTCCGGGTGCGGATCGACGGTGACGACGAGCGCCCCTGGTCGCTGTCGTTGCGGGTGCCCGAGTGGGCGGCCCAGGGGGCGACGTTGACCGTCGACGGCGACAGCCGGCCGGTGGGGCCGGGGCTGGTCACCGAGCACCGGCGGTGGCGGCGCGGCGACGAGGTCGTCCTCTCCCTGCCGGTGGCGCCCCGGTTCACCTACCCCGACGCGCGGATCGACGCGGTCCGCGGCTGTGTCGCGGTGGAGCGGGGGCCGCTGGTGCTCGCGCTGGAGTCGGTGGACGTACCGGCCGCCGAGAGCGTCGACGAGCTTCGGGTCGACGTCGACCAGCCGCCCCGCCTGGTGGACGGGAGGGTGACGGTCCGCTGCCGCCGAGTGCACCCGGACCACCACGAGTGGCCCTACCTCGCCGAGGAGGGCGGGTCGACGCCCGTCGTGGGCGAGGAGCTCGACGGGGTGGCCCTGGTGGAGTACCACGCGTGGGCGAACCGGGGGCCCTCGACGATGCGCGTCTGGCTCCCCGTCCTCACCGACCAGGCCGGCTGACCGGCGCGCCTGACACCGACGCCCGACCGGCCCGACCACGCTCGATTTTGTTAACGCTAACACCAACGTCCACCTCCTCCCGCCACGACAACGCCAGACCGCGCGAGACCGACCACCGAGGTGAAGCACGGCCTCACCAGCAGTCCAGCCGCACCGACGACAAGGAGGAAGGAACATGAGCCGTAGACGCGTGAGGAGGGCGCCCCTCTGGGTCGCCCTGGCCGCGCTCGTGATGGGAGGAACGGTTGGCGTGGGCTCCCCGGCCCACGCCGACGGCCCGGTCCTACCCGGCAACGAGGGTGACGTCGGGGTCTACACCGACGGGCAGAGCCACGTCATGGAGATCGGTGACCCGGTCTACAGCAACGTCGGTGACGTCGCCGAGCAGCTCAAGCCCGGCGTTCCCTTCACCGCCGGCAACATGCACCAGTCCATCTTCGACAAGGACCTCGCCGCCGGCGGCACCGACTACTACCTCGACCGGGTCCTGGGCGTCCAAGGAACGGTCGGCTCGGCCGTGCTGATGACCCGGGGCCGCTCGCTGTACATGCGCGGCGCGAGCAACAACAACTTCACCGTCATGGGCTTCGCCGGCAGCACATTCGTCGGCGGCCCCAACAACCTCGGCAACCTCTACACCGTCACGGTGCCGGGTCAGACCGTCACCGAGGTGAACGCGAACCGGTTCAACGCGCCCAGCCACGCGAAGAGCCGGTACACCGTCGGCACGAGCGGGGTCACCGCCGACCTGACCAAGTTCATCACCTACGACAACGTCGCCGTCACCGCCATCACCTTCAACAACCCCGGCGAAGGCCCGGCCACGTTCACCGTCCGCGCCGCCTCACCGCTGGCCACCCAGGCGGGCACCGGCCCGGCCGAGCTGACCGGTACGCGCACCATCACCAGCGGCTCGAACAACGGCCTCGTCGACACGCCGTGGAACTCGATCAAGGTCGACCTCACCGGCGCCGGCTTCAGCCGGACCGGAACCAACCTCGACCGTGAGATCACCGTGCCCGCCGGTGGTTCGGTGGCGCTCTCGGTGGTCGGCGCCGTCTCCTCGGCCACGCTGCCCGCCACCGTCGAGAGCTACCAGGAGTACGCCGGACTGTCACCGGCCGACGCGGTGCGCACCGGTGTCACCGAGTTCAACCGCCGCTGGGCGCAGGACGTCCCCTACATCGACGTCCCGGATCCCGCCCTGGAGAAGGCCATCGTCTACCGGTGGTGGGGGGAGCGGTACAACACCCTCGACGCGAACGCCTCCGGTCACGTCTACCAGTACCCCACGACGATCGAGGGGGTGAACCTCTACCAGAACGCCGTCGCGCTGACCCAGCCGATGCACCTGCAGGACACCAAGTGGCTGCGCACGCCCTACCTGCCGTACGGCCAGGTGCTCAACATCGGCGAGCTCTCCGGCTCGTCGGCCTTCCTGGACAGCCCGGGGCACACCAGCTGGAACAACCACTACTCGCAGTACCTCGGCACGGCCGGACTCGAGGCGTACAACGTGCACGGCGGTGGCAAGGAGATCGCCCGGAAGTTCGCCGGCTACTTCGAGGGCGACGGCGTCGGCCAGCTCGAACACTACGACGGCAACGACGACAAGCTCATCGCCTACGACACCAACTACATGCCCGGCAACGACGCCGACGCGATCACCTTCGGCTTCCCGAAGGCCAACGCGGGCGCGCCGGGCGCACGGACCATCGAACGCCCCGAGTCGGCGTACGTGTGGGGCGCGTTCGACGCCGCCCGGCAGCTCTACCAGATCGCCGGGGCCGACCAGGCCAAGGTCGACCAGATGGCGACCGGGGCGAACGAGATCCGCGACGCGATCCTGGACCGGTTGTGGAGCCCGGACATGCGGATGTTCCTCGCCGGCACCTCCCACGGCGCGAGCAGCGCGGCGAGCGCGAACGGACGGCCGAACCCGCTGCCCGCCTCGGCTCGCGACCTCATCCCGGCTCGGGAGTCGAACCTCTACGACGTCTACGCCGAGAACCTCATCCCGTTCGACCAGTGGCAGACCTACGTCGACGGGTTCCGGTTCCTGACCTACGGCGACAACTTCCCGATTTTCCCGTTCTACACCGCCAACCAGTACGACCGGACGGCCTACGGGATCGGCGGCTCCAACAACTTCTCCAACATCAACTTCACCGTGCAGTACCGCGGTGTCCGGTCGGCGCTGCGCCACTACGACCCGGAGCAGAAGTACGTCAACCCCGCCTACGCCAAGCGGCTGCTCGACTGGATGGCGTGGAGCATCTACCCGAACGCCGACCTGCGCGCCCCGAACCAGGCGGAGTACTACTCCAACTGGAACGCGACCGCGAAGACCTACAACCGCAACAACCCGAACCACGTGATGCTCGGCAACATGAACTACATCTTCGTCGAGGACATGGCGGGCATCCAGCCACGCTCCGATGACAAGATCGAACTTTGGCCGATCCAGTTCGGCTACGACCACTTCATGGTCAACAACCTGCGTTACCACGGGCAGGACGTCACCGTCGTCTGGGACCCCGACGGCAGCGAGTACGGCCTGGGCGCCGGCTACAGCCTCTTCCTGAACGGCGAGAAGAAGGTCAGCACCGACAAGCTCGGCAAGCTCACCTACGACCCGAACACCAACCAGGTGCAGGCCGAGGAGGGTGTGACCGTCACCTTCACCGCCGACGACGGCACCGAGTTCCCGAGCGCGGTGAACACCCCGATCTCCGACGACCGGGTCGTCTCGTACCTCAAGACGGCCGGCGTCGACCTCACCGAGGACGCGCCGAACCTGGCGGCGGGCGCCGAGCTCAGCTCGTCGTACACCCAGCAGGGCGTACGGCCGACGCCGTGGCGGCAGTTCCACACCCCCGGCTGGAGCAGCACCTCGATGAACTACACACCCGGCGCGATCAAGGAGACCGAGCGGCCGGTGTCACTGAACGCGGTCAACGACGGTGTCACCGCCAACGAGCCGTACTGGGGCAACTACGGCACGACGGAACGCAACGGCTACGTCGAACTCGACCTGGGCTCGGCGAAGTCCTTCGACAACGTCAAGGTGTACTTCGTCAGCGACCGGCAGGCCGGCGGCTACCGCGAGCCCGCGCGCTGGTGGATCCAGGTGCCCGACGGCGACGGCGGCTGGAAGGAGGTGCCGAACCAGTTCAAGAACCCGACGGTTCCCTCGGCGAAGTTCAACGAGGCGCTCTTCCGCAGCGTGACGTCGGACAAGCTGCGCATCGCGTTCACGAACAGCCCCACCCTCTTCACGGCCATCTCGGAGATCCAGGTCTTCGACTCCGGCCGCGACGTACCGGACGTCTCCAACCAGGCGCCCGTCGTCACCGCCGCGCGGGACGGCTCGGCGGACGGCAACCTCTCCACCCGGCTGGTCGGTACGGCGACCGACGACGGCATCCCCTACGACAGCGAACTCACCTTCGGCTGGGAGACCGTCTCGGCCCCGCAGGGCGCGGGCGTCATCTTCGCCGACGCGAAGGCCCTCGCCACCCGGGTGACGGGCACCGTACCGGGCGACTACGTGTTCCGGTTCCACGCCAACGACGGTGCGAAGCGGTCGGAGGCGACAGTCGCGGTGACCCTCGCCGAGCGGGAGGTCGTCGCCGAGTTCGGCCGGTCGGCGACGATCACCACGAGCGGCACCGCGTCGTGGGAGAACCACCAGCGGGTCAACGAGACCAGCACCCCGAACAGCTCGAACCCGGGCGCCGGGAACGGCTGGGGCAACTGGGGTCAGCCGCAGAACGGCACCAGCCCCGAGCGGGCGGCGTGGATCCAGTACCGGTGGGAGGCGCCGGTGCGGCTCTCGTCCACCGACGTCTACTGGTACGACGACAACGGCGGCACCCGCCGGCCCAACGGCACGACGTACGCCGTCGAGAGCTCCGCGGACGGCACCACCTGGACGCCGGTCACGCTGACCAACGGATCGGCGTACGCCGACGCGGTGGCCACCAACAGGTACAACCGTCTGGAGTTCGAGTCGATCACCACCAGCTACCTGCGCATCCGCATCTTCGGCGTGATGGGCGAGGGGGCCGGCACGGGCGTGCTGCGCTGGCGCGCCAACGGCGAGACCGTCGACTCGGTGCGCTCGCCGGTGCTCATCCGCACCACCGTGGCGCAGGTGCCGACCCTGCCGGCCACGCTCGACGCGGTCTACGCCAGCGGAGCGCGCGGTGACGTCGCGTTCAACTGGCAGCCGATCACGCCCGAGATGGTCGCGGAGACCAACGTCGAACCGTTCGTGGTGTACGGCACGAACGACGCGTACGGGCTGATCGCCGAGGCCCGCGTCTACGTGCGGCCGGAGACCGCGCCGCGCGGCATCTCGATCCAGGGGGCCGAGACGTTCGAACAGGCCGTCGAGGTGGGGGAGCTGCCCTACCTGCCGGACAAGGTGGAGGTCTCCTACAACGACGGATCGCGGGACAACCAGGCCATCGGCGTCGACTGGAACTTCGACGAGAGCATCGTCGACACGCCCGGTCGCTACACCATCATCGGTGACCTGATCCTGCCCGAGTACGTCAGCGAGGCCGGCACGACCCGCACCACGCTGACCCTCACCGTGGGCGACCCGGCGCCGGCGTGGGACGTCGAGGTGCAGGCCCACACCCAGTGCACCGGCGGCAAGGTCTACGTGCTGGTGACCGCGCGCAACGCCGACGACGTGCCGCTCACCATCGAGCTGGTGACGCCGTACGGGTCGCGCACGGTCTCCGACGTCGCTCCCGGCAAGTCCGCGTACCAGGCGTTCACCAGCCGGGCCGTGGCGGTGCCGGCCGGGACCGCGACGGTCAAGGTCACCGGGACCGTCGACGGTGCGCCGGTCACTGAGCAGGTCGAGGCGCCGTTCGGCGCGCTCAGCTGCGACTAGCCCTTCAGGGGTGGCGGCGCCGGGACGGCGCCGCCACCCTCAGGCTCGACAGTGAGGAGATCGACACCGTGAACACCACAGCGGTGCGCGGCACCGCGCCACCAACCCCTCGGCGGTCGCGCCGGTTCGGCCGGGCGGTCGCCGTGGCGGCGGTCGCCGGGCTCGTCGCGGGCGGCCTGGTCGGGGTCGCCGCACCGGCCTACGCGGCCGACCCGTACACCTTCACCAACACGACCAATCCGATCCTCGGCGACGGCAGCTACTACTCGGCGGACCCCGCGCCGATCGTGGTGCCGGCCGGCGCCCCGGGCAACGACAGCGGCACGGATCAGCTCTACATCTACACCGGTCACGACGAGGCGGCACCGACCACCAACGACTTCATCATGAACGAGTGGGGGGCGTTCCAGACCGCCGACGTCGAGGCCGGCGAGTGGACCCACCACCCGTCGCTGATGCGCCCGGAGCAGGTCTTCGACTGGGCCACCCCGGGGCGCGCGTACGCCGGTCAGGTGGTCCGCGGCGTCGACGGGCGCTACTACTGGTACGTCCCGATCCACGAGCGGGACAGCCCGGCCTCGGACAAGTTCGCGATAGGCGTCGCCGTCTCGGAGAGCCCGACCGGCCCGTGGACCGACCACGCGGGCGGGCCGATCATCTCCCAGCGGGTGCCCACCCCGAACACCATCCACAACATCGACCCGACGATCCTCGTAGACGGCACCGCCCCGAACCAGCGGGTGTACCTCTGGTGGGGTTCGTTCAGCCAGCTGCGCATGATCGAGCTCCAGCAGGACATGAAGACCCCGGTCACCACCCCGCGCTCCGTCACCGGGCTGACCGGCTTCTTCGAGGCGGCCTGGGCCTTCAAGCGCAACGACACCTACTATCTGGCGTACGCCGGGAACAACGCCGGACCGACCTCGCAGTGCACCCCGGCGAACTACCACGCCTGCATCGCCTACGCGACGGCGTCGTCGCCGCTGGGGCCGTGGACCTACCGGGGGACCGTCCTGCGGCCGGTCTCCTCGACGACGAGCCACCCGGGCATCCTGGAGTTCAACGGCTCCTGGTACATCGCGTACCACACGGCGGACGCGGCGGGCGGCGGTCACTTCCGCCGGTCCGTGGCGATCGACCCGGTGGAGTGGGACGACACGCAGAACCCGCCGCGGATCAAGCCCGTCACCACCACACCGGTGCGGGGGCCCGACCTCACGCCACGGCCGAACATCGCCCAGGCGGCGAAGGTCACCGTCTCCAACGAGCCGGTGCCCACGCAGTACTGGGTGAAGGCGCTCAACGACGAGATCGTCCGGCCGAACCCGCTGCCGCCGGACATGTGGGGGACCTGGACCGGCAACAACCCGCCCCAGCAGTGGGTGCAGTACACGTGGGACCAGCCGATGCGGATCGCCGGCTCGCAGATCGAGTTCTGGAACGACAGCCCGCAGGGCAGCGGCGTGGGTGTCGCGGCGCCGGCCGGCTGGCGGATCCAGTACTGGGACCTCGACGCGGGGCAGTGGGCCGACGTGCCGAACCCGAGCGGCTTCCCGACCGCCACCCGGGGCTTCCAGGACACCACCTTCGACCCGGTCACCACCACCCAGGTCCGCGCGGTCTTCGACGCCTCCACCAACGGCAGCACCTACTCCGCAGTGGCGGTGGAGGAGTGGAAGATCCTCGCCGCCCAGCCGGAGTCCGCCGTCACCGCGCCGGCGATCAAGGTGGAGGTGGGGGAGACCGAGCTACCCGACGGCATCCCGGTGACCTTCGGCGCCGAGACGCTGCGGGTACCGGTCCGCTGGGATCCGGTGAAGCCGGAGGACGTCGCCACGCCCCGCACGTTCACCGTCCAGGGCACCGTCCTCGGTTACGCCGCCGGGCGGGTCACCGCGCAGGTCACCGTCATCTCACCGGACGACACCGACGGCGACGAGACCGCCCCGACGGTGACGCTCGCCCCGAGCGGGAGCGCCGGCAGCGCCGGCTGGTTCCGGTCTCCGGTCCGGGTACGGGTCGCCGGCGTCGACGACCGCGGTGGCCGGCTGAGCATCGAGACCCGGGTGGACGACGGCCAGCCGGTCGTCGCACGCGACGTGCGCTCCGTCGACGTGGACGTCACCGGCGACGGCCGGCACACGGTCACGGCGACCGCCACGGACCGCGCGGGCAACACCTCGCCCGCCGTGGACGTCGCCGTACGCATCGACGCCACGGCGCCGGTCAGCGCGGCCACCGTGCACAGCGACTCCCGGACGGTCACGATGACCGCGAGCGACGCGACCTCCGGGGTCGCCCGGATCGAGTACGCCATCGGCGCCGGCGCGTGGACCGGCTACACCGCTCCGGTGGCGGCACCGGACGCCAACCGGCACACCGTGTCGTTCCGTGCGCTCGACGCGGCCGGGAACCTGGAGACCGCCAAGACGGTCAGCATTCCGGCGGACCTCTCCGGCCCGCTCACCGGCAACATCGCGCCCATCGCGACGCCGACCGCCTCCTACACGGCGGGTTGGAACAGCGTCACCGCCCTCAACGACGGCGCCGATCCGGCGAACCCGAGCCAGGCGCAGATCTGGGGCACCTGGTCCGGCAACCGTCCGGCGACGCAATGGGTCCAGTACGACTGGTCCCGCCCGGTGCGGCTCACCGGCACCGAGCTGAAGTTCTGGCGGGACGTCGGCCAGGGCACCGGCGACGGCGTCGCCGAACCCGACGGATGGGTGCTGCAGTACTGGGACGAGGCCGACTCGGCCTGGCACGACGTCCCGAACCCGTCCCCGTACGGCACGAGCACCACCGCCTTCAACACCGTCACCTTCGACCCGGTCGTCACGCCGAGGGTGCGCGCCACGATCCGGGCCGACGGCAACGGCACCACCTACTCGGCGGTGGCGGTCACCGACTGGCGGGTCTTCGCCGACGATCCGGGTGTCCCGCCCGCGCTGCCGGTGACCGTGACGGCGCAGGCGCGGTGCGTCGCCGGCAAGGCGTACGTCGCGGTGCAGGCCCGCAACGACCACGACGCGCCCGTGGACCTCACCCTGGAGACCGCGTACGGCGAGCGCACCTTCGCGGACGTGGCCGCGGGCGCGAACGCGTACCAGTCGTTCGCGGTGCGGGCGGCCACCGTGGCGGCGGGTTCGGCGACGGTCCGCGTCAGCGGGTCGATCGACGGCACCGACGTGACAACCGTACGCATCGCCGAGTACCCCGGTGTGGACTGCGCCGGCTGACCTCTCAAGCCCAGTAACGACAACGTATGGAGTGTCGAATGACCAGATGGAATCGGAAACGGTTGGTCGCGGCCGGTGCCGCGGGGGCGGTGCTGGCGGGGAGCGTGGCGCTGCAGACGCCGGTCCTCGCCGAGCCCGGCGACAGCGCCGACGTGCAGGTGACGGTCGACATCGAGGAGATCGAGGAGCCGGGCGTGCTCGCGCTCTCGGTCGCCGGTGACTCGGTGGCGCTCGCGGAGGACGGTTCGACCCTGACGGTGCGTCAGTTCGTCGGTGAGCTGCCGACGGTGACGGTCACGGACACCCGTACCCCCGACGAGGTGCCCGAGAACGCGGCGTGGGCGGTGCTCGGTAGCGCCACCGACTTCGTCGGCGGCGCCGGTCAGGCGCCGATCAGCGCCGGGCATCTGGGCTGGAAGCCGCAGCTGATCGACGGCGGCGACACCGGCCTGGTCACCGAGGGCGAGGAGGTCGTGACCGTCCTCGACGAGCCGACCCAGCCAGGGAACAACGTGGGCCTCGTCGACCAGGAGCTGCTGGTGTCGACGTTCGACTCCGGCGCCGTGGCCGGTGACGCGTACACGGTGAACGCCGATCTGTTCCTGCGTACTCCGGCGGATGTCGCGGCCGGGTCGTACACCTCGACGTTGACCTTGTCCCTCTTCGAGTAGAAGCATGGTGGGGGCCGTGCGGCAGCGGCCCCCACCGCCACCCCCGCTGCCCGGAGGACTCGTCATGACCCGAACCACGCCAGGGATGCTGCCGCGGTTGCTCGCCGTGCTGGCCGCGCTGCTCGTCACCGTGCCGATCGCGCCCTCCGCCGCGCTGGCGCAGCCGGCGAACCCCACCCTGACCTGGGCGGTGCAGCCGGCCAACGCGAGCGGGCCGGACGGCCGCCGCTGGGTCGAGGTCGCCCTCGACCCCGGGCAGGTGGTGACCGAGCACCTGGCGGTGCGCAACTTCAGTGACGGTGCGGTGGTCTTCGCGTTGAAGGCGGCCGACGGATACCTCACCGACAAGGGTCGGTTCAACATGCTGCCGTCCAACCAGGAGTCGGTGGACGGCGGCACCTGGATCGACGTGCAGGAGAAGGTCACCGTCGGGCCGAAGCAGACGAAGGTGGTGCCCTTCACCATCACCGTGCCGCGCGACGCCAGCCCGGGGGACCACCCGGCCGGCATCGCGGCCACGGTCACCAGCAGCGGAGGCACTGTCGCCGTCGAGAGCCGGGTCGGCTTCCGGGTCATGATGCGCGCCACCGGCACGGTCGTGGCGGCCCTGGCGATCGGTGACCTCACCACCCGGTACGAACGTTCGTGGAACCCGTTCTCGGCCGGCACCGTCCACGTCACGTACACCGCGACGAACGGCGGCAACGTCGCGGTGACCGGCGGCGGCCGGGTCACCGCCGCCGAACTGTTCGGCCTCGCCGAACCGAACGCGCGCACCGACGTCGCGGAGCTGCTGCCCGGCGGCAGCAGGAGCACCGAGGCCCGGGTCGGCGGGGTGTGGGGGCTGGGACCGGTCCGGACGACCGTGGAGGTGACCCCCGCCCTGCTCGCCGGCGATCCGACCGGCGCCGAGGTCCGCCGTGGCTCGGCGACCGCGACGGTCTGGGTGCTGCCCTGGCCGCAGCTGGCCCTCGTGGCGGTCCTGGTCGGGCTCGTCCTCGCCTACCGCGTCATCGTCCGGCGACGCCGGCGGCGGCTGGCGCAGCTCCTCGCCCGGGCCCGGGACGAGGGCCGGGCCGAGGCCCGGGGGTCCGTGCTGACCGGCGGCTCATGACGACGACCCGCTCGCTTCGGTCCGGTTGTCCGGCGAGGAGGTTGTGGACAGCGGTCGGCGTCTCGCACCTGCCCGCGGAGACACCGCCCCCTGCCAAGCCTGGCGATGGTGTTGAATCAACGGCCAGGCGGCCGGGCGAAGGGTCTGAGGCGAGATGGACACCACCGTGACGGAGAGCGTGCGGGCGTATATCGACACGACCGGGCAGCGATTGCGGGCGGACGGGTGCGAGGTGAAGACCGAGGACTGGGCCGGCCTGCCGGTGCTCGTCGGTTACCGTGCCGACTTCAAACTGCGATGGATGGCCACCAAGCTGCACCTGTTCACCATCGTCGCGCCGGCCACCTCGATCACGGAGAGCGCCATGCAGGCGTTCACCACCTCGGCCTTCGACTACGTGCTGGCACGCAAGGGGCAGCTGCGCGGCCTGCAGAGCGGAGTCGCGGTGTTCCCCGCGTTGGTGGGCACCCAGATCGAGCCACGGGCACTGGCCTGGGCCCAGCAGAAGCAGCAGGTCCGTTTCGCGGCGCTGGCGCGTCCGGTGGTGGTGGACGCGAGCACGGGCGCCGCCGGCGCGTTCCGCAGCACCACAACCCTCGGATTCGTCTACTCGGCTCACCTGCGCCGAAAGCTGGATTGCTACTTCCCGGCCGCATGACGGCTTCCGTGGTCACCCCGTGAACCGATCTTGACCATCGATCTTCGTCGCTGATAGCGTCGGCGAGGAAGGAAGCCGTCGATGGGACGGACCTCTGCCGGGCCCACGCCGCCCGCCCGTCGCCTGGACGACTCACGCCGCTCGAATTCGCCGAGGAGTCTCCGTGTGTGAGGCCTGCGCCACCCCACCCCCCACCCCCACCCTCACCCGTGCCCAACTCCTGAGACTGCTCGGCGTCGGTGTCGGCGCCGCCGTGCTCCCGGCATTGCCCGGCGGCGCGGCCCAGGCGGCCACGACGCACGGCACGGGACGCGGGCCGGTGCTGGTGGAGAACGTCCGGGGCTACACCCTCACCCGCAAGGGGCGGCTGCGGGAGTTCTCCAGCATCCTGATCTCCGCGAACGGGAAGGTCGCCGGGCTCGACGCCCACGCCGGTCGGGGCGTACGCCGCGTCAACGGCAGGGGCCGCGTGCTGCTGCCCGGGATGCACGACGCGCACGGCCACCTCTGGAGCTACGGTGCCCTCGCCTCCGAGCTGGACCTCAGCGGCACCCGGACCCTCGCGGAGGCGCAGCAGGCCCTCGCCGCGTACGCGGCCGCCAACCCGGACCTGACCTGGGTCACGGGACGGGGCTGGAACCAGGTGATCTGGGGGCTGGGGCGGTTCCCCACCGCCGCCGACCTCGACGTGGTCGTCAGCGACCGGCCGGTGTGGCTGACCCGGGTCGACGGCCACGCGGGCGTCGCGAACAGCGTGGCGCTGGCTCTCGCCGGCGTCACCCGGGACACCCCCGATCCCGCGGGCGGCCAGATCATCCGCGACGCGGACGGCAACCCGACCGGAACGCTCGTCGACAACGCGATGGGGCTCGTCTCCTCGAAGCTTCCCGCTCCGACCATCGAGGACGTTCGACAGCGGGCCCTCATCGCGCAGCAGAAGCTCAACGCCGTCGGCATCACCTCCGTCTCCGACGCCGGCACGGACGCCGCCGGCTACCTCGTGCTGCGGGAACTGGCCCAGGCCGGCACCCTCACCATGCGGGTGAACGCGTTCCTGACCTGGGACGCGTTCAGCGAGGTCGGCGCCGACGTCCGTACCGACTCGTTCGCGGCCGACATGCTCCGCGTCCGCACCGTGAAGCTCTACGTCGACGGGGCGTTGGGCAGTCGGGGCGCCGCCCTGCTCCAGCCCTACAGCGACGACCCCGCCAACACCGGCCTGCTGCGCATCGAGCCGGAGGAGCTGGACCGGCGGGTGCTGGCGATCCTCCGCCAGGGCTACCAGGCCGCGGTTCACGCCATCGGCGACCGGGGCAACCGGCTCGTCCTCGACGCCTACGACAAGGCGTTCCGCAAGGTCGGCGACCGGGGCCTGCGGCACCGGATCGAACACGCCCAGGTCGTCGCGCTCGACGACATCCGGCGGTTCAAGAAGCTGGACCTCATCGCGTCGATGCAGCCGGTGCACGCGACCGACGACATGAACATGGCCGAGGACCGGGTGGGCCCGGAGCGCATCAAGGGCGCGTACGCGTGGCGCAAGCTGCTCGACCAGGGCACCGTCATCGCCTCCGGCTCGGACTTCCCGGTCTCCTCCGCGCTGCCCTTCGAGGGTATGCACGCCGCCGTGACCCGCACCGACCGGGAGGGCCGACCGGCCGGCGGATGGTACTCCGAGGAGGCCATGACGCCGGTCGAGGCGCTGCGGTCGTTCACCCTCGACGCCGCGTACGCGGCCCACCAGGAGCGGGTGATCGGCAGCCTCGAGCCGGGCAAGTGGGCCGATTTCGTGCTCACCGACCTGGACCCGTTCTGCCTGCCGGCCAATCGGGCGATGTGGCAGACCGGCATCCTGCGGACCTGGGTCGGTGGCCGGCAGGTCGGCGAGTACGGCGACCTCTGATCCGGCCCCGGCGAACTCCCCTCAGGTGACCTTCACGGTGAAGGCACCGAGCTGGTTCCCGCGCTGCGCGTTGTGCGGCAGGTAGAGCTTCCAGGTGACGGTGAGCTCCCGCCCCGGGAACATCGAGGCGGGCACCTCCGTCGTCATCTCGAAGACGGAGGTGCCGCCGGCCGGGATCTGCGGGAGCGGACGACAGTTCAGCCGGTACAGCTGGAACGTGTTCACCGGCTCGTTCGTTGCGTCGCCGAGGGAGAAGCGCTCCATGGAATAGCCCGGGCAGGGGTCCAGCGCGAGCGGGCGGCCGGTCGGGTTGCCGAGCGTCACGCGGAAGGTGAGCCGTGACCCGGCCGCGGCGGCTGTAGGCCCGGCGACCGCGACGGTGAGCTGCTCGAGCGGCGAGGACGGGGGTGTCGATACCGCGACCGGCTCGGTGAACCCGCTCGCCGACAGCGCCGCACGGGCGTTCGGGTTGACTCCTTCGCCCTGCTGGCAGCCGGGCCGGCCGTCCGCGCTGATCGGTGCGAGCAGCGTCCCGCCGTCGTTCGGCAGCTCGATCGCCAGCTCCAGCGGGCCGTCGGTCGGCTGGCAGAACGGCCCGGACCAGTCCAGGCGCAGGCTGGCGTGGCCACCGGCGGGCACGGCGACCACCCGGGTGCGGCCCTCTTCGTTGATGCCGTGCGTGTACAGCATGGGAACCCTGCTGCCACCGGCGAGCAGGGTGGTGGGCACCTCGCCCTGCAGCGTGCACTCCACCTTCGACGCGTTCCGGACGTCCACCTCACCGATGAGGTTGCCGATCCTGGCGTCCCTGCCGTGCGGGGTCTCACCGCCGTTGCCGGGGCGCACCCAGTCGGTGAGCCGGCCGGACAGCTGCTCCGCCCGGCACGGCCTGCTCCCGGCTGCCGGAGACCGTGGCGCGGCCGGTCGCCCGTTGAGGTCCTCGGCGGTGATCTTCAGGTCGGCCCAGGGGACAGTGCCGTCGGCGAGCAGCGAGGCGGGCGCCTCTGCCGGATCGGAGCAGCCCGCCGCGAGGGCGAGCACGATCAGCAGCAGCGACAGCCGACGGACGCCACCGCACGCACCCGACGGGGCAGGACCGCGCCTGAGCAGCGGCGCCGAACGGCCGGCTTCCGGATGCCAAGATCTCATCGACATACAATTGCAGCAACACGCGGTCCCTGTTGCCCCTTGGAACCGGACACCCTGGTTCCGGCGGCGATTTGATCCATCTGCCCGGGGCAGCTCGTCGGTTCGCTCAGGGCATCGGTCGGCTCTGGCGTCCGGCCCGCGCGCTTCTCGTGGGGTCGCCCGCAGTAGCGTCTACGCCATGTCTGACCTGATCACGGTCCACCCGGCGGAGCCCGGGGACGGTGACATCCTCGGCGAGATCCACGCCCTCTCCTGGGGCGTCTCGCACGGCCCGTTCTGCACGCCAAAGGTCGCCGCGGCCGGGGTCGAGGAGCGGCGTACCAAGTGGCACGGGATTCTGGCCGAGGGCGGGGACCCGATCCTGCTGGCGCGCCTGAACGAGCGGCCGGGGGCCTTCGCCCGGTTCGGTGCCTCCACCTTCCGTCCCGGCCTCGCGGAGATCCATACCTTCTTCGCCCACCCGGACGTCTGGGGCAGCGGCATCGCGAAGGTCCTGTTGACGGCCGTCCTGGACCGGGCGCGCGACGCCGGGTACGACGACGTGCATCTGTGGACGCTGCGGGACTCCGCGCAGGCGCGTCGCTTCTACGCCAAGAACGGCTTCGTCGAGACCGGCAGGACCCACGACCACGACTTCGGCGAGGGCCCTCCGCTGGCCCTGGTCGAGTTGGAGCGAGCCCTGCCCCGCCGTTGACCCGCTCGATCGAAGACGGTCTCACCAGCGGTCAGCGCACGGTGAGCAGCAGCTTCCCCGGGTAGGAGGTCTGCAGCCGCCGGTGGGCCTCGGCGGCCCGTCCCAGCGGGAACTTCTCGGCGACGTGCACCTGGAACGGCCCCGCCTCGATCAGCTCGTTGAGCCGCCGCAACTGCCCGGGGTTGCTCTCCCCGTCGTACGCCTGGGTCGTCATGCCGGGTCGCTCGCTCGGCTGCGGCTGCACACCGTTGGGGTACGCGAGCGTGCCACCGTCGCGTACCGCCTCGGCGAGCCGGTCCAACGTCGCGCCGCCCGCCATCGCCAGCAGCCCGTCGACCCCGTTCGGCGCCACCTCGCGGATCCGCGCGAGCACGTCGTCGAGGTCGCCGTGACCGTCGAGGGAGACGTCGGCGCCGAGCCGGGTCACCAGGGCCACGCCTTCCGTGCCGGAGGCCACGGCGACCACGTTGAGGTTCTGCCGCTTCGCGAGCTGCACGGCCAGGTGTCCCTGACCGCCGCTCGCGCCGAAGATCAGCAGCCACGCTCCGGCGGGCAGGGCGAGCGCATCCAACCCCGACAACGCGGTCAGCGCGTCGGTGGGCATCGCTCCCGCGTGCTCCACCGGCACGCCCGCCGGCAGCTTCGCGACGTACTGCGCGTTGGTCGCCGCGTACTCGGCGTAGAAGCCGCCCTTCGGCACCATGGAGTCGGAGACGTAGACCACGTCGCCCACGGTCAGACCGGTCACCTTCCCGCCCACCGCGGCGACCGTTCCCGCGGCGTCGGTGCCGGGCACGAGCGGAAAGGACGCGCCCTCGGGCACCAGCATGCCTTGACGGCGCAGGGCGTCCCATACCCCGACGCCGGCGGTCCAGACCTTGAGCAGGATCTCGTCGTCGGCGATCTGCGGCACCGGCAGCATGCGCGGCGTGATCACCTCTGGGCCACCGAACTCGTCGAGGGCCGCGACCTGCATCCGCTCGGGCACGTCGCCGTCTGCCATCTGGACTTCCTCTCCGCCCTGCTCTCCGCGGCCGCGCGATCAGGCAGCCGTTGCGAGGCCGAGCGCACAGCGGTCGCCGTCAACCGGTGGTGAGCACGGCCGCGCCGCCCCGAACCGCGCCGGCATCGTCGATCGCAGCATGCCGTACGCCCACCCCGGACGGCCCTCACCGGGCGTCGTTCACCCGGTCGGGCTACCGAGCAGCTCGTCGACCTCGCCGGCGGTGGGGGCCGTCGCGGGCCCCTGCCGGGTGACGGCCAGCGCCGCGGCGGCGTTCGCGCGACGGACGGCCTCGACCGGATCGAGACCGCTCACGAGGGCCGCGATGAAGGCGCCCAGGTGGGCATCCCCGGCGCCGTTGGTGTCGACGGCGGTCACCGGGAAGGCGGGCACGGGTACGGTCCGGTCGGCGGTGGCGACCACGGCGCCCTCCGGTCCGGTGCGGACCACCACCCCGGCCCGCCCGGTGCGGGCCACCAGGGCGGCGGCGGCCGACTCCGGATCGGTCTGTTCGGTGAGGATCCGCGCCTCCCGCTCGTTGCAGCTCCACCAGTCGGCACGTTCCAGGGCGGCCGCGAGGACCGGCCCGGGGATCTCGGCGACCAGCGGACCGGGGTCGACGACGACGGTGACCTCCGGGGCGAGCGTCGGCAGCCAGGCCGCCAGCGCCGCCCCGTTGGACGGGTAGGCCAGGCTGTACCCGGAGACGTACACGACGTCACCGGGTCGCAGGTCGACCCGCGCCAGGTCCGCTGCGCCGAGCCGCGCCTCCGCGCCGACGCTGGTGGCGAACGTACGCTCCCCGGTCGGGTCGATCAGCGCGACGCTGAACCCGGTGTCGACGTCCGGGAGCGCCGGTTGCACGACCTCGATGCCGGCCTGGGCCAGCTGCTCGCGGGCCAGGTCCCCGAAGGGGCCGGTGCCGTGCAACCCGGCGTACGCCACGGGCAGCCCCTGACGGGCGGCGCTCACCATGACGTTCAGCCCGCCCCCGGCGGTGATCCGGCTGCCCGAGGCGAGGACGTCCCCACCGACCTCGGGCAGCCGCGGCAGGTACATCACCACGTCGACGACGACGTTGCCGGTGTGCACCAACCGGGGTGATTCGCCGCTCACCGCTCGGCCCCCGCGATCCGCTCGCCGGTCGCCTGCTCGGCGACGGTCTGCCCGACCTGCCCGGCCGGGCTGCCGCGCCGGGCGCTCCTGGCGCCCAGCAGCAGATACAGGGCGCCGGCGACGACGAAGGCCGCGACCCAGCCGAGGCCGTTCGTGCCGAGCCAGGAGTCCGCGAGCGGACCGCTGAACCAGACGTCGTCGGCAGAGGTCGAAGCCGTGAGGAAGAGCAGACCGACGACGGTGCCGGCGAGCCACGGCAGCACCGCCGACCAGCGGAACCCGCCGTGGTACCAGTAGCTGCTCGTGCGGGTGGTGTCCATCAGGCCGCGCGGGTCGTACTCCCGCCGGAAGAGCATGTCGCCCAGGAAGACCGCCACCCAGGCGGTGATCGGTACGGCGAGCAGCGAGATGAAGGTGATGAACGGGCCGTAGAAGTTCCCGGCGATCAGCATGAAGTAGACGCCACCGGCCAGGGTGAGCACGATGTCCAGGCCGACGGCCACCACCCGGCGGGTCCGGACCCCCAAGGTGATCATCGTGAGTCCGGCGGAGTAGACCGAGAGGTTGTTGGAGAGCAGCAGTCCACCGAACGCGGCGAGCAGGTACGGCACCGCCATCCAGGACGGGAGCATCACCTGGATCGCCGATACGGGGTCGCTGGCGGAGGCGAGGCTGCCGTCGCCGGCCGAGAGCAGGCCACCCAACCCGATGAGCAGGAAGAGCGGGATTCCGGCACCGGCCGAGGCCGCGGCGACGATCCGCCCACCCCGCACGTTCCGGTGCTGGTAGCGGGCCATGTCCGCGCCTGCGTTCGCCCACCCGATGCCGGTGCCGGCGGCGATCACACCGACGCCGGCGATGACGACGCTCAGCGGGGCGGCCGGGGCGTCGAGGACGGCGTCCCAGTCGACCCGGGCGATCAGGAACGCGGCGACGATGATGTTCAGCGCACCGAAGACGTACGTCGCCCACTGCTGGATCCAGACGAGCGTGGCGTGTCCCAGGCCCGAGACGACCAGGGTGAGCGCCACGAAGACCAGCAGGCTGATCACGGTCAGCACGGGGTTCGCACTGAGCCCGAACGCGATGTCCAGCAGGGCGAGCAGCGCGTACGCGGCGGTCGTGGTGTTGACCGTCTCCCAACCGACCCGGGACAGCCAGGAGATCACCGTGGGCCCGTGGTTGCCGCGCGGCCCGAAGATCGCGCGGGACAAGGTCATGCTGGGCGCGCCGCCCCACTTGCCGGCCAGGCTGATCAGGCCGACGAGGGCGAAGGAGCCGAACGAGCCGACCGCGGCCACCAGCAGCGCCTGCCAGATGTTCATGCCGCGCAGCGCGACCAGGGTGGCGCCGAGGGGCAGCCCCAGGATGGAGATGTTGGCCGCGAACCAGACCCAGAAGAGCTGGCCCGGGCCGCCCGTGCGCTCGGCGGGGGGCACCGGCTCGATGCCTCGGGTCTCGATGGCGCCGACCCGGTTGGTGTCGGCCGGGATCGTGCCGGCCAGTTCAGTCGTGGACATCGTCGTCCTGCCTTCTTGTGCGTACCGGCGTCAGCTGCGCTGACGAAGGGTGAGTAGGCGTGTCGCCAGTTCTGCCAAGGGAAGGTCGTTGACTTTCTCGATCGTTTCCCGCGCACCGCTCGGGAAGGAGTCGACGCCGTGGCCGGCGCCGGCGATGGCGCCGACCATGGCGGCGATCGTGTCGGTGTCGCCGCCGAGGCCCGCCGCGAACAAGCACGCCTGCCAGGGGTCGTCGGGGTGGACGGCGAGCACCGCGAAGGCCGCCGGGACCGATTCCTGGGTCGCCACGCTCGTTCCGACGAGGCGATAGATCAGGTCGGCGGCCTGCTCCGGCGTCCGCCCGGCGACCAGTTCGGTGGCCCAGCCGATCCGGGTGGCGATGTCTCCCGCCGCGATCCAGTGGCCCCGCCCGGCGGCGAGCCGCGCCGCCCGTACGGCGGTGGCGGTCGCGGTCGCGGTGTCCGCGCCGTCCAGGCCGGCGCTGACCGCGGCCGCGACGGCGGCGGCGCCGGCCAGGGCGACGCCGGTGTTGTGGGTGACCCAGCTCGCCTCGACGACCCGATCGACGAGCCGGTCCAGGTCGGTCGCGGGTACGGCGATCCCCACCGGGGCGATCCGCATCGCCGCCCCGTTGGTCGTGCCGAACCGGCCGGCCTCCTCGAGCGGACGGCCGGCGGCCACGGCAGCGACGGCGGCCCGGGTCGACGGGCCGAGCAGGTCCAGCGAGCCGCGTCGGCGCATGTCGTTCTCCCAGGCGAGCAGCGCCCGGGCGAGCCGGTGCCCGTCGACGTGCCCTTGGCCCTCGACGAGCAGCTGCCCGAGCAGCAGGGCCTGTTCGGTGTCGTCGGTCACCGACCCGGCCGGCATTCCGGGCGCGATCGGCTGGTCCGGGGGGCCCGGTTCGAAACCGGCCAACCGGGGGTGGCGGGCGACGATCCGTTCCCGGGGCATCGACTGGGTCGGCATGCCGAGCGCGTCGCCGACGGCGAGCCCGGTCAGGGCGCCGACCGCGCGCGACTCGATCGTCAGGTGCGGATTCGGAGCGCTCATTCCGACGCCTCCCCGAAGCGAAGGTGCAGCCGGAATCGGTCCGGCTTCAACAGGCTCTCCACGTACTCGACGAATTCGCCGCGCGCGTCCAGGCTCAGCCGCTGGGTACGCAGGAAGAGATCACCGTCGGCGCAGCCGAGCAGCTGCGCGTCGGACTCCGCCACCGGGGACAGGTCCACCCACTCCTCGCCCTGCGCTGGCGCGAGACCGGCCGAGCGCAGCGCCGCGTACAGGGAGCCGGCGAGACCCTGCTCGGGCAGGTCGCGCAGCGGACCGACGGCCGGAATCCGGCTCCGCTCGATCGAGATCGCCGGGCCGCCGTCGAGCGACCGGAGCCGGTCGATCGCGACGAATTCGGCCGAGGGCAGCCCGAACCGCTCCACCAGCTCGGGCTCGTGGACCAGCTCGAGGCGGAGCGTGCGTACGGTTGTCGGGACGCCCTGCTCGGCCAGGGCCCGTGACCAGCCGAGCCGGTCGTCGATGGCCCGGCCGTCGAAGGTCACGAACGAGCCCTTACCGGAGCGGGTCTGGATCAGCCCCTGCCGGGTGAGGTCGATCAGGGCCTGGCGGACAGTGTTGCGGCTCACATCGAACCGGGTCGCGAGCGCATGTTCCCCGGGCAGCTGGCTGCCCGGGGCCAGCCGGCCGCCGCGGATCTCCCGGGCGAGCTGCTCGGCGACCCGCTCGTGCTTCAACTTGAGCACCTGTCCAAACATGTCCAGTAGGGTAGCTCTGGCCTGGGCGATCGACAACGCCGAAGATCAAGCTCTACCGGGGTCCGGTCCGATCCCCGCTGCGGCCCTACGGGTGCGAGCTGACGGGCGGAACAGCCGCGACCGGCGGTCCCTCCGGTCGCACGTACGGCCTCCTCGGACACTGCCGGTAGCGACGGCGGTGCCGCCTGGCGGCCGAGCGGGTCGGGGCGTCGCGCCCGCCGTCGGCATGGTCTGATCTTGCGATGACCTCCGAAGCGCCCGGCTGGGACGCCATCGACGCTCGCCTCGCCGAGCTCTACCCCGATGTCGAGCCGAAGCACTACGGCACGCTGCACCGATTCGCCCTGGGCGGCCCGGACCCGCTCGACGGCGTCAGCTTCTACCCACGTGACGAGCCGGTGCCGCATTGGCACGTCGTCGGGTACGGAATGAGTGAGCTGTACGCCAAGGAATCCGACAACCCCGACGAGTCGGGCTGGGGCTTCGAGTTCACCATCCGGCCCGCCCGCGACATCGGCGAAACCGAGCCGCCGATGTGGGCGGCGAGTCTGCTGCAGAACCTCGCCCGCTACGTCTTCAGCAGCGGCAACTGGTTCGAGCCGGGCCATCACATGAACGCGAATGGACCCATCCGGCTCGACTACGAGACCGAGCTGACCGCGCTGGCCTTCACCGAGGACCCGGAGCTGGGAACGATCCCCACGCCGCACGGCCGCGTGCAGTTCCTGCAGGTGGTCGGTCTGACCGGCGACGAGTATGCGGCAGCTCGGCAGTGGGACACCGACGGTGTGCTGCACTTGTTCGCCGAACGGGTACCGATGCTCGTCACCGACCTGGACAGGCCATCGATCACGGATGATCCGGCGGTGCGGGCCGCGATCGAAGAAGGCCGCGCCCGCGACGGCTCGTCCACCGGACTACTCATGATCGCGGGCTTCGACTGGACCGCCGAGCAGGACACCGTCCGCCTGCGGTTTGCGGACGTGACGACCACCATGGTGGCCGAAGCGGTACGCGATCGGCTGTCCCACGGCCGCGTACTGCTCCTCGACAACACCTCCACCCGCGTGGTTCTGCAGAGGGCGGAGGTCTTCGCCGCTCGGCGACCAGACGACGGCCTGCTGGAGGTGGACCTGCCGGCGGAAGCCGTCGCCGCCCTGCCTGACGTGCTGGTGCCGGGCGTCCATCCGGTTCCCGGCACCAGCCACCTCGTCGTCGAGGTATCGACCGACTGACCACCCCCGCGGCCATGCTCAGCGCGGCCGTCGGGCACTCTCAAAGCCGGTCGTACTGACTCCGCAAGAGCGTGTTGACCCGAGCAACGTCGGTCGTTCCGGGCTGCGCCTCGGTGATGAGCAGGACCACGTCACCCCGTTGGGCAACGCCGTCGACCCGGACCCGGTCCTTGTCGTCGCGGGCCGCATCGACGAACGAATGAGCCCCTTGCAGGCCGGGAATCTCCGTACTGTCGCTGCCGGTTCTCTCCTGCGTCCGAAGGCCATAGGTGTACAGGAACCCGCTCGCGTCATCGTCCGAGCTGAACTGGATCAGCGTCACCGTCACCGAGACCCCGTCCGGCTCGACCCAGCCGCCCATCACGGCGCTACGCATACCGAGCAGCGTGAACACGTCTGCCGGCCCGGCATCGATCAGCTGCGTCACCTGGCTCACGCTGAGCTGTCCGTCGCTGGCCTGGACCTCGGCGTTGAAGGTCGAGCCGACCGGGGCGGTCACCAGAAATTCCCGGAGGTCACCGGAGTGGTCCCGAGGCGTGGCCGGCCGATGCAGCGCCAACCAGACACTCGCCCCTGCTGCGACCACCGCAACGACCACTCCGAGAACGAGGGCGGTAATCGGGCCACGGCGCAGCCACCACGGCACCCAGACCGGTCGCGCGGACCATCCGGTAGTGACCGGCGGCCGCGACGCGGGCGCCTGCGTACCGACCGTCGGCTCCGGGGCGTGCGCCGCCGACCCCGACACGGACCCTGGCCGAAGGGCCGATGCCTGTGACGTGGACCGTTCCGCGCGGGTCCGTACAGGGGCCGTGAGCGCCGCCACAGCCGCGGTCACCAGCAGCACGCCGAGCAGCGCCAGCAGCGCCCCGGACCGGATGTCGGCCCTGGGGTAGTCGCTCGCCCGCAGGCCGCTCGCCTCGACAGCCGGTCGACCGATGTCGAGGACCAGGAAGACGATCGCGAGGTCGACGAGGCAGACGAGACGAAGCAGGGTTCGCCGCCAGCCCGGCTTGACCCAGCCTGCGGCGAACGCCCCGAACAGCATCAGCCAGCCGACGTACAGCGGAACTGCCGTCTCCGACAGGTCGAGGAGGCGATACGTCCGCAGAGGCTGCTCCGGATCCTGCCCGAACAATCGATCGAGCGCGCTCCCGGCCAGCACCGCGACCCACGGTAGGAAGTGGGCGCCGATCAGCGCCGCCAGGGCCAGTACGGCCAGCGCAAGCGCGCCAATGTGTTGACCGGGGCGCGCCACGCGAGGCGGCGCCTCGGGCGCGGCGTCCACCTGTGCCGCCGAAAAGCTGATCTCCACGCGGGCATGATGACAGTGCCGATCGTGATCGTCCATCCGCTTGCCGCTACGGCCACGTATGGTCGGTGGCCGCCAGGCATTGAGCCGGCACCGGCCACCGCGTCTTACCCGGAAGTCGCGGTGGGGCGGCAGGAAACCGTTGGCCGCTGCGAAGATCCCACCGCTAACCTGCCCCGACCAGGAAGGAGACAGCGGTGAGCGAGACGATGACCCTGTGGCGGCCCACCGGTCCCACGGAGCTGGACCTCGTACGCGCCTCCGGCTGGACAGCGTGGCCGCCGCGCCTGCCGGACCAGCCGATCTTCTACCCGGTACTGAACGAGCAGTACGCGATCATGATCGCCCGGGACTGGAACGTGCCCGCCTCGGGCGTCGGCTACGTCACGCGGTTCAAGGTCGATCGGGAGTTCGCGTCCAGGTACCCGGTTCGGCAGGCCGGCGGTCGCGACATCCTCGAACTGTGGGTGCCGGCCGAGGAGCTCGACGAGTTCAACCAGCACATCGTCGGGCCGATCGAGGTCGTCCACGAGTTCCGACCCGTCGGCGGGGCACCGGGGTGAGCGGTTCGCGTTCTCCGGCAGGCCAGCGCCGCTGACAGGCAACTCCTTCGTTGCTGGGTGTGATGTTCCGGTTGATGCCGGACATAAGCCCGTAGGAGGTGCCATGGACGTGGCGAAGCAGCACTTCACCGAGCTGTACGAACGTCATCACGGTGACGTGTGGCGGTACGTCGCTCGGCGGATCGTCGCGTCCGACGTCGGCGACGTCGTTGCCGAGGTCTTCCTCGTGGCCTGGCGTCGGTTCGGCGACGTGCCGTCCGGGTCGGCGTTGCCGTGGCTGTACGGGGTGGCCCGGCTGGTGCTGGCGAACGAGGCCAGAGGTCGTCGGCGGTGGCAGGAGTTGACGCTACGGGTGGCGGCGGAGCCGGACCGACTGGTCATGGTGGACCACGCGGACGGGGTGGCCGGCCAACGCGACGTCGTGGTGGCCTTCGGCCGGTTGTCCGGCGGCGACCAGGAGATCCTGCGGTTGGTCGCCTGGGAGCGGCTGACCGCCGCGCAAGCGGCGGCCGTGCTCGGCCAGTCCCGGGCGGCGTTCGCGATGCGGCTGCTGCGTGCCCGCCGGCGGCTCCGGGCGCAACTCGGCGCGACCAGTGACGTGGTCGAGCCGAGGCCGTCGGCGGCGCCGTCGATGTCGAATCGAGGTGGATGACGTGAAAGTCACCGACGAGGTACGGCAGATGCTGGGCGGCCTGGACCCGGCCCGGAACATCCCGCCTCCCGAAGAGAGCCGTCGCGAGCGGGACCTCGCCCGGATCCTCGCCACGGACCGCGCGGCGGAGACGGGCCGCCGAGCGGTTCCCCGTCGTCGGTTCGTGCTGGCGGCGGCCGGCGCGGTGGTCGTGGCGGCCGCCGGTGCCGTGGTGGCGGTCGAGACGTACCGCCAGCCGCCGCCCGCCTACGCGGCCACCCCGGCGATGCTCAGCTACGGGCCGCCGGCGAGCACGGAACCGGCGAGCATCCGGCTTCGGCGCCTGGCCACCGTGGCGGCGGCACAGCCGGTGCCCGCGCGGCCGGCCGGGACGGTGGAGCACCTGGAGTCGGCGAACTGGTTCCTGAACTCGTCCATCTCGGGCGGTCGGACGGCGTCTGCCGTCGTACCGCAGCAGTGGCGGTCCTGGCGCACCGACGACGACGCCGGCCGCATGGTCCGACGGGATCTGCCGCCGGTCTTCCGGTCCGACGCCGACCGCAGGCAGTGGCGGAAGTGGGGCGGCCGCCTCGGGTCGTCGGAGGAGGTACGCGACTACCCACCGGGCGAGTTCTACAGCGTTCTCCGCGGTGAGGTGCCGGCGCGTGCCGACCTGCTACGGCACTGGCTCAGCGCGGATACGTCGGCGGTGCCGGCGCCCGTGCAGTACCTGGAGGATGTCGCCGAGCTGGTCGGCGTGCGGCTGCTGAACCCGGCTCAGCGCGCCGCGGCGCTCACCCTCCTCGCGGACCTCCCGGGCATCACGGTGACCGGCACCGTCACGGACCGCGCCGGACGGGTCGGTGAGGCCTTCTCGATCACGTCCGACGCGCACGGTCTGCCCGCCCAGTACACCGTGATCGTCGATCCGCGCTCCGGCGCCCTGTTGGGGTACGAAGAGCTGCTCACCACGACAGCCGGGAAGCTGAACGTGACCATCCCGGCGGTGATCACCTACCGCTCCTACCTGACGGCCGAGTACGCCCCGATGCCCCGCTGACGGGCTGTCACAAACAGGGAAGCCGTCTTGTCGTTCCGATAGACAGTCTCTGTTTGGAGGAACGCATGAGTGGTGAGCACGCACACCTGCCCCCGGGTGTCGAGGTGATCACGACCCAGCCGGAGGCGACGGCCGGGATCCCGGCCGGCGCGGAGGCGAGGACCATCCGGGTCACGCTGCAGCCCGGTGACCCGGGCGCGCCGCCGCACCGGCACCCCGGGCCGCTCTTCGGCTACGTGACCCAGGGCGAGATCCTCTTCGAGCTGGAGGGGCAGCCGCCCCGGGTGCTCAAGGCCGGTGACGCCTTGTTCGAGCCCGGCGGCGACGTCATCCACTACCAGGGCGCCAACAATCTCCCGGATGCCCAGTCGCAGCTGGTGGTGACCATGTTCGCGCCGCCCGGCTCCCCGGTGCTGACCGTGGTCAGCGCCGAGGAGCTGGCCGAGCGGCGGCATCTGCGATACACCCAGCCCTGACCGGCGCCGGCATCCCGATCTCCCGTTGAGCCGGTCGTAGCGGCCTCCGGCGCCGGCGAACTGCTTCTGCCGGCGATCGACGGCCAGGAGCCGCAGCGATGACGCGGCGGCTCGGACCGACCACGTCCAGGCGAGTCACCACCCCGTGCGCGCAACCTCCGTCGGCGACGACTGACAGGTCGCGGCATGCCCCCTGTTGAAAGAGAGAAGTAATGACGATCAGTGCTGGCGCCCCTGTCGTGGTGGGTGTGGACGGCTCCACCGTCGGGTTGGACGCGGTACGGGTGGCGGCCCGAGAGGCGGCCCAGCGGCGGCGGCCGTTGCGGGTGGTGCACGCCTTCATCTGGCCGCTGATGGGTGTGTCGGGTCGCCCGGCGCCTGGCGCTCCGGTGGGTGGCGGTCTGCGGCATCAGGCTGAGCGGTACGTCGTGGAGGCGGTCGCCGAGGCCGGAAAGGTCGCGCCGGAGGTGCCGGTCACCGGCGCCGTCGTCGACGGTGAGGCGGCCACGGTGATGTTGGCGGCATCCCGGCAGGCCGCGCTGGTGGTGCTCGGGCACCGTGGCCTGGGTGGGTTCGCCGGCCTGCTGATCGGCTCGGTGACGGTGCAGGTCACTTCCCGGGCGCTCTGTCCGGTGCTGGTGGTCCGGGGTGAGCCGCGGGCCGACGGTCCGGTGGTGGTGGGCGTGGACGGCTCGGAGTTGTCCCGTGCGGCGGTCGGGTTCGCGTTCGAGGAGGCCGCCTACCGGGACGTCCCGCTGGTCGCGGTGCACGCCTGGCGTTACCCCACGCCGCTCGGTTCCGGCGACTTCGTGCCTCTGACGTACGACGTGGACGCGTACGGCGACGAGGTGGGGCGGGTCCTCGCCGAGTCGGTCGCCGGTTACGCCGAGCGTTATCCGCAGGTGGCTGTGCGGCACCGGCCGGTGCGCGGCACCGCGGCCCATGCACTGACGGAGGAGTCGAAGAGCGCCCAGTTGATGGTGGTCGGCGCGCACGGGCGCGGTGCGCTGGGCGGCCTGGTGCTCGGCTCGGTCAGCCACGCGGTGCTGCACCACGCGCACGCCCCGCTCGCCGTCATCCGCCAGGCAGCCGGCCGGCCCTGACCAGTCGCAGTGCCGAGCAGGGACGTCCACATCGGCCGTGCCAACAGGCGAGCAGCTGGAGCCGGCCGTACTGGCCGGCTCCAGCTGGCTCTGGTTCAGGCCGCGACGGCGTCGAGGATCGCGGCGGTGACCGCGTGGGGCTGGGAGACGGTGAGCGCGTGGGAGGCGCCGGCGATCTCGCGTACGTCCTTGGCGCCGGCCCGGTCGGCCATCTGCCGGTGCAGGGCCACCGGGATGCAGAGGTCCTGGTCGCTGTAGACGAACCAGGAGGGGAGCACCCTCCAGGCGGGAGTGTCGGTCGGCAGGCCGGTGGTGAGGGCGATCTCGGTGACCGGGCGTTGGGTTGCGCTCATCACGGCCGCCTGAGCGGCTGAGGTGTCGGCGGCGAACTGGTGGTGGAAGGCGTCGGGGCGAATAGCCAACTCGACTCCGCCAGTCGTGACCGGGCGCGCGGTCAGCGTCTCGCCGAGGGTGCTACCGGGGAACCTGGTCGACAGCTCGAACGCGGACTCGCCGTGGTCCGGGGCGAACGCGCAGACGTAGACCAGGCCCGCGACCTTGTCGTGGCCGGTAGCAGCCTCGGTGATCACCATGCCGCCGTAGGAGTGGCCGACGAGCACCACGGGGCCGTCGACGGCGGCGATCACGTCGCTTAGGTAGGCAGCGTCCCCGGGCAGGCTGCGCAGCGGGTTGGCGACCGCGATCACGGGTACGCTGCTCGCCTGTAGCTGCTCGACGACTCCCGCCCAGCTTGCGGACTCGGCGAAAGCGCCGTGGACGAGGACCACGGTTGGCTTCTGGTTGGTCATGATGTCCTCCTGGCACGCCTCTTGCTTGTCGGCAGCCGAGACAGCGCAGGTACGGGACTTGTGACAGGGGTGTGCTCGCCATCACCGATGGCGCTTGGGCGGGGCGTGCTGGACCGACGCGATCAGGAGAAGTGCGTCTTCGGCCGCGCGAGCCGCTCCCCGTCGACGATCAGGTCGACCTTCTCGTTGTAGAAGGCGATGAGCCCGGCGATCGGCAGCAGCGCCCCGGTGGGGAACTCGTACGACCAGGCCAGGTCCGGATGGATCGTGCCGTTGCCACGGACGGACCAGTATTGGCTGGTCCGGCCCTTGTACGGGCAGGCGGTCCTGGTCCCGGACGGGACGAGGTGCGCGAGGTTCACCTCGGTGCGGTTGAGGTAGTACCGGGTCGGCAGGCCGGTCTCGAAGAGCAGCACCGGCGACGTCGACTCGGCCAGGACGATCCCGTCGAGCTCCACCCGGACGCGGCGGGTGGAGCGCAGCGCGTCCACCCGCGCGTACGGGTTGCGGGGATGAACGAAGACCTCCTCGTCCTCCTCGAACCAGCTGTCCAGGGCGGCCCAGTCGAACCGGACGGTCTCCGCCAACCCGGGCAGCGCGTCGTCGCCGTACCAGCGGACGGACGACGGGCGGGAGGTCTCGCCCAGTCGTACGCCGTGCACCCGTCCGGTCCCGCACCGGATCCGTTCCGTGCGGTGCTCGTCGATCAGGATGCTGCGGTTCACGTCGTCGATCGGGATGTAGTAGTGGGGGTAGAAGGGCCACTCCCACACGTACTGCGCCCGTCGGGTGTCCAGCACCAGCTCACCCGCGAGGTACGCGCGGAGCCGGCGGGGCACCGGCTCGACGCGGTCGTCCGGGACGAACGCTCTCGGGTAGTCCGGCACTTCTCCTCCGTTTCACAGCAACTGGGTCGGGAGAGGTACTGGCTCAACGATCAGCAGGCCCAGCGTGTCGCGCCCACTGCGGCACTACGAGCCCGGCGGCGACCCGGGGCCGTCCAGGTCAGGGTGTCGCCGGCCGACCGGCCTCGGGCGGCTCGTCGATGCGTACGGTGGCGATCCACTCCGGCGGGGTCGGCGCGTCCATCCCGACCAGGCCCGCGATCAGCCGGGCGGACTCCAGCGGCGCCGCCGGCCAGGGCGTGTACCCGTCGGTGAGTACGACGATGATCTGTGGTCGGTGCCGCAGCGCCTCGTCGACGCCGACCCGCATGTCGGTGCCGCCGCCCCCGGCGAGCCGCACCTCGCCGATGTTGTGCACGGCGCGCACCACGTGGACGGCGGCGTCGCAGGAGAGCACGGTGACCCGGTTACCGCCGATACCGACGGCCCGCAGCACCCCGCTCACCTCGGCCAGCGCCGCCGCGAGCCGGCCGTCCGACATGGAGCCGGAGGTGTCCACCACGATCGCCACCCGGGGCACCGGTTGCCGCAGCCGGGGCAGCACCACCCCGCGCATCGACTGGGAGCGTCGCGACGGCCGCTGGTAGGTGTAGTCGACCGCGCCGCCGGCCCACGCGGCCGCTTCCCGTACCGCGCCGCTGAGGGCCCGTCGCCAGTCGACGGTGGGTTCCAGCACGGCGTCCGCCCACCGTCGCCAGCCCGCCGGCACGTCGCCCCGGACGCGGGACGCGGAGCGGATCTGCTGGGCGCTGTCGCGGCGGATCGCGCCCGCCTCCACCTCGCTGACCCCCTCGCCCCCGCCGTCGCCGGTCTCCCACGGCCGGGCGACCCCGTGGGCGCCCGAACCGCAGTCGTGCCCGCCGGTCACCTCGGGTGGGAGCAACGTCAGGTAGCGCTCGAAGAGCAGCCCGGACGGCAGGCTATAGGTCTTCGGTTCCAGCCGGCCAGGGGGCAGTGGCAGCCGGTCGGCGAGGAGGTCGTCGTTGATCTCGCAGTCCTGGGCCACGTTGATCCGATGGTGGTCACGGCCCTGTGCGGCGGCGAGCCGGTCGGCTCGGGTGTGGTGGTCGCGCAGCAGGTGGGCGACCTCGTGGATCCACACCGCGGCGAGCTGCGGCACCGGCAGCTCCGAGATGAAGTCGGGGTTGACGTAGCAGCGCCACCGCCGGTCGACGCCCATCGTCGGCACGGCCCGGGACTCGACGACGGTGACGCTGTAGAGCGCCGAGGCCAGGTAGGGCCGGTCCTGCGCGGCCCGGAACCGGGCGGCGAGCAGCTTCGTCCGGTCCAGCGCCGCGCTCATCAGCTCAGGCGTCCGGAGAGGTACAGCACCTCCGCGAACGCGTCGATCGCCGCGGGTACCGGCCAGGACGGTTGGCGCAGGGCGGCGAGGTCCATCGCCGCGCGGGCGGCCACGTCCGGCACGCCGGCCTTCACCGCCTTCTCCAGCACCACCCAGGCGGCCTCCCAGCGTCGCTCGTCGACCCGTCCCTGCACGGCGGAGATCACGGCGGTGAGGAAGGCGAGCTGCCGGTCGCCCCGTTCCGGCAGCGTGAAGGCGTCCGGGTCGGCCAGCACCCGCTCCGGGTCGGGCAGGTCGAGGTTGTCCAGGTAGGTGACGAACTCCAGGCCGGCGCCGTCGCCGACCGCGCCGACCAGCGCCAGCGACAACGCCTCGCGGCCGGTGCCGCTGCAGTGGTGGAAGGTGAGCAGCCGCAGCGCCATCTCCCAGGTGCGCGGCGACGGCCAGGCGCCACCGCGGGCCTCCGCGTCGGCGGGCAGGTGATGGGCCAGCCCGGGCCGGGCGGTGAGGAAACCGGCGACGGCGCCGCGCGCCCGGGCCAGCGCCGACGCGGCCCGGGCCGGTTCGACCGTCGGCACGGTCACCGCCGGCCAGGTGCCGGCCAGGCCCCGCGCCACGGTGCGGGGGTCGTGCGTCCAGTGCAGGTGTACGAAGCGGTTGGCCAGCGGCGGAGCGAGGTGCCAGCCGTCGGCGGCGCTGGTCGGCGGGTTGGCCGCGGCGACGATCCGCACGGCGGCCGGTAGGTGCAGGCTGCCGATCCGGCGTTCCAGCACCACCCGCAGCAGCGCCGCCTGCACCGCCGGCGGCGCGGAGGAGAGCTCGTCGAAGAAGAGCAGCCCGGTGCCACCTCGGGCCAGCCGCACCGCCCAGTCCGGTGGCGCCATCGGCACCCCGTCGGTGGCGGGGGAGTCGCCGACGATCGGCAGCCCGGAGAAGTCGGACGGCTCGTGCACGCTGGCGATCACGGTCTCCAGCGGGGTGCCGAGCCCGTCGGCGAGTTGTTGCAGGGTGGCGGACTTGCCGATGCCCGGCTCGCCCCAGAGCAGCACCGGCAGATTGGCCGCCACCGCGAGGGCCAGCGCCTCGACCTTCGGGTCGCGGGCCGGCTCGGAGCGCCAGTCGCGGGTGGCGGCGACCAGCGCGTCGGCGTCGGCGAGTCGAGCGTTCACCGCTCCATCCACTCCTCGAGGATCTGCAGGATCAGGCGCGGGCCCGGAGGTTCCTCGTCGTCCTCTTCGTGCATCTCGACCTTGTAGCCGGCCACCTCGACGGCGCCGAACCCGTTCTCGTCCTCCACGGTCGGGTCCGCGCCGGCTTCCAGCAGGGCGCGGACCTTCTCCGGGCTGGCCCCGTCGCCGGCCGCGACGTGCAGCGCGGTGCGATTGCGCCGGTCCTGCGCGTCGACAGGTACGCCCGCGTCGACGAGCCGGCCGATCAGGGCGGCGTCGTCGAGGGAGCGGACGTGGTGCAGCAGCGTGCCGCCGCGGCCGTCGCCCATCCGTGGGTCGAGCCCGGCGTCCAGCAGCGCGGCCAGCGCGGCGGTGCCGCCGTGCTGGATGCGCAGCAGCACTTCGCGGCGGAGCTGCTTCAGCGGTCGGGGCAGGTGGTCGGTCGAGCCACGCCAGGCCGCCACCGCGCTCAGACAGCCGGCGACCTGCCCGCCCAGACCGCCGAGCAGTTGCTCGCGGCGAACCTCCTCCGGCGGGTGTGACGTCGGGTCGAGCCGGCCGTCGGCGTGCCGCAGCGTGTGCCACTCGCCCCGACATCGCACCGGGACGTCCCGGCGCAGATCCATCCGGTCGTGGGCGGGCGCCGCCGGGGTGGCCGGGAAGAGCACCTCGCGGACCAGGGGGTGCAGCTCGGCCGGGTCGAGCAGGCCGTGCCGGATCAGTTCGAGGTCCGCCGGTCGCTGGTAGACCGGGCCGGCCAGCACGGGGGAGTAGTAGTGCTGCCGGTCGTAGTCGAGCAGTCGCGCCGTGACGCGGTGCGGCTCGTGGCGTACCTCGGCCACCGGCTGCGTCTCGTGTCGAATCACCAGCCGGTCGAGGTCGTAGCGCTCGCGCAGCCGGGTCAGCTCGGCGGCCAACCCCACCGGCAGGGCCAGTTCGACCAGCGCGGTGGCGAGGTAGTTGCGGCGGCGCCCCTCCGGTGGGGTGGTGTCGAGGTCCACGCCGGCCGCCGACCAGGCGCCGACGGGGTCGCCCGCGGCGATCAGCCGGTCGAAGACCTCGGCTCGGGTCGCCGGATCCGCCTCATCGACCTGCGTCGGGTACGCCTCGAACGGCCGCACCGACCCGTCGGCCTCGAAACCCGGCAGGCGTTGTGGCGTGCCGCCGTACGCCGCGCGGAGCCCGTCGACGTGCTCGGTGCTCCAGAACACCGGCGGTAGGTCCGGCCAGCCGGGGTTCGCCTCGGCGCCGGCGCGCACCTCCAGCCGCAGCCGCTGCGAGCCGTCCACCGTCTTCGGGGCCCGCAGCACCAGGATCGCGTCGTCCGCGCCGATCCGACCCGCGCGGGTCGACAGCAGCCAGTCGTGGTGGGTGGCGAGGCTGGTGCGCCCGCCGAGGACCCGGGGCAGGTGCCAGCGCAGCAGGTCCGGGGCGAGCGCGGCCAGGTCCGCCTCGATGAGGTCGGCCTGCCGGGCCCCGTGGGCGCGGCGCACCTCGGCCAGGTCGAGGTCGACGTCGATCCGACCGGCGGCGCAGCCTGCCCGCCAGTCGCCGTCGGCGCGGGCGGCCGCCGCCGCCTCGATCATCGCCGGCGGTACGGCGTACCGGCGGATGCGCTGCCAGACGGGCAGCTCGGCAAGGGTCGGTTGGTTCACCGGTAGACGCTCGCGATCGCCTGGATGTCCTCATGGGGCAGCGGTGCGGGTTGCTCGGCGAGCAGAGCCGCGGCCCGGCGGCGCTGCTTGCGGGGCACCCCGCCGTTGATGCCGAGGTAGCGCAGCGTCGGATGACCCTCGATCGCCGCGACGAGTCGCCGGGCTCCTCGACCGCCGATCTCGGTACGCCGCACGTCGAGCCGGCGCAGCCGGGCACCCGGCAGGGCCTCGGCGAGCGCCTCCGCCCCGTCGTCACCGACCACGTTGCCGTGCGCGCCGAGGGCTCGTTCGGACGGTGGCCGGGCCAGGTCCAGCGCCTCCCAGGCGGCCAGGTGGCGGGTGAGCGCCGCGACCCCGGCCGGGGTGATGCCGTTGCCGCCGAGGCCGAGGGTCATCGGCACCCCGTCGGCGAGGTCGGCCAGCGCGGCGACCCCGGTGTCACCGAGGTGGTTGGCGGCCAGGTAGAGCTCGCGGACGCCGGCGGTGTGGATGAGGGTGCCGAGCACGGGCACCGCGTCCGGGCCGAAGCCGTTGCCGCCGAGGAAGAGCCGCTGCACCGGGACCGGCCGCTCTGCCAGCGCCGCCGCCAGCATGGTCAGTCCGCGTACGGTCATCCCCACGTTGACCAGGTCCAGGGTGCGCAGGGTGGTGTTCGTCCGGAGGGCGTCGGCGAGGCGGCGCACCCCGTCGTCGCCGACCGGGTTGCGTTTGAGCCAGAGCGCCCGGAGTTGGTCGTCGGCGGCCAGCCGTTCGGCCAGGGCGGTCACGCCGGTGGAGTCGATGAGGTTGCACCCCAGGTAGAGGGTGTGCAGCCGGTGGCCGGGGCGCAGCGCGTCGGCGACCGCCCGCGCACCCGCTTCGCCCAGCGCGTTGGTGCCGAGCAGCAGGTGCCGGACCAGCGGCGAGTCGACAGCCGCCGTCACGATCCGGGCGGTCTGCGCCGGGCCGACGCCCTGCTTGCACAGGTCGAGGCGGCCGTCGGCGCGGACGGTGCCGCGTGGGTACACCTCGCTGTCGCCGATCGGCGCGGGCGTGGCCAGGCGGGCCAGCAGCGGGTCGAAGTCGGCCGGGTCGGCCAGGCCGGCGGTGGGGTCGGCGATGATCGGGCAGCGCACCGGCGTCGGATCGGTCACCAGGGCACACTCCGGTAGTCCTTGAGGAACTGGCCGCTCACCGGTGCGCCGTGGACTCCGCGTACCACCGGGTCGTAGATGCGGGCGGCGCCGTCGATCACGTCGAGCGGGGGGCGGAAACCGTGCGCACGCTGGTGGCTCTTGCTCGGGTGCGGGCGTTCGTCGGTGACCCACCCGGTGTCGACGCTGTTCATGTGGATTCCGCCGGTCAGGTAGTCGGCGGCGACCGTGCGGACCAGCATGTTGAGCGAGGCCTTCGCCATGTTGGTGTGCGGGTGGCGGACCGTCTTGCCGGCCCGCGAGTAGCTGCCCTCCATCGCGGAGACCTGCACGACGTGGCGCTGCGGATGCGGGCTGGCCTCCATCAGCGGACGCAGCCGGGAGGTGAGCAGGAACGGCGCGAAGGCGTTGACCACGTGCACCTGCAACCACTCGTGCGGGGTGACGTCCGCGTCGCGCAGCACCCACGAGTTGACCTCCCGCAGGTCGAGCGGCTGCCCGGTCTCGTCGGTGCGCCCGGCCGGGAAGTACGCCGCCAGCAGCGCCGGCAGGCCGGCCGGTTCGACTCGGGCGGGGGCGGCGCCCACCGCGATCCGGGCGGCCGGCCCGGCCAGCGGCGTCGCTTCGGCGTCGCGTACCTCCCGGTGGTAGGCCGGTGGCCGCCACAGCGTCTGCGCGGCGTTGTTGACCAGGATGTCCAGCCCGCCGAAACGCTGCCCGACCAGCGACACGAAGTCCAGGGTGGCGGGCAGGTCGAGCAGGTCGAGGCCGTGCACGTAGAGCCGGTCGGCCCAGTCGGCGCTGTCCGGCACCGCGGCGTAGCGGCGGGCGGCGTCACGCGGGAAGCGGGTGGTGACGATGACCTGAGCGCCGTCGCGGAGCAGCTTCAGTACGGTGTGGAAGCCGATCTTCACCCGGCCGCCCGTGACCACGGCGGTGCGGCCGGTCAGGTCGCAGCGGGCGTGCCGGCGGACCCGATTCTCCTGGGCGCAGTCGGGGCACATGAGGTGGTAGTCGGCGTCGACGCTTCGGTAGGCGGCCTTGCAGACGTAGCAGCAGCGGTCCCGGCGCAACGTGCCGACGCTGCTGTCGCCGGGGGAGGGCTCGACCGGTTGCGGGGTCGGGTCGGGGATCTCGTCGTGGAACCGGGTGGCCGCGGCGAGGATCGCCCGGTCGGCCGACCGGGTGGCCGCCTCGCGGCGCGCCTTCGCCCGCTTCTTCACCCCACGCGCTGCTGCGCCGACGGCACGTTCGAGCGTCTGCCTGGCGTGCTCGTCGAGGTCGGGGTCGTCGAGACGGGCCAGCACGGCGAGGCAGGTCGCCAGCTCGTCCTGATCGACAGACACCCTGCCTCCCTGTGTGTGGTGCGGCGAGACCGGCCGGATTCGAACCGGCGTCCTCCAGCTTGATGTCAAGGCGCGTCGACCTCTGCGCTACGGCCTCGCCGCGCGGCAGCATAACCAACCGCACCGACAAAGATCAGCCCCGGCGGCGGGTCTCCTGCAACAGCCGGGCCGGGGTGCGGTTCGAACCGTTCACGGCGAGCGCGTCCGCACCCGCGTCGACCAGGGCCGTCATCACGTCCTCGGCTCCGGCTGCGGCGGCCCGGTGCAGCGGCGTGTCGCCCTCGCCGTCGCGGGCGTCGAGCGAGAGGCCCGCCGCGAGCAGCACCGGCAGGGCCCGGACGTGGTCCAGGTGCGACAGCCAGTGCAGCACCGTGCTGCCGGTCCCGTCGCGCAGCTCGGGGTCCAGGCCCGCTTCGACGAAGGCCAGCACGGTGTCGGTGTCGCCGTGGAAGAGCCGGGCGAGCAGGTCGCTGCGGATTCGGCGGATCTCCTTCGGCACCGGCTTGGCGCCGGTTCGCCAGGCGCGTACCGCGTTCGCGCAGCCGTTGATCGGGCCGCCGAGTTGGGCCAGCAGCAGTTCCCGTTCGATCTCCGCCGCGTCGTGGTGACTGGTGGTGAGGTACCCGCCGGTCAACCGGAGCAGATGCCAGTCGCCACCGCAGCGGACCCGGAACTCCTTGCCGGTCCGCGGTCGTGCCGCCGGGCGACGCTGGTCGCGGTCGGGGAAGAGCGCCTCGTGCACCAGCGGGTGCAGTTCGTCGGCGGTGAGCGCGCCGGTACGCAGCAGCGCCACCTCAGACGGTGCCGGCACCCCGACCAGTGGCCCCGGCAGCTTGTATGCCGACGGGTGGGCGTGCAGGCGCAGCAGGCCGTCGTCGGTGGCGGTGATCGCCAGTTGGGACGCGAACCGCAGCGACTGGTGGCCGTAGCGGTGTGCCAGCCGCCGGTACTCCGCCGCGAGTAGCGGCAACGTCGACGCCCACGAGGTCAGCTGGTGGGTGACCAGGAACGCCGAACCGTACCGGGGTTGGGTGTGGTCCACGACGAAACCGGCCGTCTGGTAGGCGGCCAGCACCTCGCCGGCCTCCAGCAGCGCGGTCAGCGTCTCCATGGCGGCGGCCCGATCGGCAGGCTCGCCCGGGCTCGTCTCGTCCGGCGCGTACCGGCGGCCGTCCGGGTGATGCCACGGCAGTCGCTCCGGCGACGCCCCGTACGCCCACCGCCGGTCAGCCGACGCCTGCGCGTGCCAGCACCAGTCGGGCAGGTCCAGCCAGCCGTCGCCCACCTCGGCGGCGTCGATCACCCGCAGCCCCAGCCGTTGCGGCGCCCTGACATCCGTCGGTAGCGACACCACCAGCACCGCGGCGCGGCCCGGGCGGGCCGGGAAGGGGATGCTCAGCCGGGAGAGCACCACCTGCTGCCGGGGCATCAGGGCCAGGGTGTCCATCCGGGGCAGGAACCGGCGCAGCAGGTCCGGTGCGAAGCCGTGCAGCTCCGCCTCGATCCGCTCCGCCTCGCCCGTGCCCCACCGGCGGGCCACGTCGGGCAGGTCCACGTGCGCGTCGACCATCCCCGCCGCGCAGACGCCACGCCAGTCCCCGACGGCCCGACGCTCGCTGATCGAGGCCACCATGGGCGGCGGCGACACCAGCGAGAGCCGGCGTACCTCCCTGTCGTGCGTCCGTCGGCGCCGCAACTGACCGTCCTCTCCCGTCGTGCGGGCGGACCGGCCGGATTCGAACCGGCGTCCCCCTCCTTGCAGGGAGGTGCGTCGACCTCTGCGCTACGGCCCGCCGCGGCGCAGTGTAGACGGGGGACGGTGGGCGGGCCGACCGGATTCGAACCGGCGTCCTTCGTCTGGGAAGTACGACGCGACGACCTCTGCGCTACGGCCCGCCGTCGCGAGTGTAGAACCGGTTCACCCCTTCGGCTCAGTCCGCCTCGTTGAGGTGCCGTTCCAGGGCTTCCACGGTGCCGTAGAACTCGGTCTCAGGCCACGGCGGCGTCTCGGCTGAGCCTTTCCACGTGAGGTGGACCCGAGCCCATTCTGTGGTGGCGGGAAGGTGGACGACGATGTCGTCGGAGGCCTCCGACTTGGCGACGACGATGACGGGTCGGCGGTGCAGGGGATGACCGTCGGCTACCTCGGCGAGAAGTTCCTGGTGCAGCGCCTGACGTTGTTCGCGTTCAACCGGGCCGTCGAGGCGTAGGTCCCACCACGTGTTGGAGAAGCGGAGCCTTTCATCCACGGCCTCATCGTTGCGTACCGGATGGGCTCCGAAGGGTGGGGCTGCTTCACCGGCCCTCCCGCCAGGCCTGCTGGTGGCCGGTCACCTCTTGAAGTGCCTCGCGGAACGCGGCGAAGCGTTGCTCGCCGAGGGTTCGCTCGAGGCGCTGCTCGGTGGTGGCCAGGATGGCGCGAGCCTTGGCGATCTCGTCCAGGCCGTGTTCGGTGGGGACGATGCGTTTCGCGCGGCGGTCGGCGGGGTCGGGCTCGCGGCGTACGTAGCCGAGGCTGACCAGCTCGTCGACGATCGTGCCGATGATCTGTTTGTGTTGGCCGGTCCGGGCCGCCAGGTCGGTGGCCCGGACGCCTTCGGCGTCGAGGAAGGCGAGCACCGAGCCGTGACGCGGGCGGACGTCGGGGTGCCCCTGCTCGGCGAGGGTCTCGAAGAGCTCGTTCTGCAACGCCCGCATGAGCTGCCCGGTCAACATTCCCAGGTCAGGGTGGTGCTGTGCGGTGTCCACCGAATCGCCTCCGAAGTTAGTCATGATGCTTGACTATCAAGGGCCATGACTATACCGTGGTCTCAGTTGATCCCCCAAGCCAGCCCGTGCAGACGGAGGAGATTGCCATGAGCGCAACCGGCCACGACTACGCCATCACCCGCACCCTCGACGCCCCGGTCGAGAAGGTCTGGGCCGCCTGGACCGACACCGAGAGCTACGGCAGGTGGGCCAGCGCCGAGGAGGTCGTCCTGGACGTACGGCCGGGCGGTGCCTGGAGTTCGGTCATGGTCATCCCGGGCGGCGCCCGCATCCCGCTTACCGGCAGCTATACCGAGGTCGTGCCGAACGAGCGACTCGTGATGGGGATGAACGTGCCCGGCCGCGACGAGCCCGTCCTGATGGCCCTCGACCTGACGCCCGACGGCGACCGCACCAAGATCACTCTCTCGCAGACCTTCGACAGGGCCGAAGACCGCGACCAGTCCGAGCAGGGCAGCAACATGCTGCTGGACGGCCTGACCCGCTTCCTGGCCGCCGCCTGACCGACACGACCGCGCGGGGTGAGGAGAGCCCTCACCCCGCGCAGTCGTACGCCACCGGCATCTCCAGCTCCGACCGGCGGCGAGCGCGAGCAGCCGCCGGACGTGCTCAGGCGATCCCGTACGCCCGCTGGATCGTCTGCGTCACCGAGTTGCCGGCGGTGTCGGTGGCCGTCACGCGCAGCGACACGAAACCGGGCCGACGCGGGTGGACGACGATTGCGACATCGTGGATCACCGGCAACGGGATCCACGTCTTGCCGTCGTCGAACGACGCGCTGACCCCGAGCGTCCGGTTGCCGGCGGCGGCCGAGCCCGCCTGCCGATCCAGGGCCACGGGGATGGTCGTCACCCGACCCGCCCGCGCCGTGTTCGTGTCGTCGAGCACCGGCGTCGGCCGGGCCGTCGTCAGAGGCAGCCGCTCCGGCTTCGACGTGTGGGCCGAGGTGAAGGTCCACGCCACCGAGACCGCCGTCGACAGGGTGTCGGGGGCGGCGCGGGTGACCGTCGCCTCCAGGCGGTACGTCGCCTTCTCGGCGGGTACGGAGAAGTCCGCCCACGGGCCGTCCGCGGTGGCGATCTCCTTGCCGTTGCGCAGCAGTCGGAGGCGGACCGGCAGGTCGTCGCGGCTGGCCGGCCGGCCGCTCGCGTCGGCGAACATCGGTGGTGCCGCGATCGAGATGGTGTCGCCGTCGCGGCCCGCGTATCCCAAAGGCGACCATTCGGGGGCGCCGGCCATGGTGGGTCCGAACGGCGCGGCGTTCCAGGTCCGGGTGTACGTCTCACCCGGCTTGAAGGTGGATTCCTGGGTCGTGACGTTGTCGCCCTCGGCGAGGGTGGACGTCCAGACGATTCCGCCGTCGGTGTTGTAGTACTCGGTGCCGTGGAAGGGCAGGTCGATCGGCGTGCTCGAACCGATCGGGCCGGGGCCGCCGGGGGCTGCCGCGCGGTGCAGGCGGACGCCGGTGGCGGTGGTGGACTGGCTGCGGTAGGTCGCCTTGACCGTGGCGAGGTTCTTCGGCGACAGCTTCCGGGTCAGTCCGGTGAACATGTCGCCCTTGAGCACGTAGGCCAGGTCGTAGGTGTAGGGGCTGTTGCGGAAGGTGCCGTCCTTGCCGGGGCGGGCGAGTCCGATGCCCAACGTCACGGCGAGTTCGGGGGCCGTGCCGGCCGGCCCGACCCGCCCGAAGAAGACGTTGGCGAACGACTCTCCGTCGAGCTGGACGCCCGGGTAGCGCAGGCCGTCGTTCCAGTTGGCGCTGATGTGGACGGCGAGCGGTGCGGCGTCGTGCTGGGGCAGGGTGAGCGAGACCGGCCGGGCCGTGCGGGCGTCGATCGCCTCGGTGATCGGGCCACGTACGTCGAGCACCGGCTGCACGAGCAGGCTCGACTTCTCGCCGTCGTTGATGGTGCTGTAGAGCGCGTAGCGGCCCTTGGGCAGCCGCAGGGTGCCTCCGCCCGGTTGCCCGTCGAGAGTGCTGAACTCGCCGGTCGTCAGGCTCGCCGCCACGGTCCGGTAGTCGGTGGCCGGTCGGCCGTCGCGGCCGGTGTGGTCGAGCCGTACGTCGTAGCTCTCGATCTCCCGGTTCAGCGCGAACGGCGTGCGTACCCGCAGGTCACCGGCGCCGGTCGCGGTCAGCGCGCCCTGGTAGACGCCGTCGGGGGCGTCCACGCGGGTGTCGACGGTGATGGTCGCCTCGGCGCGGCCGCCGGCCGGTACGACGAGGGTGGCCGGGCTGACCGTGAGCATGCCGGCCGGGGCCGGGGCGACGCTCAGCGACAGGGTGACCGGCGCGCTGCTCGTGTTGCGGTAGCCGACGACCTGGGTGATCGGCTTGTCGTCGGCGTGCGGCCAGCGCTGGACCGGGAAGTCGATCGCGGCGATGTCGGCGGCGATCGGCTGGGCGACGGCGCGACCGATGTCCACCCGGCCCGCGCCCTGCTCGTAGAGGCTCTCCTCGCCGGTGGGCTTGGCCGAGTCCATCAGCGCGGCCTTCAGCTGCGGGCCGGACCAGTCCGGGTGCTGCCCGGCGAGGATCGCGGCCGCGCCGGCCACGTGCGGGGTCGCCATCGACGTGCCCGACATGGGAACGTAGCCGCCGCCGGGGGCCGCGGCCACGATGTCGACACCGGGCGCGCTGATCTCGGGCTTGATGTGGTTGTCGCCGACCCGGGGTCCCTTGGCGGAGAAGTAGGCCCGCTGGTCGTCGGCGTCGACGGCGGCGACGGCGAGGGCGTCGTCCGCGGAGGCCGGCGTGTTGACCGACTTCGGCTTGCCCTCGTTTCCGGCGGCGACGACGAAGAGCGTGCCGTACCGGCGGCTCAGGTCCTGGACCGCGGTCTCCAGCGGGTCGAGCGCCGGGGTGTCGGTGTCGCCGATGCTCAGGTTGACCACGCGGGCCTGCGGCGCGGCCCACTGCATGCCGGCGATGACGTCCGAGTCCTGGCACTCGGTGGTGGCGCAGACCTTGCCGACGACCAGCTTCGCGCCCGGGGCGACGCCGCGGTACCGGCCGTCGGAGGCGGCGCCGGTGCCGACGATGGTCGACGCCACGTGGGTGCCGTGGCCGACCGTGTCGGCGGGGTCGTCGCCGCCGGTGAAGTCGCGCACCGTGGTGAGCTGTCCGGCGAAGTCGGGGTGGCCGGCGTCGATCCCGGTGTCGAGTACGCCGACGGTGACGCCGGTGCCGTCGAAGCCGGCCTGCCAGGCCGCCGGGGCGCCGATCTGCGGCACGCTGCGGTCCAGCGTCACCCGGCGCTTGCCGTCGAGCCAGACGGCGTCGACGCCGGCGGTGAGCGTACGGGCGGTCGGCGTCGCGCGGGTGAGGGACGACCAGAGCTCGGCCCGGTCGGTCCGGTCCGCCCGTACGGCGAGCGCGTGGGCGGCGGGCAGTTCGGCGCGTACCCGGGCGGAGCCCGCGACGGCGGCGGAGCGCGCCTGCGCCGGCTTGTTCTGCGGGTACGTGACCAGCAGCGGCAGCTCGGCGGTGCGGTCGTCGTAGCCGAACTCGCCGAGGACGGTGAGGTCGAACAGCCGCCGGTCGAGCCGACCGTCGCGCAGCAACGGTGCCGCGTCGGCCGGGATGACGTACTGGTGGCCGCCCTCCCGGCTGCTGACGAAGCGCATTCCGGTCCGTCCCGGTCCCCGCTGGATCTGCGGGTGGCCGTCGGCGTCCAGCGTCACCCGGTCCCCGGTGATCAGCGTGAAGGTGCCGCCGGGTCCGGTGACCGGGGCCGTCGGCTGCTCCTGCGCGCCGGCTGGGGTAGCCGACAGACCGGCCGCGGCCAGTGCGGTCGCGAGCACTGCGGCTGTCAGGGCGCGTCGTTGCCGTCGTCGCACATCGTCCTCTCCGCCACGGGTCCATCCCGGGTCGGCACGATGACGTCTGGCCCAATCCCCGGGTTGATCATCGGCAGTGTGACAGGCGTCACAATTCGGCACCGCGCGCGTGGGGCTGGTCCTCCCGGCGGGGTTGCATGCGGCGGTGACCAGGGGACGAGGCTTCGAGGGGGCGCCGGTCGGATGCGTGACGCTGAGGAGTTCGACGCCCTCTACACGGCCTGCGCCGGCCGGATCGTGGGCCACCTCTATCTGCTGACCGGCAACCTCAACGAGGCGGAGGACGCCGTCGCCGAGGCGTTCACGCGGGCCTGGCAGCGCTGGCAGACGGTGCGGGAGGCGGACAGCCCGGAGGCGTGGGTACGACGCGTCGCCTCCCGGATCGCGGTGAGCAGCTGGCGCAAGGCGACGAACCGGATCCGCGCGCACCACCGGGCCGCCGTCGACCAGAGCGTTCCCGGCCTGAACGAGAACCACGTCGCGCTGCTGCAGGCGCTGCGGCGGTTGAGCGCCGACGAACGCCGAGCCGTCGTGCTGCACCACCTGAACGATCTCAGCGTCGCCGAGGTGGCCGCCGAGATGCAGCGGCCCGTCGGGACCGTCAAGACGTACCTTGCTCGCGGCCGCAGGGCGATGGGCGGGATGCTGACCGAGGAGCCCCAGGAGGAGGCGTCCCATGGCTGATCAGCGCGACGACCTCACGGCCATCGCCGACGGTGCGCGCCGGGTCACGAAGCTGCCCCCGGCGCAGGCGCTGCGCGAGCGTGGCGAGCGGCGTCGCCGCCGTCGGACCGCCGTCACCGGCGCCGGCCTGGCCGTGCTCGCCCTCGTCGCCGGGGGTGTGGTGCTGCAGGCGCGGGAGCAGCCGGACCGGAGCGTGGTGGCCCCGGCGGGGGAGGTTCCACCGTCGGCCGTCCCGTCGGTGACCGCGTCGGCGGGCCCGCAGGAGATCCTCGCCGGCCGGCGACGGATCGCGATCGTGGTGCCCGGGATGAACCGGGCGGTGCTGGCGGTCGACCCCGCCGGTGACCAGGTGCGGGCCGCCACCGCGCCCGGTGTCGACGACCGGGCGCAGTGGGTGCTGCGGCCCGAAGGGGACCGATTCCGGATCACGCTCGCCGAGCCGGGTGGCGCCGGCCGGAGCTGCATGACGGTGGTGCACGACGCCGCGCCGGGCAGCGTCCGCAACCGGGCGTGCGATCCGGGCGCGCAGGCGCAGCTGTTCACCATCGAGCAGGAGGCCGACGGGAGCTACTCGCTCTTCCAGGGCCGCCGGTACGTGCAGGTGGTCGACGGCACCAACGCCCTGGTGCCCGACCTACCGGAGGCGCTCACCACCACGTACGAGTTCGAGGACCGCGGCCCCGCCGCCGAGGAGCCGCCAGGAAGCGACCCCACCGGCTGAGCGCGGCACTAGGCGGGCGCGTCCCGGATGGCGAGCGCGGCCTGGACGAGCGCGGCGTGGGTCAGCGTCTGCGGGTAGTTGCCGAGGTGGGCGCCGGTCGCCGGGTCCAGCTCCTCGGCGTAGAGGCCGAGGGGCCCGGCGTGGTCGAGCATGGCCTGGAACAGCTCGACCGCCTCGACGCGCCGCCCGGTGCGGGCGAGGGCTTGAACGAGCCAGAACGAGCAGGGCAGGAACGCCCCCTCGGTGCCGGGGAGGCCGTCGCGTCCCGGCGGGTAGCGGTAGAGCAAGGGGCCGCCCGCGGAGAGCCGGTCGCGGATGGCGTCGATGGTGCCGCGTACCCGGGGCGAGTCGATGCTGTCGAAGTTCAGCAGCGGCAGGACGAGCAGGGCCGCGTCGAGCTCCGGCGAGCCGTAGCTGCGTACGTAGCTGACCGCGCTCGGGTCGAAGCCGCGGGTGCGGATCTCGACGGCGATCGCCTCCCGGCTCTCCTGCCAGTGTCGTCGGCGGCGCTCCGACAGGGGGTGCGTCTCGGCTATGGCCAGCGCCCGGTCCAGGGCCAGCCAGCCCATGAGCTTGGAGTGGACGTGTTGGGCTGGTTCGCGGACCTCCCAGATGCCGGCGTCGGGCTCCCGCCAGCATTGGGTGACCACGTCGGCGAATCCGCGTACCGCCCGCCACGTCTCCGAGTTGAGAGGACGTCCGGCCTGCACGAACGCCCAGGCGGCGTCGATGACCCAGCCGTAGCCGTCGAGCTGGTGTTGTCCGGCGGCGGCGTTGCCGGTCCGTACCGGGACGCTGCCGCGGTAGCCGGGCCAGCCGGGCACCTCCCGTTCCCGGGGGACGGTGCGCCCGTAGAGGGTGAACAGCGCCGGCAGGCGCGGACGCTGCAACCGGCTGGCGTGCAGCAGCCAGGCGAGGAACCCGTGGGCCTCTTCGGGTTTGCCGACGCTGAGGAAGGCGCTGACGCCGATGCTGGCGTCGCGGGGCCAGACGTAGCGGTAGTCCCAGTTGCGTTCCCCGCCGGGGTCCTCGGGCAGCGAGGTGGTGGGCGCGGCCACCGGTGCCCGCGACGGCGAATAGGTCAGCAGCCGCAGGGTGAGCAGGCTTCGTACGACGTGTTCCCGGAAGGGCAGGGATTCGTCGATCTCGGCGGTCCAGGCCCGCCACCGCTGCTCGTCGGCGAGGAGCAGGTCCCAGGCGGCGCCCGGCTCCACGTGGATCAGCGGTTCGCGGTGGGCCACGGCCAGCACCAGGGTGACCGGGCGGCCGGGGTCGACAGTGATCCGGGTGGGTCGGCCCGGTTCGACGGCGAGTTCGGGGGTGCCGGCCAACGAGACCGCCAGGGACCCCCACTGACAGACCAGGCCCTGAGGTCGCCGTTGGATCTGGGGGAGCCTGTGGTGTTCACCGCGGCGGGGGTCGAACTCGACGACGGCGTCGATCGGCGCGTTCTGGGCCGAGAGTCGCCGCACGATCAGGGTGGTGGGCAACAGGCGGCCGCCGACCTCGGCCACCATGGCCTCGGTGAGGGTGAGCCGGCCGCCACCGACCGCCCAGGTCGTCTCCAGCGTGGCGGTGTGCTGCCGGTACCGCCGTTCGACCGGCGGCGCCGGTTCGGTGGGGCCGACCCGGAACGTTCCCGCGTCGGGGCCGCCGATCAGCCGACCGAAGAGCGGCTCGCCGTCGAAGCGGGGTACGCAGAGCCAGTCGATGCCGCCGTCACCGGCGACGAGCGCGGCGGTGCGGGTGTCGCTGAGCAGCCCGTAGTCGCTGATCGGTGTGGGGTCCCCGGGCCGCGCCGGGTGGGGTCCACCGGTCATGGGGATCGGTCCTCACCTGTCGCACGACGGTCACCCGGCATGGAGAAGCACCCCGAGGACCAGCCCGTAGACGACGTGGACGACGGCCACGACCACCGGCGTCTGGTTGCCGTAGTTCAGGGCGAACAGACCGGGCGGCTCCAGCATCGCGGTGCTGGCCAGGCCCGCCCGCTGGGAGGCCATGCGCGGGTGTACGCCGGGCAGCAGCGGCAGGAGCACGGTCAGCGCGATCGCGACGTGGACGAAGCCGAGCAGCGCCCCGATCCACCAGGTGGCGCGGTGCAGCAGGGCGAAGGTGGCCGCGTAGCCGAGGGCGAAGCCCTGACCGGCGCCGAGGTGCAGGAAGAACCCGATGACGCGGGCTCGGTCGGGGTCCTCGGTGACGAGGGTGCCGAGGGCCAGGGGAAAGTCGATGCGGGTGAGTCCGGCCAGCTGGGCGGTGGTCAGCGCGGCGGTCAGCGCGGTGGTGGCGACCAACCCGAAGAGCGCCCATCCGGTCCAGTCCATCTCAGTGGCGGTGGACGGCGCGCGGGTTCGGGGCCGTCGGCGCGGGGCACGGCGGCGTTCTCGCGGTCATCGGTCCGTCCTTCGGCTGGCCGGCGTGCGGCTGCGCGACCCTGATCGGGGCGCCCGCGTCGCATCGTCGTCGAACGACCCGGGCCGCGCCGGTTTTTTACCATATGTCACGGCGCTGTGCTGCGTGGCCGGCTCGTCGAGATGCGTCCGCCGCCGGGACCGCCGGTGCCGGGAGCGGGGATCGGCCGGGGCCGCGTCGCCGGTGTGACAGCAGCACCACTCTCGTTGTGCGCCTGGACGCCGGTTTCCATTCACCGGCACGACGGCTGGGCTCCCTAGCGTCACCGGCTGACAGTTCGTCTCCGGCCGGATGAGTGGTGATCATGTCATCTGCACCCGAGGTAAGCGTCGTCATTCCCACGTTCGCGCGTCCCGACCTGGTCACCCGGGCCGTCCGCAGCGCCCTGGCCCAGACGGTCACCGACATCGAGGTCATCGTCGTGATCGACGGGCCGGACCAGGCGACCCAGGACGCGTTGAGCGGGATCGACGACCACCGCCTGCGGCTCGTGCAGCTCGCGCAGAAGGGCGGCGCGCCCAACGCCCGCAACGTGGGCGTCGAGCACGCCGCCGCGCCGTGGACGGCCCTGCTGGACGACGACGACGAGTGGCTTCCGGAGAAGCTGTCGGTGCAGTTGGCGTACGCGCGGACGGCCACCGTCGCGCTGCCGATCATCGCCAGCCGGCTGATCAACAAGACTCCGCGCGCGGAGTTCGTCATGCCCCGCCGCCTCCCGTTCGACGGCGAGCCGGTGTGCGAGTACCTCACCGTCCGGCGTGGCCTCTTCCACGGCGACGGCTTCATCCAGACCTCGACGATCATGGCGCCCACGTCGCTGCTGCGTCGGGTCCCGTTCACCGTCGGCCTGCGCCGGCAGCAGGAGCTGGACTGGACGCTGCGGGCGCTGGACCACGACGGCGTCGACCTGGTCATCGCCGCCGAGCCGCTGGTGCTGTGGCATCAGGACGAGGACCGGCCGCGGATCAGCCTGAACTCGCCGTGGGAGGCGCAGCTGGAGTGGGTGCGCAAGATGCGCCCGCGGCTCACCCCGAAGGCGTACGCCGCGATCATGATGAGCATCATCAGCTCGATGGCGGCGCCCACGCGGAGCTTCCGCGTCTTCCGGATGCTGCTCGGCGACGCGCGGCGGCACGGCCGCCCGAGCGCGATCGACTACCTGACCTTCTTCCAGATCTGGCTGATCCCGCCGCAGCTGCGGCACACCCTGCGCGACCGGATCCTGAGCCGCCGACGCCCGGCCCCCGGGCCGGCCGTCGAGCCGACCCCGGCCACGTCCGCGACGCCCGACGGCCGGCCGTCGACGGCCGAGCACACGGTCCGCACGGCAGCCACCACGTTGCCGGTACCGACGAGCAGCCCGGGGAGCGATGTCCACGTCTGAGGTCGCCGTCATCTGGCGCAGCGGTCTGCTGCCGGTCTCCGAGACGTTCGTCCGCAACCAGGGTGACGCGCTGCCGTCGTGGCGGCCGGTCTACCTCGGCGCGAACAAGGTCGCCTCACCGATCGCCGAAGACAGCGACGTCATCGCCTACCCGAACACGCCCGCCGGCCGTCGCGGCTGGCACCAGCTGCGGGCGACCGGCCGCTCCGCGCGGCTGCGCCGGCTGCTCACCCGACTGAAGCCGACGGTGGTGCACGCCCACTTCGGCGGCGACGGATGGCTGATCAGCCGCACCGCCCAGCAGTTGGGCGTACCGCTGGTCGTCACCCTGCACGGGGTCGACGTGACGCGGCAGCCGGCCGTGCCCGGTCTGCGCGGCGCACGGCACCGCCACAAGCTGCGGGTCACGTTCGACCGCGCCGCCGTGATCATCGCCGTCTCGGGCTTCATCCGCGACCGCGCGGTGGAGTTGGGCGCCGACCCGGCGAAGGTACGCGTCCACTACACCGGCGTGCCGATCCCGGCGGAGCCGTCGACGGCGCCGAAGACCTGGGACGTGGTCTTCGTGGGCCGGTTCGTCGACAAGAAGGGCGCCGACGACCTCGTCGAGGCGCTCGGACTGATCTCGCCGCTACGGCCCCGGGCCCTCTTCATCGGCGCGGGACCGCTGGAGGAGTCGACCCGGACGCGGGCGGCCCAGCTCCAGGTCGACGCCACGTTCCTGGGCGCGCAGCCGCCGGAGGTGGTCCTGCAGCACATGGCGCAGGCCAAGATGCTGGCCGCGCCGTCCCGCACGGCGTCGGACGGCGACTGTGAGGGGCTTCCCACGACCGTGCTGGAGGCGGCGAGCCTCGGTCTGCCGGTCGTCGCCACCCACCACAGCGGCATCCCGGAAGGGGTCCGCCACGGGGAGACCGGCCTGCTCTGCGCCGAACGGGACCGGGCGGCGCTGGCCGAGAACATCCGCCGGCTGCTCACCGACGAGCCGCTGCGGGAACGTCTCGGACGGGCGGCCCGCGAGCACACCGTGCAGACCTTCGACCTGCGCCGGCAGACACAACTGCTCGAGGAGCTGTACGAGAGCGTCGCCTCGGCCCGCATCGCCGCGCCGGAGACCGCCGACGCCGCCGGCCCGGCTCCTCGCTGAGGACCATGTCGGAGACCGCTGACGCCACCGCCCCGGCTCCGCGCTGAGCGCCGCGCCGGACACCGCCCCGACACCGCCCCGGCTCCGCACTGAGGGCCGTGCCGGAGACCGGCGACGCCGCCGCCCCGGCTCGGCCTTGAGCGCCGCGCCGGTGCGGGCCGGTGGTCAGTCGCGGGGCAGGACGCGTCGGGCGACGGCGCCGGCGGTGCGGCGGGCCCGCCGGGCACCGGCGAGCATGAGCTTGCCGGCGCGGGCCGTCGGTGACCCGCTGAGCAACGCGACGAGCCCGCGAGCCCGGCGCAGCTCCGTCTCCCGGTCGGCGAGGGCCTGTTCGTACCAGGCCTCCCGCTCGCGGGCCTCGGCCAGCTCCTGGGCCAGCCGGTCGCGGCTCGCCAGCAGCTCCCGCACCCCGGGTGTGCCCGGCCGGCTCGGCTCGTTGCCGGTCGCGGCTACCGGCTCGGGGGCCCGCCCGGCGAGAGCCGCCAGCGTCAGACTCAGTTCGGCCGGGTCCGCGGGAGACGGCCAGAGGTAGGCGAGCCCGGCGTCGAGCAGCCGGACGGCCAGCCGCCGCAGGGCGGCGTGCGGAAGCACCGCCGGGGTCAGCGGTGCGAGGTCGTGGCCCGGCGTCACGACGATCTGGTCGGCGGCGACACCGGCGTGCGGGCTGCTCTGCCACCGGTGCAGCAACTCCCGCACGGTGGGCAGGTCACGCCGCAGAGCCGCGACGATCAGCAGCTGTTCGAGGAGGTGACCGCTGGGCAGCAGCGCCGTGCCGTCGGCCGGGCTGTACCAGTACAACCTCCCTTCGGGGTGACGCATGACCTCGACGCGGTCGCCGTCGACCATGACCATCGCTTCGGGCGGCGGCGGGAACGGCAGGAGCGCGGCCGGGGCCTCGAACGGGGCCGGCCCGGCCTCCGGCGCCTCGAACCAGAGCCGGCCGGTGCCGCGACCCGGCTCGGGGGCGGTCCGTTCGGCCTGCAGGATCCAGGCCGGCGCGAGGATCGTCGCCGCGTCGTGGCGCAGCGCCTGGGCGACCAGCCGTCGCGGGTCGGTCAGCACCGTCGTCGACGGTTCGCAGGCCCGGTCGAGCGCGACCGTGAGGAACGCCCGCGCCTCCGGCTCGACCAGCAGCTCCGGCGTCACCAGCGCGGTGGGGGCGATCGGCGTCGGCCAGGCCGTGTAGGTGCGCGTCACGGTCAGGCCGATGTCGGCGAGCCGGTCCCGGAGACGCTCCAGGCCGGCCGGCCGATCCGGGTCGTACTCGCCCGCCTCGGCCCAGTCCGAGTCGGTCACCTCCGGCGGCAGCGCGACCAGCCGGTGCATCCCCAGGTGGTTCTCCGCGGCGAGGAGCAGCCGCCCGCCCGGGCGCAGCACGGCCGCCAGCAGCGCGAACGTCTCGTCCCAGGTCAGGTCGGCGCCCTCGGTCGAGGCGAGCCGCTGGATCCCGTCGAGCGCCACGATCGTGTCGTACGCGGGTTCCGTCGCGAGCTTCTCCGGGCTGCCGCAGAGCACGGTGACGCCCGGCCGGGCCGCCAGTCGGGCGGCGAGCGTCTCCGCGTCCGGTATGCCCCGCACCAGGACCGTCAGGTCGTCAGCCGGCACCGCGTCGAGCAACGCCGGGTCGAGTGGTCCGACGACGAGGGCGCGCCCGGTCACGGTGGCCAGCAGCGGGGCCAGTACCTCCCCGCGGACCGGGCCGGGGCCGTGCCGGCCGTCCAGGTCCGACCAGACCGGCATCTCGCCGCCGATCAACCGCAGGCTCATCGCGCCCCCTCCAACAGTGCGGCCCCGGTGGGAGCGGCAGCCGGTTCGGGCCAGTGGAACATCCGGCGCAGCGCGGCGGCCGGGAGCAGGATGTCGGCCCCCAGTTCGGCGACCGCGACCTCCCGGGCCACCACCGGGTCGACCTGCGGGCCGTGCAGCTGCGCCCACTGCCGGCGGATCCGGGGCTGCCCACCCCAGATCGGCACCTCCCCGTCCAGCTGCATCGGGTCGCCGTACACGGCCGGTTCGCAGCCGGCGAGGATGGCGTAGAGCACGGCGCTGCAGAGCCGGTTGGAGGCGACGCGGCGGTGGCGGCGCTGCTCGGCGAGCTGCCGGCGCAGGAAGTCCGGGTCGAGGCTGTCCCACTTGCTGCCCCGGTAGCCGTGGCAGATGACCCGGAAACCGGCCCGCTCGTACTGCTCGCGTACCCGCGTCGCGCGGTACTCCTGCCAGTAGAGGCAGACGGTCACCGGGCCGGGTTCGGTCGCCTTGATCTCCGCGATGAGCCGGTCGTGGTCCCCCACCACGTGCTGGCCCTCCCAGCCGTGGAAGGGGTACCAGATCGTGCCCTCCCGCGGTGCGGCCGCGTCCGGCTCCGGCTCCATCGCCAGCAGGTACGCCCAGGGCGAGCCGACGGCGTACGTGTCGCGTCGCCCCAGCGACCAGGCCCGCCGACGGGTCCGCTCCGACCAGACGAAGAGCGGCAGACCGGGTACGAACTCGTGGTCGGGGGCCATCCCGTGGCCGATGTTCCAGCCGTGCTGGAGGTAGCCGTGGATGCGCTGCGGGGACCGGTCGTCCAGCCCGCAGTAGCGGGCCAGCACGTGTGAGTGGCCGTAGTAGTGGTTCGCGTGATGCACGGCGGTGCCGACCGTCCCTGGTCCCGGGTAAGAGCGCGTCCCGTACCGTAGCCAGGCCATATGAATGCCGTGCCACGCGCACATGGCCGCCCGGGGACGGGACGACACCGGGGGCGCCACCTGCGGGCTTGGGTCGCCGGCGGCGGGCCCGACCGGCCCGAGCTGCTGGCGCGGCCGGCGGCGCTCGGCGTCAGCGTTCGTCCGCCGACCGAGCGCTCCGCTCCTCGGCGGGGATGAGCCGCCCCGGCGCCAGCGGAAGTTCCCGGTGTCCGGAATCCAGGTCGGTGAGGTCCCCTGCGGCGTTGATGAGCCCGATGTGCGAGAACGCCTGCGGGAAGTTCCCCAACGCCTCCCCGGTGCGCGGGTCGATCTGCTCGGCGAGCAGGCCCAGGTCGTTGACGCAGCCGGCGATCCGCTCGAACATCTGACCGGCCCGGCCGCGCTCGCCGGCCAGGGCCAGGCAGCTGACCAGCCAGAAGGAGCAGATCACGAAGCCGGCCGGGTCGCTCTCCCAGCGGCGCAGCAGTCCGTTGTCGGAGAGCCGCTCCTCGATCACCCGGATGGTGGAGCGCATCCGCGGGTCGTTGGCGGGCAGGAATCCGACCAGGGGCATCAGCAGGACCGACGCGTCCAGGTCGGGGCTGTCGAACGCGCCGGTGAAGGCCTGCAGCCGGTCGTTCCAGCCCTGGGTCAGCACGGTCCGTCGGATCTCGTCGCGTACCGCCGCCCACCTGGCGACCTCCGCCTCCGAGCCCAGGTGGGAGCCGAAACGCACGGCCCGGTCCAGCGCCGTCCAGCACTGCACCTTCGACGACACGTAGTGGCGTTCGGCGTCGCGCGCCTCCCACATCCCGGCGTCCGGCAGCTGCCAGTCCCGGGCGGCCCGCTCGGTCATCGCGCGGAGCAGCTCCCGGATTCCCGGCGGCATCGGATCGAGGTGGTCCCGCATCAGCCAGGAGGCGCTCAGCGGCTCGCCGTGCACGTCGTTCTGCCGCTGCCGCCAGGCGTCGTTACCCACCAGCACGGGGCGACTCTCGGCGTACCCGGTCAGGTGGTCCAGGTGGTGTTCGGTGAGGTCCCGTTCCCCCTCCACCCCGTACATGATCGGCACGATGCCCTCGTTCATGCCCATTGACCGGGTCAACCACCCGATGTGCAGGTTGAGCTCGTCGGTGCAGCTCACCCGCCACAGCGCCTCAAGCGTGAAGCTGAAGTCACGTACCCAGGCGTAGCGGTAGTCGTAGTTGCGCTCGCCGCCCAACTCCTCGGGCAGGGCCATCGTCGGGGCGGCCACCACCGCGCCGCTGGGCCGGTACGTCATGCCCTGCACCACCAGCGAGCTGCGCCGCACCTGATCCCGGTAGAGGCCGCGGTAGTCGTGGTCGCCCATCCAGGAACGCCAGCCCTCGGCGGCGTTGTCGATCACCTGTTCGGCGTCGAGGACCGCGGGCGGGCCGGAGCCGTACGCCGGCGCGTACCCCAGGGTGAACCGGTACGTCTCGCCGGCCCGTACCGTGAACGACCCGAACGCCTCCCCGACCTCGCAGGTCAGGGGGATGCTCGTACGCAGGTCCAGCCGGGCCGACGCGGCGCTGGCGGTCAGTGCGTCGTCCTCCTGCACCAGCTGGGGGATCATCCGGCCGTACTCGAACCGCGGCCGGTAGTGCATCCGCATCCGCACCTCGCCGGAGACGCCCCGCACCACCCGGGCCAGCACCCTCGGCGAGTGCAGACCGACCGAGTGGCTGCGCGCTCCCGGCTCCAGGGCCAGCGCGTCGGTCACCGCCACGCTGCCGGTCTCCGTGCTGAAGACGGTACGCAGCACGAGCGTGTCGGTGAGATAGGCGCGTTCGGTGTTGAACCGGCCCTCGGGGCGGATCGCCCAGTGCCCGGCGTTGTCGTCGAGCAGCCGGGCGAACACCGACGGGGAGTCGAACCGCGCGGGGCACCACCAGTTCACCGACCCGGTGCTGTCCACCAGCACCGCGCTGCGACCATCGGCCAGGAAGCCGTGATCCGCGATCCGTGCGCGCCCCATGGGGCGGACTACCCGAGCCCGGTGCGGTGACACCGCCACGCCGTCCGCGTCGGCAGGGGCGGGATCCGCGAAGGCGACAAAGAGGCAGGCACCCCCCAGTCGTCGCGAAGCCGGCCAGAGCTGCCGTGACACGAGGCGCCGCCCTCGCGGCGATGGAAGGCGCAGTGGAGTTCGATCACCCCGCCGAGACGACGGGATTTCCGTGGATGTCACCGTCCGCGCACGGCCACGGGCCGGCGGCGAGCGGAGCCAGCCCGGTGCCGCGGACGATGAGCAACTCGTCGGCGACGCTGAACGCGACGACCCCCTCGTCGAGCAGGAGGACGCGGCTTAGGACAGCACGGTCGTCGTCACGGCGGAGAAGTTCACGCTGGCGCAGCTCCTCATCGACCGCGAGGAGTCGCCCGTCCCGCCAGAACACGGTGGTGCCGTCGTCGTCGAGAGCGGGATAGGTGGTGTGGTAGCCGGTGAGCGGCGGCCCGTCGCGCATCGAGCCGTCACGGTTCAACACCCGGAACCGTGACCGGGACGGCATCGTGTTCTCCGACTCGGGGCCGCGAATCGTGCCCCGAGCGTCGACGAGCATCTGACCGTGACTGGGCCACGTCTGCGCTGCTCGACCGTCATGGTCGTAGAGAGTGCTGGTCAACGCGCCGTAGCCCTGAGCGCCGACGAGGAAACGGCCCGGCCCGGCGATCGCCTTGTGGTGGTAGGGCCCGGGCTCGGTGGTCGCGACGATGTCCCCGGACTCGGTGTCGACGATGAAGCACACGCCGATTCCGCTGCTCCCGTCGGTGATCCCTGCCAGAACGCGGTCGCCGGCGACGAGCAGCGGCTCCCAGTGGGACACCTCCAGGGTGGAGGGCTTCCACGTCCGCTTGGGTCGGACCTGCCATCCCGTCGTCGCGGAGGCCTCGACGACGCCGCCGAACGAGACCCTCTCGAGGGGCAGGGGAGTGGACCAGACGGTGCCTCCGGTGTCGTCGTGCCGGGCGAGGCGCGCCGTTGCGCCGTCGGGAAGCACATATCGTCGCCCGGTCGGTAGCCACAGGACGTAGAACCCGTCGGGCGCCCGGACGACAGCCCCCAGGTGCTCCGAAGGCCTCTGCTGCGGGGTCACGGAACGCAGCGTCACGCCGTCCGCGCCGACGCAGGTGAGGGTGAACTCGGGTGGGTCGCCGCCATCCTGGTGGACCACCCACACCGTGCCGTCCCCGTCGACCCGGGGCGGGAAGGGATGGCCGGTGAAGGTGCGCTGCCAGATCGTGGCCCCGGTCAGGTCGACCGCACTGAGCACCGTCGTGTCCAGATCGCGGGCGGTCGGGCTGCGGCCGGCATAGCTCGTCAGATAGATCGGCCCTGTCGAAGCAGGGGACGCCAAGCCCCAGGCCTGCCCGGGCAACCGCGTGACATCCAGCTTCATCGCCAGGCCACCTCCCGCGCGCACCCTACCCGGATCATGACCACCAGCGGGCTTGCGCGGACCGTGACCGTGATCCATGATCTGCTCGTGTCTGAGCTGAAAGGCGACTCCGCCTCCACTCGATGAGCGGCCCGCCGCCGACCAAGGCGTCGGCCGAGCCGGCCTGGTTGACCGAAGCCCGCGATGCGGGCGAAGCCGCGACGTACGGCGCGGTCCGGTCCCGCGTCTTCTCCGAAGTCAGGGCGGAGCGCGACGGCGACGTCGTACTACATCTCCTCCTCCGTGCAGCGGACCCAGCCGCGAAGATCCGGCTGACGGTGCGGAAGCCCCAAACCGATCTCTGCTCGCACCCGGACGCCCGGCCGGCCTTAGCTGAACTCGCGGTCGTCGCCCTCGACGGCCCCGACGACCGCGTGCGGCGAGACCACCTGGGGGCACTGCGTTCCCCCGGCACCCATGCGGCTCTGCTGCGTGCCGATCCGTTCACGACTCGGGCGCTGCTCGGCAGAGCGTCCGCTGGCTGGTCCACGCGCTGGTCCAGTCGCCACATCCGAACCATCTGGAGGAGATTGTCTGTGCACCTGAGCCGAGAGGAACGCGAGCAGGAGAGCCTGCGGCGACGGCTGGAGGTCCTGAAGCTGCCCGTCGCGCCGCTGCGCCACGCCGGTTACCTGTCGGCCGGTTGGGGCGACGGGCGGTGGCACGGGACGCCCGAGGCGGTCGGGGTGGGGCCGGACAACCAGTGCCTCGCCGTCTGGGCGAGCAGGGAGCAGCCTGGGCTGCGCCTGGTCACCGTGCACGACGGCAGCCCGGATCCGGTCCGGTCGGTGCAGCTCGATGGATGCCTGGAACCGCGGTTCGTGCAGCTCCTACCCGACGACCGGATCCTGCTCGTCCGCTCGCGAAATCGTGGCGGCGCCAACGCCGAGGTGTGGACCTTCGACGGACGGCGGAAACACGAAGGGGACCTCGGCGACGCGATCGAGGACGTGCTGACCACCCCGACCGGGGCGATCTGGGTGAGCTACTTCGACGAGGCGTTGGCCGGTACCGGCCCGCAGACGCACGGTCTGGCCCGCTTCACCCCTGACCTCGAACCGGAGTGGCTCTATCCGCACGGCGCGGGGCTACCTCCGATCTTCAACTGCTACGCCCTGAACGTGGCGGGTGAGACCGCGTGGACGTACGCGTACAACAGGTTCCACCTGGTCTCCGTGACCGACGGCGACCCAACCGACCACGGCGCGGCCCCCTATCGCGGTGCCGACGCCCTGCTGACCGACGGCGCGACCGGCGTGCTCGTCGGCGGGTACGGACCCGACTACGACCTGTTGACCGTCCTGCGCATCGAGGATGGCAAGGTCTCCGGCGGTGGAGAGGCGCGGCTCATCCTCCCCGACGGCATCGAGGTACGGGTGACCCGCAAGTTCTGCCGCGGCCCGCAGCTGCACGTCTTCATGGGGACTTTCTGGTACCGCGCCGACCTCGACTCGCTGACTCGCCGGTAGACCCCGATTCACCGGGCGCCTGGGCCGTGCGAAATCGCTCGCCCAAGGGCCCTACGCGGACATCGGCGGTGACCGGCGGCGGCCGGACGTGCCTCACGCCCGGCCGCCGTCGCGGTCGGAGGGGTATACAGGGTCGTCAGTCGCCGGGAAGGACGTACCACCAGCCGTCGCCGAGCTCCTGACCGCCGGAAACCCGAACGGGTACACCGAAGAGGTCGACAGAGAGGTCCGACCGTGGTGTGGCGTCGAGGTAGACGTATCCGCCGGCGTCGTCCGGGATGCCGAGCCACTGGGGCAGGAACACGACAGGCTTGTCGTCCTGACTGCCAACGACCGCCGCCCGTCCGTTGGTCGACAGGTCGCGGAGGTGACGAGGAAGAAGCTCCCCGTAATACTCGCGGGACGCCCCGATCCTGCCGTCGCGAACACCGTCGGCCACCGCGTCGAACGCCCAGCGATGGGTGATCCAGTACGACGCGGGTTGGAACGGTCCCCAGTTGGTGAACCAGCCGAATGCCACGAGAAGGATCGTCGCGACGACGAGCGCCGCCGAGCGACTCTTCGACAAGCGGTACGTCAGAAGCACTGTCAGCGCAACGGCGATCAGCCACACTGCGGCCTCGAACGGGGGGATCACGAAGAGCAAGAGGGAAGCGTTCTGCACGTCCGCCAGCTCGATCCGTGCGACCACGAGCCAAGCCAGCGGAACGGCGATCCAACCGAAGAGTCGTAACCGTTGGACTATTGCTGCTTTCGTCGTCCCGGTGTTTGACACCGCGACATCATCCGCCAACGTCGGGTACCGGTGGGCCCGACGGTCAGCCGGTGGCGAGGACCTCTCGCAGCTTGGCGGCGAACTCCTCGGGCTTGCCCCCGTAACCGGACTCGGCGCCGAGGAATCCGCCGTGGTGGCTCGGGAAGACCGTGGCCTGCTGGCCGAGCAGAGCTGCGGTGGCGACGGCGGTACGCGCCGTGTACGTCTGCCCCGACTCCTCGCCGACGGCGATCACGATCCGGGTCGACGCCGAGCCAAGCCGGTCCGGGTCGGGGCGGTAGTCGGTGACCGCCCACGATTTCTTCGACAGCAGCGGATCGTCGCGGGTGCCGTCGTCCTCGCTCGGCATGCCGAGCATCGCCGGGTCGGGGGTGGGCTGGGCGAAGAAGGCGTCGGTGAACTCGCCCTGCCAGGAGGTCATCGCGACGAACGCCGCCATGCCCGCGCCGAAGCCCTTCGCCTGGTACGCCTCGTGGAAGCCTGCGCGGGCCCGCTCGGCGCCGGCGGCGTCGGGCAGCACGGCGTTGATCGGCGGCTCGTGCGCCACCAGCGTGACGACGTCGCTGGGGTGGGTGGCGACCAGTTCGAGCGCGGTCACCGCGCCGCCGCTGCTGCCGAAGAGGTCGACCGGGCCGGCGCCGAGTGCTTCGATCAGCTGGTGCAGGTCGGCCGCCTGCTGCTGCGGCGTGTGGTCCGTCCGGCCGTCGCTGCGGGTGCTGCGGCCCAGGCCGCGCGGGTCGTAGGTGACGACCGTGCGGTCGGTGAGGTGGGGGGCGAGGGCGTTGAACCCCTCCGCCGTCATCGGCTGCCCGATCAGGAGCAGCGGCGGTTGCCCGCCGGCCGGCGGCAGCGGCCCGCGCACGTCGTAGACCAGATCGACGCCGGGGAGGGCGAGCGTGTGCGTCTGTGTCGTCGTCATGACGGTCAGACTACGGCCGGATGGGATCGACGCGGGGGAATCGCCGGGCGCGGCGGGCGCTCGTCCCGGCGGGCACGGGCAGAAGGGACTGCGCCTCGGGCGTCCTCTGGAACTGATGTCGTTGCCGCATCAGGCGATGACGAAACCGACTCAGCTCCAAAGCGCGACCTGGAGACCCGGCCCATCGGTGGGGACGACGACCAGCGCGCCCCGGAGGCATGGCACCCCGACGCACGCCGACCAACTCCGCCTCCGCGCGCCCGACCCACCCAGCATCGCCGGCCATCACGAGCACCGGCAGGCGTGCCGCTGAGTGACCCTGCGGGTACGCCTCGTGAGGACCGGTGTAGTTGATGTCGTCACATCCGGGCGACGGTGAGCCGGACGGGACTTAGCATCCCGGGCATGACGACGCCGTCAGAGACGCTCCGCCTCGCCGCCGAGTTCCCGGCCGCCACCCACGAGCAGTGGCAGCGGCTGACTCTCGGGGTGCTGCGCAAGGCCGGCCTCGCCGACGAGGACACCCCGGTCGAGGCGGTCGAGGAGCTGCTGGCCCGACGCGGCTACGACGGCGTGACGCTCGCGCCGCTGTACACGGCCGACGATCCGACCCCGTTCCCCGGGCCGCCGGGGCTCTTCCCGTACACCCGGGGTGGTCGGGCGACCGGCGCGGTCCCGGCAGGTTGGGACGTCCGGCAGCGGTACGCCGATCCGGATCCGAAGGCGACCGGCGAAGCGGTCCGTGCCGACCTGGAGAACGGCGCGACCTCGCTGTGGCTGGTGCTCGGCGAGGGCGGTCTGCCGCCGGCCGGCCTCTCGACGGCCCTGGAGGGCGTCTACCTGGACCTGGCCGCGGTGGTGCTGGACGCCGGAGACGCCGCGGTCGAGGCGGTGTCGGCGTGGTTCGCGCTGCTGGCGGAGCGCGGTGTGCCGGCGGCCGAGGTGCGCGGCAACCTGGGCGTGGACCCGCTCGGCTGGCAGGCCCGCACCGGGCGGCGCTGGGACGGACCCGTCGACGAGTGGGCGTGCCGATGCGCGGCCGGCTTCCCGGGCCTGCGGGCGATGACTGTCGACGCGACCGGGTACCACGACGCGGGCGGCTCCGACGCGCAGGAACTCGGCTGCGCGCTGGCCACCGGCGTGGCGTACCTGCGTGACCTCACCGCCGCCGGGCTGGACGTGCCGTCCGCGCTGGCGCAGCTGGAGTTCCGGTACGCCGCCACCGCCGACCAGTTCGCGACCATCGCCAAGCTGCGCGCCGCCCGGCGGCTCTGGGCCCGGGTCGCGCAGGAGTGCGGGGCGCCGGAGTCGGGCGCGCAGCGCCAGCACGCCGTGACGTCGGCGGCGATGATGACCGCCCGCGACCCCTGGGTGAACATGCTGCGGACCACCCTGGCCTGCTTCGCGGCCGGCGTCGGCGGCGCGGACGCGGTGACCGTGCAGCCGTTCGACCACAGCCTCGGCCGGCCCGACGGCTTCGCCCGGCGGATCGCCCGCAACACCCAGTCGCTGCTGGTCGAGGAGGCGAACGTGGGCCGGGTGGTCGACCCGGCCGGCGGTTCGTGGTACGTCGAGCGCTACACCGAGGAGCTGGCGCAGGCGGCCTGGGCGTGGTTCACCGAGATCGAACGCCACGGCGGGATGGGCGCCGCGCTGGAGAGCGGTCTGATCGCGGACCGGCTCGCCGCGACGTGGCGGGAGCGCGCCGACAACCTGGCGCACCGCCGGGACCCACTGACCGGGGTGAGCGAGTTCCCGAACCTGGAGGAGCGGCTGCCGGTCCGTCCGCCCGCGCCCGCCGCGCCGGAGGGCGGGCTGCCCCGACACCGGTACGCGGAGGCCTACGAGGCGCTGCGGGACCGCGGCGACGCGCACACCGCGACCAGCGGTGACCGGCCGGCGGTGTTCCTCGCGACCCTGGGCCCGGCGGCGGTGCACAACGCGCGCGCCGGTTTCGCCGCGAACCTCTTCGCGGCCGGTGGCGTGGCCACTGTCCGGCCGCCGGTCGGCGACGACGATCCGGCGCGCCTCGCGGCGGAGTTCGCCGCCAGCGGGGCCCGGGTGGCGTGCCTCTGCTCCTCGGACCGCGGTTACGCGGAGTCGGCGGAGGCGGTGGCCCGGGCGCTCGCCGAGGCCGGTGCGGTGCGGGTGTGGCTGGCCGGTCGGCCGGCGAGCTTTGCCGGCGTGGACGACTACCTGTACGCGGGCTGCGACGCCGTGGCGGTGCTGGAGACGACGCTGCGTGACCTGGAGGTGGCGTGATGGACGGCCGGATTCCGGACTTCTCCAACCTCGAGTTGGGCGCGCCGCCCGTCGGCGGTGACCTGGGACGGTGGCGCGACGCGGTCCGCGCGGAGACCGGCGGCGAGCCGGACGCGCTGACCTGGTCGACGCCGGAGGGCATCGCCGTCGCCCCGCTGTACACCGGCGCCGACCGGGCGGGGCTGGACTTCCTCGGCACCTACCCGGGCGTCGCCCCGTACCTGCGTGGCCCGTATCCGACCATGTACACCACGCAGCCGTGGACGGTCCGCCAGTACGCGGGCTTCTCCACCGCCCAGGAGTCGAACGCCTTCTACCGGCGCAACCTGGCGGCCGGCCAGAAGGGACTCTCCGTCGCCTTCGACCTGCCGACCCACCGTGGCTACGACTCCGACCACCCGCGGGTCGCCGGTGACGTGGGCATGGCCGGGGTGGCGATCGACTCGATCTACGACATGCGGCAGCTCTTCGACGGCATTCCGCTGGACAGGATGAGCGTGTCGATGACGATGAACGGGGCGGTGCTGCCGGTGCTCGCCCTCTACATCGTCGCGGCCGAGGAGCAGGGGGTGGCGCCGGAGCAGCTCTCCGGCACCATCCAGAACGACATCCTCAAGGAGTTCATGGTCCGCAACACCTACATCTACCCGCCGCAGCCGTCGATGCGGATCATCTCCGACATCTTCGCGTACACCTCGGCGCGGATGCCCCGGTTCAACTCCATCTCCATCTCCGGCTACCACATCCAGGAGGCCGGGGCGACCGCCGACCTGGAGCTGGCGTACACCCTCGCCGACGGCGTGGAGTACCTGCGCGCCGGCCGGGACGCCGGGCTGGACATCGACGCGTTCGCGCCCCGGTTGTCGTTCTTCTGGGCGATCGGCATGAACTTCTTCATGGAGGTGGCGAAGCTGCGGGCGGCGCGGCTGCTCTGGGCGCGGCTGGTCCGCGACTTCGAACCGAAGAACCCGAAGTCGCTGAGCCTGCGGGCGCACTGCCAGACCTCCGGCTGGTCGCTGACCGCGCAGGACGTCTTCAACAACGTGGTGCGTACCTGCGTCGAGGCGATGGCGGCCACCCAGGGTCACACGCAGTCGCTGCACACCAACGCCCTCGACGAGGCCTTGGCGCTGCCGACCGACTTCTCCGCCCGGATCGCCCGCAACACCCAGCTGCTGTTGCAGCAGGAGTCCGGCACCACCGGGGTGATCGACCCGTGGGGCGGCAGCGCCTACGTCGAGCGGCTCACCCACGACCTGGCCGCCCGCGCGTGGCAGCACATCACCGAGGTGGAGGCCGCCGGCGGGATGGCGCGGGCCATCGACGAGGGCATCCCGAAGCTACGCGTCGAGGAGGCCGCCGCCCGCACCCAGGCCCGCATCGACTCCGGCCGGCAGCCGGTGATCGGCGTGAACAAGTACCGGCCCGACGCCGACGAGCCGATCGACGTGCTGAAGGTCGACAACGGGGCGGTGCGGGCGCAGCAGGTGGAGAAGCTGCGTCGGCTGCGCGCGGAACGGGACGAGGCCGCCTGCACGGCGTCGCTGGAGGCGTTGACGCGGGCGGCCGGTGCCGCTCTCGACGGCACGCGCGGCCCCGGGCTGGACGGGAACCTGCTCGCGCTGGCCGTCGACGCCGCCCGCGCCAAGGCCACCGTCGGGGAGATCTCCGACGCGCTGGAGAAGGTGTACGGCCGGCACTCGGCGCAGATCCGTACCATCTCCGGGGTGTACCGGGACGAGGCGGGAGCGGTCTCCGCCATCGAGCGGGTCCGCGCCGCCACCGCCGCCTTCGCCGACGCGGAGGGCCGTCAACCGCGCATCCTGGTCGCCAAGATGGGTCAGGACGGGCACGACCGCGGCCAGAAGGTGATCGCGACCGCCTTCGCCGACCTCGGCTTCGACGTCGACGTGGGCCCGCTGTTCCAGACCCCGGCCGAGGTGGCCCGGCAGGCGGTCGAGGCCGATGTGCACATCGTGGGCGTGTCGAGCCTGGCGGCCGGCCACCTCACGCTGGTGCCGGCCCTGCGGGACGAACTGGCCGCCCTGGACCGCGACGACATCATGATCATCGTCGGGGGAGTGGTCCCACCGCAGGACTTCGACGCCCTGCGCGAGGCGGGCGCCGCGGCGATCTTCCCGCCCGGCACCGTCATCGCCGACGCCGCGCTGGACCTGCTCGCCCAGCTGTCCCGACGGCTCGGCCACCCGGAAGCGTGAGCGGCGCCATGCGCGCGGTGCCGGTCGAGGCGTACGTCGAGGGGGTGCGGGCCGGCTCGCGGGCCTGGATCGGCCGGGCCATCACGCTGGTCGAGTCGACCCGCGCCGACCACCGGGCGGCGGCGCAGCAGCTGCTGGTCGCGCTCACCCCGCACGCGGGGAACGCGCGCCGCATCGGCATCACCGGGGTACCCGGAGTCGGTAAGTCCACCTTCATCGACGCCCTCGGCAGCCGGCTGACCGCCGACGGGCACCGGGTGGCGGTACTCGCCGTCGACCCGTCGTCCACCCGCACCGGCGGCAGCATCCTCGGCGACAAGACCCGGATGGCCCGGCTCGCGACCGACCCGGCCGCGTTCATCCGGCCCTCGCCGACCGCCGGCACCCTCGGCGGCGTCGCGAAGGCCACCCGGGAGGCGATCGTGGTGGTCGAGGCCGCCGGCTACGACGTGGTCCTGGTGGAGACCGTCGGCGTCGGCCAGTCCGAGACCGCCGTGGCGGAGATGGTCGACACGTTCCTGCTGCTCACCCTCGCCCGCACCGGCGACCAGCTGCAGGGCATCAAGAAGGGCGTGCTGGAGCTCGCCGACGTCATCGCCGTCAACAAGGCCGACGGACCACACGCGACCGACGCGCGCCGTGCGGCCCGGGAGCTGGCCGGGGCGCTGCGCCTGATCCACCCGCCCAACGGTGGCTGGCAACCCCCGGTGGTCACCTGCAGCGCGCTGGAGGAGACCGGCCTCGACGACGTGTGGGGGCAGGTCCGCGGCCACCAGGATGCCCTCGGCGCCTCCGGTGACCTCGCCGAACGTCGCCGGCGGCAGCAGGTCAACTGGGTCTGGGAGATGGTCCGGGCCGAGCTGCTCGACCGGTTGCGCAGCCACGCCACGGTGCGGGCGCTCACCCCGGAGGTGGAGCGGCAGGTCGTCGACGGCACGCTCACCCCGGCGCTCGCCGCCGAGCGTCTGTTGGCCGGTTTCACCGACCAGCCCGGCGCGCTGGGCACACCAACCGATTAGGTGTGCCACGATCCCTGTCGTGCCGCACGCTCGGTTCTTCTTCGACGCCGGTTCCGGGGGTGTCCTGTGGCCGTCCGAGCCCCCGGACCAGGAGGCCTACGGGTACCCAGCACGTCTTGCGGCGTTACCGATCAGCGCGACCCTTCGGGATGAGCTGGCTCGGCTGGCCGAGTGGTACGACGCCGCGTTGAACTGGGACTATCCACCTGACCCAGGGCCGTGGCGTGAGTCGGAGTGTCGAACCTTCAACGCGGCGGTTCGGCGGGCAATTGACCGACTGCGCATCGAACTCGGCGACCAGTGGTTCGTCGACGACGGCTTCGAAGAGGTGCACGAGGATCCGGACCTGGACCGGTACCTCGCCGACCCGGCCGGCTTCCGGCGGTGAGCGGTATCGGCAGAATCCAGATCAGGTAGATCGGCGTCACCTGCGCTGGCGGCGGCGATCCGGCCCTATCCGAGGTCGGTGCGGTCGAGGTGTTCGTGGAGCGCGGCTGCGAGTTCGTCCTGCTGCTGTTCGGTGACGCGATCCTGCTCCGGCGCGCCCAGGTAGCTGAAGACGCGGGGTCCGCAACGGTCGGCGGGCAGGTCGGGCATCCGTGGCACCACGTGGAAGTGGACGTGCGCGAAGCCCTCCTTCTCGGCGAACTGCACTATGTAGGTCTTCGCGCAGCCGGTCACGGCCCGTAGCGCCCGGGAGAGCCGGACCTGCCACGTGCCGAGGGTGGCCGCTTCGGCGTCGGTCAGGTCGGCGATCGAGGTGACGTGTCGGCGCGGAACGAGTACCAGCCAGCCCGGCAGGGCCGTGTCGAAGGCATGCGCGACCCGCCAGTGGTCGTCGGCGGCGATCACCTCACGGGGCGGCAGCGCGTTGATCCGCGCGTTGTTGCGGCAGGTGAAGCAGTCCATGATCGAACACTAGGCGGAGCGTTCCACCGTTCTTCTGTCCAGCGCGCTGAACCGGTAGCCTCCCGAGCACCGGCGGGCGGGCCCGGTGGCCCGCCCAGGACGGGGAGCGTGCAGGCGGTGAGACCGACAGCGTCCCGGCGGTGGGCCGGCGTGCCCCGGTGGGTCCGGGCCGTCGTGGTCGCCGCTGGGTGCGTCTTCGCGTACGGCGCGATCGTCCACCTCGGTGACCTGCTCGGCCTCCGGCCGGGTGGCCCGAGCCCGTCCACCCCGACCTGGCTGATGGTGTACTTCACCTCGCTCACCGTGCTCAACCCGCTCGCGGCGCTGCTGCTGGCGCTGCGCCGGATCGAAGGGCTGCTGCTCGGCTGTGCCGTGCTCGCCAGCGACGCGGCGGCGAACGGATACGCGAACTACGTGCTGGAGACCGCGCCGGGAGTCACGCCCGGCCGGATCGGGCAGGCCGTCATCACCGCGCTCGCGGTCGCCCTGATCGCGGTGGCCCCCAGGGTGACGCCGTGGCTGCACCGCCCGGAACGGCCGGGCCGGCGCGCACCATCGCACCGACCGGGCCGCTGACCGCGATGGTGGAGCGCGGTCGGGGTGGTCAGAACGACAGCAGCTGGAAGGTGCCGACGGTGCGGAAGCCCAGGTTCCGGTAGACGGGTTCCCCGATCGGGGTCGAGGTGAGGGCGGCGGTGCGGATGCCGCGCTCGCGGGCCAGGTCGAGCGCGGCGCGGGTCATCGCGGTCCCGATGCCCTGCCGGCGGTGCTCCGGTTGGGTGCCCACGTAGTAGAGGGTGAGCAGGCCGTGGCTGAGCCAGGCGACGGCGGTTCCGACGATCCGGCCGTCGTCGAGGCGGCCCGCCAGCCGCACCACCGTGCCGTCACCGCGGAACGACCGCTCCCGCGCGATCGCTGTCGGCACACCGGCCTCCGCAATGCCGGAGACCCGGGCGTAGGCCGTCACGAACTCGTCGACGTCGCTGGTCTCCGCGATGCGCAGAGCGGTGGGGGTGGGGGCGGGGGTGGCCTGGTCGATCGAGGCCGCCATGATCGGCAGGCTGAGGACCGGGACGCCGCCGAGGGAAGCCAGGGCGTCGGCGGTGCCGGCGTCGCTGTCCGGTCCGGCCCACCAGACTCGCGGCACGCCGTCGAGGCGGCGGCGGGCCTCGGCGAGCGCGTCCGCCGGGTCGCGCCCGACGAGCCGTAGCACGCCGTTGAGCGGCGGGTGCGGCACCTCGCTGCGGTAGGTCACGAGGTCGTCACTGCCGGACTCGCCGACGTTCCAACCAAGGAGGTACGCCCGGTGCGCCGCGAGCAACGTGTCTACCGACTCCACCCGTTGATCTTATCGAGGATCGCTCAGTCGGCCCATGTGACCTGCGACAACCTGGCACGGGAGCCGGCGTGGGTGGGGGCCGTTTCCTGCTGCCGTACGCCACCAGGCGGCGAAGCAACCGACGCGCGGTGGCCGGGAGTTGACGACGTCGGCGGTTGCCGGCGGAGATACTGTCCCCCGTACCTGTCCCGGGTTCCGCTGCCGCCGTAGTGCCGACAGATCACGACGCGAGGAGATGCAGTGAGCAAGGTGATCATGGGCTGTGCCGCCGTCTCGATCGACGGGTTCATCGCCAACGACAGCGACGGGATCGGCCCGCTGTTCGACTGGGCGACCAACGGTGACGTCGAGTGGACCTGGAGCGGCGAACCGGAGGAGTACCCGATGCGCAGCACGCGCACCTCCTTCGAGTTCGTACGATCCGTCTACCCGCGTATCGGCTGCGTGGTGATGGGCCGCCGGACTTTCGACCTCACGGACGGCTGGGATGGCGTGCCGGCCGCGGGTGAGCACGTCTTCGTCGTGACGCACGAGCCGCCGACGGACTGGAAGCATGCCGAGAGCGCCCCGTTCACCTTCGTTACCGACGGCGTCGAGTCGGCGATCAAGCAGGCGCGGGCGTTCGCGGGCGACGACCGGGTCGTCGACCTGGCCGCCGGGCAGATCGGAGGTCAGGCGCTGCGGCTCGGGCTCGTCGACCAGGTCGTGATGAACGTCGTACCCGTCGTGTTCGGATCGGGTCGTCCGTTCTTCGGCGCGATGGGTGCCGGCGACGTCGTCCCGTTCGACAATCCCGCCCGCGTCGTGCAGGGCGACCGGGTGACGCACCTGCTCTACGACGTCTCCCGCCCGCCGGCCTGATGAGCGACGAACCCCTGACGCCGTGCTCGAAGAAGTCGGCCGCACCGGCCCGCCGCCCGCGGCTGTCTACCGGAGCCAGCGCAGTGCGGCCTCCGCGCTGCCGTCGGGGGTGCGGTTGAAGGCGATGGCCGCGCCTGACCCATGTCGCGCCACCAGGTTGACCACCCGCTCGAAGAGTTCGAGCAGCGGCTCGTGGTTGCGCAGGCCACCCCCGATCACCACGCAGGCGTAATCCTTTCCGGTCAGCGCCGCCACGATCACCGCTTCGACGTCCTCCTCTGGTGTCACCAGACACAGGTCGGCCTCGATGCCGAGGTCGGCGAAGCGGGCCTGGCCGCGCGCGATGGCCGCCACCACCGGCTCAGGATCCCAACCAGGGATCCTGACGGGATCCAAACCGATCACCAGCACTCGCCCCGTCCCGCGCATCCTCTCTTCCTACCGTCCTTCCCGGATCTGTGCAGGTATCCCGCTCCGCGCAGGTCGCCTACGAGACGTTGACGGACCTGGGGTTCACAAAGGTGACCTTCGGATTGCAGGACGACGACGACAAGGTGGTGCTGTTCCCGCCGAACTGGACGGTCGCGAAGCAGAGAGCGAAGGCAGGCGTGCTGGTCCGCACCGGCAAGACGATCGTGCTCACCTGCACGAAGGAAGGTTGACCGGGTGCGGGCAGGCCGGCCAGTCGCCCGCCTGCCCGCACGGTCGCGAGCAGCGCAGACCGGGGTCGTGTCGAGCCGTACCGCACTGTTCGCCTGGCCGACGGTTCGGTGTGGTGTCCCCGCCAAATCGATGAATGCTTATATCTTTCTATGAGCGGACATCACCCCCACCACTGCCATCACGACCACGCACCGACTGACGAGGTGCCGTACGGCCAGGTGAACGTCGTCGGCTCCTTCGGCCGGCGTGCGATGCTGGCCGGTACCGGCGGAATGCTGATGCTGGCCGCGCTGCCGGGCTCGGCCCAGGCGGCCAGGACGACCACGGCCACCGCCCCGACCGCGACCGCTTCGGCCGGCGCCGCCCGGACGTCCCTGATCACCCAGGGCACCACGCTCGTGCACGCCGACATGCACAACCACACGGTCATGTCGGATGGCGACGGCAGCACGGACGCCGCCTTCGCGTCGATGCGCGAGGCCGGTCTGGACGTCGCCGCGCTGACCGACCACGCCACCCTCTTCGCCATCGACGGGCTCAGCTCCTCGGAGTGGCGGACCACCGGCGACCTGGCCAACGCCGCCAACGACCCGGGTCAGTTCACGGCGATCCGCGGATTCGAGTGGTCGCATCCGCTGCAGGGCCACATCAACGTCTGGAACACCTCCGACTTCGCCGACCTGCTGCGGGCCAGCAGCCCCGGCAACCTCTACGACTGGCTCACCGGCCGCGCCGGCGGTCTGGCCAGCTTCAACCACCCCGGCCGGGAGCCGGGCCGGTTCAACAACTTCTCCTTCGACGCCTCGGTCCGCAACCAGTTCGTCGGGCTGGAGATGTTCAACCGCACCGACGACTACCTCTTCGAGGGCTGGTCCTCGGGTATGACCTCGCCGCTGGTGGCCTGCCTGAACGCCGGTTGGCGGCCGGGCCTGACCGGTGTCACCGACGAGCACGGCACCACCTGGGGCTTCCACGAGGGCAAGGGCCGCAGCGGCCTCTGGGTCACCGAGAACACCCGCGCCGCCGTGTTCGAGGCGATGGCCGCCCGCCGGTCCTTCGCCACCCGCGTGTCGGGGCTTCGGGTGGACGCCACCGCCAACGGGGTACGCATGGGTGGCGTGCTCAACGTGACCTCCGGCGACGTACGGTTCCTGCTCGACGTGGACCGCGGCCCGGTCTGGGACGGCATGCCGCTGCGGATCCAGGTGTTGCGTCCGGGCACCTCCGCGCCGACCGTCGTCGACGTCATCGACACGGTCAGCGGGCAGGTCGCCGACTTCACGGTGCCGCTCGACGTCGCGGACGGCGACTGGGTGGTGCTGCGGGTCTCCGACCCCTCCCAGCCCAACGGCAGCCCCGGCCCGGCCGGTCACCCGTGCAACGACTTCGGGGTCGCCTACACCAGCCCGTGGTGGCTCCGGCCCTGAGTTTGTCCGTTCGCGGCCCTGGCCGGCCCGCACGGGTCGGCCAGGGCGGATCCGATGTTCCTGCTCCGAGTAGCGGCGGCCGTTGAAACGTGGTGGCGCCGTGTCCCGAGCCGGATCATCATGGCTTCGGTGACCAGCTTCCCCCTGCAGGTCGACCGTGTCCGCGACCGCAGACTCCCGCTGCAGCGGAGGCTGCACGCGTTGCGGGAGTGCACGCTGCACTGCGCGCCGTACGGGTTCCGCGCCACCTGGCACCACCTGGTTGTCTTTGCCCGTATTCCACGCAGGCTCGAAGACGATCCGGACGCGCTCGTGCGCGCCGCAGAAGAGCTGCAACGGGCACGCGATGTGATCGTCCCACGAGCCATGGAGTACGCGGAGCGGCGGCGCCGAGAAAAGGCGGCAGGCGTACGCGTGCCGCGAACGCGGCCGCTCTGGAACTCGTGGGGCGGGTCCGGGATCGCCTACTGCCCCGACCTTGAGCACCATCCGACACGACCTCTCGCCGAGGTTGTGCAGGACGTGCTCGATCGCCACGCCGCCGGAATCTCCGTCGCCACGCACTGCCTCGCCTGCGGGATCGAACGCCCCCGGCCAGAGCGCGCGTGCCCGACCTGCGGTGTCCACCCGGCCGGGCCCGCTGCGGGATGGTGTGGCCCGTCGACTGCCGAGCGATGGTGGCGGACCTGGCACCGCGATCTGCGAGCCTGAACCTGCCCCATTCGCCAGTGGTGGCGACGTCCATTCGGTGAACAGCCGTATCCGGATTTCCCAGCAGCCTCGATAGGTGCGTTTAGGTCGTGCACCTCGCCATTTCGGATGCGTATGCGTCGCGATCACGAACGGTGTAAACCCGCCACTCTGTGGACCCGGCCTGGCCCGCGGTCGGCAGGTCACGGTGTCCGGCTACGGTTGCTGCGGCTATGGGAAACGCGAGGGGGCAAGCCATGAACAGCACCGCTGACCGGATGACGGCGGCGTACTTCGACGCCATCGAATTCCTCTGCGGGGTGACCCCGAAGGGCTGGTACGCCGAGCAGGGCACCGCCCGCGCGGCGGTGACCCAGGCCGGCGTCGCGGCGCTCAACGTGGCCTACGACACGACGCGGGAACCGGATCTCGGGGCGCTCGACAAGATGGCGACCGAGGTGGGCCGGCAAGCCGAGCGCTGGTCGATCATGGTTCGGGAGGCGGACGACGATGTCGCCGCTCTCGCCGCCCGGCACGGGCTGGTCAACCGCAGTGAGCTGCCGCTGCTCGCCTGCGCCGCGGAGGACCTGGTGTTCCGAGCCACCACGGCACAGCGGGAGCCGATCCGGCGCGTCGGCGCGGCCGAGAGCGACCTCTACACCGAGGTGCTCACCGAGGGTTTCGAAGCGCCCGAGGGGGTCTTCGGCCCGCTGATGGGCGGTGGCGTGCTCGACGCCGACCCCATCACCGGCTATCTGGCCGAGGAGGCCGGGCAACCCGCCGGCACCGGGCTCGGGATCGTGACCAGCGGGCTGGTCGGCGTGTTCAACATCGCCGTCGCTCCGTCCGCGCGGGGCCGTGGCCTGGGCCGGGCGATCACCGAGACGGTGCTGTCGGACGGCATCGCCGCCGGTGCGGACGCCGCCTACCTGCAGTCCAGCGCGATGGGCCGGCCGCTCTACGAGTCGATGGGCTTCCGGGTCGTGGAGAACTGGACCGTGTTCCTGGCCGGATGACGGACCACCCCTACTTGATCGCCTCGAGACGAACGTGGAAGAGAAGATGAACTTCAGTGCGAACGTACGCGCGGCCTTCCGGCGTGGTGAGAGCGACGCCGTGGTGCGCATGAGCGAAGCCGAGATCGAGCGGGCCCAGGCGGCCGGCGACCCGGCGGGGGAGGTGGAGGCGCGCTACAGCCTGGCCCGGGTCGCCATCCGTGACGGCGACCTGCCCGGCGGGGAGGCCCGAGCCCGGGAGGCGCTCGAGGTCGCGCTGCGCTCCGGCGATCGCAGCCTGGAGGAGCGGCCGAGGCACGTCCTGGCCGGGGTGGCGCGCATGTCCGGTGACCTGCTGCGTGCGCGGGGTCTGTACCGGGAGAGCATCGCCCTCAACGAGGAGCTCGGCCGGCCGGAGACGGTCAACTCGGAGTATCACAACCTCGCGTTCTGCGAGCTGGGCCTGGGCAACCTCGACGTGGCGAGGAGCCTCTTCGCCGAGAACAGGGAGCGGGTGTTCGGCAACGGCTGGGCCGACTTCGTGCCGTACGTCTGCGTGGCGGGTGCCGCGCTGGCCTCCGCCGAGGGTGATTCCACGCGGGCGGCGCGGATGATCGGTGTCACGGACGCCGCGTTCGCCGCTCTTGGTCAGATCCCGGATCCCGACGACGCGGCCGATCTCGCCAAGATGCGCGCCGCGGCGATCGAGGCACTGGGCCAGGCCGGTTTCGACGAGGAGTACGCCAAGGGACAGCTCCTGGATCCGCGGGCGGCCTTCGCCGACGACCAGCGCTGATCGCGGCGTCAGGCGAACCGGACTGGCTAACTCGCCCAGGGCCGCAGCTTCTCCGGGTTGCGGACCACCCAGATCCGGGTGACGCGCCCGTCGGCGACGTCGAACGAGGCGACGGTCATGACGGCGCCGGCGCGCTGGGCCACCACGCCCGGCACCCCGTTGACCGACCGCTGCACGAGTTCGAACTCCGGAGCCAGGTCGGCGATCGCGATCATGTAGCGGGCGATACGCTCGCCGCCCTCGATCGGGCGCTGAACGGTGTCGACCATGCCGCCGCCGTCGGCGGTCATCACGGCGGCCGGGTCGAGGAGACCGACGAGGGCGGCGATGTCCCTGGTCTCCCAGGCTCTCTTCACCTGCCGCACCACGTCGGCCTGGCCCACCGCCGTGTCGGGAGCGCGCGGGACGCTCACCCGCCGCCGGGCGGAGGCGGCCAGCTGCTTGCAGGCCGCGGGCGTCCGGTCGAGGACGTCGGCGATCTCGGCGAACGGGTACCGGAAGACGTCGTGCAGGACGAGCGCCACCCGCTCGGCGGGCGTCATCGACTCCAGGACGACGAGGAAGGCCATCGCCACCGACTCGTCCTGGATGATCTGGTCCGCGAGGTCGCTGCTGCCCGCCTGGCCCGCCTCGGTGCGGTCGGGTAGCGGCTCGGGCAGCCACGCGCCGACGTAGCGTTCACGGCGGGCCCGAGCCGAGCCGAGCAGGTCCAGGCAGATGCGGCTGGTCACCGTCGTCAGCCAGGCGCCCCGAGACCGGATCTCCTCCCGCCGGCTTCGCGGCAGCCCGTACCAGCGTGCGTAGGCATCCTGCACGGCGTCCTCGGCCTCGGTCAGCGAACCGAGCAACCGGTAAGCGACATTGATCAGTTGGCGCCGCTCGCCGGTTATCTCATCTGTGCTGGTCACGACACTCCCCATGCTTCCGGCCGCCCCTCGCCTTACCTTTCGCGGGCCCGCGTCGTCGAGCTGGTGAGACCTTAACGATGCGGTGAAGGGGATCTGACATGACCACTCAAGTGACGGCGACGCCGACGCCGACGGCGAATGCACAGCGCAGCTTCTCGTTCCTGCGGGGCGCGATCGCCCTGCAGACCCTGACAATCTTCCTGCAGGCGGTCTCCGCCGGGTTGCTGCTGACCTCCTCCCACGGGGCGACGCTGCACAGCGTCGGCGCCCGGGTGATGTACGGGGCATCGATGCTGTACCTGCTCGCGGCGGTGCTGGCCTGGAAGCCGGGCGGAGGCCCGCTCCGACCTGTCTGGCAGGCGTCAGGTTTCCTCGTACTCGCCTCGGTCCAGGTGGTGCTCGGCATCGCGCACATCCCGTCGGTCCATCTACCCCTGGGCGTGTTGATGTTCGGTCTGAGCGTGCTGGCGCTGGCCCGGCGCTAATCCTGCTGACCTAATCTCGGTGCGGCCCGGACGTGCACGCGTTCGCCCTGCCTGCCGACGAGGCTGAGGAACTCGACGGGACCGGCGCTGGTGGACCCGAACCAGTGTGGGGTGCGGGTGTCGAACTCGGCGGCCTCCCCGGCTCGTAGGACGAGGTCGTGCTCGCCGAGGACCAGGCGGAGGGTGCCGTTGAGGACGTAGACCCAGTCGTAGCCCTCGTGGGTGCGCAGGTCGGGCTCGCGGTCGTCGTCCCCGGCGGGGAGGACGAACTTGTAGGCCTGGATGCCGCCGGGCCGGCGGGTCAGCGGCAGGACGGTCGCCCCGTCGCCGGCGGCGATGGGCCGCAGGTTGATGCGCGGATCACCGGTGGGTGGCGCGTCGACGAGCTCGTCGATGGTGACGCCGTAGGCGCGGGCGAGTGGGAGGAGCTGTTCGAGCGTGGGGCGGCGCAGTCCCGCCTCGAGGCGGGAGAGCGTGCTGGCGGAGATGCCGGTCTGCGCCGCCAGGTCGGTGAGCGTGATGTCGCGGCGGGTCCGGAGCTGCTTCAGCCTCGGGCCGACGGCGTCGAGCGTGCGGTCCAGGTCGTCGTTCATGCCCTCAGTTTTCCATTCGGCAAAAAGTTTTGCCGATCTGTTCGGTGCGCGGTCAGGATCGCCCCATGACCCACGCATTCGACAAGGACTACTGGGACCAGCACTGGCAGCAGCGGCACGGTGACTCGCCCGCCGCGCGGGCCGGCAAACCCCCGAACCCCTACCTCACCCGGGAAGCTGGGGACCTGGCGGTCGGCAGCGTGCTCGATGCCGGCTGCGGCGTCGGCGCCGAGGCGATCTGGCTCGCCGCCCACGGGTGGCGGGTCACCGGCGTCGACATCGCCCCCGAAGCCCTCGCCCTCGCCGCCGAGCACGCGGCGACCAGCGCACTGGCCGGGGACGTGCGGTGGATCGAGGCGGACCTGACCGTCTGGGAACCGGAGGCGCGCTTCGACCTGGTCACCACGCACTACGCGCACCCGGCGATGCCGCAGCTGGCCTTCTACGACCGGATCTCCGCCTGGGTGGCGCCCGGCGGCACCCTGCTGATCGTCGGGCACCTGCACGCCCCGACGGCCGGCGAGCACGGGCACCACCCGCCCGCCGAGGCCTCCGTCACCCTCGCGGACATCACCGCGGGCCTGGACCCCACCCGGTGGGAGATCACCACCGCCGAGGAGCACGTTCGCACGATCCCCGGCCGGCCGATCCCGCTGCACGACGTCGTCGTCCGCGCCACCCGGCGCGCCTGATCACACCACCTGCTCAGCGCCGGCGCGCACCGCTCCGGCGCCGTATCAACCTGCGCTTCTCGAAGGGAAATCGCGCATGCTCTCCCCGGACCTGTCCGCTCAGCCGGAAGTCGTCGACACGACGGTCCACGACCCACGCCGGCGTCGCGCGATCCTGATCGCGGTCTGCGTCGCCCTCATGGCGGTCATCGCCTCCGTCTCCGGGCTGAACGTCGCCCAGCAGGAGATCGCTGTCGCGTTCCACGCCTCGCAGAGCACCGTCCTGTGGATCATCAACATCTACACGATCAGCCTGGCCGCGCTGCTGCTACCGCTCGGCGCTCTCGGCGACCGATGGGGACGCCGGCCCGTACTCCTCGCCGGCCTGGTCGTCTTCGCGGTGGCGAGCGCGGCGGCCGGTCTCGCGACCTCGTCGGAGGTCATGCTCGCGGCGCGGCTGCTCAGCGGCGTCGGCGCGGCGATGATCATGCCGGTCACCCTGGCCGTCATCACCTCCACGTTTCCCGACGGCGAGCGCGCCAAGGCGATCGGTGTCTGGACCGGCGTCGCCGGCGGTGGCGGCATCCTGGGGATGTACCTCTCCGCGACCCTGGTGGACCTCGCCAGCTGGCGGTGGCTGTTCGTCCTGCCGGTCGTACTCGTCGCCGTGGCCATCACCATGGCGCTGCGCTCCGTACCGAACTCGCGGGAGAGGTCGGAACACGGGTTCGACGTCATCGGTTCGCTGACCTCCGTGATCGCCGCGGTCGGGCTCATCGTCGTCCTGCACGAGGGCCCGGTGCAGGGGTGGAGCGCTCCGGTGACGCTTCTGAGCCTGCTCGTCGGCGTCACCGGCGCCGTCGGGTTCGTGCTGTGGGAGCGACGCCGGCCGGCTCCCCTGCTCGACGTCCGTCTCTTCCGTGAGCGGCCGCTCACCAGCGGATCCATGACGCTCCTGGTGGTCTTCGGCGTGCAGGCCGGGATCTTCGTCGTCCTCTTCCCGTACTTCCAGGCGGTCCTCGGTTGGTCCGGTCTGCGCGCCACCCTGGCGCTCATGCCGATGGCGGTGACGATGATGCTCGCCTCCGGCCTCGCCCCACGACTGGCCGCGCGCGTCGGCGGGCGTACGACGATGGCTGCCGGCATCCTCCTCGGCGGCGCGGGTCTGGCGTTGATGGCCACCTTCGTCTCCGTCGACGGTGGATACCTCTCCGTCCTGCCCGGGATGCTCGCCATGGGGCTCGGCATGGGTTTGAGCCAGACGCCCGCGACCGAGGCCATCACCTCCTCCCTGCCGCGGGAACGTCAAGGTGTGGCCTCCGCGCTCAACGACGTCACCAGGGAGTTCGGCACCGCGCTCGGGGTCGCGCTGCTCGGGGCCGTGCTCTCCGCCGGCTACCGCGACGCCATCGGCTCCCGGCTCGATGGGATGCCGGACAGCACCGGCGACGCCGCCCGCGACGGCATCGCCAACGCGATTGCCTCCGCTGACACAGCCGGCACCCAGGCCGAGGCCGTGATCCGCGCCGCCCAGGACTCCTTCGTGGACGGCTGGCGACAGGCCATGTGGGCCGGAGTCGCTGTCCTGACCATCCTCTTCGGGTACGTCATCGCCCGAGGTCACCGGCCCGGCCCGGCCGGTACCGCCGGCGCAGCGACGGGCGGAGCGCGCCCTACGGGGGACACCATCTCCCGGTAGGCCCTCGTCACGTCGTGTTGCGTGAGGTGGCTTCTTCGGCCGTGGCGGATCTCCGGGCGGGGGCAGGTATAGCCCGGAGCCCCACACGTCTGGGCGGCCACCAAGGGCATCCGAGCACGTCCCGCGGTGTGCGCGCCGGCCCGACCGTCACCCGCTGATCGTCCCTGCGGAGGGAGACACGGGCGGGGTCGAGCCGCCGCGCGGCCCTCTCATACAGCGGCGAATCGTCCAGGTCCCGAGTCCGAATGAACATTCCCGCCGGGCTGCCGTGAACCTAGCGTCGGAAGCCGCCGAGCAGGGGATCCGCCCGTTCGGCTCCCGCACGGCACGGAGACGATGTGGCCAACGAAATCGGTCCGGCGGCGCTGCTTGAGCGCGTCGAACCCCAGGTGGAGACGCGAGCGGACGCCATCGTCCTGACGGTGCGGCGCGCCGGACGGATCGTCCTCGACGGGGTCCGGCTGGGCCTCCGCGTCGGCGGCGTCGACCTGGACGCCGGCTCCGTCCTTCTCCGGTCCCGCGTCCGCGAGATCACCGACGAGTGGACCGCCCGCTCCGGCAAGGCGACCGGCACCCACCGGTACACGCACGTCGAGACGGTTCACGAGCTGCGCCACGACAGCGGCGTCGAGTGGCAGATCCACGTCCGGGCGAGCGGGGATGGGGTGGCGGTCCGCTACGCGCTCGCCCGGCTGGAGGGTCACGGCCGTCTCGACGCCGACCACACCCGGCTCCGGTTCGAGCCCGACGCCCGGGTGTGGGCGCTCGACTACCAGACCTGGTACGAGACGCCGCGCGTCGGCGCCGACCTGGCCGAGCTGCCCGCCGGGGCGTACGGCTTCCCGCTGCTCGTGCGCCTGCCGCGGGCGGGGGCGTACGTCCTGCTCACCGAGGCGGCGATCGACGGCCGTTTCAGCGGCGCCCACGCCGAGCTCGACGACGACGGTGAGCTGCGGTTCGTGGCGGCCGACGAGTCGGTCGAGATCACCCGCGGTCCGGTGACCCCCTGGCGGGTGTTCCTGATCGGTGATCTCGCCACGATCGTCGAGAGCCGCTTCGTCGACGAGTTGGCGCCCGCCCCGCTCGACCCGGCCGGCGACCTGCGCTGGGTGCGCCCGGGCCGGGCCGCCTGGTCGTGGTGGTCGGACTTCTACTCCGGCGCGCAGCTGCACCGGCAGCGACACTTCGTCGACGTCGCGGCCCACTTCGGCTGGGAGCATCTGCTCATCGACTGCGGCTGGGACGAGACCTGGGTACCGGAGATCGTCGCCTACGCGAGTCGCCGTGGCATCCAGGTGCACCTGTGGGTGGTCTGGCACGACCTCGACGGGCCGGAGAAGCTGGCGAAGCTCGCCCTGTGGCGGTCCTGGGGCGTCGCCGGCATCAAGGTCGACTTCATGGAGTCCGAGTCGAAGGACCGCTACCGCTGGTACGACACGATCCTCGCCGAGACGGCCCGGCTCGGCCTGCACGTGAACTTCCACGGCTCGGTCATCCCGCGAGGGTGGGCGCGGACCTGGCCGCAGGTCATCGGCTACGAAGCCGTCCGCGGCAGCGAGTACTACGTCTTCTACCAGGGCACGCCCCTGACCGCCGTGCACAACGTGATCCAGCCGTTCACCCGCAACGTCGTCGGCGCGATGGACTACACGCCTGTCGCGTTCGCCGCGCCGGGACGGACCACGAGCGACGGCCACGAACTCGCCCTCAGCGTCGCCTTCGAATGCGGCATCACCCACTTCGCCGACGACGTCGACGCCTACCTCGCCCGGCCGGACGCCGCGCGGTTCCTCGCGGAACTCGCACCCTCCTGGGAGGAGACGGTGCTGCTCGCCGGTGACCCCGACCACGAGGCGGTCATCGCCCGTCGGCACGGCGACCGTTGGTTCCTCGGCGGCATCGCCACCGGCCCGGCGCGCCGGCTCACCGTCCCACTCGACCGCCTGGCGCTCGGACCGGGCGACGCGTGGATCGTCGGCGACGGCGCGGCGGGCGGCCTGACCTCCCACCGGCGCCCGGTCGACGACAAGCTGGTCGTCGACGTGGCGGAGAACGGCGGCTTCGTCGCCGTCGTCGCCGCCCGTGGCACCCGGCTGCACCGGGCCGTCGCGCGGCCCGAGCACGCGTCACCGCGGGTGGATCCGCCCGTCCAACTGCTCGGCCCGGACGGCGCGGCCGTCCTGCTGACCGAGGGACAGCTGCGACTGCCGCCCGGCTGGTCAGCGGAGCGCCTCGCCGACGACCGGTGGAGGATCGAGGCGCCCGCCGCCCTGGCACCCGGGCGGGCGGGTGTGGTCACCGTCGAGACGCCGGGTGAGGACGGGGTGCCGGTTGTGGCGCACGCCCGCCTGTTCCGACCTCTGACGCCCGGATCCCATCGCCTGTCGGCGCTGACCATGGTCGAGTTCCACAACGAGAGCGGTCCGATCGAACGCGACCAGAGCAACGGTGGCGGCAACCCGGACGACGGCCGCCGCATGAGCATCGCCGGGGTGGAGTTCGACGACGGGCTCGGCGCGTCCACGCCGTCGCGGATCGAGCTCTACCCGGGCGGTTGCGCCGACCGGTTCACCGCCCGCATCGGCGTCGACGACGAGACCCCGGGCACCGCCGCCCGGATGAGCGTGCACGCCGACGGGGTCGAGCTCTTCGCCGTCGACGTCCGCGCGGGTGAGCCGCCGCGCGACATCGAGCTCGACATCCGCGGCGCCGCCACGCTCAGCCTGCGGGCGGACACCCTGCCCGAGCACCCGGAGCCGGCCCACGTCGACTGGGCGTCGGGCCGCCTCCACCACCACACCGCCACCACCCCGGCCGAGCAATGAAGCCCGGCCACCACCAAGGGAGAAACCATGCGACACGGCAAGAGATGGATCGCCGCCGCGGCCGTGCTGGCCGCCCTCGCCGCGACCGGCTGCAGCGGCAGCGGCGGGGGAGACGGCAAGGTCACCTTGAGCTACGCGACCTGGAGTGACGACCAGAAGCCGGCCATGGAGGCGATCGCCGAGGCCTTCGAGGACAAGCACCCCAACATCGATGTCCAGGTGCAGGTGCTGCCGTGGCCCGAATACTGGTCCACCCTTCAGGTCGGCGCGGCGGGACGCACCGCACCGGACGCGTTCTGGATGCTCGCCGACCAGTTCCCGGCGTACGCCGAGGGCAAGCAGCTGCTCGACATCACCGACGCGGTCAAGGCTGCGGGCGTGGACCTGGCCGCGTACCCGAAGGCGGTCCTCGACCTGTACGACGTCGACGGCAAGCTCTACGGCCTGCCGAAGGACTTCGACACGAACGGGATCTGGTTCAACAAGGCCCTCTTCGACAAGGCCGGCGTCGCCTACCCGGACGACACCTGGACCTGGGACGACGCGCGTGCTGCCGCCCGTAAACTCACGAACCCCGCTGCGGGTGTGTGGGGCATCGCCGCCCCGATCGACCGCCAGGGCGGGTACTACAACAGCATCTACCAGGCCGGCGGCAAGGTGATCGGCGACGACGGCAAGGCCGCCATCGACAGTCCGGAGGCCGTCTCCGGTCTGCAGTTCTGGGCGCAGCTGCACGCCGACGGGCTCTCGCCGACGCTGAAGCAGCTCTCCGACACCGAAGCGGTGCAGATGTTCATGGACCAGAAGGTCGCCATGTACTTCTCCGGCTCCTTCTGGGCCCAGCGCCTCTACGGCGACCAGGCGCTGCGGCCCAACGTCGGCGTCGCGCCGCTGCCGAAGGCGAAGCAGCGGGCCACGATGATCAGCGGCATCCTCAACGCCGGGTACGCCGGCACCAAGCACCCCAAGGAGCTCGCCGAGTTCCTCATCTTCGCCAGCGGCAAGGACGCGGCCGTCATCCAGGCCAAGAGCGGTGCGGTGCTGCCCGCGTACCAGGACACGCAGCAGGGCTGGCTCGACGCGATGCCCGAGTTCAACCTGAAGGTCTTCGTCGACGCCGTCGACTACTCGGTGCCGCTGCCGATCGCCGGTGACGCCGCCAAGTGGACCGGCCTGGAGACCCAGTACCTCGGTCCGGCGTGGGAGGGCAAGCAGAACGCTGCCGAAGCCGCCCGGGCGTACAACACAGCGATCAACGAGGTCCTCGCGAAGTGACCACCGACGTCGTCAGCCCTCCCGCGCGGCAGCGGACCCGCCGCCGCGCGGGAGGGCTCCTGCCCGCACCCGGCTGGGGCTATCTGATGATCGCTCCGGCGTTCGTCGGCCTCGTCGCCTTCTACGTCTGGCCGTTCCTCACCACGTTCGGTAAGAGCTTCATGGACGTTCCGGCCTTCGGGCCCGGCACGTTCACCGGCGTCGACAACTACACCGAGCTGCTGGGCGACGCGCGCTTCTGGCAGGCGCTGCGCAACTCCGCGCTCTACACGGCGATCCTGCTGCTCGGCGTACCCGTCGCTATCGTGCTCGCCGCGCTCATCGAGCAGGTCGGCCGCGGCCGCGCCCTCTACCGGGTGCTCTTCTTCCTGCCGGTGGTGACCCTGCCGGTGGCGATCAGCATGGTCTGGCGCTTCATCTACAACGGCGACTTCGGCCTGCTGAACTACGTCCTCTCCCTGGTCGGTGTGCCCGGGCAGTACTGGGTCGCCGACGCCACCTTCACCATCTACGCGGTCGGTGTCGTCGGCATCTGGATGAGCCTCGGCATCAACCTGATCATCCTCGGCGCCGGGCTCCAGGGGATCCCGCAGGACCTCTACGAGGCCTCCGCGCTCGACGGGGCGGGGCGGGTACGCCAGTTCTTCCGGATCACCCTGCCGCTGCTGTCGCCGAGCGTGTTCCTGGTGACCGTGCTGACCGTGATCTCGGCGCTGCAGATGTTCGACCTGATCTTCGTGATGCTGCGCAGCGTCAACAACACCGCGCTCGCCGACTCGAAGACCATCGTCTACCTCTTCTACGAGAAGGCCTTCGTGGAGTTCGACCAGGGGTACGGCGCGGCGATCGCCATCGTGCTCCTCATGGTGATCATGGCTGCCACCCTCCTCCAGTTCCGCCTGCAACGCCGGTGGGTGTTCTATGACTGATCAGATCCTGCGAAGCAGGCGCACGGACCGGGCGGCGACCGGATCGAAGGCGTCCCGCCACGGCGAATGGGTCATCCACCTCGTCCTCGCCGCCGCAGCGCTCGTCATGGTGGCGCCCTTCGTCTGGCAACTGCTCACCATCTTCAAATCCAACCGTGAAGCGTCCCAGATGCCGCCGACGCTCCTGCCGGACGACCCGACGACCGGCGCCTTCGCCACGTTCTTCGGCTCGGTGCCGTTCTGGGCGCAGCTCACCGTCTCAGTCTCCGCGCTCGTGCTCCGCGTGATCGGGCAGCTCACCGTCTCCGCCCTCGCCGGCTACGCGTTCGCCCGGCTCCGGTTCCCGGGACGCCGGCTCCTGTTCGGGCTCTTCATCGCCATGCTCATGGTGCCGAGTCAACTCTTCCTCATCGGACAATTCGAGATCATCAGAGACTTCGAGCTGCTCGACACCATCCCCGCGCTGGCGATCCCGGGCATGTTCTCGGCGTTCGGGATCTTCCTGATGCGGCAGGCGTTCATGTCGATCCCCGCCGGATTCGAAGAGGCGGCCCGACTCGACGGCGCCGGACCCCTGCGCACCTTCTGGTACGTCATGCTCCCGATGGCCCGCCCCACCATGGCGGCGCTGGCCGTCCTCACCTCGCTCTACTCCTGGAACGACCTGCTCTGGCCGCTCATCGTGACCCCGCGCGGCGACAAACGCCCGATCACCGTCGGCCTGGCCGGCCTCCAGGGGCAGTTCGGAACCGACTACCCGACCCTCATGGCCGGCGCGCTCGTCGCGTCGCTGCCGCTCATCATCATCTTCCTGGTGCTGCAGCGGCAGTTCTTCTCCGGCATCGCCAGCAGCGGTCTGAAAGGCTGACCGGTCGTCGGTCGGCGCTGGACAGGCGCCGACCGGCGACCGCAGCGCTGTCGCGACCCGGAACGTGACCCGGACAGTTCAGGATCGGTGCGGGTGGGCCGGCACAGGTTCGTCAAACGCAGTCGCGCGGGCCTCCACCCGCCGGAACTCCGGCGACGTGACCGTCCGCAACGTCGCGGCAAGCACGAGGACGCAAACTCCTGCCCCGCCCCAGAAGACCGCCCGTACGCCGATCAGTTCCGCGGTCAACCCGGCGACCAGGGCCCCCAGCGGCATCGATCCCCAACTGGTCAGCCGGCTGACCCCGCTGTAACGCCCCATCATCTCCTCGGGCACGACGAGCGCACGCAACGAGCTGTAGGTGACGTTCCAGGCACCGGAGCCGGCACCGCCCAGCACGGTCGTCACGGCGATCAGCCATGCGGACGAGGAGACCGCCGGCGCTGCCAGCAGCACGGCGAGACAAGCCATCGACGTGACGAGGACGACCTGCCGTCCCAGCCGACGAATGAGGGCGGGCGCGACGGAGGCGCCCACGACGCCACCCACTCCCAGCCCGCCGATCAGCAGCCCGTACTCCGAGTGGCTCAGGTCCAACGGCCCGGGTGCGACCGCGTACACGACGATGACCGCCGTCCAGGCCGCCCAGCATCCGCTCGCCGCGCCCGCCACCAGCAGCAAGGTCCGTAGAGCCCTCTCCCGCCACACGTACTGCACGCCCTCCCGGATCTCCGCGCGGAGGCTCGGCGCGCCCGCCGTCGAGCTGGAGTGGCGGCCGCTGCGGTAGTGACCGGTCATGATCGTCAAGGCGAGCAGCGCGCCTGCGTAGCCCACCGCGCCGGCGCCGAGCGCGACGGCCAGTCCGGCGGCGGCCAGCAGGCCACCCAGTGGCGGCCCGATGAACTCGTTCGCCGCGGTCTCGGTCGCCGTCAACTTCGCGAACGCGGATTCCATGCGGTTGCGGGGCACCACCATCGGCACGACCGACATCCGGGTCGTGTCGGCGAACACCTCGGCGGTGCCGAGGAGCAGCGCCCCCGCATACAGCCCGGCCAGCGGCAGCAGCTCCGCGAGGACCCCTCCCACGAGCACGGCGAGGGCCAGGGCGCGTACGGCGGCCATCGTCATGATCAGGTGCCGGCGGTCCACCCGGTCGGCGAGCACGCCCGCGGGCAGCGAGAACAACAGCCAGGGCAGGGTGTTGGCCAGGGTGACGCCGGCGACCAGCGCAGGGGAGTCCGTCATCGAGACGGCCACCAGGGGCAGGGCCAGCTTGACGACGCCGTCGGCCAGGTTGGTGACCGCGGCACCGGCCCAGAGGGCCCTGAAGTTCCGCGCGCCCACGGTCGTCGGGTCGCCCGGCTGGATGTTGGTCGGCATGGCCAGGGAGGTTGCCGCACCCCGCGGCGTCACCCTAGAGTTTCGACCGGAGGCGAAACGTGGCGGTGTTCCTGGTCGACGCCGAAACGATGGCGGAGGCGCGTTTCGGCACGTCACCGCTCACCGAGACGTTGGCGGCGCTCAACATCCTGCGCCGAGGTCAACCACTTCCCTGGCACCGGGCCTGGCGCGACCGGCACGTCGGCGCCTTTCACGACTATCTCGACGACGACCCGGTGAGCGCGGCCATCGTGGCCCACGCCATCTCGTCCTCCTGGATGGCCGACTTCCTGACGGTGCCGCCCGCGCGTCCCGACATGACGCTGGACGACGAACTCGTGGCGCTGGAGTCACTGCCGGACGAGCAGATCCGCGCCGACCTGGCCCACGTACGTTCCCCGCTCGCCCCGGAATTACGTGGCCCCGGGTTGGCGCGCCGGACGGGCGCTCTGTTGCGCTGGGTCTGGCACCACACGATCGAGCCGGACTGGCCGCGCCGTCAATCGGTGCTGCGCGCCGATGTGGTGTCCCGGATCGCCCGCCTGGGCCGAGACGGCTGGTCCGGGGTCATCAACGACATACGGCCGGGCACCCGTTGGCTCGGCGACGGTCGGCTGCAGATCGAGGAGCGGCCATACCCACCATGCGACGTGCGGGGCAGGAGACTCACCTTCTTCGCGGCGCACTGCCGGGGAGGCTGGATCTCCTGGAGGTTGCCCGACCGCTTCGGGATCGTCTATCCGGTGACGGGGATCTTCACCGAGGCGGCTCTAAACACGCCGGATCCGCTGCGTCGCCTACTGGGAACCGCGCGGAGCAGAATTCTGGTCCAGGCGTCCGAGCCGATCAGCACGACCGCGGTGGTCGCCGCGACCGGACTGCCGCTCGGCACGGTCGGTGGTCACCTGGGCGTCCTCACCGAGGCCGGTCTGCTCCGGAAACGCCGGTCAGGCCGGGAGGTCCTCTACTGGTGGACGGATGCGGCCCGGGCGCTCGTGGCCGGCGCCGCACCGTAGTGACCGCGCAGAACAAGTCAACGTTCCGCCGGGTCACACCTCGAAGGCAGCATCAGCGACCTCGTAGCCCTCATGGCGGCGGCGGAACCCGCTCGGACTCAACCCGTGGTGCTTCCGGAAGACCCGCGAGAAGTAGAACGCGTCGTCGAAGCCGAGCTCGGATGCGATCTCGGTGACCGTCGCGTCCGTCGTGTCGAGCAACTGCCGCGCCCTCGCCATCCGCAGGGCGGTGTGGTGAGCCAACACCCCGCCTCCGGTCGCCCTGCGGAACAGGGTGCTCAGATGCGACGGCGACACCCCCACCAGTCGCGCCAGCTCGGGCACCTTCACCTTCCCGTCGAGCCGTTCGGCCAGGTAACTCATGGCGCGCTGCAACGGGTCCCCCGGTTCGGGGAGCAGCCGGTCGACGCTGAGTTGCGTCAGCAGTTTCCACGCGGTCCCCGCCGCGCCCAGCAGGCGAACGGGCGACTGGTCGCGCTCGAGGTAGGTGACGATCTCGTCCATGAGCGCCACCGCCCGACCGATGGAGCGCACCGGCACCACCGGCCGCGCGGTCGTGGCCTCCAGACAGTCAGCGAGCTTGGAGACGTCGGACCCCATCAGGTGCGCCCACCAGATCGTCCAGGGGCTGCGCTCGTCGGCACCGTATTCGTGCGCGACGCCACGGGGAATGACGAGCGCCTGCCAGGCCCCGACCCGATGCATTCCCGAGCCGACGCGCGCCCAGCCCGAGCCCGAGGCGCAGATGATCAGGAGCACCTCGGGGGTGCCTCGGGGACGATGCATCCGGTGGTCGGCGGCGTCCGGGTAGTACCCGGCGTCGGTGACGACGAGCCGTCCCGTGATCGGGCGCCGTAGCGCCTCGGCGACGAGCGGGCGGGGCACCGAGGTCAACCGCTGCCCCCGAAATCCCTCCTGGAGCGGCACGGGGCCCATCGTGCGCGGTCGTCAGCGAATTGTCCATGCTCAGGTGCGCCGCCTGGATGCAGACGCCACGTGATCTCCTCACCGCCGACGGCTCCGACCCCGACTCACCAGATCGGATCGCCACCCACCGCCGCGCCCTGATCACCGCGGTCGAGCGCCTCACCCGTCCCACGCCCTGACCCCGCCCGTGTCGGGCCCCGCTGGTTAGATGACGCCGTGACGACGGTGGAGGAGTTGTTGGCGCAGGCGGCGGCTGACCCGCGTGCGGCGGCGTGGGGCGTGTTGTACGAGCGGGCGTGCCACGAGGGGTTCTACGAAGCAGAAGAGACGATGCTCATCACGCGGCTGGCGAACATCGCTGCTGAGTTCGCGCCCGCTGATCGCGACGAGCCGCTGATCCTGGCCGGTCAGCTGGCGGCCGACATGGACGAGGAGTCCCACCGCCGAAACGCTGAAACCCTGGCACAGTTGCGTCACCTGGCCACCGACTGGCTCCCGACCCCGACCGACGCGCAGTCGTTCATCTACCGCCTCCGCGCAGTCATGGCGCTGGAGGGCGACATGCTCTGGGGCCAAGAACTCGAACGGCTCATCCACGACGAGGTCGAAATCGAGTGCCCGCAGTGCGAGACTTCGCTGTTCATAGCGTTCGGCGAACGGGGTCACTTCGCCACGCACGAGGACTACGCGACGAAGTCGGATGTGGTGCAGACGCCGTTGCTTCCGGCTGGATCCGCTGATCTCGAGGGGGTCGGCCTGCGGCTGCATCGCATGAGCACCGAAGTGGGACAGCAGGCCGTTGCCGAAGCGGTCGCCCACATCTTCGGCCGCGCCACCTGCACCCAGTGCGGTAGCACCTTCCGGGTATCGGACCAGGTCGAGCGCTATTAGCCCAGCGGTCAGGCACTGATTTCGCGAACGTCAAGGCCCTGAGCGACCGGCGCGAGCCAGTTCCGGTCACCGCTGGGCCGTGGCCTAGGCTTTCTCGTCGTGGATGAGCCGCGCGGGTCAGGGGTCCTTCGTCATCAGTCTCTGCACGACGGGTTCGTGGCGGCGCAGGGGCCCCGGCAGGGCTTCGCCGAGGCGATCGATCGGCACATCGAGGAGCACTTCGGGCCGGTTGAGTTCGTCTACCACGAGATCGCCTCCCACCTGGTCGGAGTGCACGTCTACGTGGTGGGGCCGACCGAGGAACGCCCGTACCGGACGCTGATCACCTCTGGGATGAGTGACCTGCCGATGACCGTCCCGGACGGCCACGACATCAGTCGGTACGCCGAACTGATGCTCAGCCTGCCGGCCGACTGGCCGCTGACCGAGGTGACCGGGTTGAACGAGGAGCCGACCGGCTGGCCGGTGCGCCTGATCAAGGAGATCGCTCGACTGCCGCACGAGTACGGCAGCTGGATCGGCGAATGGCACTCGGTGCCGAACGGCGACCCCGCGCAGCCCTACGCGACCGGCACCCCGTTCGCCGGGGTCGTCGTCACGCCGATGCTGCGTGTGCCGGCCGAGGCGCGAGCGATCGAGGTGCCCGACGGCAGCCGGATCGAGTTGCTCGCGCTGATCCCGCTGCACCCCGACGAGGTGGCAGTCAAGATCGAACGCGGAACCAACGCCCTCATCGAGATTCTGGACCGAGGTCGCGTCACCGAACTGCTCGACCCGGACCGGCCGTCGTACGCCTGACACCCCCGCTGACCAGGAGAAATGGGCGCGTTTCTGACGTGGCGATCGGCGCGCTGCCGGTCCTGGCCGCAAGACCCAGGTGAGGCGGGTGCTGGCCGCTCAGGACCGCGCCGGCCCCACCACCGGCGACCATTCGCGCACCGAGGTCACCTCGACGCCGGGCGTCGTGTAGTACGGGTCCTCGGCGAGGATCTGTTCCGCCCGCGCCCGGTCCACGGTGAAGACGAGCAGCGCGCCCGAGTCGTCCGCCCAGGGGCCCGAGGCCAGCACCTCGCCTGCCTCGTAGAGGGCGTGCAGCCGCTCCCGGTGGGCGGGGCGGGCTTCGAGGCGCCGCGGATCGTCGGTGAAGGTGAGCTCGACACAGATCATGACCAGTACGGTATGCAGCCGACGGCCGCGCCGCTGTATCGCCGGATACAGTCCCCGGAATGACGGATCACGGCCTGGCCCGGGTGCCGATCTTCCGTACCCTCAACGGCGCCCGGCTCGACGAGATCGCGCGGCGGCACCCGGCCCGGTCGGTTCCCGCCGGCGTCGTGCTGGCCCGTGACGGCGACCGGGCCGACGACTTCGTGATCGTCGAGAGCGGTACCGTCTCCGCCACCCACGACACCTGGAACGGGTCCCGGGTCCGGTACGCGGCGATCACCGGGCCCGCCGTAGTCGACAAGGCAGCGGTGCTCGCGGGCGGCCGGCACACGGCGACCTGGACCGCCACCACCCCGTGCCGCGTCCGTCGGCTCCCGGCGAGCCTGCTGCGCCAGCTCATCGACACCGTGCCGGCGCTGCGCGATCACGTGCTGCGACACCTCTCCGAGCAGGTGAACCGGGACCGGCGGGCCATGCTCCGGCGGACGGGGCGCCCGGAGTTCCGGGTCGCATCCTGGCTCCTCGAAGCCGGCCAGGAGCGGGTCGGTCGGGTTCCGCTGCCGGGCTCCCAGGAGGGGCTCGGCGAGGAGATCGGGTTGTCCCGGGTGAGCGTCAACCGGGCGCTCCGGGGCCTCGCCTCCTCCGGCCTGCTGCGGGTGGAGCCGGCCGCGGTGGTGATCCTCGATCCGCCGGGGCTCGCCGCGGTCCGGGACGGTTCGCCGGCACTGCCACCCGCCTGAGTTGCGGGCGCGAAGCCGAGCGCGGTGGCGTCCGAAGCGAAAGTCGGGAAGGCTGGCGCCTATGGTTTCGGTGTTGCAGAACGTGGCGATCGACTGTGCGGATGCCTACAAGCTGGCTCGGTTCTGGAGCAGTGTGACCGGCCGTCCGCTGCACCCGGAGGACAGACCGGGCGACCGGGAGACTCAGGTGCAGCTGGCGGAGGGCCCGGTGCTGTACTTCAACCAGGTGCCCGAACCCAAGCAGATCAAGAACCGGATCCACCTGTGTCTGCGCCCGGAGACCTCCCGTGACCAGGAGGTGGAACGGCTGCTGGGCCTCGGGGCCACCTTCGTCGCCGATCACCGGAACCCTGACGGTTCGGGCTGGGCGGTCCTCGCCGACCCCGAGGGCAACGAATTCTGTGTTCTTCGCAGCGCGTCGGAACGAGCCGCGACGAACTCCTGAAGCGCACCGCCACCGTGGCCGGCCTCGCACGACCACCGGTCAGAAGAGACGGTGGTGGCGACGGAGCGGTCGCCAAGCCCCACCTCGGGGCAGCGGCTCCCTGCCGGTTGATGGCGCTGGGTGTGCCGACGGTCAGGCCGGCCGGCCGGCCGTGACGGCCTCGCGGACAGACCGCGGTGCCTTCTCCGCGAGCTGCGTGTCGGGGCGGGCTCCCAGCGCATCGTTGATGGTGGAGAACGCCAGCCGGAACGCAATCCACGTCGTCGCCTCGAAGATCTCTCGGTCGGTGAGGCCCGCGGCGCGCAGGCGGTCGACGTCGGCCCGAGTCGTAGCATTCGGATCGTGGACGACCTGACGAGACCAGCCGGCCAGCACGGCCTCCCGCTCGGACAGGCCGCTGTCGACGCCTCGTAGCACCCCCGCGGCGGTCGCCTCGTCGCTGAGCTCGGCCAGCCTGGATCCCCAGGCGAGCGCACAGTATGCGTCGCCGCGGGCAGCGGCGGTGGCGGCGACCATGACGGCCACTTCCCGAGCCGACAGGCCGGACTCAGCCAGGAGATCGGCGCGCACGGCCTGGAAGGAATTCAGCACGTCGGGACGCCAGCCCCAGACGCGAGTGAGGTTGTTGACGTAGCCGTCGGAGGCGACGTCGGCCTCGAAGGCGGCATTCACCGCCGGGCTCTGCGGCGGATCGGCGACGAAGGAAGGACCGCTCATAGCGGTCAGTGTGCTCCACGCGGCGATCACCACCCAACGACAGATCAACGACATGCGAGCGGGAAACGTCGGCGTGATCGGCGGACCCGACGCGGTGGTCACCAAGCCTGACTAGAGCGCGGTCAGCCGCTTGTATCCCCAGTGCGCGAACGACTTACGTGCGTCCGGCACACGGAGGATCGCGACGCAATCCTTCGGTGGCCGGCGGAGGCCCAGGCTCAAGGCATACCGGAACCGCGTGAAACCGCCGACAGTGAATGGACGGTCGTAGTTGCCAAGAAGATCACTAACCCGGCGGTCCAGCTCCTCCCGCTGGGCGACGGTGTCTACCGTCCGATCCCGGGGTGCGGGATCTGTGAGCAGACCGATCCCGTCCACGAGGTGGAGCTCCTCGGCGATCTTTTCGTAGACACCGTGCATTCTCCTGCTGTCATCGTCGGCGTGGAACACCACGTGAACGGGGCGACCGGCCAGGGCGAACCGGAAGGCCGGGATCGCCGCGGTCAAGGACAGCTCCTCGTTGTGGTAGTACGTAATGGGATCGGCGTTGCCGACGAGGGGCCGAAGTGTCGCGATCGACTTGCGTGCACGTCGAGCCCGTCTTCCTTCCGCCTCATCAACCATGGCGAGTGCGGTGGCCAGGTGGGCCTCTCCCATCCGGAAACCGACCGAGCGGCGAATAGCCTCGACGGCGATGGCCACATACTCCGCCTCTGCAAGCGACACGAGCACATCCTTACAGGCAAACCAGGGCAGGCTCAACCCTTGTGGACGGAGCTGCACGTCGAGCTGGGTTGCGGCCAAGAGGGTCGCCAACATTGATCGCGTCGGGCGGGTTGCTGCCAGGTCGGCCGAACGAACTGCCCGCAAACGGGGTTGCTGAGGCGCGCGGTAGGCCTTTATCGTTCGTTCGCACCTCCCGGTGCGCAGGCAACGGCTACTTCCGCTCATAACGGGGAGACGCGGGTTCGAATCCCGCCGCCGCCTTTCGGCGGTGTCGACCAGCGGCCCAGGTCACCTTGGCCCGTAAGGGCCAGTCGCCGTCGCCGCCTTGGTCTCGGGAGGCGCGCTCACGCCGCATACCCGGTGCGACGGACACGGCTACTTCTGGCAAAGGGCCTGTAAAGCCCCCGCGGTTCGAATCCGCTAACTCCGTGTCCAACCTTGATCTCGGGTATGCGGCGTGACCGGCTTCGGAGGTCCGAAATCCTCTTGGCGATCGGGTGTCGTCGCGCGTAGGTTGTTGCCGCGCCTCCCGGTGCGAGGGTGACGGATCCTTCCTCTTCCGAAAACCGTCGCTGCCGTCGATCTCGGGGAGCGTTCACGCCGCATATCCGGTGCGCAGAAGACGGATACTTCTAATCTATGGGTCGGGGGTTCGAGTCCCCTCCAGCCTGCGGGCTGGTAGCTCAGATGGCAGAGCAATAGGCACTCTTCCGTCGTCGACTCTCGATCTCGGGTATGCGGCGTGATCTCTGCCTGTGACAGGACCGCAAATTCTGTTGCCCGCCCCCAATTGCCGCGGCTAGCGTCATCCACGCACTTCCCGGTGCGAAGGTGACGGTTACATCTTGGAGAGGCCACCAGGCCTCGGTGAAGAGTCCGTCCGTCACCGGATTCCGGTCTCGGGAGGCGCCACCACACCGCAAACCCGGTGCGCAGGCAACGGTTACTTCAGGGATCCGCGGGTTGGGGGTTCGAGTCCCCCGAGGCCTTCGCGCTGATAGCTCAATCGGACAGAGCAGCGGGCTAGTCCGTCGCCGACCTCTGGTCTCGGGTGTGCGCTGTGGTGGCGTCTTCCCGTCTTCGACGGGCATGGGGGGAAATGATGGCCAAGTTCAACGTCAAGCTGCGCCAGGATCGGCACGAGACCGACGGGATCGTGACCGCCGAGGGCGCACCGGGGTTCACCCGCGAGCCGCGCACCGAGCTCTTCCTGCTGGGTGTGTCGAACATGGTCGGTGAGGACGCCTTCTACGAGGGCGCCGCCGGTCGGGATGCGCGGTTCCGTGAGTTGGTCGCGGCCGTGGCGGTCGCCGACCCCGAGTGGTTCGCACGGTTCGTGCCGTGGCTGCGTATCGGTGCGATGCTGCGGTCGGCGGCGGTGGTGGCGGCCCTGGAGGGCGCTCGTGCGCAGGTCGCGGCGGGTGTGCCGGGTTCCCGGGCGATCGTGGACGCGGCGTTGCAGCGTGCCGACGAGCCGGGGGAGGCGCTGGCCTACTGGCTGGGGCGTCATGGGCGAGCGCTGCCGAAGCCGGTCAAGCGGGGCATCGCCGACGCCGTCGTGCGGCTGTATTCCGAGCGCAACCTGCTCAAGTACGACTCCGAGGGCAGCGCGGTGCGGTTCGGTGACGTCATCGACCTGACCCACCCGACGGCGAGGGACGAGCGGCAGGGCGACCTGTTCCGGCACGCGCTGGACCGGCGTCACAAGCGCGACAACCCGCTGCCGGTGTCGCTGCGGATGCTGGCGGCCCGGGCCGAGCTGATGGCGCTGCCGGTCGAGCAGCGCCGCGAGCCCGTCGACCCGGCGGTGCTCGGCGCGGCCGGGATGACCTGGGAGGCCCTCGCCGGCTGGCGGCAGGCCGCGATGGACGCGCCGGCGTGGGAGGCGATCATCCCGACCATGGGCTACCTGGCGCTGCTGCGCAACCTGCGCAACTTCGACCAGGCCGGGGTCGACGACGCCGTCGCCGAGACGATCGGGGCGAGGCTCTCCGACCCGGGTGAGGTCGCGAGGTCGCGGGTGCTGCCGATGCGTTTCCTGTCGGCGTACAACGCGGCGCCGAGCCTGCGGTGGGCGTACCCGCTGGAGAAGGCGTTGCAGCAGGCGCTGGTGAACGTGCCGGCCCTGGACGCGCGGACCCTGATCCTGATCGACACGTCGGGGTCGATGCACAGTGCGTTCAGTAAGGACGGGACACTGCGTTGCTGGGACGCGGCCACGGTGTTCGGCCTTGCGCTGGCCGCCCGTGCGCACGACGCGACGGTGGTGTCGTTCTCCAACGCCAGCAGGGTCTTCCCCACGGTGGCGGGGGAGTCGGTGCTGGCGGCGGTGCGCCGGTTCAAGGAGGGCGGCTTCTTCTACGGCGGTGGGACGGAGACCGAGAAGGCGGTTCGGGCGCACTACGACCGGCACGATCGGGTGGTCATCCTCACCGACGAGCAGGCGCACTGGCACGGCTCGGCGGACGTGACGGCTGCGGTGCCCGCGCAGGTTCCGGTCTACACCTGGAACCTGGCCGGCTACCGGATCGGTCACACGCCGACGGTGGGGAACCGGCACACGTTCGGTGGTCTCTCCGACGCGGCGTTCGCGATGATTCCGCTCATCGAGGCGGGGTCCCGCGATCAGTGGCCGTTCTGACGTCCGTGCGGCGTCGGCCTCCCGAGGCCGGCGCCGCACGCGGCGTTGCTCAGGCCGGGTGGCGTTGCTCAGGCCGGGTGGCGTTGCTCAGGCCGGGTGGGGTTGCGCGATGACCGGCGGTTCCGAGTAATGTCGGCGGCATGTCGAGCCCTGAGGCATCCAGGGTGGGGGCTTTCGGTCACGCCGTCAGCTCCCTGAACCACTGAGTTCTTAGCCCGCTCCCTGCCAGTTGTTGCTGGCGGGATCCCGCGTGCACCCGTGGGCGCTGGCCGCGGTGACGAGACGTCTCCTCGTTCTCTCTCACCTCGGAGTTTCTGATGCCTCTGCCGCTCTATCTGCTCGCCGTGGCCGTCTTCGCCATGGGCACCTCGGAATTCATGCTCGCCGGGCTGGTGCCGGACATCGCCCGAAGTCTCGATGTGTCGGTCGGCAGCGCCGGCCTTCTGACCTCGGCGTTCGCCGCCGGGATGATCGTCGGCGCGCCGCTGATGGCCGCGTTTGCCCGCCGGTGGTCCGCCCGGATCAGCCTGCTGGGCTTTCTGCTGGTCTTCACCGTGGCCCATGTCGCGGGCGCTCTCACGACGAGCTTCGCGGTTCTGCTGATCACCCGGCTGGTCGCCGCCCTGGCCAACTCGGGCTTCCTGGCGGTGGCGCTGAGCACGGCGGCCACGCTCGTGGCCTCTGATCAGAAGGGGCGCGCACTGGCCGTGCTGCTCTCGGGTACGACGGTGGCCGTTGTCGCCGGCGTTCCTGGCGGTGCGGTGTTGGGCGCGGTGCTCGGCTGGCGCGCAACCTTCTGGGCGATCGCGCTGCTGTCCCTTCCCGCCGCCTACGGTGTGGTGAGAGGCATACCTTCGCGTGCCGGGACGGCCCCTCGGGGTATTTCGGCTCGGCTGTCTCTTCGTGCTGAACTCGCCCAGCTCGCGATGCCCAGGCTGGTCCTGGTCATGTTGCTCGGTGCTCTCGTGAACGCCGCCACCTTCGCCACGTTCACCTTCCTCGCTCCGATCGTCACCGGCACCGCCGGTCTGGGTGAGCTGTGGGTACCGGTAGTGCTGGTGCTCTTCGGTATCGGGTCCTTCGCGGGCGTCAATCTCGGGGGGCGGCTCGCCGATCAGCATCCCGGCGTCGTGATCGCGGTGGGTGGCCCGTTGCTGTTGCTCGGCTGGGTGGCGTTGGCGGGCCTTGCTGTTCAGCCAGTGGCGCTTCTGCTCCTCGCGTTCGTGCAGGGCACGCTCTCGTTCGCGTTGGGCAGCGCCCTGATCGCCAGGGTGCTCTACGAGGCAGCGGACGCTCCGACCATGGGAGGTTCGTATGCGACCGCGGCGCTCAACGTCGGTGCTGCCGGCGGCCCCGTCGTTGCGGCGGCGACCCTCGGGACCGGTGCTGGTGACCTCGGTCCGGTGTGGGCCAGCGCCTTTCTGATTGCCGTTGCGCTGCTTGTCGCCTTGCCGTTGCGGCGATTCATCGCACCTGGCGTCGGCCAGGTCAATCGATGACCCGCCCGGGCGCTCCGACGGAGGGACGGTCGAGCGCCGGCGCTACGACGGCGAACGCGTGGTCGGTCAACTCGGCCAGGCGTTGTTCGTCGTCGCCGGGCTGCCATTGCTGGAGCACGGCGTCCAGGGCCAGCATGGCCATGCCCGCGGCCAGGTGCGGGTAGGGGTCGGTGTCGGGGTCGAGGCCGTTGCGGGCGGCGAGTTCGGCGGTCAGCCCGGCGCGCCAGTGGATCTGGCGTTCGAGCCAGCGGGCGTGCAGGGCTGGCGTGTCCAGGATGAGTCGGACGACGATTCGCGATCGTTCGGCGTGGTCGGGTTGGTCGGCGCAGCCGGCGAGTGGTCGCCAGATGGCATGACGCAGCGCGACCGATGGTGGTTCGTCTTTCGGTCGGGCGGCGAGCTCGGCGACGACGTCCGTCCCCATGTCGGCGATGAAGCGGACGACGACGTCTTCCTTGGAGGCGAAGTAGCGGAAGAAGGTGCGCCGAGACATGCCGGCGGCCGCGACGATGTCGTCGACGGTGACCGCGTCGAAGCCGCGGGTGGCCAGCAGCATCAGGGCGGCGTTGCGCAGTTCCTCGGCGACGAGCTGCCGTTTGCGTTCGGCCAGCGTGGTGTCCGACCTCGGTGCCATGCGCCGATGCTACGTCATGCCTATTCTGGCATTCTGCGCATGCCTTGACACTCAGTGCCACCAACGGCACCGTGGAGCGTATGGCTGCTGATTGCTGGACCGCGGACCGCATTCCGGACCTGAGTGGACGCACCTTCGTCGTCACCGGCGCGAGTAGCGGGCTCGGCCTGGTCACCACCCGGGCCCTCGTCACGCGTGGCGCTCACGTGGTGCTGGCCGTACGCGACGAGGAGAAGGGCCGTGCGGCAGCCACCTCCCTCGCCGGCGCCCACGGTGCGGGCTGGGAGGTGCGCCGGCTCGACCTGGCCGACCTCGACTCGGTCCGGGACTTCGCCGATCGGATGCACGCGTCACACGACCGGGTGGACGTGTTGGTCAACAACGCCGGGACGATGGCCACCCCGTACGTCCGCACTCCTCAAGGCCATGAGCTGCAATTCGCCACCAACCACCTCGGGCACTTCGCCCTCACCGGTCTCCTGCTCGACCTGTTGCTGGCCGGCCGGGACCCGCGTGTGGTCACCGTGACCTCGGTCAACCACCGTCGGGCCCAGCCGCCCTCGAACACCGCCCGGCGGTACTCGCCGATGGGTGTCTACAACTCGTCCAAACTGGCCAACGCCATCTTCGGCTCGGAGCTGCATCGTCGTCTCCGCGATGTGGGCAGCCCCCTTCGCAGCATCCTCGCCCACCCCGGCTACACCGCCACGAACCTACAGTTCAGTGCCACCACCGCGGGGTGGCGCCTCCTGCTGGGCAGGCTCGGCAACCCGCTGCTGGCGCAACCCGCCGACCGTGGCGCCCTGCCTCAACTGTTCGCCGCAACCGACCCCGACGCCCGCTCAGGCCAACTCATCGTTCCCGACGGGCCGGGCGAGTTACGCGGACACCCGGTGACCGGCGAACTGTCGCCGGCTGCGACCGACCCCGAGAATGGCCGCCGCCTCTGGGAACTGTCCGAACAGGCCACGGGAGTGCGGTACGCAGCGCTCCGGCCGTCGCGCTGACCGGGTGAAGGCGGTCGTCGCACGTCCGCGTCAGAAGGGGAACCCCTGCTTCGAGCGGCTCCGGCCGGAGCGGTGCCGGGCGCACGTCACGTCGCCCGCTACCGAGCCGGTCGTCTCCTCGTCGCCGTCATGAGCCGGCTTCCGTGACGGACTGGACGAGGCGCTGGGCGTTCAGGGGCTTGGTCTGGTCCTCACCGAGTCCGTACCGCTGGGCCAGGTAGGCGGAGTCCTGCCAGGTGACCAGCGAGCCGGGCTGTCCGTCGTCGCGCACCATGACTCGGATCGGCAGGTCGATGGCGAGCTCGGGGTTGACCTGCATGAGCGGCGTGCCCACCTGCGGGTTCCCGAAGATGATCACCTGTGTCTCGGGCATGTCCAGCCCGGCTTTGCGGGCGGCTGCCGCGTGATCGACCACCGTCGCCACCACGGCGCCCATCCGCTCCGCCGCCGTCCGCAGCGCGGAGATCGTCTCGCCGACGTCGTGTGGGCTGCGCTTGGTCACCAATCCGTCGTTCACGACCGCCCCGCTTTCCGTGTCGCCGAAACCTCCTTCATCATGTCCGCAACCGGGTCCCGTTCGGTCAGGTTCGCCGACAAACCTGCCCCTGCTGGCCAGGACCGGCGGTGGACCGCCGAGGCGAGCAGCGCCGCGCCGGGTCACCTCGGGGCGTAGGCGATCGAGGCGCTTTCGAGGCGGCTCAGCTCGTCGAACGCGGCCTGCCGGCCGGTCTCCACTGCCGCGCGGAGCAGGTGCGGGCGTCGCTCGGTACGGCCGATCTTCGCGCTGCCCAGCGGTGGGCGGATCTGCAAGGTCGCCGGGTGCGACGCCAGCAACTGCTCCTCCTCGGCTCGCATGGGTTCGCGGCGCAACCACGTCTCGGTGGCGCCCGGGGCGCGTCGGGCGAACCACCGGGACATCAGCAGGCGTTCCGCGCGGGACGGGGCCGATGCGATCTCGTCGGTACGGCGGGTGCGCAGCGCGACGACGTGGGTGGCCTGCTGCGCGAGGGCCGTCCGCACCGGGACCGCCTCGCTCAACCCGGCGTCGACGAAGAGCCGGCCGTCGACCTCGACCGGTTCGCCGGCGAGCAGCGGCATCGCGGTCGACGCGCGCAGCGCCGCCTGCAGGCTGGACCGGTCGTGGATCTGCTGGTGCAGGTCGACGGGTTGGCCGGTGAGCGCGTCGGTGGCGATCGGGTGGAACTCGACCGGGCTGTCGAGGATCTCCTGGAACCCCAGCGGCAGGATCTCGGTGTACACGGTGTGGATCAGGAACTGGGTGTCGACGATCGGTTGCCGGCGCAGCGCCCGCGTGGGGTTGATGGTCGTCCGCATGATGATCGGATCCCACCAGGCGTGCTTGCTGCTCTCCGCGCGGCCGCAGAGCAGCCACGCGGCGTTCAGCGCTCCCATGGAACTGCCGTAGACGGCGTCGAAGAGGGGTAGCAGCCCGAGCTGTTCGATGGCGATCGTCATGCCGCTCGAGTAGGCGCCACGGGAGCTGCCGCCTTCGATCAGTAGGACCAGGCGCGCGCCGTCATTGCGCCGACCGGGAAGGCTCGACTCTTGCTTGCGGTTGCGTAGCAGCTGAAGGACAGTGGCGGTCACCGTTGCACCTTCTTTTCCTGTCTGTGCCGGCTCATCCGATAACTACCCGGACGCCCGGACGCCGCAGATCACGACCGTGCGGCCCGGATTCGCTGGTGGGCCGTCGTAGGTGCCGTCGAGGAGGGGCGTTCGGGCTTGGGCGTGCCGCCATCCTGCCCGCCTGGAGGTAGCGGACGCGAATACCTGGCAGGTACTCGTTTCGACGCCCGCCACCCGGCTATCGTGACGTTCCGTGACAGCTGCGAAGGTCGGAGACCTGATCCGCCGGCAACGGGGACTGGCCCGGCGCAGCCAGCTGGACCTGGCGTACGAGATCGGCATCTCACCCCGCCACCTGAGCTTCGTCGAGCTGGGCAAGTCGAAGCCGAGCGCCGGCCTGCTGATGAAGATCGCCCAGCATCTGGACCTGCCGCTGCGGGAGCGCAACGACTGGCTGCTGGCGGCCGGGTACGCCCCCCGTTATCCGGAGACCTCGCTGAGCGGGCCGGAGCTGTCCCGCATCCGGGCCTCGGTGCAGGCGCTCCTGGACACGCACGACCCGTACCCCGGCCTCGCCATCGACCGGCAGTGGAACGTGCAGCTCAGCAACCGCGCCGCGCGCCGGCTCGTCGCCGGCATCCCCGAGCAGGTGCGCGGGGTGCCGACCAACATCTTCCGTACGGCCCTGCACCCGGACGGGCTGGCCGGCCGTACCCGCAACTTCCCGCAGTGGTCCGCGTACCTGCTGCGCCGGCTCGATCGGGCGGCCGTGCGGACCCAGGATCCGAGCCTCACCGAGCTTGCCGAGGAGATCGCCACCTGGCCCGCCATCCCGGAGCGGCGCACCTGGAGCAACCTCCCCTCAGAGAAGGTGGACGATCCGGTGCTGTCCTGGCGGCTGGAGCTCGGCGGCGAGGAGCTGTCCATGTTCAGCCTGCTGAGCACGTTCGGGACCGCGGTCGACGTCACCCTCTCCGACCTCTCCGTCGAGCTGTTCTTCCCCGCCGACGAGCAGACCGAGACCATCCTGCGCCGCCGCGCCTAGGTCGGCTTCGAGGCGCCGCGCACGAGCAGGCTGATCGGCATCGCCGGGCCGGATGGCTGCGGCGGCAGGGCCGCGCCGAACGAATGCGCGAAGCTTCACATCGATGAAATTTAATGTCACGATGTGCGGGCAGTTCGAAGATTGTCGACATGTGCGGGGTGCGTGGAGGGTGGTGGCCCGGGGGCCACGCCGCCCGCGGCGAGCTCTGGATGGAGGACAAGTGATCACCAGAAGGCGTCTACTCGTTGGTGCCGGTGCGGCGGTCGTCGCTGCCGGACCATTGGCCCGTCCCGCCGCAGCGGCCTTGCCGCAGGTCGACATGGAGGCGCTCATCAAGGCGGCGCAGATCGATCCGCGTCGGCCGGACACCGCGCTCACCGACGGCGCCAAGGAGAGCGTGCTGCTGGTGGAGCGGGCGCTGCAGGCCAAGGGCCTGTTGTCCTCGACCTATGTCGACGGGCACTTCGGCACCAGCACGGTCGCCGCGTACGCCGCGTACCAGCGGTCGCTCGGCTACACCGGGCTCGACGCGACCGGGCTGCCCGGGGTGACGTCGCTGCGGCTGCTCGGCGAGCAGCGCTACGGCGTGGTCAAGGTGCTCTCGCCCGGCAGTGTGGTGAGCCTGCGTGGTGTGCAGGTCAACACCCGCACCAGAGCGATGCTGTTCGAGGCCGAACGTCTGCTCGGCTGGCAGCTCAGCATCACGCAGGGCTCGTACAACTCGGGTGTGGACGCTTCGGCGGGTACCCACGACGGCGGTGGTGCGCTCGACCTGTCGGTCAGCGGGCTCTCCTCGGCCACCCGCACGGAGGTGCTGCGCCGGCTGCGTACGGTGGGCTTCGCCGCGTGGCTGCGCACGCCCGCCCAGGGGGACTGGGGCTATCACATCCACGCGATCGCGCTCGCCGACACCGACCAGTCCACCGGTGCGCGCAACCAGGCCGGCGACTACTACCTCGGCCGCAACGGACTGGCGAATCGGGGCGCTGACGACGGCCCGGTGGTCAGCCCCAAGCGCACCTGGGAGGAGTATCAGCGCACCCTCTGATCGGTGGGAAGTCAGCTGAACCGGCGTGCCGACTCACCCGCCTGCCGCCCGCCCGGACACCGGACCCCGTCGTGACCAGGGGACGGCAAGCCGGTGTGAACCGGCGCGGCGGCCAACGGTCGTCGGCTGTACACCTGCTGTTGGCCGGCCACGATTAGCTTTCGGTGGACCGCTACAAATCCACCCGAAAGTGAATCAACATGAGCGCAATCCTCGTCAAGATCGCAGTGGAGGTGCTGGCCAGCGTGCTGGTGGGCCTCATCGTGACGCTCGGCCGCCGGATGGTGCGCGCCGCCTGACCGTCGGGCTAACCGGCGAGAACCCGACGAGGAACCCTCGCGGACCCGCTCCAGGTGTGCCTTCGTCATCTGCGACGGAGGACGGCGTGCACCAGCCTGCTACTGGCGAACTCGGAGACGGTCACGAGTTCCCAGCCGAACGACTCGGGCACCTCGGCAGCCGCCAGGGCTTGGGTGACCTGGTCGCCGCCGATTCCGCGGTGGGACACGACGGAGAGCAGCCGGTGGGGGTATCCGCGGAGGTCGACGCGGTTGGCGAGGACTGCCTCGGCGGTCACCGTGCGGGTGCGAGCGACGTGCTCGGGCGTCTCCAAGGCGGCCACAGGTGCACGATAGCGACCGGCTGTGCGGAGAGTCCCGGCGCGCAACTCGTGTCGACCGGATCAGGCGCCGGGACGGATGCCGTGGGGAGCCCGTGGAAGTCTGCGCCCGGGGCGACGCCGTCCTCTGGGGAAGACGCAGGTGCCCGGTCGGCGATGCCACGAGGTTCCTCGGCACCGCCGAACGGGCGTGCGTCGCGCTCTCCCCGGAGGGCCGTCAGTCGCAGATCAGGTCGTCCAACAGCTCCATCTCCCGCTGCATCACCGCCGAGGCCCGCTCCGGGTCGGCCAGCACGGTCGCCCGGTAGAAGACCGCCGAGCGGCGCCCGTCCGGCGAGACCGCGTTGAGGGTGCTGACCCCGGGCATGTCACCGAAGTGGGCCCAGTAGCCGCCGCAGCGGTTGGGGATCCACATGATGCCCAGCCCGTAGGCGATGCCGGAGCGGACGCCCTGGACCGTCTCGGCCAGCACGGTCTGGTGCAGCTCGGCCAGCTGTCTCGGTCGCAACAGCTGGCCGCGCCCCAGCGCCTGCCAGAAGCGGGCCAGGTCGGTGGTGGTGCTGACCAGGCCGCCGGCCGAGGCCGCCACGGTCGGATTGAAGACGGTCGTGTCGACCAGTGGCTCGCCCGGCGCGAACTGCTGGTACGCCTCGGCGTGCGGCCGGGGCAGGGTCGGCCGGTCGCCGGGGTAGAACGTGTCGGTCAGGCGCAGCGGCTTCAGGATCCGGGCGCGTACCTCGGTGTGCCACCGGTCTCCGGTGACTTTCTCGATCAGCATTCCGGCCACGAGGTAGTTGGTGTTCGAGTAGCTCCAGTGCGTGCCGGCGGGGAAGAGCGGCTCGTGCTGCATCGCCATCGCCACCAGCTGCGCCTCGGTGTAGTGGTCGAAGCGGTGCGCCAGGAAATCCTCGGCCGACCGCAGCGCGTCGAGGTCGCCGGTGGGGTCGTAGAGGCCGCTGGTGTGCTGCAGGAGCTGGCGCACGGTGACGTGCCGGCCGTCGTTGCCGTTGCCGTTGACGACACCGGGCAACCATCGTTCGATCGGGTCGTCCAGCCTGAGCCGGCCCTCACCGACGAGTTGCAGCAGCACGACCGACACGAACGTCTTCGTCTCGCTGCCGATTCGGAAGTACCCGTCGATCGGCATCGGCGCGCCGGTCTCCACGTCGGCTACCCCGCTGCGGGCCACGGTCACCCGGTGCCCGTCGCGGACCAGGCCCTGCGTTCCGGATACGCCGAGGTCGTGCAGATCGTCGAGGCCGTGCTGCAGCACCGTGGCCGTGGACCGCTGATCCGGGGCCTGCGGCGCGGCGGCCCCGGCCGCACCGCCGACCGCGGCGGCCAGCACCGCGCCGGCCGTCACCGCGGCGACGACCCTCCGCCACCTGACTGCCCTCCGGGCTGCGGAACGTGCGCTCACTTGGAGCTCCTCTCGGGAAGGTTGACTGTGTTTCGACCGTACGAAGAGCGTCGATGGCCTCACCAGCCGGTGAACCCGAAGCCTGACCTGGGGTTAGCCCCACCACCGGGTCGGTCCAGCCCTGTCACGGTGCGCCTGACAACGAACGACAGCAGACCGTTGGTCGAAGGGAGACACAGCCGTAGAGATCCGTTAGCCTCGATGGCTAGCCGGGCGGATCATCGTCTGGAGCTGAGCACGGGGAGGGTAGATGAACCTTCGCAGGAAGGTGTCGGTCGTCTCGGCGGCCGGTGCGCTGGCCGTCATCACGACCGTCGGTGCGGGTGGGTCACCCGCGGCGGCGCAGGCTGCACCGATCACCGCCGGAGCTGATGCGCCGATCACGCACGAGGAGAATCCGCGGGTGCCGGAGGGGGCGGCGTGGACGGAGGCGTACTTCCCGTCCTCCGACGGCAGTGGGGTCGAGTTGCACGCCGACGTGCTGCGCCCGGCGCACCTGCCGGCGCACGCGAAGACGCCGGTGATCCTGTCGGTGGGCCCGTACTTCGCGCACGCCGGGCAGACCGACCCCGAGGGGTGGGACCGGGTTGGGCCGTCGGCGCGTTTCCAGGACTTCATCGACGGCGCCGACCTGATGGCGCGCGGGTACACCTTCGTCATGGTCGACCTGCGTGGCTTCGGTGGGAGCACCGGTTGCCTGGACTTCCTCGGCCCGGGGGAGCAGGCCGACGTCAAGGCGGCCGTCGAGTGGGCGGCGAGCCGGCCCTGGTCGACCGGCAAGGTGGGCATGTACGGCAAGTCGTACGACGCCAACACCGGCCTGGCGGCCAATGTCCTCAAGCTCAAGCCGCTGCGCGCGATCGTCGCCCAGGAGCCGACGTGGAACAGGTACAACTACCTGTTCAGCAATGGGGTGCCGCGTTCTAACGCGACCAGCAGCCCGCGCGGGTACGGCTCGATCGCGACGATGGCGCCGCTGGCCGATGACAGCGATCGGTACAAGGCGAACGCCGCGTACGAGGCGAGCCACCCCGAGTGCCTGAGCAACAACATGACCGACACGCAGGATCCCGATCCGACGTCGCCGTTCTGGCGGGCCCGCGACTTCGCCGCTCGCGCGGTCGGGACCCACACACCGCTCTTCGTCACGTCGGGCTTCATCGAGGACAACACCAAGCCCGAGGACATGGAGCAGTACCTCGACAACCACAAGGGTCCGGAGCGCGGCTGGCTCGGCCAGTGGGAGCACGTCCGCGGTAACGACACCGACGCCGAGGGTCGGCTCAAGATGGGCCGGGCGGGCTGGTTCGACGAGGTGATGAGGTTCTACGACCAGTACCTGCGCGGCATCAAGCCCTCGGTGGTCGACCCGGCGTTCGCGGTCGAGGACAGCCTCGCCAACTGGCGGGCGCAGGCGACCTGGCCGAAGGCGAGCAGCTCCTACCAGGTGCGGCTGTCGTCCGGGAAGTACGTCGACGACGGTGGCGCCGCGCAGAGCGCGGGCCGGCTGATGGCGACGCCGCAGGCCAAGGGCTGGGACCTCGAGGCCGCGCCGACGGCGGGACCGCAGGCCCAGACGGGGCCGAACCTCGCCGGCACGGTCGGCAACAGTTACTGGAGCTGGTCCACGCCCGTCACGCAGCAGGTGCGGATCACGGCCACGCCGGAGGTCACGTTGAGGACCACCGGTCAGGGCAACGTGCTGGTACGGCTCTGGGACGTCGCCCCGGACGGCACGGCGACGATGTTCGACGAGAACGCCGCGCTGCTGGGCGGCGGCCGGACGACCTCGGTCGAGCTGAAGGCGACGGACTGGACCTTCGAGCGGGGGCACCGGCTGGGCGTGCAGATTGGGACCGTGAGCGCATCCGGCTGGCGGGACGTCCCCTCCGGGCAGACCATCAAGGTTTCTGACGCGCGGCTCGCTCTCGACGTGCAGGACCCGCGGTTCGACGTGCCGACCCAGGGTGATCGCTCGCCGTACCTGGACCGGTACCTGGCGGCGAACACCACGACGCTCGGCGACGTCGGCCCCGGCACCTTCCCGCTGAGGCTGCCCCACCGGCGCTGACGAAACGGCTGTCTGCTGCCCGCCGGAACGAGTCGGCGCGGTCGGACGTGACGACGAAGGCCTCCTGGTTGTCCGGTGGAGCCGTCCAGCGACGGCTCCGGCGACCAGGAGGCCTTCGGGTCTCACGCCGACGCCGCTCGGGGCGGCGGTGTTACTTCTCGTCGGTGCCGGGGTTGCCGTTGAGGGACTTCTGGTAGACGTCCGCGTAGGTGGGCGATTCCTTGATCAGGTCGTCGCAGAAGGCGGCGACGTTGCTGCCGATGAGTTGCAGCACTCCCTTGCCGGCCGCGGCGCCCTCCTCGAAGAAGTCGACGATCCCGGGGAGCAGGTCTTCGCCGGCGAGGTCGGTCGGTCCGACCTTGAACAGGTAGCGCTGCATCTCCTTGTAGACGATCTGGTAGTCCGGCGGGAGCGCCTTGATCCGAGCCACGTGCGCCCGCCACTGCTTCTTGCCCTCGATCATGTCCTGGATGCCCATGTCAACCTCCCAGCCGACGCAGTTTCCTTGCGACGTTCCGGTTCAACTGCTCGCGCCACCGGTCGCGATAGGTTCGGGCCCCCTCGCCGCCGGCCAACGCCGCACAGAAGCCGGGGATGTCGTCGCCGAGCACCTCGTGGACGCTCTGCCCGTCTGCCGCTGCTTCCTCGAGCAGCCCGAGGGCGGCGTCGAGGATCGGCATCAGGTTGCGACCGGTGAAGTTCCCGTAGGCGAAGAGGTTGCCGACGATCTGGTTCCACGCGGCCTGGTAGTCGGCCGGCAGTGCCGCTGCCCGGGCTTCGAACGCCTTCCAGTCCCTGGTGAGATCGCTGCCCGTGATGGTCTCCCAGAAGTTCATCTGGGGCCCTCCTTCAGACTGTCGATGCGTGATGAGACGTACTGCCATTTGGCCCAGAACGCCGCGAGTTCCTCACGCCCGGCGTCGTTGAGTACGTAGAACTTGCGCGGCGGCCCCACCTCGGACGGCCGTTTGGTCACCTGGACGAGTCCGTTGCGCTCCAGCCGCAGCAGGATGGTGTAGACCGTTCCCTCGACGACGTCGGTGAAGCCGAGCTCGTTCAGTCGGCGCGTGATGGCGTACCCGTAGGTCTCCTCGCCGCCGATGATTTCGAGCACGCAGCCTTCGAGCGTGCCCTTCAGCATCTCCGTCAGGCCGTCCATCGCGGCTCCTCTGCGATCTCCCTGGTACCTCGTGGTACCTCGTGGTACCGAGTACCACTATACGGTAACACCGAGTACCGCTATGCGGTAGTACCAAGTAGCGGGCCGAACGGATCCCCGGCCTGGCCCTTCGCCAGGCACGGCGGCTCAGCCGGTCGCCGCTTACGCGCAGGTCACCCGGGCGTCGGCCCAGTCGGCGTGGTCGAAGTTCTTACCGTCTCCACCGTCGGTGACCTTCAAGGTCAGCATGCGCACTCCGCCGACGTCGACGGCGAGCGGGCGCGCACCGTCGCCGCGCCGGACGACCCCGGTGTCGGCGAGTTGCCGGCCGTCGCCGAAGAGCTGGAACGCGACCGAGCCGGACTCGGTAACCTCGTCGTCGATGCCCACCTCGGCCTGCAGTTGGCTGCACGTGCCGCCCAGCCACACGGTGACCTCGCTCGGCGCGTGAGTGCCGATGCCCTTGGCGAAGGCCCGGCCGGCGATGGTCAGGGGCAGCCCGTCGCCGGCGTCCATCTCCCCGTTGGACCGGTCCCGCTCGACGGGTCCCCATCCGTTGCTCTCGCCCAGGAACGGCAGGTCGCTGACGTACGCCGCTCCGCTCGGATTCGGCGGCGGCACGAACACTCGTACTGCCTGCTCGACGTGGACCGGGCGGCGCTGCGGATCGTCCGGGAAGCGGTAGGTGGCGACGACGGGGACGTCCACGTACCCGGGGTCCGCGTTCGTCGCGGCGGTGACGGTCCACGCGCCGCTGATCGATTCGCCGGCCCGGATGTGCTTCGCCGAGACCGTCGCGCCGCCGGCCGTCCAGCCCGCAGGCGGGAGCACCCGCAGCTGCACATCGCGGATCGGCCCGCCCGCGGGGAGGGTGAAGGTGCCGCGTACGTCGATGGTGCTACCCGGTCGCGTCTCCGCCTGGGCGGGGGTCACCACGAGATCCGTCTGGGGCACCCGCCGCACCGGCTGGTCACAGGTCGACCTTCCCTTGGTGTATTCGCAGATCACCGTGACGAACCCGCCGTTGGTCGCCACGGGCACCGACAGTGCGTCGTCCGAGTCGGCGACGCGGGCCTCCCGGACCAGGCCGTGCGGACCGTCGCGGAGGGTCTCCACGAGCCATCGGCCCTTGCCGAGAAACGTCAACGGCGTCTCGAACATCTTCGCCGGCACGGCCGAGATCCCACCGACGTACCACCGCTCGCCTGCCCGTCGGGCGAGGTAGGCCTCCTGCCCGGGGCGTCCGCCGAGCAGTCGCGTCTCGTCCCACGTCGTGGGGAGCTGATTCAGCGTCCGCAGCGCCTCGGGCCGCGAGTCGTAGTTCTCGGGCTTGTCCGCGGCGTGCTGCCAGCCCGACTCGTAGACCAGGAACGTCGCCACCTCGTGCGCGTCCGTGGTGTCGCGGTCGGAGACGACGAAGGCGACCGGGGTGTAGTCCATGCCGCCGACGATGTTGCGGGTGAACGGGAACATCGTGTTGGTCGCGGCCCGGGTACGGAACTGCTCCGCGCCGCGGATCGCCTCGAGCGTCATGACGTGTGGCCAGGTCCGCTGGATTCCGCGGGGGATGGTCGCGCCGTGGAAGTTGACCATGAGCCGCATCTCCGCCGTCTTGCGGAGGATGTCGTCGTACCACTGGAACCGGGCCTGGGAGTCCGAGTCCATGAAGTCGACCTTCACCCCGGCGACGCCCCAGGACTTCACCAGCGAGAGGGTGGCGTCGCGCTCCTGCGCGGTGTCCAGCGCCGTCCAGTGGAACCAGAGCAGCACCTCGACGCCTCGGGCGCGCGCGTAGCGCACCACGTCCGGCACCCAGCTGCGGTCCCAACCCTCGTCGATCAGGATGTAGGACCAGCCGTTGCGGGCGGCGAAGTCGACGTACTGCTTCTGGCGTACCGGGTCGCGCGGGCTGGCATGCTCGGAGAGCCACGACCAGGCGACCGTGCCCGGGCGGATCCATGAGGTGTCGGTCAGCTTCGATGCCGGGGCCAGGTCGTCGACCAGCGTCGAGGCGGTCACCGTGGCCAGGTCGCCCACGATCGCGGTACGCCAGGGCGTGGCCAACGGGCCCGGTGAGGTGATTTCCGCGTCGGCGAGCTTGATCGTGTAGGTCCCCGATCCCGCCTGGTGAGTCAGGCGGCCACCCGAGTACCGGCCGTCGACGTCCGACTCGGTGAGCAGGACGTAGGTGCCGTCCACGTCGAACAGCGCCGGGAAGCCGAAGTCGCCCGCCGCGGCGGCGCCGGCGGTCGTCTCGACCCGGGTCGCCTCGTAGTTCGCGGTGTACGGCAGCAGCCACGCGGGCGCGTCGGCGGGTGGGGCGTACGACGATGCCTCCCGCGTGACGGTGAGGCCGTCGGTGTCGGGCAGGACGTACCGGTACGCCACCCCGTCGCCCGAGACGCGGAGCACGAGATCCATCCGCGTGCCCTCGGCGCCGGCGAACGAGAGCGTCGACTCCGCCATCCTGGCGTGCCGGGCGCGCTGCTTCCCGGTCGTCATGACGTAGTTCTCGGTCACGATCCGGTCGGTGCGGCGGAGGAACGTCAGACCGTTCGTCAGGTCGGCGGCCGTGGTCTCGAGGCCGACCGCGGCGGGCGCGAGCACGGTCGTTCCCTTGTGGGCGACGGCGAGCGTCAAGCCGCCGGCGGAGTTGAGCGCCACCGTCGCCGATACCGGAGCGGCCGGTGACGGCCCCCTGACGGACCAGGTGGTGGCGGTCTGCGAAGCCGTGGCGGAGGTGGGCAGCACCGCGGCCGCGGCGGCGGCGAGCAGTGGTACGACGCAGCGGACGAGGAACCGGTACCGCGAGCTGTGCGCGCGCATGGGTCTTCCCTTCTGCGCCTGGGTTCGATCGGCGGATGCCGAACCGGCAGGCACGGGGCGGGCGGGAGCCGGAGGTGACTGACGGCAGGGAGTCGCCTGCGTCGCCAGGTGCGGGTGTTAGGCCTGGCCGCGGTCGCGTTGTCCACGCCGGCGGGAAGCCGGCTGAGAGGGCCGGCGTGGGGGAGTGGACCTCCCTCCTGTCCAGACACGAATCCAACAGGATCGAACAGGGGTGCCGCTCGCGAGGGCCTATGCGTGGATCTCGCGTCCCGGAGCCTAAGGGACGATCTCGCCCGGGAGCAACCGCTCCGTAGCGTTGAGGTAACGCATCCGATCCATGCATCACCGTAAATAGCCCTACTGTCTGCGAGTGAGGGTGCGGGTTGGGCTGCGGCGTTCGATGTTGTCGCCCCTTGTGCGGCTAGGAGCGTTTGGGTTCTGCCGCCTCGCTCCCGAGCCGGCGGGGATCGCGTTGCGTTGCCGCTGCGGGGCGCGGGTGGCGGGCGGGGGAGACACTGCCGTTGTCAACCGTTGACCGTCATCGAAGTCAAGTGTTAACTGTTAACAGTTACCGGGAGGTTCTGTGCTGAACGTCAGCCCGATCAGGGTGGAGTCCCTTGGGGAGCGACTCGCCGGCGAGCTGCGCCGCCGCATCATCATGGGCGAACTCGCCGCCGGCACCCGCCTCGTCGAGGAGGAGTTGGCCGAGTCGTTCCGGGTCAGCCGAGGCCCGGTCCGGGACGCCATCAAGATCCTGCGCGCGGAGGGGCTGGTCGCCGGCACCGGCAGGAACGTCGCGACCCGCTCGCTCACCGCGGCTGACATCGACGAGCTGATGGCGCTGCGCGAGTCCTTCGAGCTGCTGGCGGTCGAGCGGGCCATCGCCGCCGGGCGAGCCGACCTCGCCCGTGATCTGGACGCGGCGCTCGCCGACATGGACGCGGCGGTCGCCGACCGCAGCTCGACGGACTTCACGGCGGCGGACATCCGCTTCCACAGTGCCTTCTTCGACGCCGCCGGCCTGACCCGGCTCGGCGTCCTGTGGAACCAGTTCCGTCCCACCATCGAGGGCCTGCTGTACGCCTCCGGCAAGCGCATGGACGACCTCGCGCCGTCGGCGCGGGAGCACCGCGACCTCGCCGGGCTGATCGCCGCGGGCAAGGTCGCCGAAGTCAAGGTCGAACTGCACCGTCACCTGCAGAGGACCTGTTCGCGGCTGCAGTCCGCCGTCCCCCCACCACCCCTGCAGAAAGAGAACGACTCATGAGATCAAGAAGGGTCGCGATAGCCGCGCTGGCCGTCGCCACGAGTCTCGCAGTCACCGCTTGTGCCAACCGTGGCGGCGGGGGAGAGACCTCCTCCGCGAACTACCCGTCGAAGGACCTCACCCTCATCGTCCATGCGGGAGCCGGAGGTGGTTCGGACCTGACCGCCCGGACGCTCGCCAAGGAGCTGGAGTCGCGACCCTCTCGGTCCCGGCGGAGAGTCCTTACCAGACGCTCGCGGAGTTCGTCGCCGCGGCCAAGGCCGCTCCGGGCACCATCACCGTCGCGAACTCCGGGGCCGGGGCCATCTGGGAGGCGGCGACCCTCGCTCTCGGGGAGTCGGCGGGGGTCACCTTCAAGCCCGTCCCGTATGACGGTGGCGCACCGGCCGTGGCGGCCGGAGTGTCCGGCGAGGTCAAGGCCGTCATGGCGGGTGTGAGTGAGTCCGGTGCCGCCGCCAAGGACGGCCGACTGCGGGTCCTCGCCGTGCTGGCCCCGGAGCGGGTTGCCGCACTGCCCGACGTGCCGACCGCCAAGGAGCTCGGCATCGACGTCGTCATCGGTGGCTGGGGCCTCATGGGCGCCCCCGCGAACCTGCCGGCCGAGGTCAAGCAGCGACTCGCCGACGCCGTGCACAAGGCCGCCTCCTCGGCGACCTTCACCGACGTCATGACCAAGGCGGGCAACACTCCGATGGCGACCTCACCGGAGGACGCCACCGCGTTCACGCAGGCGGAGTTCCAGCGCTTCGGTGAGATCTACCAGAAATGACCGCCGCTCACCCGACCCCCGAGGGTGACCGGACTGCTGCCTCGCCGTGGCGCGAGGCAGCAGTGGGAGGCGTCTTCCTGGCGCTGGGCGTCGTGATCCTCGTGCTCGCCCGCGCGATCGAGCTGCCTGACCGTGCCCTCGCCGTCAGTCCCCGCATCTGGCCCGAGGCGCTGGGCACCGGAATCATCGCCCTGTCGGTGCTGCAGATCGTCCTCGCGTTTCTCGCCACCCCCAAGCGCGACGACGTGGAGCCGGCCACCCGGGTCGGCGTGCTGCGGGTGGCCGGCTTCGTCCTGGCCACCCTCGCCTTCGGCCTGCTCTGGTATTACATCCACTTCCTGGTCTCCGGGATGGTCTTCGTGGCCGCCCTCACCTGGATCGCGGGCGGCCGCGGCATCAAGGACCTGATCCTCTTTCCCGCCGGCATCACGGTGGTGCTCTACGCCCTGTTCGCGCTCCTCCTGAGGGTTCCGGTATGAACGCTCTCCTCGACGGCTTCGGCGCTCTGTTCACCCCTCAGATCGCGCTGTGCATCCTCGCCGGGGCCGCGATCGGCATGCTCGTCGGCGCCTTCCCCGGCATCAGCGCCACCATGGCGGTCGCCCTCGCCAGCGCCTTCACTCTGACCATGGATCCGCTGCCCGGCCTGGCGGTGCTCCTGACCATCCTCGTCGCCGCGCAGTTCGGCGACCGCATCCCGGCGATCCTCATCAACACCCCCGGCACCCCCGCCTCCATCGCGACCACCTTCGACGGCTACGCGCTCGCCCGCCAGGGCAAAGCGGGCATCGCGCTCACCGCGTCGGCGTACGCCTCGGCGATCGGCGGGCTGGTGGGTATCGCGGTCCTGATGGCCGCGGCCGTCCCGCTCAGCAACCTGGCGCTCGAGTTCGGGTCGCCGGAGATGTTCGCTCTCGTGGTCTTCGGGCTGACCATGATGATCGAGGTCTCGGGCGGCAAGATCGTCAAGGGTCTTCTCGCGGGTCTCTTCGGCCTCGCCCTCGGCACCATCGGCCGCGACCCCCTCGACGGCTCCGACCGCTTCACCTTCGGCATCCCGCAACTCGTCGAGGGCATCCCGTTCATCGCGGTCATCATCGGCCTGTTCGGCATCACCGAGGTGTTCAGCCAGATGGTCGAACGCGGGCACGCCCAGCAGGAGGCGGTGCGCAGCTTCGGCCGTTGGTGGCCGAACAAGGCCGAGAACCGGGCCATGATCAAGCCCGTCGCGGTGGGATCGGCCGTCGGCACCATCGTCGGCATCCTGCCGGCGGCCGGTGGTGACATCGGCGGCATCGTCGCCTGGGACCAGGCGCGACGGGTCTCCAAGGAGCCCGAACTCTTCGGCAAGGGTTCGCTGGAGGGGCTGACCGCCGCGGACTCGTCGTCGAACGCCGGCGTGGGCGGGTCTGTGCTGACCACGCTCGCCCTCGGTGTCCCGGGGGACTCGGTGATGGCCGTGATGCTCGGCTCGATGATCATTTGGGGTATCCAGCCCGGTCCCAGCCTCTTCTCGCAGCACCCGGACCTGGTCTACTCGATCTCGGGCATTCTGATCTTCGCGACGCTGCTGACCCTCGGCCTCAGCCTCCTTCGGATGCGGGGAGTCGCCAAACTGCTCGAGCTACCCACCCGCTTCCTGTGGGTCGTCATCGTCACCTTCTGCATCGTCGGCACGTACGCGGTCAACAACAGCGTCTTCGACGTCGGCCTCATGCTTCTCTTCGGCGTCGTCGGCCTGCTGCTGCGCAGATTCGGTATCCCCGCCGGACCGATCGTCCTCGGCCTCATCCTCGGACCGCTGGCCGAACGCAACTTCCGTCGTTCGATGGAGCTCGGCGGACTGGAGACGATCTACACCAGTCCGATCGCCGTCGTCCTCCTCGTCGCCGCGGTCCTGGCCATCGCCGTGCCCCGCATCCGCTCCCGGATGAAGGCGCGGAAACGCCCGTCCCCACCGGGTACGCCGGAACCGCGGCAGCCCGCCGGGGTCGGCAGTTGATCGAAAAGCACTTCGTCGTACGGGATGTGCCCGGCCAGTGCCACGGCAGCACGCTCTGCCAGGTATCCGGCTCCTTCGTGGTCGCCTGGTTCCAGGGTGAGCACGAAGGAGCCGCCGACTCGCGGATCTGGCTCAGCGTTCGGGCCGGTGGTGAGTGGACCGCACCCCGGGTGGTCAGCGGCGACCTGGCGCCGTGCTGGAACCCGGTGCTCCACCGGCAGGAGTCCGGCGCGCTGCGCCTGTTCTTCAAGGTGGGCGAGACCATCTCCGCGTGGCGGACGTTTCACGCCACCTCAGTGGACGCCGGCCGGACCTGGTCGACGCCGTGCCCCCTCGCCCCCGACCCGCCGGGCGGACGTGGACCGGTACGCACGCCACCCGTTCGCCTGCCGTCCGGCCGACTGCTCGCCGGCGCCTCCACCGAGACGTGGGCGGGGACGCCGCGGTGGGACTGCTTCGTCGACATCAGCGACGACGACGGCCGGTCGTGGCGGCGTACCGACGACATCGCCATCGACCACGACACCTTCCCGGGCGCGGGGATCATCCAGCCCGCGCTGTGGCGGGCCGGCACGGGGCAGATCCGTCTGCTCGCCCGCAGCACGGCCGGCCGGCTCGTCTCCTCCCGCGGCGACGACGACGGGGAGACCTGGTCCGCCGGTGTGTTGAGCGATGTCCCCAACAACAACTCCGGCATCAGCCTCTGCACCCGTGACGGCACGGTGTACCTCGCCCACAACCCGACCAGCGGCGACTGGGCGTCGCGTGCGCCGCTGCTGATCTCGTCCTCGACCGACGACGGCACCACCTGGGAGCCCTGGGTGACGCTTGAGGAATCGCGGGACCACGCCGGTGACGAGACATACCAGCCGGCCGACGCGGGCGTCACCACCACCGGCGCCAACGAGTTCTCCTACCCGTGCCTCGTCCGGACCCGCGGCGGGCTCGCCGTCACCTACACCTGGCAGCGCCGCCGGATCGCGCTCGCCCTTCTCACCCCTTCGAACCGGAGCAATCGATGAGCACCTACCCCGACGCTAACCTGATCAGCGCCGTGCCCACCCTCTTCGACTCGGAGGGCGCCCTGGACCTCGGCGCGACCAAGGCGGCCTACGCGCAGCTGGCGCAGGCGCCCCTGGACGGCGTCTTCGTCGCCGGAACGACGGGCGAGTTCACCACTCTCACCGACGACGAGCGGCTGGCCGTCTGCGCCGCCGCCAGTGACGCCTTCGGTCCGGACCGGACGTACTGGCACGTCGGCGCGGCGTCCCGCCACCAGGCGGCCGGTCTCACCGAGGCCGCCGTGGAGCGCGGCGCCCGGCGTCTCGCGGCGCTCACCCCGCACTACTACGCCGCCACCGAGTCGGCCCTGCTCTCGTACTACGAGACCCTGGTCGCGCGGGCCGCCGGCGTACCCGTCTACGGGTACCTCTTCGAGGCGCGGACGACCACGTCGGTGACGCCCGCCCTGCTGGCCCGGCTGGTCGACACGGGCCTCGCCGGAGTGAAGATCAGTGGTGCCGGCAGCGCCGTCGTCGGCCGGTACCTCGCCGCGCTCGACGGCCGGGCGGTTCCGGTCTACTCGGGGGCCGACGCGGAGTTCGCCGAGGTGGTCGACCTCGGGGCGGCGGGTGTGGTCTCCGGCGTCAGCTCCGCGCTGCCGGCGCCCTTCCTCGAGGTACGCGACTCCCTGCGCTCCGGGGACACGGCGGCGCTGACGGTCGCCCGGGAGCGCGCACGCCGTGCTGTCGCCGCCACCGGACAGGGCAACCTCGCCCACCTGAAGGCGGTCCTCGAACTGCGCGGCCTGCCCGCCAGCGGGCTGCGCGCCCCACTCGACCCGATCTCCCCCGAGGACCGCCGCGCGCTCGAAGCCGACGTCGCCGACCTGCTCTGATCCGCCCGCCTCCAGGAGCGCCCGGTCCGCGGTCCGGGTGGCGGAGACCCGCCACCCGGACCGGGCCGAGGCAACCGGGTCCTACCTGCCGCCCAGGGCGGACCTGAGGGCGGACGCGCCGCCGACGATCGGAAGATCGACCCTGGTCTGGCTGTGGTGCGTGTACAGGTTCAGCTTCGTGCCGGGCGGCGGCCGGAGGGTGAAGACCCGGTCGCTGGAGTACACGACGAGCCCGATCTGGCTACCTTCGCTGAACACGTAGTCGTGCGGCTGCAGGTCGAAGTCGTGCTCGAACGGGGCTCCCGGCTTGATGCCGTAGCTGCGATCCAGGCCGAACCGCTTCAACGGGTCCGACCAGCCCCGCGCGATGATCTTCGGGTTGCCCGACTTCGGGTACTCGACCAGCATCGCGCTGACGATCGCGGCCCGAGCGTCGATCGACATCCGGGTCGACAGGTGCACCGTCCCGCTGAGGTGGACGGGCTTGGTGAGCGGCGCGGTGCGGTAGGCGAGGCGGTTCGGCGACTGTTCCGCGCTGGCGAAGGTGGTCGCGTCGATCGTCATGTCGTCGGTGAAGCTCTCGGTGACCGGCTTGCCCTTGACGTTGCGGGTCAGCGAGAGCTTGCCAGTGGTGTTGTCGCCACTCGCGCCGATGAAGAGCGGCGTGGAGGCCGAGCCGGGCGCCGGCCAGCTGTCGTACGGCGTCCAGGTGCCGTCTTCCCGCTCGACCACTGCTGCGGGCTCGTCCAGCACGTCGTTCTGCACCCCGTGCAGCCAGTACGTCCACCAGCGGTTGAGGAGGTCCAGCCAGGCTGCCCGGTTGTTCGAGAGCGCCCGGTCGCCGTGCCCGCCCTGGTGCAGCCACACCTGGTGCGGGATGTCGTTCTCCTCCAGCGCGTCGACGAGCTGGGCGGCGTTGCGGAGCTTCACGTTCTGGTCGTTCAGGCCGTGCTGCACCAGGACGCCGCCGGCGATCTTGCCGATGTTCGGCAGGTAGTTGCGCTCGTGCCACCACTCGTTGTATTCGCCGGTGAGCCGGTCCTGACCCCGCCGGACCTGCTCCTTGGTGTAGTCACACACCTCGGGGTACTTCCGGGAGAGGTTGGAGTTGTGGTTGGAGTTCTGGTCGCCGCCGACGTTGGTGTTGGTCGAGATCGGCGCGCCGTTCATCCGGCGGTAGTCGTAGTAGCTGGAGATCGCCGCGATGGGCACGATCGCCCGCAGCTCCTTCACACCGGTCGTGGCCACCCCGATCGGTAGGGTGCCGTCGTAGGAGGTGCCGATCATCCCGACCTTGCCGGTGGTCCAGTCGGCCTTGACCCGGTTGCCGTCGATGTCGTACGCGTCGGCCCGGCCGTTGAACCAGTCGATGACCGCCTTGAGCGAGTTGTGCTCGTCGGGACCGCCCCCGGTGGGGCATCCGGTCGAGCTGCCCGTACCGAGCATCTGGGCGTGGGCGAAGATGAAGCCGCGTTGCAGGAACTCGTTCTGGTACGTCCCGCCGTTGATCGTCTGGTGCGGCGGTTCGGTGCCGTCGTACGGCTTCTCCGGCCGCGGGAAGTACGGGAACGGGCCGGGATCCGGCGGCTTGGCGTAGCCCGGCCGCTTCGGCGCGTAGAGCGGGACCTCGACGTCGTTGTTCAGGAACTCCCCGCCTTCGCCCCAGTAGGGGCTGGCCTGCATGATGATCGGCAGCTGGACGCCCTGGTCGGTCGATGCCGGCCGCCGGATCTGCACCCGGATGCGGTCATCGGCGCCGTCCCGGTCGGTGTCCATGTCCTTGACCTCGACCCAGACGTTCTGGGTGATGATCTCTTCACCGGCGTAGACCGGCTGGGCTCGGCCGTTCTCGAACACCGGACGCTGTCCGGTCGGCTGCTGCGGGGCGCCGGCCGCCGGGGAGGCGAACCCGAGCGAGGCGACGAGCGCCAGCGCTGCGGTACCGGACAGCCAGTTCCGTGATCGTGATCGTCGCGGTCGATGGACGTGGAGATGCATGGTCACGAGCTCCTTCGGTGAGTAGGGCATGACGTGTCGGGACCGCCGGCTGGCCGGTGACGCGGGCGGGTTTCCGGCTGATGCGGCCAGTCGTCGAAGACCTCGGAGTCGGCGATGGCCGAGGTGCCCGCCACGAAGACGTTCGGTCGGCGACTTCGGGGAGCGTATGTTGTATACGAAGCTTCCTGCAAGACCTCCTTCGATCTCCACCGAAGGCGTCCTGCATCTGTCGAAATCTCGTCCGCGCAGGTCACGCGGCATGTACGACGGACGTCCGGCCGGCGCGCCCCACCCGCGTGGTGGTCGAGTGTGCACTCATGCCCAGGACCGCGAGCTCCGTCGCGTGATCTGCCCGAATCACCGCGGCCGGGAACCGGCCACTCCTGGACGAGCCGCAGGTCTGGTGTCGCGGTGCGGCGGAGGTTCGTCGACCGGGTGCGCTCGATCTGGATCGAAGGCCGTTGACATCGATCCTTGCCCCTGGCAACCTACTGTTAACAGTAGACGGTTAACGAAAACAGGCTTCCGCACCCCTTTCTGGAGCAGGCGTCCGCGCGTATCCGCGGGCGGCGAGCTGGTTGCGCCCCTCCCGGGATCGTCCGTGACCTGCCGATCGCCGTCCTCGACCGCAGGGGCGGCCCGCCGCGGAACCTGATCACTCGAATGGGGGCGCTTTGCACCCGAGCCGGCGCAGGAGACGGGTACGAACACGGGCGCCACCCCCGATGGTCACGGACCGCCCGCCGCCCGTACCTCCAGACTGGACCAGAGGAGAGATCGTGATCGCACACCTGACCGCGCTGCGCCGAGTGCTGGTTCCCGGCCTCGCCGCAGTGCTGGCGCTACCGGTAGCCGGAGTGGCACGAGCGGAGCCGCCCGGACACAGCGACGCGTTTCGCGCCTACGCCTGCCGCCAGGACATCCACCCGCAGGACCCGGACTACCCCGGCGTCCATGTCGCGTCCATCGAGAAGGCGCCGAACGGCGACCTGCTCTACGCCTTCTACGCCGGCACCCAGGAGAAGGCCGATGACGTGGCCACCTACATGAGCCGACTGCCGGTCGGATCCAGGACCTGGACCGAACCGCGAGTGATCTTCGACGAGCCGGACCAGCCGGACGGAAATGCCGTGCTGTGGGCCGACGACGACACCACCTACCTCTTCTTCTCCACCATTCGTGGAGACGGATGGACCGAGGCCGACCTGCGCCTCATCCGCTCGACGGACAACGGCCGTACGTGGAGCGACCCGGAACAGATCCGCGAAGAGTGGGGCTGGCTCTTCGGCACCCAACCGTTCCGCATGTCCAACGGAGAGGTCCTCGTCCCGATCTACAGCGAGACGCGGTGGGCGTCCGGCTGGTACATCCCGAGCGACAACTACTCCACCTGGGTGCCGTACCCGTCCGACAACGACGCGGACTGGCCCACCTCACCGAACGGCGCGATCCAGCCGGCCACCGTCGAACTCGAACCCGGGCACCTGCTGGCCTACCTTCGCACCCGCGACCAGGCCATCTACCGGACCGAGTCGTTCGACTACGGTCGCACCTGGACCACGGCGGAGTCGACGGGACTGCCGAACAACAACGCCCGAGTGGCCCTGATCAAGCTCGCCGACGGCAACCTCGTGCTGGCCCACAACCCGATCACCTCGGGCCGGAACATCCTGCGGCTCTCCCTCTCCACCGATCAGGGCAAGACCTGGACGAGGCACGTCGACGTCGAGTCCGAGCCCGGTGCCGAGTTCTCGTACCCCTATCTGATGCAGACCGGCGACGGCATGATCCACCTGGCCTACACGCACCGGCGTGAGTCCATGCGGCACCTCGTCTTCAACGAGGCATTCGTGCGAGCCGGCATCGACCTGCCCTCCAACGCGCGGCCCGTCCCCGTCGAGCTGCGGAACGGGAAGCTGAAGCAGCCCTCCGCGTGCCACTACGTGAACACCCGACGCTGACCGCCTCGAGGTGCGGACGCCACGACACGTTCCTGGCGTCCGCACCCCGCGTCCAAGGCGGGGCCTCACCGCTCTCTGCGGCGGCCTGGATCCGCAGGCTGCCTGGTCGGCCTGACGCCAACCTCTCGTTGCATGGCAGACTCAGCCGGCGGCCTTGGCGATGATGCGATCCATCTCCTCTCGACCGAAGGCCCGCAGGGTCGTGGTACGGACGTTGCCCGCCCCACCCAGCTGCAGGAGCGCCGCACTGGCGGTCTCGTCGTCGGGCGCCTCGACGACGGCCACGAGGTCGTACGGACCGACGGTCCAGTAGATGTCCAGGAGATTCGCCCCGACCCTCTGCGTCGCTGCGGCGAACGCCTCGGCGCGCTTCGCGGTGTCCTTGTAACCTCGGATCCCCTGATCGGTCCAGTTCAGCAACGCGATATACGCCGGCACGGTCCTTCACCTCCAAGAAGAGCCTCATCGTAGGGTCAATTCCGGGCATAATGCTCGGAATCTGCATCACCTGCGATCCGAGATTCTCGGGGCGGAGGCCGCCGCCGCCGGCGCGCATAAGGTCGGCTCGACACGGCGACCTTCGCGAGACCAGGAGGCAGGACATGGACCAGGGCACCCGCGACGAGGTGCTCCGCCGACTGGCTGAGGCAGTCGGGTCCGTCACGGTCGCGCACCCGACGCGGGTTGCCATCGACGGACCGCCGGCCGCAGGCAAGACCACACTCGCCGACGAGCTGGCCGCCGTACTCCGTGCGCAGGGCCGCGACGTCATCCGCGCGACGATCGACGATTTCCTCTTCCCCCGGCCGCAGCGCTATCCGCGCGGCGAGTACTCGGCCGAAGGCTGCTACCACGACACCCACGACTACGACGCATTGAACCGGGTTCTGCTCGATCCGCTCGGCCCCGGCGGAGACCGGCGCTTCCAATACGCGGTCTACGACCGCACAACGGATACTGTGCAATCGCCGCCGGTCACGACTGCTCCCGCCGACGCCGTGCTGGTCTTCGACGGCGTCTTCCTCATGCGCCCGGAACTGATTGATCGGTGGGATCTGCGCGTCTTCGTCTCCACCGCGCTCGAGAAGACCGTGGATCGTGCGGTGATCCGGGAGCGCCAGGTGTCATCCCGGGCCGAAGTCGAGCGGCGCTGGCGCGAACGGTACATCCCCTCCCAACAGCTCTACTTCGCTGCGGTCCGCCCGACCGATCACGTCGACGTCATCGTGCACAACGACGAGCCAGAGCAGCCGGTCTGGGAGGCCCGAACACACTGATCTGTGCGCAGTCCGGGCCTGCCCGGACCGGGGCTGACCGACGCAACGTGACCAGCGCCGAGGCCCGGCGAGCACCGTCGGGGACAGATGCTCGCCGGGCGTTCACCGTCGTCGCCGGTACCGGGCCGGCAGTGACCCTCGTTCGCGCCCGGTCATGAGCGCCCGGGCGCGGACCGCCGCGTGATGCGGTTCGGGGCAAGGCCACCTTGCCCCTCTCCACGGCTCGGGTCCGCGGCGGCGGCTCACCGCAGGACGAACGCGTGGTCCCGCAGAGTTCCGCGGTTCAGCGGAGTGCCGATCTCGACGCCGCGAGCGTTCGCCCTGCGGCTGATGTCCGGCTGCCTGAGCGACGAACCGTTCGGGCAGGGACGTGAGTAGTGGGTGGGGCACCGGGTCGTCGAAGATGACCGGAACCTGGACGGGCCAGGGGCTTCCGGGAGGAGACGGGGCGAGCAGGCCCCGGCACGAGTCCCACCGCAGGTCGAACCGATTGCGACGGGCGATCAGCGGGTCGAGCAGGGGAAGGCCCCTGCGCCGGAGGGACCAGGACAGAACGATATGAGGACGCGTAGACATGATCTCTCTGAAGATCTGACGAAGGGCATGGGAAATGAGCCGACGGTGAGTCGGCGACCGATGCGCGGAGAAGGTGTCAGGTCTACAGAGCAGGCGGCGTCACGCGGGGTGAAGTCCTCTCCTGAATGGGGCGGAGGAGAAATGTCCAGTCACACGCTAGAGCGGGGCGGGCTGGCAGGGCCACCCAATTCTGTCCGCTTCCTCCCGCCGCGGCCCATCGAGCCGGCGCTCGCAGATTGAGAACGCGCGGCGCAGCCGGCCTCGCCCCGGTAGACGCTCCGACCCTGGAGATCGGACCGGTACGCGCCAGGAGGTTCGTGTCCAGGCGAGGAAGGATCGCGTCAGCCGTGCAGCAGGTTCCGGGCGGCGGAGGCGATGTGGTCGGCGTCGATGCCCGCCCAGGCGAGCTGCTCCTTGCTCGACCCGGAGCCGGGCATGCCGCGTACGGCGAGATGGGCGAGGGACGGCGTGGCCCGCCCGCCGGCGACGAGGCTGTCCTTGACGGCCGAGCCGAGGCCGCCCTCGGCGCGGTGGTCCTCGGCGACCACGATCCGTCCGGTGGTGGCCGCGGCCTCGGCGATGGCCTCGTCGTCGATCGGTTTGATCGAGTAGCAGTCGATGACCGTGGCCCGGATCCCCTCACCGGCCAGGGCGTCGGCGGCCGCGAGACAGGCGTGCAGGGTGACGCCGGCGCCGATGAGCGTCACCTGGTCCTGGTCGGAGGAGCGCAGGGTCTTGGACCCGCCGATCGGGAAGCTCTCCCCCTCGGGGTAGAGCACCGGGTACTTGCCGCGGGTGGTGCGCAGGTAGCTGATGCCCGGAAGGACGGCCATGATCTGGGTGAGGGCCACCGTGCTGGTCGCGTCGCTGGGATAGAGCACCGTCGAGCCGTTGACCGCGCGCATCATGGCGAGATCTTCGAGACCCATCTGGGAGGGGCCGTCGGGGCCGATCTCGACGCCGGCGTGTGAACCGACCAGGCTCAGATCGACCCCGGAGACGGCGCCCATCCGGATGAAGTCGTACGCCCGGGTCAGGAACGCGGCGAAGGTGGACGCGAAGGGGTGGTAACCGCGGACCGCGAGCCCGGTCGCCGCGGCCACCATCTGCTGCTCGGCGATGAACATCTCGAAGTACCGCCCGGGATGGGCACGGGCGAACTCGAAGGCGTACGTCGAGTTGCTGACCTCGCCGTCGAGCGCGACGACGCGCGGGTTCTGGGCGCCGAGCACGACCAGGGCGTCGCCGTACGCCTTGCGGGTGGGCACCTTCTGGCCCAGGTCGTATCGGGCGGGCGTCGGCGGTTCGGTCGGTTGGGTCGTGACGGGGCGGGCCGCCGCGTCACTGGTGGGGCTGGAACCGTCGACGGCTGACGGTTCGGGCTGCGGGCCCCGCACCTTCAGATTGCGCTCGCCGCCGAGTTCGCGGACGGCCCGCTCCGCCATGTCCGGCGGGAACGGCTTGCCGTGCCAGTCGTTGCTGTCCTCCACCTCGGAGAAGCCGCGTCCCTTGACCGTTTTGGCCATGATCACGGTGGGCCGGTCGCCGCTCGGGTCCGCGGCGGTGGCCATCGCGTTGTCGATGGCGGCCAGGTCGTGGCCGTCGACGACGAGCACCCGGGCGCCGAACGCCTCGGCCCGGCGCGCGTACGCGTCGACGTCCCAGCCCAGGTCGGTGGGGCCGCGCTGGCCGAGCCGGTTGACGTCGACCATGGTCACCAGGTTGGCGAGCTGGTAGTAGGAGGCCTTGTCGAACGCCTCCCAGATGGAGCCCTCCGCCATCTCGCTGTCGCCGCAGAGCACCCACACCCGGTAGGGCTGCTTGTCGAGGTACTTCCCGGCGAGGGCGACGCCGACGCCGTCGGGCAGGCCCTGGCCGAGTGAGCCGGTGGCGACGTCGACCCAGGGCAGGGCGGGCGTGGGGTGGCCCTGCAGGCGTTGCCCGAGCCGGCGGTAGCCCTGCATCAGCTCGTCGTCGGAGATCACCCCGACCGCCTTGAACAGCGAGTACAGCAGTGGAGAGGCGTGACCCTTGGACAGGATGAGGTGGTCGTTCGCCGACGAGCGGGGGTCATCCCAGTCATAGCGCAGGTGCCGGGTCGCCAGTACGGCGAACAGGTCGGCCGCGGACATGCTGGAGGTCGGGTGCCCGGACCCGGCACTGGTGCTGGAGCGGATCGAATCCACTCGTAGCTGGGCGGCCACCTCGGCGGCGGTGTCGAGGCCGATGGTGGCGGTGGGCGCGGTGAGGGTCACGGTGCCTCCTGTTACTGCGCGAACCGGATGCTGCCGCCGCGCTTACCCCCGACGGCCTCGATCAGACGTAGTCCGGCCCGCCGTGCGCTGGTCGTCACGCTGCCGCCGTTCGGCACACCGCTTCGAACTACGCTGCCCACCGAAGAGCGCGGTCTCGTTACCTGGCCGACGGCATCGACCTGGACTCCCGCCGCCGGGCGGCGTGTTCGGCGCGGGCCGGCGCGCCCACCTGGTGCAGATACTGCAGGGCTTGGCGGTAGGAGGTGACGAGGCTGGTCTGCTCGTAGGCGACGCCGATCTCCGCGCAGTATGCCTGCACCATCGGCTGGGCCTTGCGCAGGTTGGGGGTCGGCATGCCAGGGAACAGGTGGTGTTCGATCTGGTAGTTCAGGCCGCCCAGCGCCGCGTCGGTCAGCCAGCCGCCGCGGACGTTGCGGGAGGTCAGCACCTGCTTGCGCAGGTAGTCCTCGTCGCCGGTCGGATGCGGCATGCCCTTGTGATTGGGTGCGAATGTCATGCCGAGGTAGACGCCGAACAGCGCCTGGTGAACGACCAGGAACGCGATCGCCTGCAGTGGCGAGAGCACAATCAGTAGTGCCGAGAGGTAGCCGACGGCGTGCAGGATCAGCAGGATGCTCTCCAGCCCGCGGCGCTTCACCGTGCCGTTGCGCAAGGACTTGATGCTCGACACCTTCAGGTCGATGGCGAGGAGGGTGAGCAGCGGGAAGAACAGCGCGGCCTGATGCCGGGTGATGAAACCCTTCAGCCCGCGCCGGCCGATGGCCGACTCGGTGGCCCAGATGAGCACTTCGGGCGCGACATCAGGGTCGAGGTCGTCGTGATTGGGATTGTTGTGGTGACGGGTGTGCTTGTCCATCCACCAGCCGTAGCTCATCCCGACACCGAGGTTCCCGGCGAGCCGTCCGGCGATCTCGCTGGGACGTTTAGTGCGGAACACCTGGCGGTGTGCCAGGTCGTGCGCCACGAGCGCGACCTGGGTGAAGGTAACGGCGAGGAACGCGGCGGTCACCAGCTGCCACCAGGACGAGCCAATGACGGCGAAAGCGGTCCAGCCGCCGAGCAACATGAGCGTGACCACGCTCAGCCGGGCGATGTAGTAGGCGGGCCGGCGCTGCATCAGCCCCGCGCCGCTGATCTGGCGGGACAGGACGGCGAAGTCACTGCCGGTCGTTGTCCGCGACGGCGCCATGGTGATCGTCATGGCTCGATCACACCGCCTGACGCCTCAATCGTCAGGAGCGCTACGCCCTCCGGCGAGGTGGTGCTGGCACCACCATCGAGCCGCGCCCCGACGGGCACAATATGACAGGTGAACATGGCCGGGGCTGGTGAACGGACGGGCCGATGGGTCCGGCGCGGTGTGCGCTCGGGGCTGGGCGGCCTGGCCGCGATCGGCCTGGCGCTCACCAACCTGCCGCTGCTCGCCGTGTCACTTGTCGCGTTGGCCCTGGCGCCGGTGCCGTTCCTCGGCCTCGCGCTGGTGCCATGGACGATGACGCTGGTCCGGATGCGCGCCGATCTCGAGCGCAGACGTGCCTCGCGGGCCGGTGTCCTGGTGACCCGTCCGTACCTTCCGCCCCCGGAACGAGCCATGGCCGGTGGCTGGCGGCGCTTCCGGTGGACGGTGACGGACCCGGCCACCTGGCGCGACCTTGCCTGGCTCGCGCCGGGCGCGATCGTCGGGTTCACCCTCGGGACGATCGGTGTGGTCGTGCCGTTGTACGGGCTCGTGGGTCTGACGCTGACCCCGTTGTGGATCTGGCACGGGGCCGGGTGGTACGGCTATGGCGCCATCTGGTCCATCGACACGGTCAGTGCCGGCTTGCTCTGCCTACCGCAAGGCGTCGTCATCCTCGCCGCCGGCCTGTGGGCGGCGCCGTGGCTGCGGCGCGTCGACGCCCACTTCGCCCGGCTCTTCCTCGCGCCCACCAGGGCCGCCGAACTCCGGCTGCGCGTCACGCAGCTGACGGTTACGCGCGCCGACACGGTGGACGCGCAAGCGGCCGAGTTGCGCCGCATCGAACGCGACCTGCACGACGGCGTCCAGGCCCGTCTGGTCGCGCTGAGCATGGTGATCGGCCTGGCCGACACACTCATCGACCGAAACCCGGCCGAGGCCCACAAGCTGCTCGCCGAGGCGCGTGAGTCCGGCGTCGCGGCGCTGGACGAGCTGAGGCACCTCGTCCGCGGCATTCACCCACCGGTGCTCGCCGAACGGGGACTCGGTGGCGCGGTCCGTGCGCTAGCGCTCAGCCTGCCGGTGCCGATCACGGTTGACATCGATCTGCCGGGGCGGCCGGACACACCCGTCGAGTCCGCGGCGTACTTCGCAGTCGCCGAGGCGCTGGCCAACATGATCCGGCACAGCCGCGCCCGCACCGGAGCGGTGTCCATCCACCATTCGAACGGTGCGTTGAGCATGGTGGTCACCGACGACGGCACGGGAGGCGCCGACCCCGCCGCCGGCACCGGTCTGCGCGGTGTCGAACGCCGCCTCGCCGCGTTCGATGGCACGATCGCACTGTCGAGCCCGCCCGGGGGACCCACCGTCATCACCATGGAGTTGCCGTGCGCGTTGTCATCGCCGAGGACCATGCCCTCCTCCGTGACGGGCTGACCCGGCTCCTGCAGGCCTTCGACTTCGACGTCGTCGCGGCCGTTGACAACGGCCCGGCTCTGCTGCCCGCCCTGATCACACACAGGCCCCAGGTGGCGGTCATCGACGTCCGCCTCCCCCCGACATTCACCGACGAGGGCCTGCAAGCCGCGATCGCGGCCCGGACCCAGATGCCCGGCCTGCCGATCCTCATGCTTTCCCAGCACGTCGAGCCCCTGTACGCCCGCGAACTGCTCAGCACTCCGGACGGCGGTGTGGGTTACCTCCTCAAGGATCGTGTGTCCAACGTCGGCGAGTTCGTCGACGCCGTCCGCCGGGTCGCCGGCGGTGGCACCGCCATGGACCCCGAGGTGATCTCGCAGTTACTCGCCCGCCGGGAGCCGCTGGCGGTGCTCACGGCGCGGGAGCGTGAGGTGCTCGGCGAGATGGCTGAAGGTCGCTCCAACGCCGCGATCGCGGCCAAACTCCGCATCACTGAAAAGGCCGTGAGCAAGCACATCAACAACATTCTGACCAAGCTGGACATGCCGCCCTCCGACGATGACAACCGCCGCGTCCTCGCCGTTCTGGCATACCTCAACGTCTGAACGGGTGCGTCACGGTGATCGCCAGGAGGAGCTGACCCACTACAGAGGGCGAAAGGCCTGGCTGCGAGTTGCGGGCCCCGACGGGGGTCTCAACCTGACCCGCCAGGGTGGGCGTAGCGCTATGCCCGGACCCATTGGTTCACGAGAGAGACCACGGCAGCCTGTTGAGACTGCATGGTCTCCAGGTCCGGGAACGTCACGACACCGCGATCGGGTGCCAGCCAGGTCATCAGCCCAGTGGGATCTTGGAAGGTGAACTCGGCGACGTCCGATCGGACCTTCGCCCCTCGGTGGAAGATGAGTTGGACACGGTCACCGGGTCGAAGCCGGAAGGTCACTCGGTCGTCTCCACCGAATCGAAAACTCGGAGCGTTCCATTTCACGTGCTCCGAGATCTCGGTGTTCGACGCCAGGATTGCCGACCTGAGCTCCTCGACACCCGACTTCAGGGGATGAGCGAGGGTCGCCATGAAGTCGTCGACTTCGCCAGACATGCTCGGCACCTGTCACTCTCCCTCGTGATGTCCTTGAGCCAGAGGGGCAGTGTGCCATCAACGACTGACATCAGTCGCTACCTACGTCCCGGACGCGGATCCAAGAGCTGGTTTGTAGTGCTAGCGCAGCCGCAGTCCCGCGATGAGCAGTGCGACCAGGCGACGCGCGTCGTAGCGGCTGTCGTTGCCCGCGCCGATACAGAGATTGCCGACACCACGCAGCAGTTCGTAGGCATCCAGGTCGCGAACGATCTCGCCGGCCGTGGCGGCCGCGTCGAGGAGCTGGGCGCAGACGGGGACGAGGCGGTCGAGGAAGTAGGCGTGCAGATTCTCGAAGGCGGCGTCGTCGGACTGCAACGCCTCGGCGAGGCCGTGCTTGGTGACCAGGAAGTCGACGAAGAGGTCGATCCAACGCGCCAGTGCGGTGTGCGGTGTGCTGCTCTCCGCCAGCAGCGTCGGGCCGGCCTCGGCGCACGCCTCGACCTGGTGCCGGTAGACGGCGACGATGAGGTCCGCCCGGGTCGGGAAGTGGCGGTAGATCGTCCCCACGCCGACGCCGGCCTTGGTGGCGATGTCGCGTACGGGCGCGTCGACACCGGAGGTGATGAACGCCGCGGCGGCCGCGTCCAGCAGGCGCTGCTGGTTGCGTCGGGCGTCGGCCCGCTTCTGCGGGGCCGGTTGCGCTGATCCGCTTTCGGTGTCGGTCACTGCGCCGTTACCTCCGTCACTCACCCTGGTTAAGCGGAACCAGGTTCCGTATCGTCTTAACGGAACAGCGTTCCGCTTGTTCATGGTGTCACGAACCGGTGAGCCAAGACCAGGCGCACCACGAACTCGCTCCACCCTTCGGGAGGAACAGTCATGCAGTACCGCACCTTGGGCCGCACCGGCGTCCAGGTCAGCTCCCTCGTACTCGGCGCGATGAACTTCGGCAAGATCGGCAACACCACCCAGGAGGACGTCACCGCCATCGTCGGCGCCGCCCTCGACGCGGGGATCAACCTGATCGACACCGCCGACGTGTACAGCGGCGGCCAGTCCGAGGAGATGGTCGGCAAGGCCATCGCCGGCCGCCGCGACGACCTTGTGCTCGCTACGAAGGCGAGCCTGCCGATGGGCGACGCCCGCAACCGTCGGGGCGGTTCACGCCGCTGGTTGGTCACCGCGTTGGACGACAGCCTGCGCCGACTCGGCGTCGACCACGTCGATCTCTACCAGATGCACCGGTGGGACCCGAGCACCAGCGACGAGGAGACCCTCTCGGCGCTGACCGACCTGCAGCGGGCGGGAAAGATCCGCTACTTCGGCTCGTCGACCTTCCCCGCCCACCGCGTCGTGCAGGCTCAGTGGGCCGCCCGGGAGAACCAGCTGAGCCGGTACGTCACCGAACAGCCCAACTACTCGATCCTGCAGAGGGGGATCGAGACCCACGTGCTGCCCGTGACCCAGGAGTACGGCATGGGCGTGCTCGCCTGGAGCCCCTTGGCGTCGGGGTGGCTCTCCGGTGCCATCCGCGCCGGCCAGGAGATCAGCACGAACCGCTCGGGCTTCATGCGGCAGCGCTTCGACATCTCCGTCCCGGCCAACCGGGCGAAGCTCGACGCGGTCGAGCAGCTCGCGACGGTCGCCGACGACGCCGGCCTCACCCTGATCCAGCTCGCGCTCGGATTCGTCACCGCACACCCCGCCGTGACCAGCGCGATCATCGGCCCGCGCACGCTGGAGCACCTGCACTCCCAGCTCGCCGCCGCGGACACCGTGCTCTCCGCCGACGTGCTCGACGCGATCGACACGATCGTCGCTCCCGGCGTCGACCTCGCCGCCCACGAGAAGAACGACACGCCGCCCGCTCTGCTCGACGCGGCACAGCGACGTCGATGACCGCTCCTCACGCCGGTAGGCGGGCGGTAGCTGCGCGCCGCGGCTGAATGCGAGTGCGAGCACGGCCCCGACATCGAGCGTCCGGCAGGCCGCCTGTGCCTAACGTTCGGATTCGTTGAGCTCCAGGACGTCTCTCATCTCCTCGATCCCCCGCTCGACCCGGGCCCGCACCGCGTCGGCCATCGCGTGGGGGAGGACATCGGTCAGCCAGACGAGTCGACTGTGGTCGCCCTCGTCGAGCACCTGGAACGCCGCGTGGTGGTAGGTCAGCGGCAGTCGCTGCCCCTCGACCACCGCGTACGCCATTCTGCGGATGCGGTGGTCGACCGCCAGGATGAGTTCCCGGACCTGCGCCCCGTCCGGCATCGTGAGGATGCGGAGGTCACCCTCGATCCGGGCATCGGCCACCCGGCCGGGCAGCAGTCGCCGGTGGACCGCGCCGACGTCGGCGATGGCTTCCCATACGAGGTGCGCGGGCAGGTCGAGGGTGACTTCGACGGAGACCGTGGCCATGATCGATACTTCCCATCGCTAGGCGAGGTGGGCCGCCGGGGGCTACAGGTCTTCTTGGGGAGCGCCAGCAGGACCCACACAAGCCGGGACACGAACGTTGGATCGAGGCCAGACCCGCTCGGCCCCTGGATGAGAGTGGGTCAGCGGACGAATTGGACCTCCGGAAAGGTCGGGCTCGGGCCGTTGAGCAGGCGCTGCCGCCGGTGATGTAGGTGCTGCTCGAAGAAGGCGAGCGGGTAGGCCTGCTGGATGCGTACCGCCCGGAACGGGTCGAGGGTGCCGATCCAGCCGGCGAGGTCGTCGTCGCTCATCCCGATGATCGACGCCAGTTGCGGGACCAGCCATTGGCTGTCGCAGTACGCCCCGTGGGTCGCGCCGTCGACGTGCACCTGGCGCCGCCACCCCTGCAGGAGCGGCCAGAATTCCGCGACGCCGGACTCTTCGGCGCCGGGGGTGAAGACGGCGGTCATCAGCATGAAGGGCCGGTCGAGATCGGCGACGGGTGGTTGCGACAGCATCGGAGCGTCGAGGCTGAGTCCGGCGCGCACGCGCGGGTCGGCGTTCATGACGAGGGCGGTCGCGGTGCCGCCCTTCGACCAGCCGAACATGCCGATGCGGCGCGGGTCGATCGTGGCGCCCAGGCCGGCCGGCAGCGGACGGCACTGGGTGTCGGGGTTGCGGCCGGCGGCGAGGTCCTCGATGCGGTCGAGGACGAACTGGATGTCGTGGGCGTGGTCCCACGGGGTGATCGACACGTCACCGTCAGGGACCGTGGGGGCGCCGTCGGGGGACTCGCCGAACGAGCCGTGCGGGTGGTCGACCGTGACGGCCACGTAGCCGTGGCTGACGAGTTCCTGCACGACGATTGTGGTTTCGGAGCGGTGGCCGCCGGCGCCGTGGGAGAAGACGACCACGGGTCGCCGACCCGCTGCCTTGAGCACCGGAGCGCCTTCGTGGCCGGCGGTGAGGGGCGCCCCCACGACGTCGGCGTCGAACCCGTTGGCCGCGAGCAGCGCAGCCATCGGCGCGGCGGGCAGCCACGGCGCCACCGGATGACGCCGGGCGTCCCGGCCGGCGGGATACCAGACGCTGATCATGAGTTCGCGGTGGTGTCCCGGGCCGGCGATCGGGTCCGGGCGGGATCCGTCGACCAGGTGCAGTGGGACGGTGCCGACCCGGTGCGGCCCGGTGGGTGCGGGCAACGTGAGCCGTGCCGGACCGGAAGCGGCCTGCGCGGGGGCTGCCCACCGGGCGCCGAGCGGTATGGCGACACCTGTGGCGAGCGCGGTGGTGAGCAGGCGGCGGCGGGTCAGTTCGGTTGTCATCGGTCCTCCGGTCAGGTCGAGTCGGGTGGGCAGGTAGTTGATCTCGACGCGGCGGCCCTGTGCGGGATGCCGTAGTCGCGCCAATAGGTTTCCACAGCAAACCTGTTGGCGCTAGTGTCAAGTTGACGAAGCGTTGCCCGCCGGATCGCCGGAGACGCAGCGCGGCCACCTCGACGTGAATCCACTGGCTCCGCTGCCTCCTGCGGCCGCCAGAGGTGGACCGAGCCGCACTTGCCGGAACGGGCTAAACGGCTTGCGCAGGCGTCGGTCCCAGGGCTTGACTGCTCGCCATGCCTTCGCCCTCACCGATCTTCGTCGCGGGTACGGGTCGTTCGGGAACGTCGCGGATCGCGGACATCATCGGTGAGCACCCGCTGATCCATCGGATTCCGATGGAGACCCGGTTCCTCGTCGACCCCGGTGGCCTGCGGGACCTGGCCGACGCGCTCACCAATCGGTACGACCCCACCGTCGGTGAGGACGCCTTGCACCGGCTGAGCGACTTCCTCACCGTCCGAGTGCCGGGCCGGCGCGACGATCGCGGCAAGACCGTTCCCGAGCTGGTCGGGGAGCGGCGCTACCGGGACGCGGTGCAGGGGCTCTGGCCGCAGCTGATCGCGTACAGCTTCGACGAACCCGCGCCCCCGGAAGGTTTCGGGAACGCCGACCGACCTGCCGGGCCGTTCGCGCCGCCGAGCCGCCGACGGGTGGTCCCGAGGTACTTCGGCGACCGGGGCGAACTGCTCGGGATTCTGCGGGGCCTGATCGACACCCTGTTCGGCGGGGCAGCCGCCGACGCGGGCAAGTCGACCTGGTGTGAGAAGACACCGTTCAACCTGCTGTGCATGGACTTCCTCTGGGAGTTGGTCCCCGAGGCGACCATCGTGCACATCAAGCGTCACCCGGTCTCAGTGCTCGCCTCCCACCTGGCCCAGCCCTGGGCGCCGCCCACCGTCGACGGGGCGCTCGCCTACCTCGTACCGATCTACCACCGGTGGCTCACCTGGAAGAACACCGCCGACCTGACGGGCGGGCGTTACATCGAGGTGAAAGCCGAGGACCTCGCGGCCGACTGGCCCGGGCAGCGCCGTGCCCTGTTCGAACGGCTCGGCGTCGACGACTTCGCTACTCGCTCGGCGTTCGAGGCGCACAAGCTGACGAACCGCAACGACCAGTTCGGCGAGGAGACCCGCGCGTTCGTCGAAGAAGCACTCGGCGAGGTCATCCCGGCCATGGGATACGAGTGACGCTCTCTGCTCGCCAGCGCGGGGCCGCTGCGTCGCGCACCGCGGCCCCGACGGGTCAGCGGCCTCCGACTCGCTGGAGCCGTTCGCCGCGCAGGCCGACGCAGTCGTGCTCCCAGAAGACGTCGGAGTAGACAAGGGTGCCGAGCATCCAGTCCTCGTACGCCGACAGCCGGGCGACCTGGTACGCGCCCGGCGGGTACCGCAGCGTCGGCGGCCGGAAGCCCAGCCGGTCGGCGTTGTCGAAACCCCGCTTGCTGTAGTAGCCGGGCGCCCCCTCCAGGAACACCAGCGGTACGCCCTGGGCGTCGGCGGCGGACAAGGCTTCGCTGATCAACGCGGTGCCGATGCCGGTGCGCTGGAACTCCGGCAGGACGCCCAGCGGCGACAGCGTGTACACGGCCACCAGCCGCTCCAGGGCGTCCAGGCGGCAACCGCTGAGCATCACGTGCCCGACGACCCGTTCGCCCTCGGCGTCGTCGACGGTGGCCACCAGTGACAGCGGCGGCAACGATGCGCGGGCGGTCCGGAGGTCGTCGACCAGGTCCGGCACCCGGTCCGGGTCGCCGAACGCGCGGGTGTGCACCTCTCGCACCGCCGCGTGGTCGTGTTCCTGCTCCAGTCGTATGTCGTGTCCCGTCACGGCGGAGAGGTTAGCCGTGTTGCCGCCGCGTGGTCGGGGATTTTTGTCCGACCTGGGGTCGTGGTGCTGGACCAGAGGGCGGCATCGGGACGGTGAATCGGCGGTTCAGTCGAGCCAGCAGATCACCGCGTCGCCGTCCTTGGCGGCTGCGCCGAAGAAGCTTCGGACGTCGGGCAGGTAGTGGGCCACCCGTTCCAGCTCGCCGGGTCGTTCCCACCCACCGGGGTAGACCTCGGCGCGGTTCAGCTCCTGCGGATCGACGCCGCGGATGAGGTCGTCCTCGGTGAGCCCGGCCAACTGCGCGGCCGCGGCCGCTACCTGGCCCGGCGTGAGGTAGGAGGGCGGGCCGTAGCCCCAGTCGTCCTCGAGGTTCTCCAGGAAGTCGAACATCTCCTCGCTGTCGGGTTCGACGTCCGGCAACTCCACGAAGCTCTCCGCGCCGAGGACCAGCGGAACGTCGAAGCCGAGCCGGTCGAGCAGGAAGTCGAGGCCGTTCCAGGCCTTGTCGGTGGCGGTCCAGCGTTCGGAGTTGTCATCCTGCGCCGCCGTGGCGATTCCGTGGGCCCAGTCGAGGTCGGTCCTGGCGCGTTCCAGCTCGTCGGGGGAAACGCGCAGCCAGTTGCCGTTCATGCTCACGGCGTCAGCCTAAATGCCGGCTACGACGCGCCCCGCAGCAGCCGGGGCGCCGAACTCGGCGACGAGGACGTGACCGACACCCCGCCTTCGGCATCGCCCACCTGCACGGCACCGCGCCAGCGGGGCGAGCATCACCCCGGTCACCGGTGACGCATTCACCGAGCGTCACCAGGCGCCCCCTAAGATCGTGATGTGTCGCTGGAGTACTAAGGTGCCGGGGATCGTCCTCAACGGACAAACGGGGGTGGCGTGATCGCCGAGCACGTGCGTGACCTCGCGGCAACTGCCGTGATCTTCGGTTTCTTCGCTTCGAGCTGGTTCGGGTGGGCGCAAGAGGCGCCGCCCCGCAGATGGCGGGGGTTCCTGGCGGCCGGCTCGATAACCAGCATTCTCACGGCGATCGCCGGTGGCCTGCTGACCTGGCGGCACTGGAACGACGGCACCGCCTTCGACGAGGACACCAGCCGCGCGTTCGGCATCGTGGTCGCCATCGAGTTCGGCGCCGCCGCCCTCGGATCCGTCCTGCTCGCCGTCCGCCGTCGGAGCGACCTGATCTCGGTGTGGATCGCCTTCGTCGTGGGCGTGCACCTCTTCCCGGTCGCCGCCCTGATCGGCTACCCGATGATCCACGTGGTCGCCGCGCTCATCACCGTCGCCTCGCTCGTCGCGATCCCGATCGCCCGTGCTCGCAAGCTCACGGTCAGTGCCGTCGTCGGCGCGCCCACCGGGCTGATCCTGCTCGCCGGGGCTCTCTTCTCCGTCATCTCCGCGGCCGTCACCGGCTCCTGAACCGGGCGTTCCTGCCATTTTGCGGGAACGCCGGTCGCGGGGCTACGTGGCCGGTGGTGACGGGCGCCGTCAATCGTTCTCGGGATGACACGGTGCCCGTCGCCGACGATTGGTGACCGACGTTCGGTCGATCACCATCCTCGCGTCCACTCGGCTGCCGAGGTTGCGGCGAACGCGGAGTGCGGCTAGGGCATCGTCTTGACGAGCTTCCCGTCGGCGTCGACGACGAACCACACGTTCTCGACACCCTGCCCGTCGACATCCCCCGGGCCGACGTCGCCGACGTAGTAGTAGAGCGGCCATTCGCCGTACGTGGCCTGGCTGGTCCCCTCCGCCCGGCTGGTCTGTGAGAGCAGCTCCGGGCTGGCGCCCGTTCCGGTCGTAGCGGGCACACGGCTGATCAGTGCCGGCCAGGTGGCGATGCACTCGTCGGTGCAGCTGCTCGCGCCGCCCTTGTCGTTGAGGAACGCGTACAGGGTTCGGCCGTCCTGGTCGGTGAGGATGGGCCCCAGGCTCGACTCCTCCACCTGGACGCGTACCGCGCTCTGATCCCCGACGCTCCCGCCTCCCACGGTGACGGGCGCGCCCTGGTCGGCGGGTCCGGACGTGCTGCCGCACGCGGCGGTGGTGGCGATCAGAGCCACTCCGAAGATGATCATCGGAGTACGCACGGGAGTCTCCTTCGAGCCGTCGACGTATGGAGTCGCCGTCTACACGAGTGAACGCGTCTCGCGGTTCACCTCCGTCACGCAAAAGCTGAAATGAACCGAACACCTCGTCGGCTCGTGTCCGCGATGCGTCGTGCCACGCAGACCCCGCACGGCACGTACTCCTCGAAAGGACACGCCCCATGCGAGCTCCGCTTCTCGTCGTGTCGAGCCTGGCGCTCGGTCTGTCTCTCGCCGCGGCTGCGGGAAGTCAGGCGACGGCGGCCACGCCATCGGCCGGCCCGCACGCGAGCACCACGACGCCGCCGATGGACCACGACATGGCCGACATGGGGCACGGTGCGCCGGATGCCACGGCGGACAGGTCAGCCGCCCTTCAGCGAGCCGAGCTCAAGCCGCTCTACTTCGGGGCGGACATGAACGGCCTCAACCTGGTGCAGGCGCCGGGCCAGCCGGCGGTAGCGGGGCGGATCCTCGGTGACCGCGACGGCCGCGCCACCGGCCTCGTCCGGGTGCAGGGCGACCGGATCACATTCGCCCTCTCCTGGGAGAAGATCAGCGCCCCGACGGTGGGTCACATCCACGAGGGCGACGACAAGGTCAACGGCCCGGTCAAAGTGTCACTGTTCGCCACCCCGATGCCCGCCACGGCGACGGCGGCCTCCGGCGTCGTGACCGTCGACGATCCGGCCACCGCCGACGCGATCCGCGCCGACCCGGAGCACTTCTACCTCAACCTGCACACCGAGGAATTCCCCGCCGGCGCGGTACGCGGCCAACTGAGCGAACTCAATCGGCCCGCCGACCTGCTCGGTCTGCTGAAGAACGGCGCAGTGGAGCAGGCGTTCCTCTCCGGCGACCAGGAGGTTGCGGTGCCCGACGGGCCCGCCGGCGGTGACCCGACCGGACGGGCGGTCGCCTTCGTCAAGGCCCGCAACACCCGGATCGACTACTCGTTCGCCTGGACGGGCATCAAGCCGACCCTCGGCCACCTTCACAAGGGACGATTCGGCGCCAACGGTCCGGTGGCTGTCCCGCTGTTCGCCACCGCCGTCCCCTCGACGATCGTGGCCATCTCCGGTACCGCCACCGGCCTCGACTCCGCGCTCGTCGAGGAGATCGCCGAGCACCCGTCGGACTACTACGCCAACCTGCACACCGCCGAATTCCCCGACGGCGCCGTACGCGGCCAGCTCTTCAAGCAACGCTGACCGCTACCGGCGGCATCAGGACCGGGCGGGGCCGCGGACACCACTGCGGGCCCGCCCGCTTGTCTGGAGCGCAGCGCGGCAACAGCCGGGACGGACGGCATCGACAGTGCGGGCCGGTAGGCACCGGTCGTCCACCTTGTCGCGTCGTGGTGTGAGCACGCTCGTCCGGTGAAGCTGTGCGTCTTCCGGAGCACCGCTCGTCGGCACCTCGTAGGTCGCCAGCCGTTCCAGCCAGTCATGGGCCAGGTGGCCCCGGTCCGGATCGCCGACCAGGACCCGAGTGCCGCTCGCGGAGACGCGGGCGAGGAACGGCAGCATCCGGGCCGCCACAGCCGGGTGATAGAGCGCATCACCGGCCAACACCACATCCACGCCGTCGGCGTCGCCGTCGAGCAGGTCATTCGACGACAGAATCAACTCGACGTCGTTGGCGTGGGCGTTGGTGTTGATTGCCGCGATCGCGTAGGGGTCGATGTCGTTGGCGGTGACCTTGGCGGCGCCGGCGATCGCCGCGGCGATCGCGACGAGTCCGGAGCCGGATGCGACGTCGAGGACGCGGCAACCGGCCACGGTGTCCGGGTGATCGAGGATGTAACGCGCGAGCCCCTGCCCGCCGCTCCAAGCTGACGCCCAGTACGGCGGCGGGAGGACGTGCCCCGCCTCGGCTTCGAGTCGTGCCCAGAGGACGATTGCGTCCTGGGCCGTGACCATTCGCACCTCCGGCACCAGCGGCACTTGGGCCAGCCACAGCCGGTCGATGCTGCCGGTACCGGCCGCGGGTTCGGGGGCGGAGAGCGCTTGCACCAGCAGGGGTTCGAGGCCGGGAAGGGCCGGGATGTCGGAACGGAGCGGCGATCGTTGGTCCGTGGTCTCAGCCACCGCCGTGGCGACGGTTGAGGCCTCGTCGCCACGGCTCGGCGGAGTCAACGTCAGACCAGGCGGATGTTCGCGGCCTGAAGGCCCTTCTGGCCCTGCTCGACGTCGAACTCGACCCGCTGGTTCTCTTCCAGGCTGCGGAACCCGCTCGATGAGATGGCCGAGTAGTGGGCGAAGACGTCAGCGCCGCCACCATCCTGCGCGATGAAGCCGAATCCCTTGTCCGCGTTGAACCACTTGACTGTGCCGAGTGCCATGTCTTCTCCTTGAGTAACGGTTGGAGCCACGTATTTTCCTCGGTTGCCACCGCTGCTGGTCCGAAAGAACCGGCAGAACAAAAAGCGCCTGGCGGGTTGAATACCCACCAGGCGCTGGCAAAGTATGCGACAAACCGAAGATTGCAACCCGCTGACGTTAGCACGGGCGCGTGGTGTCTTCGCTGTTAGCGCTGACCCCGCCGGCTACCAACCCGCGAGCCGGCAGAGAACGCCGCCGCGCCCCGTGGCGCGGACGTCGTCTGCCCGGCACTCGCCCGGCGACTCTCCCCGCCTCTGCCGCGCGTTGTGCCGGCGGTCGATCCGCTCGTCGCGGTGCGCGGATTCGCGCGCCGCCTGCCGCCGCTGTGGCCTCGTTCGTGCTGTGGCGCCGCCGTCGCTGCGGGAGGCGTCACGAAGCGGCGCTCGCCCGGGGCGAGTTCGGTGAGCAGCGAGTCGCCGGGCCGAAGCCGGGTGATCGTCGGGTTGATGCCGGCCTGGCGGGTGAGGGCGCGCACGTCGCTGACCTGGTCGTCGGTCATCAGGGTGACGACGGTGCCGCTCGCTCCGGCGCGCGCGGTCCGCCCCGAGCGGTGCAGGTATGCCTTGTGCTCTGCCGGCGGGTCGGCGTGGATCACGAGAGTGACATCGTCGACGTGGATACCGCGCGCCGCGATGTCGGTCGCGACAAGCGCGCGGGCGTCGCCGGCGGAGAACGCCGCCAGATTGCGGGTACGAGCGTTCTGCGCCAGGTTGCCGTGCAGCTCCACGGCGGGTACGCCCGAAGCGACCAGTTGACTGGTCAGCTTCTTGGCGCCTCGCTTGGTGCGGGTGAATACGAGCGTTCGTCCCGGGGCGGCTGTCAGGTCGATCAGGACGGGGAGCCGGTCATCGTGACGCACCTGGAGCACGTGGTGGGTCATCGCGGAGACCGGGGACTTCGCCGAGTCGACGCTGTGGGTGACGGGGTTGGAGAGGTACCGCCGGACGAGGACGTCGACGCCCGCGTCGAGCGTCGCCGAGAAGAGCAGTCGCTGGGAGCGGGGCGGTGTCTTGTCGAGCAATCGCCGTACGACCGGCAGGAAGCCCAGGTCGGCCATGTGGTCCGCCTCGTCGAGCACGGTGACCTCGACGGCGTCGAGGATCGCGTCGCCGTTCGAAACGTGGTCGGCGAGCCGTCCGGGACAGGCGATGAGGATGTCGACCCCGGCGCGCAGTGCGCTGACCTGCGGCCGCGCGCTCACCCCACCGAAGATCGTCAGGGTACGCAGCGACAGCGTGGCGGCCAGCGGAGCGATCGTCGCTTCGATCTGGGTCGCCAGCTCTCGAGTCGGCGCCAGGATGAGCGAGCGCGGGCGGCCGGGCAGCCGCGGGGACGTGGCGGACGAGAGCCGGGCGAGGACCGGGATGGCGAAGGCGTACGTCTTGCCCGATCCCGTTCGGCCACGACCCAGCACGTCGCGTCCGGCGAGTGAATCCGGCAGCGTCGCGGCCTGGATCGGGAACGGCGTGCTGATGCCCACCTGCTCGAGCGCGGCGACCAACCGGCCGGGCACGCCGAGGTCGGCGAAGGAGGTGGGTGTGACAAGGGGTGTCTTGCTGGGGCGGCGTGCCGCCATGGGAGTCTCCGAACGTGGAAGGGGTCGCCCTGCACGGCGCTGACCGGTTGGTCGCGGCGCGTGGTGGTCGACATCAGGTGCAGGCCGCGGTCGCAGACCGGCGGACTCGTTGATCAATCTACCCGTACCCCGGCCGGGCCGCACACGACGGCTCTTCCGGGTTAGGGTTCGAAGGGGCGAAGCGAAACGGATCCAATGCCCCCGGCGAGCGGCCGGCTTCCGCCCCGCTCATTTTCGATACCCGGCTCGCCTGTGCGAGCGGGTGGGACGCGCGTCGGCGCGCAAACTTGGAGCAGCTCTTGAATCATGAAACCGCTGATGACTCTAATTTGTTCCGCGAAGCACCGGAAGCGAATGCGACTTTCGACCAGACACCGGCCGTCGACGTGAGTTCGGCTGCGATGACCCGCCTGCGCACTCCGTTCCGTGTCGAGGATGAAGCCGACCGGCAGCCGACAACTCGTTAGGCATCACGACGCGACGCAGATCGGCCCGCGAATGCGCTCGCCGGACATCCGCTCACAAATGGGATACGTGGCGCTGCGCGGATGCCTCCTGTACCGGCCCGGTCGGGTCTCCACACTCTCGTTCACAACCTGCGCCGTTGTCCGGGTCGGGCGTGCGCGGAGATCCTTGCCGGCGCACGGCTGGGTGGTCGACCGGGGTAGCGGGAAGTGGTGGCCTGACAAGGGACGTCAGGAGCACTCCTGGCAGACCTCCCGGCCGTCGGGCCGCGCGGCGAGCTGACTGCGATGGTGCACCAGGAAGCAGCGAGTGCATCGAAACTCGTCCGACTGCATCGGCACGACCGCCACGGTCAGTTCCTCGCCCGACAGGTCCGCGCCGGGCAGCTCGAAGTTCTCGGCGGCGTCGGCCTCGTCGACGTCGACTGTCGCCGACTGCGGGGCCGAGCTGCGCGCCTTGAGCTCCTCCAGGCTGTCGTCCTCAACCTCGACCGCGGGTCGGCGCGGCGCGTCGTAATCGATGGGTTTGCTCATGGTGATGCCTCTCCGGCTTTGGTTCATGGCGTCACGACGGTAGACCGGGGCCCATTTCGTGGCGCTCAAGCGGGCGATGGAAGGGTAGCTCGCCCTTGAATGTGAGGGGCGCCATAGGCAGCGCGGAGAATGACTCTCGACTCCGCCGGCCGTGGCCGGCGCTGAAAGGCACCGCGAGACGATGTCCCAGACCGGGCGCTGCCCTCTGTCGCCCTCGCGTAGAGGGATCCGTGATCGCGACGTGAAGTGCCACGCGTTCCGGCTTCTACAGCATCGACATCCTGTGTACCTCGCGGCAAGGCCGAGGCCAACCCGTACGCGGAGAGACGGGGCGCCCGGTACGGCACGAGTGCCTCTACGGGATAACAATCCCGCGCTGGCGACTGCCGTCGAACAGGTCACGCGCTACCACGAGTACCGACCGCACCGGTCTCGGATCAGCCGCTTCGGCGGTTGCCCCACTGGCGCGGGCTCTGAACCGAGCCCCGGCCGCCGAGGCGCTGACCCTTCCCATACGGTTGAGGCGAAGCGACCTTGCCCTTCCCGCGTCGGGCAGCCCGATTCGCGTAAACGGCAGCGTCGGTCTCGGTCTCGGTCTCGCTCTCGGCCGTAATTGGCGTATCGGTCTCCTCGGCGTGGGCGTCTTGAACGGGCTCAGGCTCCGGCATCGGAATCTCCCTGGGTTCGTGGGGCTTCCTGCGGACCATTGCCAACAGGCGGACGCAGACTACTCCGAAGTTCGGCGAACTGCGTGAAGCCGGGCTCGTAGACATGGACAAGCACGCCGACGCCGACCGGATCGACCTCACTGATCGTCTACCATCGGGCGATGTCCCCGCTCACCAGGCTGCTGGGGTGGTGGTCCCTGGGTCCAGGAGGCAACATTCCTGCTGCGCCCGGTGCGAGACCCGCCGTACGCGGTGCGGATCGAGGACTGCCTCCCGCCGGCCGTCGCCGAGTTGTTCCGCGGCGTCGCACTTCCGGCGTCACGATGACGGGGCGGTGGCGATGACGGGCTCGCACGCAGTGGTCGTCGGTGGTGGAATCGGCGGGCTCAGCGCCGCACTGGCTCTGCACCGGCGTGGCTGGCGGGTCACCGTTCTGGAGCGCGCGCCGGAGCTGCGCGAGGTCGGCGCCGGGCTGACCCTGATGGCGAACGCGATGCGCGGCCTCGACGCGCTCGGCCTCGGCCCGGCCGTACGCCGCAGCGGTCACAGCGAGACGCCCGGCGGGATCCGCACGTCGACCGGGCGGTGGCTGTCCCGGGTGGACGGCGAGGTGATGACCCGGTTGCTCGGCACCACGGCGCTGGGCATCCACCGGGCCACCCTGCACCGGCTCCTGCGCGAGGCGTTGCCCACGAGCGCGCTGCACGTCGGCGCCGAGGTGATCGACGTGGTCACCGGTCCCGCCGACGCCGAGGTCCGGTACCGCCGCGACGGCACGCCGGACGCCGTCCGCGCGGACCTGGTGGTCGGAGCCGACGGCGTGCACAGCGTCGTACGCGCCCGACTCTGGCAGCAGGCGCCACCACCGGCGTACGCCGGGTCGACCGCGTGGCGGGCGGCTATCGAGTGGCCGGAGCCGGTCCCGTCGGCCATCACCTGGGGCCGGGGGGCCGAGTTCGGAATGGTGCCGCTCGGCGACGGCCGGGTCTACTGGTTCGGCGCTGTCAACGCGCCGCCGGGCGGGCACACCGCCGACGAGCTGGCGACCTGCCGGAAGCTCTTCGGTACCTGGCACGACCCGATCCCGGCGCTGCTCGCCGCGACTGCACCGGAGGCGGTGCTGCGCAACGACATCCTCCACCTGGCCGCTGCACTGCCGTCGTATGTGCGGGGGCGGGTGGTGCTGCTCGGCGACGCCGCCCACGCCATGACCCCGAACCTGGGCCAGGGCGCCGGCCAGGCCATCGAGGACGCCGTGGTGCTGGGTGCGGTCTGCGCCGGTGGGGCCGACGAGGGGCTGCCTGCCGCGCTGGCCGCGTACGACGGGCAGCGCCGCCCACGCAGTCAGGCCATCGCCCGGGCGGCCTACCGGACCGGCCGCTACGGTCAGCAGCTGCGCAACCCGCTCGCGGTGGCGGCCCGCAACACCCTGCTACGACTCACCCCCGCCCACACCGCCCTTCGTGGGATGGCCCGCTACGCGGACTGGCAGCCCCCGGCAGCCGCCTGACTCGGGTAGCCGGATCCGTCGCCGAGCGAGCGTCAGGGGCCGCACCCGCGAGACCCAGAAAGCCGGCCGTCCGCTCGGGCCGAGTTGAGGGAAGCGGTCGCGGATCACGGGGCCAGCCAATTCCGGAGCGGCAGGACGTCGTCCGTCGCTGCCGGGTCCTACGCCCACGGCGGGATGTATCGGCTCAGATAATCACGCGCACGTGGAAGCGGGTCACGCCAGTACTGGTCTGGCCTGCGGTGGTAGTGCTCCGCACAGAATTCAGCGAGATCGACAGTGATCTTGACGCGCTCCAGCGGCCGGCCCTCGAATGCTGCGTTGACAGCCAGCAACTGCGGCTCCGGATTCCAGCCCGAATGGTCGAACGCCCAGCCCTCCCAGACCGCGTAGGCGTGGACGACTTGCAGTTCGCCGGCCAAGCGCACCGCCGCCACCTCGATCGATCGGTCCGAGTACGAGTCTCGACAGACCCAGGCGAGGATGTGACACGCGCCGGCAGCGAAGAAGGCCTGGTCCGCCCGTTCCCAGGCGACGCGCTGATCTGATCGCTCGATCGCTGTCCGACGAAAGGCTCCCGCCGCCTCTGCTGCCACCGCACCCACGTTAGTGGGCGGGCCTACCGCATCCGATCATGTCGCAGTCCGCCCATGCTCACCAGCGAGGCGATCACATTCGGTGGCACGCAGGATCCCGACGGCGTTCGTCGTGTGCTGCCCCGGCTCGCCGAGCCGGACTACGGCTTCGCTGTGACGGCTGCCGGGGCGGCTGAAGCGCCTTTCTGGCGGTGGGGGAGTGGGACGCCGTATCGACGTGGCGATCAAATCCGGTCGATATCTTGACGGGTGCGGCGGGATGTGACGTAGTGGATCGATCGGCTCGGGTCGATGTCCACTCCGGCCGGAGCGGGCCGTGACGTCTAGGAGGTTCGTCCGTGTCTTTGTCTCGCCGCCAGTTCCTGTCCCGCTCGGCCGGCGCCGGCCTCACCGTGGCCGTGGCCGGTTCGGTCGACGCCCTGTTCACCGCGGCACCCGCGCTGGGGGTGTCCGGCCCGGAGGTCGGGTACGGCCCGCTCGTACCCGACCCGGCCGGCATGCTCGACCTGCCGGTGGGCTTCCGCTACTCGGTGCTGTCCCGTGAAGGCACCGTCCGGCCGGACGGCGGCATCGTGCCGAGCCGGTTCGACGGTATGGGTGCCTTCGCCGACAAGGCGCGCGGCACCCGCCTGGTCCGCAACCACGAGTGCTCCCCGACCGCGAGAATCAGGGTCGTTGCCCCGCCGCAACGCACGTACGACCCGGCCGCCGGGGGCGGGACCAGCACGATCATCGTCAAGGCATCAGGACGCGCCGCCTCCGAGCACGTCAGCCTCGGCGGCACAGCCATCAACTGCTCCGGCGGCCCCACCCCGTGGCGCACCTGGCTGACCTGCGAGGAGACCGAAGACAAGGCGGGCACGAACGGATACACGAAGGACCACGGCTTCATCTTCGAGGTCGACCCGTACAGCGATGCGCGCAACACCCATCCGACGCCGCTGACCGCGATGGGCCGGTTCCAGCACGAGGCAGTCGCGGTCGACCCGCGCACCGGCATCGTCTACGAGACCGAGGACGCGTTCGTGGCGCCGCTCGGCAGCTTCTACCGCTTCCTGCCGAACCGGCCGCTGCGCGGTCACGGAAGCCTGCGGGCAGGTGGCGTGCTGCAGGCTCTGCACGTCCCGGACCTGCCGGACCTGTCCGTGGTGACCGAGGCGGGCGCGTCCTTCTCCGGCATCGAGTGGCTTGACGTGCCGGACCCGCTCGCGTCGACGGAGTCGGTCCGTGCTCAGGACTACGACAAGCCGATCACCGGCGGGTACAAGATCGAGGGCGCCTGGTGGGGGGAGAAGGACCGCTGCGCCTACTTCGTCTCGTCGTTCGCCCGGCGTGAGCTGGGCTCGGCCCGCGACCACGACGGCCAGGTCTGGCGGTACAACCCCCGAGCCAAGACGCTGCGCCTGGAGACCATCTTCACCCGGCCCACCCCGGCACCGGAGAACCCGGAGTTCGACGCCCCGGACAACATCTGCATGTCCCCGTACGGGGGCCTGATGATGTGCGAGGACGGAGTCGGGGACCAGCACATCCTCGGTACTACCGCCGGCGGCGAGGTGTTCGTCTTCGCCCGTAACCGGGTCAACGTCGGCACCGCCGAGGACCCGGCGTACGGCGAGCTGGCCGGCGCGTCGTTCTCCGCCGACGGCCGGACCATGTTCTTCAACGTCTACAACCCGGGCATCACGTACGCGGTGACCGGCCCGTGGAACCGTCGCCAGGGCTGACGGCCGCAGCCACCGTGGGTGCTCCCCGGTCCGTGTGATCGGGGAGCCCGCGGTGGGCAGGGTCGACGGGGCCCTCCTCGCCGGCTCGACGGGACTGCTGCCCGGCCGGCTGTGGAGTGGCTCGTTCGACCAGGGGGTGTATGGACATCAGCGCCTCCGTTGGCGTGAGGTGGGGGAGGAGGCGTGCGGGTCGGGCAGTGGCAGAGACCGGGCGACGTCATCTGACCCGTGGGCTCGTTCGAGGCTGGGATGTGGCATGGTGCGCGCATGATCGACAGTCGGGGAGCGTTAGAGGCCGTGATCCGCCACGCCGTCGAGCTGGAGGACGACTACGACGACATCGCCCCAACCGTCAGCGCATTGGCGACATCCGGCGACATCACCGTCGTGCCCCAGCTGGTCGAGGCACTGAATCGGTTCCTCGATGAGGAAAACTTCTACGGCCGCGACCTGATCGCCGGAGTATTGGCCGGCATCGACGGCGTGGCGGCACTGCCGGTGCTACTGCACGCCTCCGCCCGTGATCTTGGTGATGACCAGGACAGCCTGCGAGCCGAGATCATTGAGCTGCTGCACGCTCATCGCGCAGCTGGCCGACGCACTGTGCTCGAGTGCGTCACGGGGGACACTCCCGAACTTCGCCGCGTGGGGCTCTGGGCGCTCGGGTTTGTGGCTGAAGCACAGGATATTGAGCTGCTGACCGCCGCATCGGCCGACTCGGACTCGAAGGTCCGATCCATGGCGATCGGCTCCCTCCCTGACCCGGCCACCAATGACCGAGCATTCGAGGTTCTCGTCACGGCCCTGGGTGACGTGGACGAGCAGGTGCGAGTGGCAGCGGCGAGCAGTCTCAGCGCCGCCACCGGCCGCGCGGAGGCCGTCGCGCCGCTTGCCGCGCTCGCCGACGACCAGAGCGTCGGCGTCCGAACGATGGCGGCGTACGCACTCGGCCGCATCGGCAGCGACGCAGCGACACCGGTTCTGCTGCGCCTTCTGCAAGACCCCGACCGGCACGTCCGCGAGCGCTCTATCGAGGCCCTCGGCTCGATCGGTGGAGAGGCGGCGGTCGACACGCTGCTGACGCTGGCCGCCGACGAAGATCCTGATCTGCGGGTTCAGGCCGCCAAAGCACTCGCGAAAGCTGCCGACTCCGATCCGCGCGTGACGCTGCAGCTGACAGCGCTCGCGCGAGACGACGAGGCCGCGGTCCGCGCAGCCACCATCAGCGGGCTCGCCAGCAGCGGCACCAGGCGATCCCACTTCGCGCAGATCCTGATCGAGCTGACTGACGACCCAGCCCCGATGGTCCGTCAGCGGATCGCAGTCGTAGTGCGATATCTCGCAAACGACACGGCGCGGAGCATCCTCCGCCGCTATGCCAACGACACCGACCCAAGCGTGCGCCGACTCGCCTCGACCGAACTGGACCGATTCGATGTTTGCCGAAGCGAGAGCTAGCCGCAGACGGAATCGGGACTGTGACGGCAGAATGCGACATGGCGGCCGCCTGGACTGGCGCTTGGTGCATTCGACGGTGCTTAACCATCGAACCCAATCCGGATGAGATCGTCCGCTGCCGCAGGGCTCCACTCTCTCGAGCTCCGGACCAGAAGGCAGCGTGGGCGATGCGCCTACCGCCGGGAGTGGTGCTGCTGGTCGACGCCGATGCACGCAACTACGGCAGACGTTTCGGCTGAGAAGAAGAGCTGGAAGTAGTACGGAGGCTCCGCCAGCTCGACGTTTCCGACCTGCAACGGCTGCTCACCTAAGGCGTACAGCGCCTCGACGGCCTGCGCGAAGCCAACAGTCGGGATGCCCTTCTCTCGTGTGTGGATTTCTCGTACACGGTAGATGTCAGCGAAGTGGCTCGCCGGCAGCGATCCGTCGAAGATCTTGAAGGGTGACCCGCCCGTCAAGGCGGCACGACATGCTTGGTACGCGTCATCCTGGTGGTCCAGCAGAGCGATCAACTGCGCGCGGTCCACCTCGTGACCGTACAGTCCGGCAGCGGCAGCGGCCCGGAGTCGATCACGGCCTCCGCCGCCAACGGGATCTTGTAGAAGTGGCGCACGCTTCAGTTGGCTCAAGCAGTGACGCAGCCGGTCCACCGGCTGCGCGAGATGCGCATCCCTCGACCTGGCAAACCTCGCCCTGACGGCGCCACGCAAGGCGGTGGGGCTCTGGAACCGATGATCACCACGCCGCTGGCCCGGCAGCGGCTGGTCCGCCGCTTCTTCCCGGGCGGGAACACCAGCCAGTTCGCGGGGTTGGCTGCCTAGGGGCGATATAGGCTTTCCGCACGATGGTGTGCTGTGCCTGACCTCCCGGCTGAAGGGACTTGTGATCATCAACGGTTGCAACCACCACCCGGCCGACGTCGCGGCGACGGCCGAGCGGGCGGTGCCCGTCGCGCGCCCCAGTCATGTCGCGGCGTTCGCAGTGCACGCACCGGATGGAAAGGGCCCGGCGCTGATCATCGAGGTGAAGCCGGCGCACGTCTGGCGGTTCGCCGCCGACTCCGCGCCGTGGCAGGGTGCGGGCGGCGCTCGGCCGGACCCACGAGGCCGGACCACACGAGGTCGTGTCGTCCGGCCGGAAGTGATCTCCAGGGCCGTCAGCGGCAAGCTCCGACGGCGGGCCTGCCGTCAGCGTCACCCCGCCGGTGGACTGAAGCGGCTGCCGAACCTGCCCGGAGAAACGCATGCCGGCTGAGCTGTCCACGCGTGGCCCGGCCGGCGCCCGCATCCTCGGCGTCGGCGCCTACCGGCCGGCGAGGGTCGTACCGAACTCCGCGATCTGCGAACCGATCCAGTCGAGCGACGAGTGGATCCAGCGGCGCTCGGGCATCGTCAGCCGGCGATTCGCCGGACCCGACGAGACCGTGATCGAAATGGGGGTGGCCGCCGGACGTCAGGCCCTGGACCGCGGCGGCGTCCCGGCCGAGGAGGTCGACACGGTTCTGGTCGCGTCGATGTCGTACCTCTATCAGTCGCCGCCCGCCGGGCCGCAGGTCGCCCATGGCGTCGGTGCGACCCGGGCGGCGGCGCTGGACGTCGGTGCCGCCTGCGCGGGGTTCTGCCACGCGCTCGCCGTGGCGGACTCCCTGGTGCGCGCCGCCACCGCGCGTCACGTCCTGGTGGTCGGTACCGAGCGGATGAGCGACATCATCGACCCGACGGACCGGTCCACCGCGTTCCTGTTCGGCGATGCTGCCGGGGCGGTGGTGGTCGGCCCGGCCGAGCGACCCGGCATCGGTCCGACGGTCTGGGGTTCGGACGGCGCGAAGAGTGGCCTCATCGGCCATCAGGACTCCTGGCTCGCCGCCCGGGAGAAGCCCGACTACTGGCCGACCATGCGGATGGCCGGGCGGGAAGTCTTCCGCTGGGCGATCGAGGAGGTTGCCGAACTCGCCGGCCAAGCGGTCGCGGAGGCGGGAATCCAGGTCGCTGACCTGGCTGCCTTCATTCCACACCAGGCCAACCTGCGCATCATCGACCGGCTGGCGGCCGAACTCGGGCTGCCCGAGTCGGTGGTCGTGGCCCGGGATGTGGCGACGGCGGGCAACACGTCGGCGGCCTCGATCCCGCTGGCGATGGACACGCTCCTGTACGGCGGTGGCGAGGCTCCGGCCGGCACCGCGTTGATCGTCGGATTCGGCTCCGGGCTGTCCTACTCCGCGATGGTCGTCGACCTGCCCCCGGTCGTCTCGGCACCTGACTGACCGACACCCCGACCGATTCCCCACTCACGCTCCCTGATCGGTGTGGGGACGGGCCTGCCGGTGCTGCTCGACTCACCGGGACGAGCCTTCTCACAGGCCGGCGATCGAGACGTGCATCCTCGGTCAGCCAGAGTGGTTCCATCAACCGTCTGAGGCCGACGTTGGGTGGACATCGTCATCACCGCCAGGCTCGATACCAGCGCCCGAGTCACGGCGACGGCGAGACTGCCGCGCCGAAACGGGCCGCGACCGCCGCCACGGCGGCACGGAGTTCAGGGCCTTCTTCCACCGAGAAGTCGAACGGGACGGCGGCCAGCCACTCCTGCGCGTACATCGCCGGGTTTCCGGTGCTGCCGACCAGCACGCATCGGTCGCCGTCGGGCTGGAGACGGCCCATCGGCGGCCGGATCCACGGCGCCACCTGCTCCCACGGCGCGTGGAACACCACCCGGGTCGGGTACTTCCAGCCCGCGCCGAGGTGCTCCTCGAGCGCGGCGACCGGATCCAGGTCTTCGGGCGGCGTGAAGACGTCCGGGGTCTGCCGTACGGCCCGGACCCGGTCGACCCGGTACGTGCGTACGGCGTCCGCGCGGTGCGAGTGACACAGCAGGTACCAGCGTCCATACCGCACCACGACCGCCCACGGGTCGACCTCGGCGTCCCACTCCTCGGCACTCTCACTCCGGTAGGTGAGCACGACGCGGCGCCGGTCGGCGACGGCGGCGATCAGGGCGCTTGTGGTGGCGGGATCGGGGCGGGCTGAATGCCGGTCGGGGGTGGCCGCAGCGTATGTCCGTAGCGCCGCCGCCTGCCGTCCGACGCTCTCCGGGAGCGCCCGGATGACCTTGCCGAGCGCCGAGCCCACCACGTCGTCGGCGTCGATGGCGTTTGGCTGCCCGTCGAGCACGGCCATGACCAGACCGAGGGCCTGCTCCTGACTGAAGACGACCGGTGGCAGCCGGGTGCCGCGGCCCAGCCGGTAGCCCCCGTACGGCCCGCGCGTCGACTCGACCGGAATGCCGGCCTCGCGAAGGATCCCGACGTAGCGCCGCGCAGCCCGTTCCGTCACGCCCAGGAGCGAGGCGAGTTGTTCGGCAGTCGCGCCGGGACGTTCATACAGGAGCTCGAGCGCGCGCAGCGCCCGGGCGGTAGGGCTCGGACCGGCTGGCACGACGGCCAGAATACCGGAAGCAGACCGTCCGGAACTGCCTCTACGTTGACCCGATGACTGCAGAACAGATCGTGCTCCTGGGCGGCCTGTGGCTCGGCGCGTCGGCGTGGACCGGCGTCGCGGCAGAGCTGGAGAAGAGCGGCCGCCACGCGGTGTCGGTCACCCTGCCGGGTCAGGGTGACGGGAACCTGTCGGCGACGCTCGCGGACCAGGTGACGGCGGTGCTCGCCGCCGTGGATGCGGGGCCCGGCCGGTCGGTGGTGGTGGGCCACTCCGCGGCCGGCACCCTGGCCTGGATGGCGGCCGACGCGCGGCCCGAGCGGGTCGCGAAGGTGGTGCTGATCGGCGGGTTCCCAACCGGCGACGGGCAGCCGTACGCGGACTTCTTCGAGATCACCGACGGCGTCATGCCGTTCCCGGGCTGGGGCCCGTTCGAAGGCGCGGACGCAGCCGATCTGGACGAGTCGGCGCGGCGGGCGTTCGAGGCTGCCGCGATCCCGGTTCCGGAGGGAGTGGCCAGGGGCGTCGTACGGCTTAGGGATGAGCGGCGGTTCGAGATACCTGTCGTGGTGGTGTGCCCCGAGTTCACGCCGGCCCAGGCGCGGGAGTGGATCGCCGGGGGCGACGTTCCCGAGCTGGCCCGGGCGAAGCACGTCGACCTGGTTGACATCGACGCCGGGCACTGGCCGATGGTGACCCGGCCGACGGAGCTGGCGCGGATTCTGGCCGCGGTCTAGCCCCCGGGACGGGCACCACCTGTGGTGACGGCCGTGGAAGCTCGGCCTGCTGGTGCGGAAGATTGACATTTGCCTTCGGCACCAGTCTGAGGGCCGTTCCCATGATCGACAGGTAGTTGCCGAGAACGTCGCGAACACGTTGTGCCGGCTGCGGCTCAGAGGTTGGTGACTTCGACCGCTCGGGCCGGGTAACCGTCTTGTCCCGGGACTTCGTAGTGGCATCGCACCTGCTGACCCGGTGTCAGGCTCCGGAACTCGGTCGGCCCTGCGACGATGTGGCTGAAGTGCACCCACACGGTCAGGTCAACGTGATCGAGGGCAACAACTCCCCACCCCTGATCGGCATGCCAGATCGTCACCACTCCGGTGTCCCGCAGGCCCTGATCACGCACGTCCGCCAGGATATCGGCTCGATGGAGGTCGGTAGGAGGGCGCTGACCCTCGACCAGGCACCGACTGAGAAGGCGCGCCGAGTGGTGGCCGAAGAGTTCGCTCGAGCGGTGCCCGTTCCACCTGCCGGAAACCCTGAGAGGCCACCGGACGCCGACGTGATCGCCGGCGCCCAGTGGCCCCGCCAGCCGATTCGCTGATGGCCCGACGTCAGTCGAGACCTCTCGTCATCAGCCTTAGACCTGGGTCTGCCCGGGACACCACACCCGGGAGCCGTTGTCGTTCAGCCCGTCATCGCGGATCCAGCCCCGGGCCTTCGTCTGCACGCTCACCACGTAGGTCCAGGTGTCGAGCCCGTTGATGTCGAGGGCGTAGCAGTGGTAGTCGAGTGACTCGGACATGTACACGTCGCCGACGTCCAGGCAGCGGAGGCTGGAGCCGACGCGCAGGTTCGCGGTGAAGACGGTGTGGTGGCCGCCGGTGGTGTCGAGGTCCGGCGGAGCGGCTCGTCCACAACTCCAGTGAGCCGAGGCGGGTGACGGGGCGACGAGTGCGCCGGTGGCGACGAGTGCGAACGCCGCTGCGGCGACCGTGAGGGGTCGACGGATTGCTCTCCTGCTCAACGCTTCTCCTTCGATACGACGTAGGGACGCGGCCCTGTTGGCTCCGGCCCGGGTTGGGCCGGGGTGGTCTATATATCGACCACCATGAAAGCTATCGACACCTGTCAATGTCGATCACCGATGTCGGGCGGTGGATCAGAAGGTCATCCCGAGGAGGCCCTCACGCGCAATCAGCGGGATGGTTCTGATGAGGCAGGTAGTTTCGCTGCGAGATCGCCGACGCGACAGGAGCGACGAGATGACCGATGTGAGCATCACCAAGCGGCGGGCCGACAGCTCGGCCAACGAGGACCTGACCAAGCTCGCCCGCCACGGCGCCGACACCTTCGGCTATCAGGCTCACCTGCGTATCGACCGCCGGCTTGCCCAGCTCCTGCGCCTGCGGGTGTCTCAGATCAACAACTGCACCTACTGTCTCAACCTCCACTACGAGGCGGCTCGCGACGCCGGCATCGCCCGACCGGTGATCGATACCCTGACCGCCTGGTGGGAGACCGACTTCCACGACGACGCGGCCCGCGCTGCCCTCGCCTACACCGAGGCGCTCACTCGCGTCGCGGATGCGACCGTCGCCGACGATTTCGGTGCCCGGCACGACGCGCTCGCCGAGCACTTCTCCCAGGAGGAGATCCTCGAGATCATCGGGATCGTCATCAACATGAACGTCTGGACCCGACTCAAGATGGCCGAGGGTGCCGTCCCCGGTTTCGCCGAGCAGGCGAGGTCGTGAACCGGCTCACCTGCCAGGCCGGGTGAATGCCGCGAGCGACCAGCTCGCCGGGCTGCTGCCCGACGCCGAGCGGAGCGCGCTCGAGGACCACGTGCCGGCCCAGGCCACGCTCTGCGAACTCGTCGGCGACGGCCATTGGCGGGTACGGGCGTCCTCAGTTGCCAGACGGCTGATACAACTTGCACCGGCCGAGCAGCCTGGGCCGCCGCGTTCCCGCCGACTACGAGGCACCCTGGCGGCCCGACCATCACACCGATGGTGTCCGCCAAAGCGGAGCGGGGCTCAGACCACAGGAGTGTCAGAACGTATGGACGGAACTGTAGGCAGCCTGTGGGCGGTAGCCGGTCTGGATCCACTCGCCGGGCGGGTGTTGGAGCACCTGGTGGCCGTGCGGTCGGCGGACGTCACCGACGTGGCGGCGGCGGTCGGGGTGTCCCTGGCGGAGGCGGAACGAGCACTACGGCACCTCGCGGATTCCGCACTGGTGCTGCGTATCGACGGCACGGCGCCGCGATGGGTGGCCGGCCCCCCGAGGTCGTCGCTCAGCGCCCTGCTGGCCCGGCGGCGAGCCGAACTGGCCCGCGTCGAGGGCCTCGTGGATCGGCTTCACGAGGTGTACGAGGCGGTGTCCGGGCCGCGCGTTGCGCACCTGGTGGAGGTGCTGGAGCGCGAGGATGAGGTGCCGGCGCGCTACGGTCAGCTGCTGAAGGGGAGTTCGGTTGAGGTGCTGCATCTGGCCAAGCCGCCGTATGTGACGGCCTCGCAGGCGTCCGTCGGGGAGTCGGCAGTGGCACCCGGGGTGCGGATGCGGTCGGTGTACGAGACGGAGGGCTTCACCGATGCGGTGTCGCTCAAGACGGCGCTGCGCGGGACGGGGCAGGGCGGGGAGCTGCGGCTGGCGGCCCGGCTGCCGGTGAAGTTGGTGGTGTTCGACCGGGCGGCGGCTCTGCTGCCGGTGCGCGGGGACCGTCCGGCGGCGGGTTCATTGGTGGTGCACTCGCCCGCGCTGGTGGTGGCGCTGGTGGCGCTCTTCGAGAGCGTGTGGGAGCGCGCCGACCCGGTGTCGTTGGCGAGCCGACACGATGGGCCGGCCCCGGCGGGCAGCCTGACGAGCGTGGAGCCGGACCTGCGAACACGGGAAATCCTGCACATGATGGCGACCGGGATGAAGGACGAGGCGATCGCCCGGGTGCTCAAGGTGAGCCGCCGTACCGTGCAGAAGCATGTCAGTGATGCGGGTTCCCTGCTCGGTGCCCGGACTCGGTTCCAAATCGCGCTGCTGGCGGCGGAGCGAGGGTGGCTGAAGAGTCGGTGAGGACATATCCCGAACACGACGACGCGCCGGGGCCTCTCAGAAGGAGGTCCCGGCGCGCCGTCGTGCATGGCGTCTCCCTGGCCGGGGATCACGCGCAGGACTTGGCTCCCTTCGCGTACGCCAGGCCGAAACCACCTGCCGACGAGTCCATGAAGATCACCTCGCGCCCCGTGCCAGCGGTTGCGAACATCTGCGCGCCCGGGCTGCAGGACGCCGGGCCGACGTACTCTCCGTCGAACGTGTACTGCTTGAGCTTCGGGTTGAGTGCGTTGTCCGGGTAGCCGCCGGTGGAGAGCCAGAGGTCGTACGGGGCCTCCTCGGTGACGGTGAGCGTCGTGTCGGACAGCGTGAGGACGTCGGCGCGGATCGCCTGCGGCGAGTTCTCCTCGAAGAGCAGGTGGCTCGTGCGCGTGGCGAAGTCGAAGAGCCGTACGGAGTCGTTGAACGTCCCCTGGTTCCACTGGCCGTCGATCAACCTGCCGTAGTCGCGGTTGATGACCCAGGCGACGCCGGTGCCGGACACCTGGGGGTAGCTCATCGTCTCGGCGCCGGGGTCACCGCCGGCGAAGGTCGTCTTCCCCGTCGCGAGGTCGTACACCTCGACACCCAGCGACCACCGGTTGCCGTCGGCGTCGGGCTGCGCGTAGTCCTCGTACCGGACGTAGGAGATCTTTCCGTTCTTGACGCTCGGCGCCGTCGCGTTCCCGACCCAGTCGGGGTGCGCGAGGGTGTGGACGGTCCGCGAGCGGCCCTGCAGGTAGCGCACGACGTCGCGGTAGCCCTGCTCCGGGTCGTACTGGCTCCACGTCACGACGGTGCCGTCAAAGCCCAGGCCATTGATCCGGTACGGGGAGCGGTACAGCTCCTCCACGTAGCCGCCGCCGACGGGCGCCGACAGGATGCGGTCGGTCTCCCACGTCGGCGAGTTCTGGTCCGCCTCGATCGACAGCCACACGACCCGCTTGCCGTCGGTGTGCGGGAAGCTGTGCGGGTTACCGTCGTTCGGGGAGATCCGGTACGGCGCGCCCTTGCCGTCGGTGCGGCCCACCCAGATCGACGTCGGCTCGGTACGGTTCGCGTCCGCCCGCGGCACGGCGAACCAGCCGCCGGCAATGCTCGCCGTCATGTCGACGTACATCCCGGTGTTGAGCCGGTCGACGAGGAGGTCGGTCTTCTTGCCGTAGAGGTTCGCCTTCCACTTCGCGGTGATCCCGCGCGAGTCGAACGCCGCCTGCACCACCTTGAGGTCCTTGTTCCTCAGCCCCGATGACTTGGCGGAGGCGAGCACGGCCTCGCGGGCGTCCACGAAGTCGGACATGGGCGTGAGGTAGTCGGTGAGCGCCCGGTAGACGATCTTGTCGGCGACCGGGCCGCCGAACGCCTGACGCAGGTCCCACAGCGCCCCGGACACGATCGTCGAGTTGAGGTGCACGCCACCGTCGTCCATCTGCGGCGTGTCCATGAGGTGCTGGAAGTCCGCCGTGGTGGCGCCGTCGTCGAGATTGCGCAGGGCGCACTTGGTGGGCGCGAGGGTGCGGCAGAGGTCGCCGCCGATCAGGCTCGCCTCGGGGTCGTTCATCGGCGTGCCGGCCGCGTCGAGGTCGATGGCGTTGCCGAAGTAGTCGGCGATCGCCTCGTTGAGCGCGCCCGGCTGGCCCGCGTAGACGAGGCTGGCGGAGTTCTCCACCACGCCGTGCGTCATCTCGTGGCCCACGACATCCGGGTCGGCGGCCAGCGGCAGGTACTCGTCGTCGCCGCTGCCGTACACCATCCGGGTGCCGTCCCAGTAGGCGTTGACCCACGGGGAGCCGCCGTAGGTGATGCCGACGATCGAGTTGATCGCCATGCCGTTGTCGTCCAGGCTGTTGCGCCCGAGCTTCGTCTGGTACCACTCGAACACCTTCGCGGCGTCCCAGGCCGCGTCCACGGCGCCGGCGTCGGTGAGGTCGGCGCCGAGCGTGCTCGACGGCGACGCGAACGGCCCGACGCCCTCGGGCAGTTGGCCGTCGAGCAGGTCGTAGTAGTCCCGGCCCCGGGCGTCCCAGGTGGTGATCGGCACCGTCCGGCCGTCCGGGAGGGTGTGGGTCTGGTCGGTCATGAGGTACGAGTCCGCGTCGTCGGTCCGGACGAGGGGGACGGGCACGGTGGCGCCGTGCAGGCTCTTGCCCTCACCGACGACCGGGGTCGTGCCGCTGCCCGACGTGGGCGGCGCCGGCACGGTCCGCGGCGCGACGGTGGTCCCGGCGGCGGCCAGGGCGGCGGCCTGCTGCGCGGAGGCGAAGGACTTGATCCGGCTGACGCTGAGCAGCGTCACCCCGTTCGTCGCACCCACGTACACGTCGCGGAGCACGGGCTGGCCCGTGGCGACGTCCTTGCCCCTGACGAGCACGCGCCGCGCGAGCACGCCGGTGCCGGTCGGCATGACCACGAGCCCCTGGTCGGTGCCGGTGAGGTCGGCGCGGGCCGTGCCGGGCCGCGGCGCGCCGGCCACGACGGCGGCGCTGGGGTGCAGGCTCTTGCGTACGTCGTCGACCGCTCGGGCGATCGCGACGTCGGCGGGCATCGTCGGGCGCGTCGTGTCGACGTCGAGGTCGGTGAAGTAGCTGCCCGACGTGCCGGTCACCGCGCGCTTGCCGGCCTTCTTCTCCATGCGCACCACGTACTGGCCGCCGAACACGGGCAGGCCCTTGTACTTCTGGTTGAGCCGGACCGTCTCCCGCTCGCCCCGGGTGTCGACGCCCGCCGTGGTGAGCGTGCCGGCCGGGTCGGCGATCTTGTAGCGGTCCTTGTGGCCCGTGAGGTGGGCCTTGGCGGCCTTGTCCGCTGCGATCGTGGCGTCGACCGGCTCGGCCAGGTCGTCCACGAGCGCAGGGGTGTCCGTAGCGGGCGCCACGGTGGCCGGGACCGACGCCTCCGCGTCCGTCGGCGTGCTCGTCGGCGCGGCGTTCGCGGCTTGCGCGGTGGTGCCGAGGAGGGCGGCCGCCGCCAGGATGGCGAGGGCGGGTGGTGCCTTGACTCTGCGCATCTGTTGCTCCTGCAAGGTGGTCCAGCGCCCGGCCGACTCCTTGCGGCACGGGATTTGATCACCCTCACTGCGGTGTCGGCACCGGCACAAGGACCACTTTGCGCACCTGCACAAGTCGGAAGCTCGTCGAGGAAGAGCCGATCCGCACGGCACACCTGGTCGGGACCGCTGTTTGGGGCGCCTCTCATCTTCGCGATGTAGGTCATGGTCGCTGGGCAGAGCAGCCTCCGGAGGTCTACGCGCCACCGCACGAGCGCCCTGCACGGGCAGTGGTAGCGGGAGACGGTCGTGACCAGCCGTCCGGGCTTCCTTCCGACAGGGTGGCGTTGGCCCTGGTCCGGCGACTTTCAACAGAAGTGTTGACAATCTTGTCGCCAGCCGCCTAGCGTCAACGCAAGATCTGTTGGGGGTGAGCCATGGAGAGGATCGCCAGCGGCGAAGTGGCCGGCCGACAGGCAGACCAGGTGTCGTTGTGCGAAGCGATCACCAAGCTCATCGCGGGCCAGCGGCTGATCGAGGCCGATATGGCGACCACGCCCCGGACCTCCAGGCAGGCGAGCTGACGCGGAGGCGGCGCTCCGGACCCACCTGAGCCGAGTTGGCCGCTGCCCGACTAACGAGCGCCTGACCTTCCCACTAGAAGGAGACTTCCGCATGAGGACTGTCGTCGTCACCGATCCACCGCGCGCCGACGTCGGTGATGCGGAGCGTCTCGGCGGGTACGGTGTCGCCACCGTGCACGAGGCGCTCGGCCGCGTCGGCTACCTGGGCCCCGAGTTCCGGCCCGCGTGGCCGGGTGCGCGCATCGGTGGCACTGCCGTCACCGTGCTGTGCTGGCCCGGGGACAACCTGATGATCCACGTCGCGGTGGAGCAGTGCCGGCCCGGTGACGTCCTGGTGGTCGCGACCAATTCGCCCTCGACTGACGGACTGTTCGGTGAGCTGTTCGCCACCGCCCTGGCCAAGCGGGGCGTCCGTGGCGTGGTGCTCGCCAGCGGGGTCCGCGACGTCGCGGAGCTGCGTGAGATGGGGTTCCCAGCGTGGTCGCGGGCGGTCAGCGCACAGGGCTCGGTCAAGGCCACGGCCGGGTCGGTGAACGTACCGGTCGTTCTCGGCGGGCAGACGGTGCACCCCGGTGATGTGATCGTCGCCGACGACGACGGCGTCATGGTCGTAGCCAGGGCCGACGTGCCGCGGGCGCTGACCGCCGCGCAGGCCCGGACGGATAAGGAGGCCGCCAGCCGCGCGGCGTTCGAGCAGGGCGAGCTGGGCCTGGACCGCTACGGGCTCCGTGACAAGCTCAACGACTTCGGCATCGAGTACGTCTCCTACGACGAGTACGTCAAGGGTGAGCGGTGAGCTACGACGACACCGGGGTGCGCTGCACCATGATGCGTGGCGGCACCTCGCGTGGCCTGTACTTCGAGGCTGCCGACCTGCCGGCCGACACGGCCGAGCGGGACGAACTGCTGCTGCGGCTGATGGGCAGCCCCGATCCGCGCCAGATCGACGGCCTCGGCGGGGGCACCTCGCTCACCAGCAAGGTCGCGGTCGTGAGTCGGTCGGCGAACCCGGATGCGGACGTCGACTACCTGTTCCTCCAGCTCGGCGTCGATAGCGCGACGGTCAGCGACCGTCAGAACTGCGGCAACATTCTGGCCGGCGTGGGGCCCTTCGCCGTCGAACGCGGACTGGTTGCGGCAGGCCCGGACGAGACCAGCGTACGGATTCGGATGGTCAACTCCGACAGCGTCGCGGTGGCCACCTTCCCGACCCCGGGTGGTCGTCCCGAGTATCGTGGCGATCTTGCGATCGCTGGGGTTCCTGGCACCGCCGCGCCGATCGTTCTCGCTTTCAGTGACACGGCGGGCTCGGCGACCGGAAGTCTGCTGCCGACCGGCAGGGTCCGGGACTCGATCGACGGCGTCGAGGTGACCTGTGTCGACAACGGCATGCCGTTGGTCGTGGCGCGGGCCGAATCGTTCGGCCTGACCGGCTATGAGACGCACGAGCAGTTGGCTGCCGACGCCGCGCTGCTCGAGCGCATCGACGCCCTCCGTGTCAAGGCCGGTGCCCTCATGGGTCTCGGGGGCGTGAGCGGGTCCTCCGTGCCGAAGACGGTGCTGGTCGCCGCCGCACGCGACGGTGGCCAGGTCTGCACCCGGTCCTTCATCCCCGTCCAGCCGCACACCTCGATCGGTGTGCTGGCCGCGGTCAGCGTGGTCACCGGCATGCTGCTGCCGGGCGCGGTCGGTCACGAGCTCACCGCGGACTGGCCGGCCGACCGCTCGCAGGTCGACGTGGAGCACCCGACCGGCCACTTGCTGGTGGACGTGACGGTCGACGCCGGCGTCTCCCCACCGCGGGTCGTCCGCTCAGGTGTCGTACGCACTGCCCGCAAGCTCTTCGAGGGCATCGCCTTTCCCCGCTGACGTTGCCCCCTCTGATCCGTGCGTTCATCGACGATGTGGAGCCGACATGCCCGCGCTGCAGAAGACTGATCGTCCGGAGGCCGGCAGGGCCGTCCGTATCGCCGTCCTCGGGCTGGGGGAGGCCGGCTCGGAGATCGCCCGCGATCTGGTAGCGGCCGGCGCCGATGTCCGGGGTTACGATCCGAAGGTGTCGCCCGCTGACGGCGTCGCCCCTCGCGTCGATGAGGCCGACGCGGTGCGCGACGCCGATCTGGTGCTCAGTGTCAACAGCTCCCACGACGCGATGGACGCGCTGCGCCACGCGTTGCCTTCGGTGCGGCCGGGGACGGTTTGGGCCGACCTCAACACCGCTTCGCTGGGTCTGAAGGCGGCGCTCGCGGAGGCGGCCGGGGCGTCCATCCCGGTCGTCGACGTCGCGCTGATGGCGCCGGTGCCGGGCAAGGGGTTGCGTACCCCCATGCTGGTGTCCGGCGCCGCCGACCGGTACGCGGCCATCCTGTCCGGCTTCGGCGCGGAGGTGGCGATTCAGCCGGGGCCGGCGGGCGCGGCCATCTCGCGCAAGCTGCTCCGTAGCGTCTTCTACAAGGGACTGGCCGCGGCGGTGGTGGAAGCGGTGGCCGCCGCGGAGGCCGCAGGTTGCGCCGACTGGCTGCGCGACAACATCAGCACCGAGCTGGCCGGCTTCGACCAGCGCACTATTGACAGGCTGATCGACGGGACCCACCAGCACGCCCGCCGACGCGCGGACGAGATGACCGCTGCCGCCGAGCAGCTCGAGGAGCTGGGGGTCCCGGCGCGGATCAGTGCGGCGACGCGTGATCTGCTGATCGATCTACGCGACAACGGTGGCCGATAGCCCGCCGGCGTCGGCCGGGCGGAGAGTGGTCCGCCCGGATCTACTCGGTGTCGGCCTCCTGCAGTGCCGTGATGACGCTGCTCAGGTGTGCGCGGGTGGCGGCCTCGGCGTCGGCGGGGTCGCGGCGTGCGATTCCGTCGATGATCGCGAGGTGTTCTCGGAGGGACACCTGTGGGCGGCCGGCGCGCAGCGCGAGCCGGAACTGGTGGCGGACGAGCTGACCGTTGAGCCGGTCGAGCAGCCCCGAGGCCACCGGTTGTGCCGCGTATTCGCGTACGAGGCGGTGGAGTTCCCGGTTGAGCGCTGAGTACTTCATCGGATCACCGTCGGCGACAGCACGCTGCATCTTGTCGCCGAGGTCGGTCAGTACGGCGATCTGCTCGTCGGTGACCCGTTCGGCTGCCTTGGCGGCGCACAGGCCCTCGAGGACCATGCGGCACTCGGTGATCGCCACCGCCTCGGCCACGGACACGACCCGTACGCGGGCGCCGCGGTTCGGGATGCGTTCGACCAGTCCCTCGGCGGTGAGGTCGAAGAGCGCTGTGCGGAGACTGGCGCGGCTGACGCTGAACGACTCGGCGAGCTCTGCCTCCACCAGCCGCTGTCCGGGCGCGAGATCGCCGTTCATCAGCGCGGCGCGTAGTGCGTCGGCCGCCAGCCTCGTGGCAGCGGCACCCTCACGCGGGGTCTTGGCCAAACCGGACCTCCTCAGTCGCGGATGAGTATATGGCCTCTGTGGAGGCCGTGGTCAAAATATTGTCGACAATCTGCTCGACATCTATTGCGACGATGTTGTGTGGTGGTTACGGTCACAGTTGCCGAGCGGCATTCGCGAGCGTGACGCGGGAGGCCATGGGCCCCGGATCACATCGCCTGCCGGTGAGCGGAGCTGGTTCTTCCGATCAGCCGACCCCAAGGAGCCCTGGGACACGTGATCATCGACTGCCATGGCCACTACACGACCGCGCCGCAGGCGCACACGTCGTGGCGAGCGGCGCAGCAGGCGGCCTTCAGTGCCGGCGAAGAACCGCCGGCCTACCCCGGGATCTCGGACGACGAGATCCGCGAGACGATCGAGGGAAGCCAGCTGCGACTCATGGCCGAGCGCGGGATCGACCTGACCATCTTCTCGCCGCGCGCCTCAGCCATGGGCCATCACGTCGGTGACGAGGCCGTCAGCAGCCGCTGGGCACAGGTCTCCAACGACCTCATCGCGCGCGTGGTCGAGCTGTACCCGGAGAACTTCATCGGAGTCTGCCAGCTCCCGCAGTCGCCCGGAGTCCCCATCTCGCACTCGGTGGCTGAGCTGCGACGCTGCGTGCTGGAGCTCGGGTTCGTGGGATGCAACCTCAACCCCGACACAAGCGGTGGCCACTGGACGTCCCCGCCGCTGACCGACCGCAGCTGGTATCCCTTCTACGAGGCGATGGTAGAGCTGCAGGTGCCGGCGATGGTGCACGTCTCCGCGGTGACCAACGCCAACTTCCACGCCACCGGGTCGCACTACCTCAACGCCGATACCACAGCGTTCATGCAGTTCCTGCAGTCGGACCTCTTCAAGGACTTCCCAGACCTGCGATTCGTCATCCCGCACGGTGGGGGAGCGGTGCCCTACCACTGGGGTCGCTTCCGAGGGCTCGCGGACATGCTCAACCGCCCCGCGTTGGACGAGTCGGTCATGGACAACGTCTTCTTCGACACCTGCGTGTACCACCAGCCCGGCATCGACCTGCTCTTCCGCGTCATCGGCGTCGACAACATCCTGTTCGGCTCCGAGATGGTCGGCGCGGTCCGGGGCATCGATCCGCAGACCGGCCACCACTTCGACGACACCCTGCGGTACGTGGACGCGCTGCACCTGGCGCCGGGAGACCGAGAGAAGGTCCTCGAGCGCAACGCCCGCCGGGTCTACCCGCGACTGGATGCGGCGCTGAAGGCCAGGAACCGTTGAGAACCGCGTCTGCCCGCTCGATCCCGCAGCCGATGACAGGAGCCGTCGTGGACGCCATGCCGCCGCAGTCGGTGCCGACGACCGTCGGCAGCAATGGCCGCGGGCGGATCGCCGCCGACGAGGCGTACGCGAGACTGCGCGAGGACATCGTCAGGGGGCGGCTGATGCCCAACCAGCGGCTGGTCGAGGTCGACCTGGCCGTCACGCTCGGGGTAGGCCGCACCGCGGTGCGCACCGTGCTCGCCCGACTCGAGCAGGAGGGGCTCGTGGTCCATGAGCCGAACCGCGGGGCCCGGGTGCGGATGGTGACCGAGGCCGAGGCCCTGGAGATCACCCAGGCGCGCGGCGCGCTCGAGGCACTCGCCGCCCGCGAGGCCGCTGAGAAGGCCACACCGGCGGAGGTCGCGTTCATGCGCGAGACGCTCGCGCAGATGTCGGCCTGCCTGAAGGCGGGCGACCTGCTGGCGTACTCGGACGGCAACGCCCGGATGCACGCGAAGATCATCGAGGCGTCCCGGCATCACACGGCCACTCGACTCATCGCCGGGCTCAAGGCACAGATGGTGCGTTTCCAGTACCGCACGGTGCTCGTACCCGGACGGTCCGCCCGGTCCCTCGTCGAGCACACCCGGATCGTCGACGCCATCGAGGCGGCTGACCCGGACGCGGCCGAGGCCGCGATGCGCTACCACCTCTCCCACGTCGCAGACACCCTGCGCGAGATGACGTCCGCCCACGCGCAGCACCGCGCGTCTCCACCCCACCTCGTCCACTTCTGACTCGTGAATCCACCACATCACAGCTCGACCGGCCACCGCGGTGCCACGTCGCGGGGCGATGTCCTGATTCCCCTTGGAGGCTCCCGTGAGTGACCACCCCACCCCCTCGGCCCGAGCCCGTGAACTCGTCGCCGGGGCGTACGACACGCACATCCACGTCGCGCCGGACGTGATGCGCCGACGCATCGACGACGTCTCATTGGCGGGCCGGTTCGCCGAGGTCGGCCTGGCGGGCTTCGTACTGAAATCCCACTACGTGCCCACCGCCGAGCGGGCCGAAGTGGTGCGCAACGCCGTGCCCGGCGTGGACGTGCTCGGCGCCCTCACACTGAACGGCTCGGTCGGTGGGCTCAACCCGGTGGCGGTCGAGATCGCGGGCCGGCAGGGCGCGCGGATCGTCTGGCTGCCCACCGTGGACTGCGCCAACCAGCGGGAGTGCCAGGCCTGCGAGCCGGAGGGCGCCACCCCGCCGATGTGGGCGCAACTGCAGGCCGACCTGGCCGAGCAGGGCATCATGGCCCCGGCGATCGACGTCGTCGACTCCGACGGCGCGATCGTGCCGGCGCTCCGGGAGGTGCTGAGCGTCATCGCCAAGCACGACATGGTGCTGGCCACCGGGCACCTGTCCGGCGACGAGATCACCACGGTCGTCGACGCGGCAGCCGACCTCGGGGTGCGGCGCATCGTCGTCACGCACCCGGAGTTCACCTCCCAGCGACTGTCGGTGCAGGTGCAGCGGCACCTGGCCGAGCGGGGCGCGCTGATGGAACGCTGCTTCACCACCCCGTACACCGGAAAGGTCAGCTGGGACACCCTGTTCGACCACATCCGCCGGGTCGGCCCCGAGCACTCGCTGCTCTCCTCCGACCTCGGCCAGCCGTTCAACCCGCCGGTGGAGGACGGTCTCGCGCTGCTGGCCGACCGTCTGCTGGAGGCCGGGTTCACCGAGGACGAGGTACACGTGATGGCAGTGACGAACACCCGCCGCGTCGCGGCGGCGCCGTCGGCGGTGACAGCATGAGCGCCGCCGTCATCGAGGTGCAGGGACTGTCCAAGCACTTCCGCAAGGACGACGAGGAACTGATCGCGCTGCGCGGCGTCGACCTGACCGTCGAACAGGGGTCCTTCCTGGTGCTGCTGGGACGCAGCGGTTGCGGCAAGTCGACCCTGCTCAACCTCCTCGCCGGGCTGACCCCGCCGACCAGCGGGCAGATCACGTACGACGGCAAGCCGATGCGCGGCCCCAACACGCAGGTCGGCTACCTGACCCAACACGACACGCTGATGCCGTGGCGTGACGTCGCCCGCAACGTGCAGATGCCCCGCGAGCTGCGCGGCGAGAGCAAGAAGGAACGGGCTGCGGTCGCCGCCGAGCTGATCAAGCTCGTCGGTCTGGACGGCTTCGAGCGGCACTACCCACGCGAGCTCTCCGGTGGTATGCGCCGACGCGCCAGCCTAGCCCGGATGCTCTGTGCCGACCCGGAGACGCTGCTGCTCGACGAGCCGTTCGGAGCGCTCGACGCCCAACTGCGCACCGAACTGCAGGGCGAACTGCTGCGGTTGTGGTCCGGCAGCGGGCGCACCGTCGTCTTCGTCACCCACGACATCGAGGAGGCGCTGATCCTCGCCGACCGCGTCGTGGTGCTCGGGCCGGTCGGAACGATCCTGCTCGACCAGCCGGTGGACCTGCCCCGGCCACGCGACCCCGACGACATCCGGGTCGACCCACACTTCGTCGAACTGCACCGGCGGCTGTCCGCGGCGCTGAAGGAGGGGGCACGATGAGCGCCACCACAACCCCGCAGATGGGCTCGGCCGCCAGGCCCGCGGGCCCGCTGCGGGAGACGTCCCGGCGCACCTGGCGCCAGCGGCACGGCCGCAAAACCCTGATCTGGGGGTGGCGGATCGGTCTGCTCGTCGTCCTGCTGGTGGTCTGGCAGGCACTGTCGGGTCCCGTCCTCGACCCGCAGTTCGTCAGCAGCCCGAACGGCATCGCCACCCGGCTCGGCGACTGGGTCGCCGACGGCACGCTCTGGTCGAACACCTGGATCACCGTGCAGGAGATCGTGCTCGGTTTCCTCGTCGGTGCGCTCTCCGGCGCCGCGTTGGCCTACCTGATCGCCTCCGTCCGAGTGGTCTGGGACATCCTGGACCCGTTCCTGATGGCGCTCTACGCCATCCCGAAGGTCGCCCTGGCGCCGCTGTTCATCGTCTGGTTCGGCATCGGCACCGACATGAAGGTGCTGCTCGCCGCCGTCACCGTGTTCTTCCTGGTCTTCCTGAACACGGCAGCCGGTGTGCACGAAGTCGACCGCGCGCTGGTCGACGCCGTACGGCTGATGAACGGCACCCGCCGCGACATCGCCTTCAAGGTCGTCCTGCCCGCCTCGATGACCGGTCTGCTGACCGGACTGCGGGTCTCCATCCCGTACGCGCTGATCGGCGCTGTCATCGGCGAGCTCGTGGCATCCAACCGTGGCCTCGGGTATCTGATCAGCGATTCGTCCGCGAAGTTCGACACCGACGGGGTGTTCGCCACCCTCGTCGTGCTCAGCGTCATCGCCGCCGTCCTGAACGCGATCGTCAACCTCCTGGGCAAGCGGGCCAACCGCTGGAAGCCCCTGGACGCCGAGGTCTGACAGCCGGTGCCCGGTCAGACGCGCGACAGCTTCTCACCCGTCCCCCAGTCGAAAGAGTCCACCCATGTCCCGCAGTAGAACATCCGTATTGCGCCGTCTCGGGGCCGTCGTCGCCGTCTCGGCAGCGCTGCTCGCCGCCGGCTGTGCCAACAAGGGCGGCAGCGAGCCGGCTACCGGCGCCGACGCCATGCGCCTCAACGTGGGACAGATCAGCGACTCCGTCGCGTTCTTCCCGCTGTTCGTCGCCGAACACGAGGGCTACTTCAAGGCCGAAGGGCTCACCCTGGGAGAGCGGCCTCGGCTCGGTACGGGCGCCAAGCTCGCCGCGGCGGTCCAGTCCGGCAGTATCGACGTTGCCGGCGGCGTGATGACCGACGCGTTCAACCTGCACAAGATCAACAACAAGGCGCGGGTGGTCGGCTCCCTCGTCGACGCCTACTACGTCGACATCATCGCCGGATCGAAGATCCCGACCGCCGGCGACTCGGCGCCGCTGAACGAGCGGATCCAGGCCCTGCGCGGCAAGAAGATCGGCATGACCGGGCCGGGCAGCGGCACCGAGGCACTGGTGAACTACCTGTTCAAGCAGGCCAACCTCGACCCCAAGAACGATGCGACCCTGGTCAACCTCGGCGCCGACGCGTCTGCGGCGATCGGTGCGCTGAAGGCCGGCCGAGTCGACGCCCTGTCGTTCTTCCAGCCGATCGGGCAGCAGGCCGTGGCCACCGGAGTCGGCCGCGTCTACATCTCACCCGCTCGCGGTGACGTCCCCGCTCTCAAGGACGCCATCCACGGTGTCGTCTTCACCACCCAGGACGTCATCGACCGAAAGGGCAAGGCGGTCGGCGCGTTCCTGCGCGCCATCGCCAAGGCCGAGCAGACCATCAACGGCGACCCGGCGAAGGCCACCGAACTGCTGCAGCAGTACCAGAAGACGATGAACGCCCAGACGGTTCAGGCACTCGTACCGGTCCTGCAGGCGGAGATCCCCGACGCCCCGACCCCCACCGAGGCCGCCTACAACGTCTCGGCGGACTTCCACCGACAGACCGGCCTGGTGCCCACCACGCCCACGTTCACCGACATCATTCCCTCCGAGTGGATCGCCACCGCGATCAAGGGCTGACAAGCAGCAGCCGCCATCGTGTCGACCGGACCCCCCGCGACGGGTCCGGTCGGTACAAAAGCACCTCGGTTTCCGAGTGAGCGCGCGGGCACTTGCTTCGACTGGTGCCGTCGGATGCGCCGCCCGCATGTCAACGAGGGAGGGCAGCAATGAAATCGGTGCGCGCACCGGGGCTCAGCGATGACCTCGTCGCGGCACTTCGGAAGGCAGTCGACGGGGATGTCGACGACTCCGAACGTCGCCGGGCCGAGTACTCCACCGACGCGTCGAACTACCGGGTGCCCCCGCAGGTAGTGGTGGCCCCGCGAGACAACGACGACGTGCTAGCCGCCCTGGACGTGGCCCGCCGCCTCACAGTGCCGGTCACCGCCCGCGGCGCGGGTACGTCGGTGGCAGGCAACGCAGTCGGCACCGGAATGGTGCTCGACTTCTCCCGGCACATGAACCGGATCATCGCGCTCGACCCCGACGCCCGCACCGCCGTTGTCCAGCCAGGGGTGGTGATGTCCGCCCTGCAGGCCGCAGCCGCCCCCCACGGGCTGCGCTTCGGCCCCGACCCGTCGACGCAGAACCGGGCGACGCTGGGCGGGATGATCGGAAACAACGCGTGCGGCCCGCACGCCGTCGCCTACGGGCGCACCGCCGACAACATCATCTCGCTCGATGTCGCCGACGGTGCCGGGCGCCGATTCCACGCCGGCGCCGGCGCCGGCGCGCTGGACGCGGTCGCGGGCCTGGACGCCCTGGTGCACGCGAACCTGGCGACGATCCGCACCGAGTTGGGCCGCTTCGGCCGGCAGGTCTCCGGCTACTCCCTCGAGCACCTCCTTCCCGAGCACGGCCGCGACCTGGCCAAGATGCTCGTGGGCACCGAGGGCACCCTGGTCACGGTCCTGCAGGCCACGGTGAACCTCGTACCCGTGCCGGCCGCCCCGGTCGTCGTCGCGCTCGGATACCCGGACATGCCCACGGCCGCCGACGCGGTACCCGCGCTCCTGACCCACCAGCCCCTCGCGATCGAGGGCATGGACGCCCGCCTCGTCGAAGTCGTACGCCGCCACCGCGGAGCGGCCGCGGTGCCACAGCTGCCCACCGGTGGCGGATGGCTGCTCGTAGAAGTCGGCGCCGAGGACGGTGAGGGCGCTGACGACGTGCTGACCCGGGCGTACGCGCTGGCCGCCGATGCCGGCACCGACGCGGTGCGGGTCGTCCCCGCAGGGGCTGAGGCGGCGGCGCTGTGGCGCATCCGGGCCGACGGCGCCGGCCTGGGCGGGCGAACCCCGAGCGGCGCGCCGGCGTGGCCGGGCTGGGAGGACGCGGCCGTCCCGCCTGATCAGCTGGGGGACTACCTGCGCGACTTCACCGCGCTGATGGCCGAGCGTGGCGTGGACGGGCTGCTCTACGGGCACTTCGGGGACGGGTGCGTACACGTACGCCTGGACCTACCGCTGGAGACACCTGCCGGGATCGGGCCCTCCCGGGCCTTCCTCGAAGCGTCCGCCGACCTCATCGCCGCCTACGGCGGGTCACTCTCCGGCGAGCACGGAGACGGGCGGGCTCGCTCGGAGCTGCTGACACGCATGTACACCCCCGAGGTGATCGCCCTGTTCGGCCAGGTCAAAGCGCTATTCGACCCGGAGAACCTGCTGAACCCCGGGATCGTGGTGGACCCGCGGCCCCTGGACTCGGACCTGCGCCGGCCCGCCGCCCACCCGACCTCGCCCCGGCACGGGTTCGCCTTCGCCGACGACGGCGGGGACTTCACCCGCGCGGTCCACCGCTGCACCGGAGTGGGCAAGTGCCGGGCCGACAACTCCAGCGCGGGCGGGTTCATGTGCCCGAGCTACCAGGCGACCCGGGACGAGAAGGACGTCACCCGCGGCCGCGCGCGGGTGCTGCAGGAGCTGACCAACGGCTCACTGGTCACCGACTGGCGCTTCCCGGCGGTGCTCGAGTCCCTCGACCTGTGCCTGTCCTGCAAGGCCTGCTCGACGGACTGCCCCACCGGCACCGACATGGCCCGCTACAAGTCCGAGGTCCTCCACCGCGCCTACACAGGCAGAGTGCGTCCGCGCAACCACTACATCCTCGGCCAGTTGCCCCGCTGGTCCTCCCTGGTCACCAAGATCCCGGCCCTGGCCAGGCTGACCAACACAGTGCTCAGGATCCGCCCCATCGCGAAGGCGATGCTCGCCGCGGGCGGGATGGACCCCCGCCGGCAGATCGTCACCTTCGCTGAGGAACGCTTCTCCGCCTGGTTCAGAAAACAGGACCGCGCGACCATGCCGGAAAGCGCGGCACTCGCCGCCACGCCCCCGTCGTCCACTCCGCCGCGGCCGGTGGTGCTGTGGGCCGACACGTTCTCCGACACGCTGGATCCAGCCGGGGCGCGCGCCACAGCCGCCGTGCTGCAGGAAGCCGGATACACCGTGATCGTGCCCGAGGAGTCCGCCTGCTGCGGGCTCACCTGGATCTCCACCGGCCAGCTCGACGGGGCCAAGAAACGCCTGAGCCACCTACTCGCCGTCCTGGCGCCCTACGCCACCGACGGGATCCCCATCGTGGGCGTCGAACCCTCGTGCACCGCCGTGCTGCGCTCAGACATGGTCGACCTCCTCCCAGACGATGCCCGCGCCCGGATCCTCGCCGCCGGCACCTACACCCTCGCCGAGCTGCTCACCGCCCCCGCTCCGCTCGGCCCCGGTCCCGGCTGGACCCCGCCATCGCTATCCGGCGTCGAGGTCGTCGCGCAGCCGCACTGCCACCACCACTCGGTCATGGGCTGGGAAGCCGACGCCGCGCTCCTGGCCCGGGCAGGCGCGTCCGTGACCCGGCTAACCGGGTGCTGCGGCCTGGCCGGCAACTTCGGCATGGAGGCCGGCCACTACGACACGTCCGTCGCCGTCGCCGAGAACGCCCTACTGCCCGCCCTGCGCAACGGTGGGCCGGACACTGTCTACCTCGCGGACGGCTTCTCCTGCCGCACCCAGGCCAACCATCTCGCCGGCCGTCAGGGCGTCCACCTCGCCGAACTCCTCGCTCGCGGCAACTACTCCCCAGCGGTGACCCGGTGATGGGCTCTGGCCCAGCTCACCCAGGCTCAGCTACGAAGAGCCCTGCCGATCTAAGAGTTGCTGCCGCCATCCTGCGTCAACCAGGCCCGCTGGGCCGGGCTGCTGGCCGCCCTTCAAGCGGCGAGCACTGATCCCTGCTCGCCCGACTCAGTGGCGTTGACCTCGACCGCACCACCGTCAGCCTGACGCGCTGGGTGTACCGCAGGGCGACTTCCTCTCAGCGCACGTGGACAAGGCGAACAAGCCGAAGCAGGGGCCTGCAGCAGCAACGGCGACCTGAGTGCCCGGTACTCATGCGCGATCGCACCGAGTCGCCCGGCTGACCAGCAACGGGTAGACCCTGCCAACACTCGGGTTAGCTGGTAGCGAGACTACGGATGCCGTCACGGTAGGTGGGGTACTTCGGTGTCCAGCCGAGCTCCCGCTTGGCCTTGTCGTTTGAAAGGCGCGCCGCCGAGGTCAGGAACGCGTGCAGGTACGGCCCGATGACCCGCACGAGCGATAGCGGTACGGTCATCGGCTTCGGCGTGCCGAACGCTGCCGCCAGGAACCGCACGTGCGCGTTCATGGATGCCGGTTCGTCGTCGACGATGTGGTAGGCCTGGCCGGGCGTGCCGCGTTCCAGGGCCGCAACGGTGGCCGCACCAGCGTCGGCGAGGTGGGTCCACGGCAGCAGGCCCGGGCGACGGTCGGGCACGACAGGCAGCCGGCGCTTGCGCAGCATCGTGACGATCTCGTCTGTGCCGCCATCGCCGAATCCGGGGCCGTAGAGGGCGCCGAAACGCAGCGAGATGCCATCCACGCCGTCGGTGTGCAGGGCGAGGTGCTCCTTGACCCGGAAGCCTTGCAGGTGGCGCTCCAGAGCTGGCGTGCGCCCAGGCGGCGCGAACGGGGTGTTGGTTTCGGTGATCGTCCGGTCGCCGAAATCGCCGTAGCCATACCCGAAGTGCATCGACTCGACGATGAGCCGGCGGGCGCCGATTGACTGGGCCGCCTCGATGAGGTTGCGGGTGCCCTGGCTACGCAGCGCGTTGGTGGCGGCCATGTCCTGGTGCCGCATCGGCACTTTGCGCAGCGCGGTTGCCGCGTGGACGGCCGCGTCTGCATGCATGCCGTCAACGGCATGGAGTAGAGCGTCGCGGTCCATCAGATCCGCCACCAACGGCTCAATGCCCATCCTGCCCAGCTGCTCGGTGCCGGCGGGCGACCGGGTCATGCCGATCACGTCGTGACCGGCGTCGGCCAGAGCCATGCTCATGTGTCTTCCGAGGACGCCAGAGGCGCCGGCCACAAGCACTCGCATCACTACCTCCAATGGGGAACTCACTGTCGGGTTAGGGCGGCGAAACCAGTTCAAATGATGGAACCGACACGTGCGGCGTCGGGGGACCTGGCACGTCGGCCCGTGCCCACCGGACGGCGCGCAGCATGACCGGCGATGCACCTAACTGAACGATGCGGGTGCTCAGCGCGTAGCACAACCCGCGGCCCGCGCTGCCCTCGCCTACACCGAGGCGCTCACTCGCGTCGCGGATGCGACCGTCGCCGACGATTTCGGTGCCCGGCACGACGCGCTCGCCGAGCACTTCTCGCAAGAGGAGATCCTCGAAATCATCGGGATCGTCATCAACATGAACGTCTGGACCCGACTCAAGATGGCCGAGGGTGCCGTCCCAGGTCTCGCCGAGCAGGCGACGTTCTCCGTGGGCCAATCCGTTCAGCCTGCGACAGCATGATCGGGCGGAGGCGTTACGCCTCTATCGGCAGTGGCTGGTGGGGCAGCCGGTCCTTGTTGACCGGGCGCGTCGGGAACTCGCGGGAAAGCAGTTGGCGTGCTGGTGCCGCGTCGAGGATGCATGCCATGGTGACGTGCTGGCCGACATCATCGGTTGACGTGCGCCCGGTACCGAGCGGTGGGCCGTCTCGGTGCATAGACACCGCCGATGCTGAAGGACTGCGGTCGTGCCGCCTGGTTACCTACGAAGAAGGCAACGTCGCGGTCAGCGGCGCAGAGCTGGCTGAGGAACTTGTTTCTCAGCTCCTCCGCAGCCTCCGTGTCGGTGAGCTGGCCTAGACGGCGTTGGAGGGCGACGAACTCCCAGTCCCAAAGTGTCTGCTGATGACCGCGGCAATGACGGTCTGCGCAGCGGTAGCGGTAGGCGCCGGTGAAACGGGGTGCTTGAAGCGGGCTGCGCCTGGCCGGTTCCAGTAGGTCGAGCTGATTGAGGTAGCCGGCGATCTTCCTGCGATCCTCCGCTGACCAGCCGGGATGTCGCTTCACTTGAAGAGCCGAGATGTCGGCCACGCGAATCAGCGCGATTGATCGTGCGCTCGGGTCGTCGCGGGTCTGTTTGTTGAGTCGGTACATGGAGTCTTCGACGAGCGGATCGAGGAGATTTCGACGTGACTGCCGGCTGGCGATGTGCCGCTCGGTGGGATGGTGTCCACGATCGGCTTCCAGCTCTCGCGCCGCTGGTCTTGCCTGGCTGGCAGGGCCTCGACGTGGATGATGTCGTACTTGTGGAACTTGCCGTCGTCGTCGAGGTCCCGATAGTGGACTGGGTAGAGGCGAATCCAACCCGTCCAGGGATGGTCCATGCCCAGCGCGCCGATGCAGACCGTCTCCCCGTACCGCGCGGAGGGGTTCGGTGCCACCTTCACTGTGATCAGGAGGCGGAGTTTCGCCGATCGTGCCAGGACTGGCTTCGGTCTCGGATCTTCGTCGGTGCTCGGTCCCCACAACGGAAGCTGTTCCAACGGAACCACCCACATCGCTAGATGCAGCTGCCCAGACACGGTTAGTTACATAGGCAGTCTCATATCAAGGGGATCTGGCGCTAGCCGGCGGGGGCGAGGGGCGGCTGCCCAGCCGAACGCCGGCGCGGAGAGCTCGCCTGGATTCGTCACTTTCAGTAAACCGCCGTCTCGGTGCGTGGCGCTTCATCGCCGAGCCGGGAAGGCACGTGTCAGGCGTTTCTGGCGATCGGCACCCCGGTGCTGGGCTCTCCGTGGAGATCAACTTTTGGCGGCTCGGTTTGATCGCTTCGCGTCCTTCGTCCTCGGCTCTCCAGGAGACGATGAGTGAAGGGATCCACCTTCAAACGCTGCGGCTGCCGCGACAGCGTCACGGGCCGGCGACTGGGACGCTTCTGTCCCCAGCTTCGCCGGCCCGGCGGCGGCTGGTCCCGCACCCACGGCTACTGGCACTGGCAAATCGAAATAGCCGTCCGCGCCGACGGCACCCGCCGCCCGCTCCGCCACGGCCCCTATGCCACCCAGGCCGACGCCGACGCCGTCCTGGCCCGCATCCGCCCGGAACGGGCTCTCGGCGGCGCAGCCGTGCGGGAGGAACGTCGCGAGGCCGAGGGCGTGCATCTCGCCCTGGCTCATCACGTCGAGCGCGGTGCCGTTGTTGGCGCGTTCGTTACGCAACTCCGCCCCGGTGGTCTTCAACCAGGCGCGGGCCGCCTTCAGCTGGGCCAGGGCCGCCTCCTGCGACGACACGCCGGCGCAGGCGCCCAGCGAGGACCGCAGCTCGGCCGCCGCCTGCCGCAGCGCGTCGAGCGGTACGTCCGGGGCGTCACATAGGCCCTCGGCCGACGGACGACATCGGCATCAGCTCAGGCCGGTCACCCCCGCGTATCGTCCCCGCCCGGCGACAGCAGTCGAGCGGCCGGGTCACTACATCGAGCAAATCAGTTGGCAGTCGACAGCCATCCGGGGCTGCCCGACGCCTACCTTCCTGCGATCTCCGCCCAATTGCCAACGTTAGACTGTGGGCACCATGGAGCAGAACGCCTGTTGCAGCCGTAGGGAGCACGATCTGCAGCGCCGAGTGCGCGCCTTCGCAGAGGAGCGGGACTGGGGGCAGTTCCACACGCCAAAGAACCTCGCCATGGCACTGGCGGGTGAGGTCGGCGAGTTGATTGCCGAGTTCCAGTGGCTGACACCGGAGCAGTCCGCCGAGGTGATGTCGGATCCTGAGGCCGGCGGCCGGGTCAGAGCCGAGATCGGTGACGTAATGATTTACCTGACCCGTCTCGCGGACGTGCTCGGCATTGACCTGGCCGACGCGGCACTCAGCAAGCTGGAGAACTCGGCCCTCCGTTACCCGACCGATCAGGTTCGAGGTTCGGCCGCAAAGCGGTAGGCGCTGAGTCGAACGGTCGTGGAATTAAGTTGATCTCTTCGCTACAGTCCACCACATCAAGGCGCGTTACGACGGGCTTCCGGCTGCTGCCGGACACGCCCCCCATGCGCACGATCACTTCGTGCTGCCCGGGGGCATGTTTTGTCGACATTCCGCACCTCCGCCGATGGTCTTCTGCGCCTGGCCGGTAACGGCACTCTCGCGGATCGGATCGCGGAAAGCATGGGCCGTAACGTGAGCCCTGCAGAGCGTCGCTCTTGGTCGCGCAGCCTTGAGGTGCTGGGGCAGGATCTCGCCGATGCCGGCCTGGGACAGGTCGAGGTCCTGGTGGAGTACCATTTGCCGCTGACCAGCAAACGGGTCGATGTGGTGCTCGCCGGCGTCGACCCGAAAACCGCCGAGGACTCCTACGTCGTCGTGGAACTGAAGCAGTGGTCCTCCGCGGAGTCCTACGAGGGCTCGGAGCACCTCGTGGCAGTCGAACACGTCCGGGGCCCGCGTCTGCACCCAGGCGTGCAAGTCGAGCTGTACTGCGAGTACCTGACCGACTTCCTCGGCATCCTGGCCGGACACGGCAGCCCTGTGCGTGGGGTGGCGTATCTGCACAACGCGGTCGACCGTGACGTCAGCGATCTGTTCGCGCGACGCCCAACCGAGCAGAGTCGGATCTTCACGAAGCAGCGGCGCGGACAGTTCCTCGACTACCTTCGCACCCACCTGGCGCCCAAATCCGGGGTCGGTGCCGCAGACCGCTTCCTCACCAGCAGTGTGCGGCCGAGCCGACGCCTATTGGCTTACGCGGCGCAGGAGCTGAAGGAGCGGTCGCACTTCACGCTCCTCGACGAGCAGCGCGTCGCGTACGAGCTGGTGCTGCACGCCGTGGAGCGCGCCCGTTCGGCGGACCATAAGAGCCTAGTCGTCGTCTCCGGTGGACCCGGCAGCGGCAAGAGCGTCATCGCGCTCTCGGTCCTAGGCGAACTGGCGCGGCAGCAGCGGACGGTCATGCACGCGACCGGGTCTCGCTCCTTCACGCAGACGCTGCGCCGCTACGCCGGCCGTGGCTCTACCCGACTAAAGAACCTGTTCGGTTACTTCAACAGCTTCATGTCGGCTGAGCGCAACGGCTTGGACGTGCTGATTTGTGACGAGGCGCACCGGATTCGGGAGACCTCCGTCAACCGATTCACGCCGAAGGCGAAGCGGGACAAGGCCCGCCCGCAGATCGATGAACTGGTCGCCGCCGCTCGGGTGCCGGTCTTCCTGCTTGACGAGCACCAGGTGGTCAAACCCGGCGAGCTGGGTAACGTCGAGGTCATTTCGTCGTACGCGAAGCAGTTGAACCTGGATGTCGAGGTGGTGGAGCTGCACGGCCAGTTCCGCTGTGGAGGCAGCGACGCGTACGAGCAATGGGTCGTCGATTTGCTCGGCCTTGACAGCGGTGAGCCGTGGGTCTGGACCGGCGATGGGCGCATCGACGTGCGCCTCGCCAGTTCGCCGGAGGAACTGGAGGTCTTCCTCGCCACGAAGCAGGCGGCCGGGTTGACCGCCCGGCTGTCCGCTGGCTACTGCTGGCCTTGGAGTGACCCCCGGCCGAACGACACCCTGGTCGCGGACGTGCAGATCGGCGGCTGGTCGAGGCCATGGAACGTCAAGAGCGACCGCAGTGTCAGCGAGGCACCCGGAAGCGCGTTCTGGGCCACCGATCCGAACGGCTTTGGTCAGATTGGCTGCGTCTACACGGCACAGGGCTTCGAATACGCCTGGTCCGGGGTAATCATCGGGCCGGATCTGGTGGCCCGGGACGGCCAGCTCGTGACCCGGCGAGAGCAGTCGAAAGATCCAGCATTCCGCAGTCGCAAGTCGGTCAGCGACGCCGAGGTCGACTTGCTGATCCGGAACACGTACAAGGTCTTGCTGACTCGCGGTATGCGCGGCACCGCGATCTACTCCACCGATCCGGAAACCTGCGAGTATCTCGCGTCGCTAGTGAAGGTGACCCGCCCAGTGGAGACGTCGTACGAGCCCGACCTTTCGGAAGTCTGAACGTCCAGAAAACGCTTCCCCGATCTAGGGGACCATCAACAGAGCCCTAATTCCGCTACCGGTATGCGGGTCGGTGGTAAAGCTGACCCTGCCGGCCGGCAGGTCGTGACCAGCCCGGCCGCCAGCTGGTCTATGCGGTGCGCCGAGGCGCTCTTGGTGCAGGTGCTCTCGAATGCCAATCGTGCGGCGGAGCGGCTGGGTCGCCCGGCTGGCGACGGCGCGCGGAGCCGGAGCGGCGTTCGGCTGGAGGAGCCAGCCCTACTGCTGTTCGACGCCGGGGCTCTACTGGCCTACGTGGATGGGGTGACCACAGTCGGTGGGGCATTGGTGGAGGTGGCCGATGCCGAAGGCAGTTTGGCGTGCCGCCGAGCTGCCTGCTGGAACCAGGCGAGCGTGAGCTGTTGCGGCCGTCAAAGAGGTACGCGCGCAGCGCGCCGCCCTCGCCACCCTGCTGGCCGGTGGACGACGAACGGGCACGCCGCGCCGCCACCCCGTTGAAGAAGCGCGGCCCGGTGGACCTGACGGCACTGGCCGCGATTCTCGACGAGCCGGACGACGTGACCCCCGGCGACCGCTACGGCTGTGTCGGGCGCTCGTCGGGCTGAACCTGCGACCCCGGAGGCGGTGACCAGCATGACCGTCCGGCTGATCGACGCCGCCAGCGAGGCGCGCCAGCACGGCGGTGGGCGCTCCCGGGCCGCACTGCGCAGCGCCGAGCTGCTGCGCCTGCACCACCGCCTGAGGCCAGACGGCCTCGATGGCGGCGGGCAGACCGATCAGGCCGTCGCAGACGACGATGAGCACGTCCTGCAGGCCTCGGGCGTGCAGGTCGTTCATCGCCGCAGCCAGAACTTCTGGCCTTCGTTCTGCTCGCAACGCAAGGCGGTCAGCCGATGACACGCCCCCGGCGCAGCGCGGTCCAGGGTTTCGCCGGACTCGATCGAGCCGGGTTTCCTGGCGATCACCGCGACTCCCGCTCGGCCCGGCTGACCGCGCTGGCGTCGCCTTCAGCACGCCGTGCAGGGGGCCGATGCCGGCTCCCACCGGCTGTCCGGCACTTGACGTAGAGGACCGCCCGCGCGCAGGCCGGCGGCGCCCGTGGGAGCGTGCTCGGCGTACTCGGGCGGTCACCGTACGCCGTAGTTGGCGGGCGCAGCGCAGAGCCAAGACAGCTCGGCTGACGTGCGGCGTTGCATGATCACGACGATTGACGTAGCGGCGGGGCCGTCTTCCTCGACAACTGCACCATGACGGTCCGCTCGCGCCGTCCTTAGTGTCATGATCCGTGCGCTCTTCGGCTGCGCGGTGTCCAAGCTGCGCTGAGAGTCACCAAGGGAGAAATGCCAAGGGAGAAATGTGGTGAAAGCGAAGCCCCTCGTCGCGGGCGCAGTCGCGCTGGCGATGGCTGCGGCAGTGCAGCTCGGTGGAGCCGGCGCGGCATTCGCCGCCGGGCCGGCATCGAGCCCGTCGGACAACTCCGCCCACGGCGGCGGTGTCCTGGACGACGTTCACAATGTGCCGACGACCGCTGTCAAAGGCAACGTCACGTTCATCGACAACGTCAGGGGAGTCAGCGGCTACTCGGCGCTGAACTTCATCAACTACAAGAAGTACGGCTACGACTTCATGTTCGCCAACGGCACCGGCGGTCTCGCCGTCTGGTCGCTGAAGAACCCCAAGCACCCGGCCCTGGTCTCGAAGATCACGGCGGCCGAGCTGCGCCTGCCGGGGGACACCCAGGACAGGTTCTGGGAAGGCGAGAACATGACCGTCGACCCGAAGCGCAAGCTCGTCTTCCTCACCCGGGACCCGCGTGGCTTCGGTGGCACCGTCTCGACCGGTCAGTCCGGCGTCTACATCGTCGATGTCAAGAATCCGTGGAAGCCGGAAGTCGTTACCTTCCACCCGATCCCGGCCGGGCACACGGCCACCTGCATCAACGACTGCAAGTACCTCTGGTCGGTCGGTCCGGCCAACACCGGTACGCCAGGCCAGGATCCCTCCTGGAAGGGTGTGCCGGTGCGGGTGACCGACATCCACGACATCAAGCACCCGTACACCTTCGACCAGGCGGTCGATCTCGGCCGGCACGACGGGGTCACCGACTACGTGCACAGTGTCGACGTCGACAAGAACGGCATCGCCTGGGCCTCCGGTGAGGGTGGCGTACGTGGCTACTGGACCCAGGGCAGGCATTACGACCCGGTGCTGAAGCGCAACCGCGTCGCGACGGCGTACGACCCGGTGCCGTACGCGGGCGGGACCGTCGTGGCCACCAACCCGGAGGGCACCGAGTTCTTCGACTTCTTCGACCACAATGCGTACCACAACACGGAGAAGGTCCGCGGCTTCGACAAGGGCGAGCTGCTCTACATCACCAACGAGAACATCACGACCTGCTCCCGGGCGGGCGAGTTCAAGATCGCCTCGTTGAAGGGCAGCTACGACGGCGAGGGCTGGCGTTCCACGCCGGAGAATCCGTTCCGGCTGGACCTGATCAGCCACTGGTCGCCGTGGGGCAAGGAGGGCTCGGCCACCACCGGTAGCTGCTCCGCGCACTGGTTCACGGTGAACGGCAATATCGTGGCGCAGGGGTGGTACGGGCAGGGCACCCGCTTCATCGACGTGTCGGACCCGAGGAACCCGACCCAGGTCGGCTACTTCCGGGTGCCGGCAGGGGAGGGCGTGACCGGCGGTTCGGCGTCGGCCGTCTACTGGCACAACGGGCTGGTCTACGTCGCGGACTACAACCGGGGCGTCGACGTCCTGCGGTTCGACGGCAAGCTGGCCGGCAAGCCGGACGACAAGATCTGTTGGAACTCGTGCGACAAGTAACCGTCTGAACGAAGGCACCGGCCCGAGCGCGGCGACCGCTGCGCCCGGGCCGGCTGTCGGTGGTGACGGATCTGGAGGTAGAACGGTGCGACGCAGAGGTGCCGTGCGCTCGGTCGCGCTGGGCGCGGCCGCGCTGGTGGTGAGCGGTCTACTCGGCGCGTGCTCCGGCTCCGACGAGGGCGGGGGCGGGGGCGCCCCGAAGCTGCGGGGCGAGATCACGTTCGGGGTGCTGGCCCCGCTCTCCGGCGACCTGGCTGAGCGTGGGCAGGACCTCGTCGACGGGGCGCAGCTCGCTGCCGCTGAGCTCAACGATCAGGGCGGGGTTCTGGGGCGGCAGGTGAAGGTGGTCGTCGAGGACGGCGGCTGCACGCCGGCGACCGGCGAGCAGGGGGCGACGGGGCTGGCCGCCAAGAAGGTCGTGGGGATGGTCGGCGGGCTCTGTGAGGATGCGGCGGTGGCGGCGGCGAAGGCCGTGGCCACGGCTGGCACGCCGTTCCTGGTCTCCTCCGCCCGCGCCGACCCGCTGATCGAAGCCGAGGTGCCGTCGGCGTTCCCGATGGAGGCGACGGTCTATCAGGAGGCGCTGGCCGCGGTGCACTGGATGGCCTACCGGAGCGCCCAGCAGGTGGCGGTGCTCGATGACGGCTCGCCGGCCGCACAGCGGCTGTCCGGCCTGGTGACCGACCGGCTCAAGGCCGACGGCCTGCCGGTGAGCAGACAGAGCACCGACGGTCCTGATCCCGCGAAGCTCGCCGGCACCGTCACCGCCTCCAAGGCAGACTTCGTCTACTGGACGGGGGCAGCGGAACCAGGTGGACGACTGGTGAGCGCACTGCGCCAGGCCGGCTACACCGGCAATTTCATGGCCTCCTCCGCGTCCGACAACCCTGAGTTTCTGCAGGCGGCCGGCGGGGCGGCCGAGGACGCGTTCCTCACCACGGCCGCGGGGCCGAAGCTTCTCCCGACGGCGGCGGAGTGGACTGCACGCTTCAAGGACCGCTACCGACGGGACCCAGGCCGTGACGCCATGCAGGCCTACGACGCGCTCCGCGCGTTGGCCCAGGCGGTGCGCCAGGCAGGGGACACGGCACCCTCGAAGGTCGTCGACAACATCCCGCGGCTCGAAGACTTCACCACCTTCACCGGGGTGCTGCGCTTCGCCGCCGATCACTCGCTGACGTACGACAACTACGTCATCGCCCAAGTCCGGGGCGGCACGTTCACCCTGGCCAGCAAGTTGCGTACGGACTAGGCCCGATGACGCACAGGATCCAACTCGCACGCCATCGCTGGGCCCGGCTGGTCACGCGGCTGGCGGTGGTCCTCCTCCTCGCGACCGGTGGCCTGGTCACCAACCTCGCGTCCCCCGCGCAGCCGGCGTACGCCCACGCCTCCCTGGTGGAGACCTCGCCGGTCGACGGCGAGGTGCTGGCCTCGCCCCCGGCGGAGGTCCGGCTCCGTTTCAACGAGGCGGTCAGCTTCAACGAGCGGTCGATCCAGCTGCTCGACACGAACGCGGAGAAGCTGGCGATCGGCACCCCCGGTCACGCGGACGGGAAGGGCAACACGGCGCAGGTCAGCCTGCCCACGGATCTGGCCGAGGGAACCTACGTCCTGGCCTGGCGGGTCACCTCCGCGGACTCGCACGTGGTTTCGGGTGCGCTCACGTTCAGCATCGGTCATCCGAGCGCAACGGCCGCCCCGGTGGAGCAGGACGCCCACCGTGGCGTCGTCGTCGTCGACGCGGTCGGCCGCGCCCTGGCCTTTCTCGGTATGGCCCTCGCCCTCGGCGGCGCGCTGTTCGTGGCCGTGCTCTGGCCCGCCGGCCGCACCGACCGCCGCGGCCGCCGCATCGTGTGGTCAGGATTCGCCGTGCTGGCCGCCGGCACCGTGGTGGTCCTGCTCGTGCAGGGGCCGTACGCCGCCGGCACCTCGCTGGCCGGAGTGTTCGATCCGGACCTGCTCGGAGCGACACTCTCCACCCGATTGGGCCACGCGCTGCTGGCGCGGCTGGTGATCGTGCTCGCCCTCGGCGTGGCGTTCGGGCTCGCCGTACGCCATCGGTCACGGTCTGCCACCACCACCACCGCGACGGCGACAAGCGCGATGGCGACCACCGGAACGGCGACCACCGCGACCGCGACCATCGCGACGGTGACCACCGCGACCGCGACCACCGGGACGACGACCACCGGGACGACGACCACCGGGACGACGACCACCGGGACGACGACCACCGGGATGGCCGGCGCCACCCGCCGGATCGTCCTGCCCGTGGTCGGCACGGTCGGCGCCGTCGCCCTGCCGCTGACCTGGACGCTGACGGACCACGCGCAGACCGGCGTGCAGACCTGGCTGGCCGTGCCGGCGACCAGCCTGCACCTGCTCGCCATGGCCCTGTGGCTGGGTGGCCTGATCACGCTCGCGGCCTGCGTCCTCGTCCCGGCCGGGAGGCGGGAGGCCAGCCAAGCCATCACCCTGGCGCCCGCGCTGCCCAGGTTCTCCGGGCTCGCGCAGGTCTGCTTCGCGGTGATCGCGGCGACCGGCGTCTATCTGTCCTGGCGGCAGGTGGGGTCGTGGGCGGCGCTCGGCGCTACCGACTTCGGTCGGCTGCTTCTCGGCAAGCTCGCCGTCGTCCTCGCCGTGGTGGCTCTCGCCGCCGGAGCGCGGCGGTTCGTGCGGCGGCGCGGCCGCGAACCCCTCGGCCTCGACGCCGCCCCCGCCGCCGCGGTGCGCCGGCTGCGCCGCTCGGTCGTGGGAGAGATCCTGCTCGGGGTCGCCGTCGTGTCGATCACGGCCGTGCTCGTCAACACCGCCCCGGCCCGCACCAGCTACGCGCCGCCGGTGCACACCACCGTTCCCGTTCCCGCCGCCGCGGCCGAGTCGGCCGCCGGGCTGCGGGACGCCTCGGTCGAGGTGAACATCGAGCCGGCGCGCTCCGGTAACAACGTGGCCGACATCTACCTCACCGGCCCGGATGGTTCGCTGGTCGCGGTACCCGAGATCTCCGGCCGGCTCGAATCACCCGACCGCGACGTCCCGGCACTGCCGGTCACCGTCACCGCTGCCGAACCCGGCCACTACGTGGCGAACTCGATGTCCATCCCCTTCCCCGGGGAGTGGGTGCTGCGGCTGGACATCCGAGTCTCCGACTTCGACGAGACACCCGTGCGCGTCCAGTTCACGGCACGCTGAAAAGGTAGGTGACACACATGCGAGGCGCTGACCGAAAGGCGTCCCGGAGCCGGTCGACCGCGATCGAGGCCGGCTTGCTCGCCCTCGGCGTCCTGGCGGGCTGCTCCAGCGAGGGCCCGGCACCCGTGACCAAACCCCCCTACACCGTGGACTCGGTCCGCTCCGGCCTGGTCAGCCCCAGCGACCTGGGCGAGGGCGCGATCGAGATCGAGGACGAGGGCCACTCCTCGCACGTCATCTACACGCCCCCGAACAGCATCCCGACCTGCCCGTACGTCCAACGTTCCGAGACCGTCGAGGTCGCTGTGGAGCCGGCGATCGAGCCGGTGGGTGGGAATCCGACCGGACGGACCATCGTCGCGCCTCAGAAAGTGGGGCCGTCGTCGCTGCCGGTCGTCACCCAGGGCGCGGTGGTCTTCCAGAGTTCCTCGCTCGTGGACGACACGATGAACAAGGTCGTGGCCGAGGCCGACAAGTGCCCGGCGACGTTCAGCGTGCTCGGCGGACCGCCGACCGTGGTGGGTGAGTACAAGGTCGGCAGCCGGTCGATCGAGATCAACGGGTGGAAAGGGTTCTCGCAGCATCTCGTACACACCTCGCCCCCGGAGGTGAACACGGAGACCTACGACGATCTGGTCACCGTCGTGGTGCGCAAGGCGAACGCCATCATCTACGTCGGCTACACGCAGATCAAGTCCGTGGGCAAGCGCGCCGACTCCGACGAGAAGGTCAAGGCGTTGATGAAGACCACGCTGGCCCGCCTCGGCTAGTCGTGATTGTCGACCAATAGAGAGCTGGAGAATGCACATGCCTCGCCGAGTTGTACGTGGCCTCGTAACCGTAGGCGTGGTGGCCTGCCTCGTCGGCGTCCTGCCGGCGGCGGCGTTCGCGCACGTGACGGTCAACCCGGGCACGGCCACCCAGGGCGGTTACGCTGCCCTGACGTTCCGGGTGCCCACCGAGAGCGACGACGCGAGCACCACCAAGGTCGAGGTGCAGTTCCCGACCGACTCCCCACTGGCCTCGCTCTCGGTGAAGCCGCACGCCGGTTGGTCGTACGAGATAACGAAGAGGAAGCTGACCACCCCGATCGAGGCGCACGGCGCGCAGATCAGCGAGGTCATTGACAAGATCACCTGGACTGCGGCGGATCCGCAGTCGACTATCAAACCGGGTGAGTACGACGAGTTCTCGGTGAGCGCCGGACCGCTGCCCGCGGCCGACCAACTGGTGTTCAAGACCTTGCAGCACTACAGCAACGGCGAGGTCGTGCGGTGGATCCAGGAGCCGGCCTCCGGTACCGACGAGCCGGAGCGGCCCGCGCCGGTGCTCCGGCTCGTCGCCGAGGCGGATGCGGCATCGTCCCCGGCGGCGGGCACCGAGCAGGCGGCGGTGGCCGTGGCCAGCGCGTCCACGACGCAGTCGGATGCGGGAAGCCGGTGGGCGGTCGGACTGTCTGTGGCCTCGCTGGTGATCGGCCTGGTGTGCGCGACGATCGCCGTGCGGTCGCGCCGGATGCGATGAGCGCCTGATCGGCGTTCCTCGTGCCGGACGCGAGGAGCGCCGATCAGCACCACCGAATGCCGCCGTCCTTCTCACTCGGCTGGCGGTGGGTCGCTCTCCATTGGGAGAGGACGTTTGCCAACGCGCCGAGGGCAAGGTGAGACGAGACGGGGCGCTCGGCACTGCGCTCTTGTTTGTGACGGTGGTACGGCTTGCGACCGGCGGGTAGCGCGACAGCATGTGCACGGCGCGGAGCTGGGCAAGCCGCTGCGTACCCCGGGCCTTCTACTTCTCATGCGTCATGCTGGGCTCGGCTCTGCCCTGTTGGGCGTTGCCTGGCAGCGACGCAGACCCCACGGCCTGTCTTAACCTGCTGACGAGAGCGGCGATTCTGGGAAGGCTCACGTGACCTCCTTGACTGCCCGGCAACCGTGATCGCCTCGCCGCCTGCATGTCGGTGGTGCGCGGGTGCGTGGCATCCGAGTTCTTCACGGTGACCAGTTCGGCAAGCTGCCGGGCGAAGTCGTCCTCAGACGCCCGCGGAACGATGACGCCTAGCTGTTCGGCGACGAGTGCGGCTGTTTCGTCGTTACGAGGCCGCCAGATGATAGGCAGGTCGGGCCGGATAGCCCGCGCAGCGAGAGCAGTAGCCAGGCTGGCGTCGTCATCGGGAGTGAGAAGTAGCAGGGCTCGGCACCGCTCGACGGCAGCGCGGCTGAGGGTTTCCGACCTGCTCGCGTCGTCGACGATAACCGGAATGGCCAGATCTCGGGCGACATGCACTCCGCGGGCGGCTTCGGAGACATCCACAGCGACGATTTCGGCACCGGCACGGCGCAACGCACCGACCACTTGGCTCCCCAAGCCGCCGAGGCCCACGACCACGACGTGACCGCTGCTGCCTTTGGGTAGTACGCCAGCGGCGGCCAATGCGCGGGCGTGCTGGACGGCGTCTCCCAGGTAAATACCAGTCACGACGCCGCCGGTGACAGTCAGCAGAGTGTAGACGACGTCGAATACCTGTGCGTCCCTGGTCGAGAGAGGGTCTGGGCCACCTTGGCCATTCATCAGGAAGGAGTACAGGGCATCGAAGACGCCGACTTGATTCACCAGCATCAGGAACCCTGTTCCGAGGGCCGTCACCACCAACGACGTAGCGGCAATGCGCGCGACTCGGACCTGCAGCACTTGGCGAAGAAGGCGGCGCTGCGTGCGCAACCGGCGGACGCGGGCCTTGACCGTGGGCGCCGCGTCGGCAAGTGCAGCCACATGCGCTACGGCGGCGGCACTGGAAGAGAAAACGAACGTGCAGCCGGGCAGCATCGGATATTCGCCGGCCTCGCCGACCTCACTGCGCACGACGAGCCGCGCGGCCGGGTTGAGCTCACGCACAAGTAGGGCTTGACGCAGCGCAGACGTGCTTGACAGCAGCGCCACAGTTTCTGCTTCCGCGACCTTTGCAAGGTGCAGCGTCTCGCGGTCCAGCGGCTCAGCCGTGACAAGGTGGACGTTGGGGATGTCGCCGACCTTAAAGCGCGCCGCGACGTCCGGCGGTAAGACAACGGCCACCACCGCGTCGGGCCGCCTCGCCAGGTTCCTCACCAGTTCGACCGCCAGGCGGTCGTCACCACAGACTACGTATCGGAGGCTGCGCCGCTCCTCGACCATGCACATGACATTAAGATCTCGGGACAAGTCAGAGCAGATCCAGAACATCTCGCTCCGGAGCCGTGCTCGCGAGTTCCTCGCTGTGGAGCGGCCGGGTGGTCGTCACATCGCTACTCTCACCCTCTCTCGTAACTCTTGCGCGATCCCAAAGTGCAGCGAGTGATCCTCGAACAGCGTCCACCCCCTGTCCAGGGGTTGCCTGCTCGCTAGCGCCTCGGCCTGCAACGGCAGGCCCAGGCCGGTGAATTGCAGAACCTTGGCGTCGACTGCCCAGGCGGTGTCTCAATCCTTCAAGGATTGGTCGAGACGTCCTTTAGCCTCGCGGCCCTGGTAGAAGCGGCACCGCTCGCTCATGCGATCAGCTCTCTGTGGTCACCGCTTCCTGTCGACGCGAAGGTTCGACTTGCGAGGATCTGCCTTGACCGTGGAAACAATTCCTCCCTCCCGAAGGCGACGCAGGATGGCCTGGTGCGCCTGCGTGTCGACAAGTTCGCGCGCGGCGTAGTAGGCGCAGGCGGCCCCCACGATGCCCGCGCCGACGACGACCACGTCAGGCATGGCCTCGTTCTGTCCAGCGCTGGTGGGCCAGATCGGCCACCACGAGGTCCTGCCAGCCCATGCCGACGCTCTTGAAGACCGATGAACCGGTGGTGGGTGCCAGATGTACCGCATCGCGAAGTTCGATGAGGCTGTCCTCGGCGACGACGCCGGCGCGTACGGCCTGGATGATGTCACCCGCCTCCCGCAGCGCGACGCCGCGGGACTCGACGACCACCCGTTCGGCGGCGCCGATCGTCACGTCGTCGAGTTCACGGGCGTCCGGCTCGTGGGAGCCCACCGCGACCGCACAGCTTCCCGGGCGCAGCCGACGGCCGTCGAAGAGCGGCTGGCGGGCGGTGGTGGCGCAGACCACCACGTCCGCATCCGCGACGTCGTCGTGGCTGCCCACCCGCGCGTCCAGACCGCTGTCCCGGACCCTGGCCACCAGGGCCGCCGCGCGGTCAGGGTCCCGGCCCACCACCGTGACGTCGCTGAGCGGGCGAACGGCTCGCAGCGCCTCCACATGCCCCCACGCCTGTGGGCCGGAGCCGAATACGACCAGGTGTCGCGCCCCGGGCGGGGCGAGGTGGTCCACCGCGACCGCGGAGACCGCGGGGGTCCGCAACGTCGTGAGGGCCGTGCCGTCCAGCAGCGCCACCGGCGTCAGCGTGACCCGGTCGTAGAGCACGTACAGCGCTTGGACGCGGGGGAGGCCCCGGCCGGAGTTGCCCGGAGCCACCGTGCTCAGCTTCACGCCCATGGCGGTGGCGGTCTCGGCGGGCATCAGCAGCAGCTGCCCGTGCTCCACGTCGTGGATGGAGCGCTGCAGCGACGCCTGCGGGTCGAGGCCGCCGGAGAGGGCCTTCGCGAGTGCGGCGACGGCGTCGGCGAACGGCACCAGGCCGAAGACGTCGGCCTCGTCGAGGTACGGCAGGGTCGCGGTCATCGGGTCTTCGCAATCACGGTCGCTGGGCGGGGTGCGGTGTGGGCGAGGACGGCGGCCGGGGTGCCGGTGTGCAGTTGTGCCAGGTCGTCGTCGGTGAGCTGCACGATGGGCAGGCTCGTGCCGTAGATCTCGGCGGCGACGAGGGCCCCGATCACCAGGATCGCGTCGCACTCGGCCAGGAGGAGGGCCGCCGGCGCATGCCCCGACCGGATCAGCTCCGCGAGCACCGCCGTGGAGGAGCTGGATCCGCGACCGGTCTGCATCGCGAGGACCTGCCCAGCGACCGTGACGCCGCGTTGCGGATGGTGGGCGTCCACGATCAGCCCGCGTGCGTCGACGCCGCCCCAGAACGAGAGCGGTTCGTCGAGCGCGAGGACGACGCCGTCCGCCTGGCCTGGATGGAGGGAGCGGCCGGACAGCGTCACCGGCTCATGCCCAGAGCCGCTCATCGCGTACCACCCTCCCGGCTCGTGCCGAGGCGACGCACTCGGCGAGGCTTCCCAGTACGGTGTCGATCCCGAGGTTGGCCGGCGCGTACCAGGCCCACTTGCCCGAGTTCGTCATCACGGTCTGGATGCCGTCGCTCAGCACGGGTGTCACGTAGGTGCAGGTGTCGGTGAGGATGCGGCCACCCGCGTCGCGCACGGCGTCGGCGTACCCGCGTGCCTGCGCCTCGGCCAGCACGGCCCGGCTGGTCGAGACGAACACGTCGACCGACGAGGCGAACGACGGGCCGTCCCGCAACTCGCGCGCCAGCGCCGCGAACTCGGAGAGCGAGAAGTGCGGGGTGCCGAGGCTGACGGCGTCGAGTGAGGTGGTGGCGGCGCTGCTGAGCCGGTCGCGTGCTCGCCTGAGGTTGTCTGCCGTCACCGGCACGGTGGTGGCCCCGGGCGCGAGCACCCTGCCCAGCGTCGGCGCCTCCGGGGTCACCCCCACTACGTGGAACAGCGCGACGCCGCCGGCGGACGCGGCGGTGGCGCCGAGCGCCTTGAGCCGGTCCTCGGTCCCGCCGTCGTTCAGGTCGCCCGGCAGGCCGGTGAGCGCCGCGACCCGGGTTCCGGTGAACTCCCCGAGCAGCGCCCCGATCGCGGGCCAGGCGACGTCGTCGTCGAGCAGTACGGCGGGGACCGCGGAGAAGTCGAGCACCAGCGCGGCGGTGCGGTTGCGTTGCAGGTGCAGGCCCGAGTAGGGGACCCGGCCGGTAACGCCGGCGGCGATGTCGATGAAGTCGCCGTAGCGGTCCGTGTGCGCCCCGAGCACCGAGTTGACGAAGGCGATGGCGTTGGACTCCGCCCACGCCACGTGGCTGCCCGCTGCCGGGCGGTGGCCGGACTGGTAGGGCGCGCAGGACCAGATCGGCTCGCAGCCGAGGGCCACGTGCGCGTCCATCAGGCGCCGGCCGTTCTCGGCGAGCTCCGGGTCGGCGCGTACCAGCCCGGGATGTAGCAGATCGAGCGAGCCGACGTTGAGCGTCGTACGCACCCGCACCCGGGCGCCGAGGGAGACGAGCCGTTCGGTGAACTCCAGCCCCGCCACGCCGTGGTACAGGCAGCCGTCGGCGTGCGCCGATTCGATCGGCACCAACCGTTCGGCGCCGTTCGCGCGTGCCACTCCGACGATCAGCCGCATGCACATCGCGGTTGCCGGGCCCTGCTCGCCGGCCAGCATGGATTCTTCTTCGGCGGTGAGGACCAGAGCGTCGTCGCGAGGCATCAGGCTCCTTCGCCGGGGGCCAGGGTCACGGTGAAGAGGTCCGGCGCGGCCAGGCGGATGCGGGGAGCGGTGGGAGCAGTCATGTCGGACAGTCCTTTCGCGACGGCCAGTAAAACATTACACAGCAGTCCGTCGGGCTGAAATCACGCGTCGGTAACACCCCCACGTGCACCTCTGGAGCAACTTTGTGTCCTGTGCCATAGTGCGGTGCTACGTCACACAGCAGTGCTACCACTCGATACCTGGCCGTCCGCGTGTCGGCCCTTGAGGGAAGTGAGTTTGGACAATGACGTCATACCTCACCCGCCGGCTGTCGCGAGTCGCCCTCGTGGGCAGCGCGGCGGTGGCGGCCATGCTGCTCTCCGCCTGCGGTAACGGCCTCGCCTCGGGCGGCGGCGAGAAGTCGGACGACGGGCCGATCGTCCTCGGCATGCTGACGCCGCTCTCCGGCAGCAGCTCGGCCATCGGCCCGTACATGAAGAACGGCGCGCAGCTCGCCGTCGACGAGCTCAACGCCAAGGGCGGCGTCAACGGGCGCAAGCTGGAGCTCAAGGTCGAGGACGAGGCGTGTGACGCCAAGAGTGCCACGGCGGGCGCCAACAAGCTGGTCACCGCGGGCGTGAAGGTCTCGGTCGGCGGCTACTGCTCGGGTGCGACGCTCCCGACGCTGCCGATCTTCGAGAAGGCCGGCGTGCCGATGCTCATCCCGGCCGCCAACTCCAATGAGCTGGTCGCGCAGAAGAAGAAGAACGTCTTCCTGATCAACGGCACCGGCGTTCAGCAGTCCGATTCGGCGCTGAAGTTCATGAAGAAGGTGGGCGCCACCAAGGTCGCCCTCATGGACGACAACACCAGCTACTCGAAGGACATCGCCGACACCACGGCCAAGCTGCTGACCGGCTCGCCGGCGCTCGCCGGACGCGAGTCGGTGACCGCGGGTGAGAGCGACTACAGCGCCAACGTCAACGCCATCCTGAAGGGCCAGCCGGACTTCATCTACTGGACCGGCTACTACCAGGAGGGTGGCCTCATCATCCGTCAGCTGCGGCAGGCGGGCTACACCGGCAAGATCATGGTCGCCGACGGGTCGGTCGACCAGAAGCTGGTGGACATCGCCGGCCCCGAGGCCGCCGCAGGCGTCTTCGCCACCATGACCCAGACCCCGGAGACGATCCAGGGCGCCGAGAAGTGGATCGCGGACTACACGAGCAAGTTCGGCGCCGCCCCCGGTCCGTACTCCACTCAGGCCTACGACGCGATCCGGGTGGCCGCCGAGGCGGTCACGAAGGCCGGCTCGACCGACGGTGACGCCGTCATCAAGGCGCTCGAGGGGATCGACGGTTTCCAGCTGTTCTCCGGGCCGCTGAAGTTCACGCCCGACCACACGCTCTCCAGCGGTGGCTTCCAGATCCTCACGGTGGAGAACGGCAAGATCGTCCTCGAGGACACCCTGCAGTAGGTCGCCTGCTCCCGGCGGCGTCCTCCCATGAGCGCGCCGCCGGGGCGTTCCCCGCTCCGAAGGACTCCCATGACCCAACTCCTCTGGAACGGTCTCTTCGTCGGATCGTTCTACGCCTTGGTCGCCCTGGGCTACACGATGGTGTACGGCATCATCAGGCTCCTCAACTTCGCCCACGGCGACCTGTACATGCTCGGTGCGTTCGTCGGTTTCGGCGTCCTGAGCGTCGCCGGTGGGCTGGCGACCGGCCTCGGCTTCGTGGCGCTGCTCATCGTCATGCTCATCGCGATGCTGGTGACCGGAACGGCCGGCCTGCTGCTCGAGCGGGTCGCCTACCGTCCCCTGCGTGACGCGCCCCGGCTCTCCGTGCTGATCACCGCGGTGGGCGCCTCGTTCGCGCTCGAGTACGGAATGCGCCTGGTGGCCGGGCCCAACCCGGAGGTCTACCCGGTCCGGCTGGCCGGTGACCCGGTCAATCTGCTCGGCGCCCGCATCACCATCCAGCAGGCCAGTCTCATCGTGATCGCGGTCCTGCTGATGGCCGGCCTCCAGTGGCTCGTCATGGGGACCGAGACCGGGCGGGCCATGCGCGCCATCTCCCAGGACCCGACGGCGGCCCTGTACATGGGCATCAACGTCGACGCCGTCATCGCGCGTACCTTCTTCATCGGCTCCGCCCTCGCCGGCGCTGCCGGCGTGATGGCCGGCGGCTACTACGGGAAGATCGACTTCCTGATGGGGTTCGTCATCGGGCTCAAGGCGTTCACCGCGGCCGTCATCGGAGGCATCGGCAACGTCAAGGGCGCGATGCTCGGCGGCCTGACGCTCGGCCTGCTCGAGTCGATCGGCACCCACTGGATCGGCGGGCAGTGGCGCGATGTCTTCGCCTTCACCTTCCTCATCATCTTCCTGACGCTCCGCCCGACCGGCATCCTCGGCGAGCGCGTTACGGAGCGTGTCTGATGACCACCAACCTCGCCACGTCACCGGCCCGCGCCCGTGCGCTCTTCGACCGCCTCCAGCAGAACCGCCACCTCGGCCTGGTCGGACTGGTCGTCGCGTTGCTGGCGCCGTTCATCACCGCCACCAACTACGCCCTGTCGGTGATGACCTCCGCGCTGCTGTTCGTGATGCTCGCGGTCGGCCTCAACATCGTCGTCGGCTACTGCGGCCTGCTCGATCTCGGGTACGCCGCGTTCTTCGCCATCGGCGCCTACGTCAGCGGCATCCTCGCCACCAGGTACGGCTGGCCGCTGCTGGCCACGGTGCCCGTCGTCATCGTCGCGGCGGTGGTCGCGGGCATCGTGATCGGTGGACCCACCCTGCGGCTGCGCAGCGACTATCTGGCGATCGTGACGCTCGGCTTCGGGGAGATCATCCGGATCACGGCGAACAACCTCACCATCACCGGAGGGCCGTCCGGCATCTACGGGATCCCCGGCATCATGCTGCTCGGGGTCGATCTGAGCGGCCCGGTCGGCCTCTACTACACCTGTGTGGTCGTCGTCGCCCTGGCCGTCCTCGGCGCGGCGCGGCTCGGCCGCAGCCGGCTCGGCCGCGCCTGGCGGTTCATCCGCGAGGACGAGGACGCCGCTGAGGCGATGGGCATCAACACGTACCGGGTGAAGCTCGCCGCCTACATCGGCGGCGCCATCTGGGGTGGCCTCGCCGGCATCCTCTTCGGCGCCCAGCTCTCCGCCATCTCCCCACCGAGCTTCACATTCCTGTGGTCGGCGCTCATTCTGATGGCCGTCGTGCTCGGTGGCATGGGCTCGACGCCCGGCGTCGTGCTCGGCGCCATCTTCATCAGCGTGCTGCCCGAGCTTCTCCGGGAGGCCGCGGACTACCGGTACTTCGTGTTCGGGATCCTGCTCATCATCGTGATGATCTTCCGTCGGCAGGGGCTGTGGCCGGCGCGGGCCGTGGAACGGCAGTCCCGGCGCGACAAGCGCAGGGCCGAGGAGCATGCCGCGCGCAAGGGCAAGGAGGTGGTGCCGTGAGCACGCCGGATTCCGTACCGCTGCTGCGGGTGCAGGACCTGCACCTGGACTTCGGCGGTGTGAAGGCCGTCGACGGGCTGACCTTCCAGGTCTACCAGGGCGACGTCCTCTCGCTCGTCGGTCCCAACGGTGCCGGCAAGACCAGCGCGTTCAACTGCGTCACGGGCTTCTACAAGCCCACCGGCGGCTCGATCACCCTGCACGGCAAGGACATCACCGGCCTGCGGCCGTCCGCGATCGCGGCCCGGGGGATGTCGCGCACCTTCCAGAACCTGCGCCTCTTCGGTGAGCTGACGGTGCTCGACAACGTCCGCGCCGGGATGCACCTGCGGCTGCGGCAGAACGCCCTCGACGCGCTGCTGCACACGCCCCGGTTCAGGCGAACGGAGCGGGAGGCCACCGACGAGGCCAACCGGTGGCTCGACTTTGTGGGCCTGCGCGGCGACCGCGCTGGCCTTGCGCGGAACCTTCCGTACGGCGAGCAGCGGCGTGTCGAGATCGCCCGCGCCCTCGCCTGCGGGCCCAAGGTGCTCCTGCTGGACGAGCCCGCCGCCGGCCTCAACTACGGCGAGAAGGGGGAGCTGCTCGATCTGCTGCAGCGCATCAGCGCGCTCGGCATCGCCATCGTGCTCATCGAGCACGACATGGATCTCGTCATGCAGGTCTCGCGCCGGGTCGTCGTGCTGAACTTCGGCCGGGAGATCGCCGACGGCACTCCCGAAGAGGTACGCCGCGACCCGGCCGTGATCGAGGCGTACCTCGGCAAGGACGATGACGACGAGGAGGACATGGATGAGGAGATGATGAGCCATGAGTGACGCCGCCGGCCGCTGGGCGCTCGAGATCGACGGCCTCGACGTTCACTATGGCCGCGTCCACGCCCTGCGGGGGTTGAGCCTGACCGTCGGTGAGGGCGAGATCATCACGCTGCTCGGCAACAACGGCGCGGGCAAGACCAGTACGCTCGCCACCGTCTCCGGGGTGGTGCGGTCCACCGGCGGCACCGTGCGCGCGTTCGGCCGGGACATCACCAAGGCCAAGCCGTGGGAGATCGTCGGCGCCGGGGTCGTGCACGTGCCGGAGGGACGCCGCATCTTCTCCCGGCTGACCGTCCACGAGAACCTGCAACTCGGCGGCTACCTGGTGAGCGACAAGGCCGTGGTCGGCCGCCGGATCGACGAGGTCTACGCCCTGCTGCCGCGGCTCGCCGAGCGGCGCAACCAGCAGGGCGGGAACCTCTCCGGCGGCGAGCAGCAGATGCTCGCCGTCGGTCGCGCGCTGGTCGCGAAGCCCAAACTGCTGATGCTGGACGAACCCTCGATGGGGCTCGCACCACTCGTGGTGACACAGATCATGAAGCTGATCCGCCAGATCAACGCCGACGGCACCTCGGTGCTGCTCGTCGAGCAGAACGCCCGCGCCGCGCTCAAGATCGCGCACCGCGCGTACGTCGTGGAGAATGGTGTGATCACCCTGCAGGGAGCGGCCCGCGAGCTCAGGCGCGACTCCCGCGTGGTCGAGGCGTACCTGGGGGCCTGAGGCGATGCCGGACATTCGCGCCACCGACTACCACACGGCGGGAGAGCCCTTCCGCATCGTCACCGACGGCGTCCCGGAGATCCCCGGCGCCACCGTCCTGCAACGGCGCGGGCACGCTCAGCGCGACGAACAGATCGACGCCGTACGCCGGCTCCTGGTCAACGAACCTCGTGGCCACGCCGACATGTACGGCTGCTTCCTCGTGCCGCCGGACGACGAGGGCGCCCACTTCGGGGTGCTGTTCTGGCACAAGGACGGCTACTCGACGGCGTGTGGACACGGCACCATCGCGCTGGGTGTGTGGGCCGTCCGCAGCGGACTCGTGAACGCCGACCCGGACGGGGAGACCGACGTGGTGATCGACGTACCGTCAGGTCGCGTCACCGCCACAGTCACCTGCGTCGCCGGCGAGGTCCGCGACGTCAGCTTCCGCAACGTGCCCGCGTACGTACTGGGCCGGGACATCACCGTGAACACCAGCCGGGGCCCGGTGCGCGCGGACGTCAGCTACGGCGGCGGGATCTACGCCTCCGTCGACGCCTCGGTCCTCGGGCTGTCGGTCACCCCGGAGCACTACGGTGAGCTGCTCGCACTCGGCCGGGAAATCAAATGGGCACTCAACGGGACCGAATGGGCCCGGCACCCGAGCGAATCGCGGCTCGACGGTGTCTACGGCACGATCCTGTTCGAGGATCTGGGCCGGCGGTCCGGCGGCCCCCACCAGCGCAACATCACCGTCTTCGCCGACGGGGAGGTCGACCGGTCACCGTGCGGGTCAGGCACCTCCGCGCGGATCGCGCTGTTAGCATCATCCGGGCAACTCGCCCCTGACCAGGTGCTGACGCACGACTCGGTGATCGGAACACGGTTCCTGGGCCGCGTCGTGCGGGAGTTGGAAGCAGAGGGCCGCCCGGCCTACGTCTCAGAGGTGCGAGGGATGGCCTACCGCACCGGCGAACACCATTTCGTCCTTGAGGACAACGATCCCGTCGGACTGGGATTCACGCTGCGATGAAGAGGACAAGGAGTGAGACCGTGACGGACGCCACCGGGCGCCTGGCCCCGGACACGCTCTCCTTGCCACAGCTGGGAGGCCGACCCAACCTTCGCCAGGAGATCGCCCATGCCCTGCGCGGCGCGGTCATCACCGGGCAGCTGCGCGTCGGCGTGCTGTACTCCGTGCCGATGCTCGTAGAGCAGTTCGGTGTCTCCGCCACGCCAGTACGCGAAGCGATGCTCGACCTCGCCAACGAGGAACTGGTCACGATCGTTCGAAACAAAGGCTTCCGAGTCACGGAGCTGACCGACCGGGACCTGGACGAGATCACCTCACTGCGCGCGCTGATTGAGGTGCCCACCGTGGCCGAGATCGCCCGGGCCATCAACGAGCCCACCCGGGCGGCGGTCGAGGCGCTGCGTCCCCTGACGAAGGAGGTGGAGCGCCTCGCCGAAACCGGCGACCTCATCGGCTACGTCGAGGTCGACAGGCGTTTCCATCTCGCGCTGCTCGCCCTCGCCGGCAACCGGCATCTCATCGACGTGGTCGGGAACCTACGGGCCCGCAGCCGGCTGTACGGCCTGCAAGAGCTCGCCGAGCGTGGCGAGCTGGGGCGTTCGGCCGCCGAGCACGAGCAGATCGTCGATCTGGTGGTGGCCGGCGATGCGCCGGGGGCGGCGGCGCTGATGCGACGCCACATCGGCCACGTCCGGGGCTCCTGGGCCGGCCACCACGAACCCTGACCGCCAGCACCGGGCGGCCGCGGCGGATGAAGTCGAAGAGCTGCGCTGGCAACAACGCGGCGGTGGACGACTTCGGGGCACCGAACATCGTGCACGGTATCAAGGGAGTGACCGCGCGGCTCTGTAGCACATTGTCGCGGCAATAGGAACACGTGGTGGGCCGGCAATCGCCGGCCCACCGTTTTTCCATCGTCGTGTGATGAGGGGATCGCGTGCGAGGAAAGGGGCGCCGGCCGACGATGCGACAGTGGTTCGATGCAGCGGCGAGAAACTACGACGATTGTAGATAGTTGGCCCCGTCTATGAATGCATAGGGTTCTGGACCAGGTCCCTTTCGTGGCGGTGTCCTCCGGACGGCGGCCCTGTCGCGGATCTACTGTGTCCAGAATCGGAGGAAGCCGCTATGGCCAGGCCTTTTTCGACCGCCATCGCGCTCGGTGCACTCATTGTGCCCGGCGTCATGGTCGTCGAGTCATCCGCGTACGCGAAGGAGTCGGTGGAGAGGCAGGTCGACCTTTCGGTGGGGTTGTCCGACCACATCAATTTGGCCGGGACCGGGTTGGTGCCGGCGGTTCTGCGGAGCGCCGCGGCATTCGACGCAACCGCCGTGGACCCCGGAAGTGTGCTGCTCGGCACGCCCGAGGCCGGGGGTGCCTCACCCGCAAAATGGGCAGACGGCTCCGTGATCGCGACGAAGACGGATGTCGACGGCGATGGCCGAAATGACCTCGTGCTGCACTTCGACAAGGCGGATCTCACGAGCGACGGCGGACTCGGTCCGGACAGTGCCGAATTGACATTGTCCGGTCGTCTGTCCGACGGCGGCGAGATCACGGGTACCGACCACGCCGACACGGAGGTCGCACTCGAAATCAAGTTCGCCGAATCCCTCAAGATTCGTGGTGCGAATGCCGACCTACGCAGCGAGCGCGGCCAGAGCCTGCAGCGGGTCGAGAGTGTCCTCGACCGGCACGGCCGGGTCCGTGACCTCGAACCGATGGTGCAGACGGTCTCCTCTGCCGAGCTGACCGAGCTCGCCGACGAGGCGGCGGAGCGCACGGGCGAGGCTGTGCCCGATATGTCCTCCTGGTACCGCCTCACCATGCCCTCCGGGGTCGACGCCGAGGCTGTCCGCGCCGAGCTCGCGGCGCTGCCCGAGGTCGTGCACGTCTATCCGGTGCCGGAGCCGGTGCCGCCGCCGTCGACCACGCCGGACTTCACCGGTCGGCAGGGCTACCTCCGCCCGGCGCCGACCGGAATCGACGCCGACTTCGGCCGGCACGACCCGCGGCTGCGCGGCGCGGGAATCAAGGTGGCGGACCTTGAGTACGACTGGAACCCGTTCCACGAGGATCTGCAGCTGGACTGGTCAAGCGACCTGGGCGGCGAGGCCTTCCCGCGCTACACGGGCTTTGCCGACGAGCACGGCACGGCGGTGTTCGGCATCATGGGCGGCCGTGACAACGAGTACGGGGTCACCGGTGGGGTTCCCGACGCGCAGCTCTACGGTATTTCGCCGAACCAGCGGCTGGCCAACGGTCGCACCTCCTGGAGCCCCGGGCCGGCGCTGGCCTACCTGGCCGCCAACGGCAATCTGCGACCCGGCGATGTCGTGCTGCTGGAGCAGCAGACCTCCAGCCCGCTCGGCAGCACCCGGTACGCGCCGCTGGAGTGGATCCCGGCAGTGTTCGACGCGATCAAGCTGCTGACCGGGCTGGGCGTCACCGTGGTCTCGACCGGCGGTAACGGCAACACCAACTCCGACGACCCGATGTACACCCGCGACGGCATCCGCTGGTTCGACCCGGCCGTGCAGCACTCCGGCTCGATCATGGTCGGCGCCGGTAGCAGCACCGACCACGAGCGGCTCAGCTTCTCCAACTACGGCACCCGGTTCGACCTGCAGGGCTGGGGGCACAACATCACCACCACGGGGGGCAACGGGAACCTGCAGGGTGGCACGAACCCGGCAGACCTCAACGTTCGCTACACGCAGTCGTTCGGTGGTACGTCGGGCGCCGGGCCGGTTGTGACGAACGCCGTCGTGGCCATCCAGTCGTATCTCAAGGCCACCGGCCAGGAGCCGTGGAGCGGCCAGGAGATCGTCGAGGTGCTGAGGGCCACGGGAACGCCGCAGGGTGCGACCACGGCGGGTGAGCAGATCGGGCCGCTGCCCAACCTGGAGGCGGCCCTGAAGATGATCGAGGTGGATGCGCCGGTGTCGACCATCGCCCTGAGCCATCACGCCAACAGCGATGTGCCCTGGGTGGCCAACCCGCTGGCGACGCTTCGTGCCGACGACGGGTGGGGCGTCGGTGTCGCCCGCATCGAGTACCGGCTCGATGGCGGGTCGTGGAAGCAGTACCAGGCGCCGTTCCGGGTCAAGGGACCGGGCGAGCGGACGATTGAGTACCGCGCGATCGACAACAACGGCAATGTCGAGAAGGCCAACACGCTGACCTTCAGCAACCCGCGGGTGCCGGTGCACCAGTAGTCCGCTCTGCGGGCCTACCTCGGTCAGGTTGCCGAGGTGGGCCCGGCTGCTGACCGCTTCCGTCGCGTCCTGTTCATCGGCCACTGTGGACGCCGGGCCGAGGGGGAGGGGTGTCGGCGACGGCAGGTTCTTGACCGCTGCCTCGCCGCTGCAGCGCGAGATCGGTCGCTTCCAACGTGACGTCCAGAAGGTCGTCGTCTCCGACACTCTGACCGACCGAGAGGTGTCCGCGCACCCGGCGACCGTCGTTCGCCCCTCGTGGCCGATCGCGTCGAGCGCGTCGCAGTAAACCGCCATGAGGTCGGGGAACTTCGGGGCCATAACCGTGGTGGCGCCGCTCTTGACGGGCTCGCCCTTGATCAATAGCGGCCGAGAACGGTTCGACGCGAGACGCGTCTCGCTGCTCGACGAGGTTGTGCGCTCGTCCATGACGAAGACTTCCCAGTCTTTCCGAAACGCCCGGCGGGTGTACCGATTGGTAAACCCGGTGGACGGATGCGCGGTCCGATGGAAGGCGGCCTCGCCGAACCGCGCGGGTCGTCGCAGAGCACCCAGCGCGGTCCACCGCGCTCGAAGATCCCTGACGGGCAGATCAGTGAATGGAGCCCACCTTTGCCGCGAAGGTGGAACAATTTCACAAAGGGTGCCAATCGAACCGAGTGCTGGACGGTCGCGACGATCACGTCCACCGGCGCGCGGCACCTTTGCATTGCCTGAGTCCCACCATGGGCGGTTTGTCCGCCGCTGATTCGGGCTCGGGCCCCACCGAGGAAGGGACCAGCATTATGGGACGGACCAGACTCTGGACGGTGGCGATGGCGGCCAGCGCGGCGGTCGCGGCCAGCGCCATCGGCACCACCGCCCTGGCCGACGGCCGGGACGACTCGGGCGACAAACGCGACTCGCACGACTCGCGGGACTGGAGTGACTCGCGGGACGCCAAGGAGGTGAACGTCCGCGCCAAGCTCAGCGGCTTCGAGGAGGATCCCAAACCGATCTCGACGCCCGGTTCCGGGCGGTTCGAGGCCAAGATCGACGAACGGGACAAGGAGATCAGGTTCAAGCTGAGCTACGAAGACCTGAAGGACGTCCAGCAGGCACACATCCACTTCGGAGGCAGACACCAGAGCGGCGGCGTCGCCGTCTTCCTGTGTTCGAACCTGAAGGACGCGAAGGGTGGCCATTCGGCGGACGTCCAGTCCTGCCCGCAGGCCCCGGCCAAGATCGAGGGCACCATCAAGCCCGACGACGTGGTGGGCCCCGCCGACCAGGGCATCCAGCCCGGCGAGTTTGACGAGCTCGTCGACGCGATCGAAGCGGGTGTCACGTACGTCAACGTGCACACCAAGCAGTTCCCGAACGGCGAAATCCGCGGCCAGATCAAGACCGACGACAAGCACAAGGACAGCAAGGACTGGGCCCGCGACAAGGACGACGACCACCGGGGCACCTCGTGGAGCAGCGACGAGGACCGGGACTGGAACGAATTCAGGAAGGCGTGGGACGACCACGAGGACAAGGGCCACGAGGACAAGGGCCACGAGGACAAGGGCCACGAGGACAAGGGCCACGAGGACAAGGGCCACGAGGACAAGGGCCACGAGGACAAGGACGACAAGCACAAGGACGACAAGCACAAGGACGACAAGGACAAGGGCCAAGACCACGACAAGTGAGCCCGTGGCCTCACGACAGCGGAACGCCTGACCACCACAAGGGGTCAGGCGTTCCCCGTGCACGGCTGCGGCGCCGGAACGGCCCGCCGTCGGTGGTGACGAACCACGTCCTGCTGAGTGCCCGGCGACGTTCTTCACCTTCGGGCTCCGCACCAACGTGGCGGCCCCGACGGCGGCCTGCTCCCACAAGGGCGGGTCGGCGGCGAGGGGATGGCGAGGCTTGCGTGGTGCTCGCGCCTGTCGGGCGAGGCCGTTTGCTGCGACTCAGCCCATGCGTCGACGGCTGCGGCGAACTGTGCGGCGGGAAGCCTCACGATGACGGCGTCGCCCGATGATCGCCCGATCTTGGAGACCTCCCAGGGCCTCTCCGGCCTCTCCATCGCACGCCAGCGAGGACGCGGCCCGGATCTGGCGGGAGCACGCGGACCTGCACGCGTGCACCGACCGTCGCGAGCCCCGCCGCACAGAGTGTCGGTGGTTCTCCCGGCGGCAGGTCAGCGACGGAGCCGCACGTTGTGCGCGCACGGCCGTAACGGGCTGCCCGGCACCCGCCAGGCGGCGAGCACCGGGCAGCCCTTCGGTCAGCCGTTCCTGGACAGCCGCAGCGGGAAGGTGCCGCGGCCGATGTCGCTGAGCGTGGTGGTGTTGGCCGTCAGGTACGTGTCGAGGAACGGCGAGCGGTCACCCTGGGTCGGCACGTCGTACCGCGGGTTCTGCACATCCAGGGCGAGCCGGGCGTCGGAGACCTTGATCGTGTGACCCGAGGGGACGTCCCGCCACCTGTTGGAGTCGATGGTGCCGACCTGGACTCCGAGCTGGTGCCCACGCTTGACGGTCCAGTCGGTCGACTTCAGATCGAAGGAGATCCGTCCGCCGCGCTCGATCAGCGCAACGTTCTCGTCGAACATCGTCGCCGTACCGTCGGGAGCGACGTCCCACAGGCGCACCATCACGTTCCCGCTCGTGCTCGCCTTGAGGGAGATCCTCGGCGTACCGGTGATCCGCAGCGACTGAGAGGCGGGCGTCGACCAGGTCCAGTAGCTGGAGGCGGAGGCGTCGCCCTGCGCGGCGGCGTTCTTCTCGGCACGGGACAGCACCTCCATGCGCGGCGCCCGCTCCATGTCCCAGCGGCCCTGGTCCACCACGCGGGACTCGGCCGCCGCCGCGGCGCCGCCGTTGTCGACGTACCGGCCGGTGGAGAGCCGTGCGTCGTACGACGTGCCAATCACCGGCCAGGTCTTCTGCGCGCGCCAGTGGCCGAGGCTGTCCTCGATGGCGTACGCCGGATCGGTCACGGACGGGCGCGTGCCGCGGAGGTACTGGTCGTAGAACCGCATCACCTCGTCGAACCAGCCGGCACGACCCATCTGCAACCGGCCGTCGCCGTCGGTGTCGTTGCCCCGCACGTGGTCCCACTGGCCCAACCAGCCGCGCTCCGGACCGCGGTGGTTGGCCAGGTACTCGTCCATGTCCTCAGGTTTCGTGTTGGACTCGATGAAGCCCTGGGTCACGAACAACGGGGTGCGGGTGCCGGCGGCGTCCTTGGCCAGGTTCCTGGCCCTCCAGTACGCCGAATCGGCGTCGGGGTTGTTGTTGTTGGTGATGTTGTCGCTCAGGCACTCCGGATGGCTCGCCTCGTAGAGGGCGTTCGCCTTGTACCGGTCGCTGTCGTCGGCCATCGCAGGCATGACCGCGATCGAGTTGTACGCCGCGGGCGTGCCCGTGACATTGGGGCGGGGCACCTTGTTGCTGAACAGGTAGTTGTACATGTCCCAGAGGGGCTCCTGGGCGACGACCGCCTTCAGGGCGTTCATCTTGAGGTTGTTGCCCACCAGCCCGGTGACGGCGTCGTAGGACTTGCCGTACATCCCGATCTTTCCGTTGGACCACGGCTGGCTGGCCGACCACTGGATGGCCGCCCGGACGTCGGCCTGTTCGCCCGGACCGGCCCAGTCCAGGCATCCGGTGCTGCCGCCGAAGCCGCGCAGGTCGACCATGACGAAGGTGTAGCCGCGTGCCATCAGGTCGGCGCCGTCGACGAGGTCCTGGAAACGTGCCGACGGTCCGACTCGGTCCCAGCCCTCGGGGCCGGTCTGCCCGGCGTGGGCGAAGTAGGGGCCCACGGAGAGGATCACCGGCGTCTTCGCATGTGCCGGCAGGTGCGCTGGGCGCAGCACGTCGGCGTGCAACTCGACGCCGCTGCCGTCGGAGGACGGGAAGTACGCCTCCGTCCACGCCGCCCCCTCGGGCACCCGTGGGTTCTCGTCATGGGTGATCGACTCGTCGGTTGTCGCGGCTGTCTGTGCGGCCGCGGGCGATCCGCCCGCGGTTAAGATCGTGACGATGGCCAATGCACCGGCCGCCGCAGCGGCCGATGCCTTCCTGCCACGGTTCATCCCTGCTCCCCTGACATCAATTCCAGACGAGGCCCGCCTGGTCGCCTAGCCGAGCGTAGTGACGACCGTCGTTCTTGTCGCCCCTCGGGGCCGTCCTCGACCTTCACCGGATCCGACCGCCGCAGGGCACACGAACGCGGCTCGTCCTACACTCCGGGCACCGCGAAGCGACCGCGTCGCGGCGGGTTTCACTGCTTCGATCGGACGCCCTCAGTCGGTCCGCCGGGCGTAGGCCTCTCGGGGAACGCGGTAGGCCAGGTCGGCTGCCGTCTCGATCGCCTCGTCCTCGGTCAGCCGGTGTTCGAGGACGAGGCGGGCCGGGTAGCCGGCGTCGATCTGTCGGGAGAGGTCGTCCCAGCCGGGAACTACGAAGGCCGGGCCAAGGGCAATCTGGCCGAACCGGACCAGGGTCGGCTGGGTTTCCGTACGCTGCGCTGAGTGAACTGGGCACGATGCTTCGTCGCGTTGGCGGCGACCCTGCTTGTTGTGGCGTGTGATCCCGCCCGGACCTCGCCGGCCGGTGCGCCTACCGGCTCCGCCTCTCCGGCCCCTCCATCGCAGCCCACCGAGATCACCTTGGCCTTCGCAGGCGACGTGCACTTCACCGACCGGACGGCCGATCTGCTCGGCGACCCGGCCACCGCGTTCGGGTCGATCTCGTCGACCCTGTCGGCCGCAGACCTGGCGATGATCAACCTGGAAACGGCGGTCACCACGCGCGGCACCCCCGAGCCGAAGCAGTTCCATTTCCGAGCGCCGGCAAGCGCATATGACGCGGTAAAGGCCGCCGGCATCGATGTCGTGTCGATCGCCAACAACCACGCGCTGGACTACGGGCGGACGGGGCTGGCCGACACCGTGGACGCAGCCAAGGCCGCCGGCATGCCCGCCGTCGGGGCGGGGGCCGACGCGGCGGCAGCGTACCGGCCGTGGATCACCGAAATACGCGGTACCAAGATCGCTGTCCTCGGCTTCAGCCAGATCTCCGAGCTGTGGTCAGAGTGGAGAGCCACCGACAACCGGGCCGGCATCGCGATGGCCCGGGACCTGCCGCGCGCCGTCGAAGCGGTACGCGCCGCACGACGTCAGGCCAGCGTGGTTGTCGTCTACGTCCACTGGGGCGCCGAGGGCGACGCGTGCCCCGCCGCCGAGGCTCGCGCGTTCGCGGGCGAAATGGCCGAGGCGGGTGCCACGATCGTGGTCGGCACCCACGCTCACCTGTTGCTCGGCGACGGATGGCTCGGTAACACCTTCGTTCAGTACGGGCTCGGCAACTTCCTGTGGTGGCGTGACGACGCGTACAGCAACGACACGGGAGTGCTGCGGGTGACCCTCGAAAATACGGCGATCTCGAAGACGGAACTGCTGCCCGCGACGATCTCCCGACGCACCGGTCGACCCGAGCTCGCCAGCGGGGAGGACGTGGCCCGGATCCACCGGGAGTACGCGGACCTGCGCGCGTGCACCGGACTCGCCGCGAGCCCTGTCCCATAGGGCGCAGCCGTGCTGCCGGCGGCAGGTGAGCGACGGAGCCGCCGGGAGCAGGAGGTCATCGCCAGCGGCACCGTCGTCTGCGAGACGTAGGTGAGGAAGGCATGGGCACACCTGCTGCCTTCAAAGTGCGTGCTACCTGCCGGAGGGTTGCCCGCCACCGGCACCCACCGGTTCGATCACCTGCCAGAAGTCCTTTGAAAGCTGGGCCGCCGCGTTCTGGAACTCGTCACGGGTGACAGCCTCACGGAGCGTGGTGAGCACCGCGGCGACCCCGGGACCGGCGAGCGCACGGTCGATGTTCGGGCGGTCTGCCACCCGCCGCACGAACTCTTCGAGCCCGAACGACGTAGCCTGTTCTCGTCCACGCGGTCCGCGCAGGTGGTCGGCGAGCTTGTCTGGAAGTTGATAGGCAAGGTCCTCTGCCTGGCCGGTGCTGATCCGGTCTGCCAACGTCTCCAACGTCGCGGCGCTGAGTGTCGCCGCCTGATCGGTCGAAACCTTTGCCCGCGTCGCCACTGCGTTGATGAAATCCTGGTATTCCACCGGAGTCCCCTTTTCTGCCGGATCGCCCTCGAAACGCCAGTTACGAGCCCTGACCGTAATGCGCCCGCGGTTGGGTTCGGATGTGCCTTGTCTACGCGTACGGCACCTTCACACCCCGCGGGAAAGGCTCGCGTCGAAGCTGCTCGGGACGTCGCCCGACAGCGTCACGACGTTCAGCCTGGCCTACCCGTATAGGAGAGGCGCATGCAAACCGCACCACTCGGCTGCCGAGCGACCTGCTACCTCGACAGCCTGCTGGGGCCGGGGGTGAATCTGCCTCATCCGCATCGTGCGAATACGAAGCGACGCGGGTATACGGACTCCCGAGGCGCGCGCCGGCCTGCTCGCCCGGCGCGGACGGGCCGACGAGGCCGTCGCCGCCTACGACGAGGCGATCGCGCTGACCCACGTCGGCCGGCGGGGCCATCTCGTCGGGCGTTGAGAAGCACCCCGCACCTGACGAAACGGCCGGACGTGGAAGGTCCGGCCGTTTCGGTTGGTAGGCGGGGCCAGGATCTGGTGGTGCCCTGCTCGATGTCAGAGCGTCATGAGGCGCTCGCTCTCCGGCCGCTGGGGGTCTGGAAGCCGGTGAAGCGGGGTGTGTCGTTCGTGGTCAAGGCGATCTGGTTGAGCAGCAGCCCGGCTTCACGAGGCGCCAGCGTGATCGTGTGCTCACCCGGCTCGAGCGCCAATGCGGCCTCAGCGACGTTCGTGCTGCCGTACCAGGTCTCGAACCCGGTCTCCGGCCCGGACTTGCTCGACTGGTACCTCCACTGCCCGTCGACGAGCACGTGGTAGGAGTCGGCGTCTGGGTTCGGGTTGCTCGAGTTGACGAACAGGTAGTACGTGCCACCGGTCTGGATGTCGACGGTGAATTCGAGCCGCGGTGGTGCTCCTGCCGCCGAGCTCCCGTTGACCTTCTGGGTCGGGCCGGCCCTGAACAGCGCCTCGGCTTGGGCGGCCGAAGTCGCCAGCCATTGCGCCTTCGCGCTGGCGTCGGCCGGCGGGACGACCTGCAGGCCGTTACGAGCCAGCGCCCAGCCGTGCGTCTCGTTGTTGCTGGCGGTCGCGTGGGCGGAGGCACTGTTCTCGAGCGCGTCGGCTGCGTCAAGGATGACCAGGCCGTCCTGTTCCAGGTACGGGCCGACGGGCGCGCCCTCGGCCCTGCCCACCGTGACGGGCGCCACCCAGGTCTCGCCGCCACCGGTGGTGATGGAGACCTCGGCTCTTCCGACCCTGTGCCCGGTGATGCTCAGCTCGCCGTCGGTGATCGTGACTGAGGCGGCGGTCTTGTTGTCCGACTCCGCGGTCGCCACGTCGGTCACACCCTCGACCGTGCTCGTCCGGCCCACCGACGTCTCGATCGCGGGCAGCCGGTGGAGTTCCGGCATCACGCCGGGAAGCCGCGCGACGGTCGCCCTCTGGGGTGCGGCGATGTTGTTCGGGCTCTCGGGCGGGCCGACCAGGCCGTCGCCGACCGCGCCGGCGCGGGTCTCGATGATGAGCCGGTCGAAGAGGATCGCCGCGTCCGAGCGGTAGACCACCAGGTCGTGCCAGCCCGGTGTGGTCACGTCGACGGTGAAGTTCAGGGGTTCGATCTGACGCATGATGTTGAATCCCCAGGTGCTGGTGCTCGTACCGGCGACGGAGTTGCCGCGCAGCAGGCTGGGGGCCTGGTTGTCGAGCCCGACGGCCGTGCGCGCGGTTCGCGGCGTGCCGTCGTCCTCTGTGCCTTCGTTCAGCGTCGGAATCCGGTAGAAGGTCCCGGTGAATTTCCCGGTGGAGGTGAAGTAGACCCGGTATTTCAGGCGGGCGGTCGTCTCGAAGCCGGAGTCGACCCGGGGCGCGATCTCCGGGAAGCTGCCCATCGATGCGCCGCGCTGACCCACGCCCTGAAGGGGGGCCCACCGGGTCCCGTCGGCGCCGGGCACGTTCTCGGAGAAGTGCTCGGCTTCGAGGGTCACGTATCCGTTGGCCTCCAGGTGCGCCGGCTCGGCGACACGGCGCAGATCCACGGCAGCCCGCTTCGCGTCGACGGTGAACGTCGCGACCGGCTGGCCGACCTTGGCGCCGTCGACGGCGTTGAAGACCCGGATCGTCCCCGTCGTGGCGGGGTGGTTTCTGGCGACCGTCACCGTGACTCGTTGCTCTGTCGCGGTCGTGCCCGAGCGCTGGGAGAGGGTGATCCACGGGGCGTCCGCCTCGGCGACCCACTCCTGCCGGTTGGCTACGTCGTCGCGGGAGAACACGTCGAAGAAGCGCTTGTCGTCGGGCGCGGCCGAGTTGAACGTCAGCGTGCCGCGGCCGGGCTCCTTGCTGCCCTCGGCGGCGGCGCCCACCGCGTCGGTCGGGGCGGCGACCCGGGCATACCGGTCGTTGGTGAGCATGACGGCGCCCTCGTTCGGGAAGCCTTCGGGATGGCTGTGGCCGATGGCGTGGTCCCACTTGCCGTGACTGATCGTGTTCCAGTACTCCTCGTCGGTGCGGATGCGCTCGCGGGCCTGTTTCGAGAGCAGCTCGTAGCTTCCCGCGCTGGCGTAGCGACCTTGGGCGGCTGCGAGCTGGTTCTTCCAGTAGTAGCCGATGTGCTCGGCCATGTTGCGGTAGGACCGGACTCGGTGGAGCACCTGCTGGTAGAACGCGGAGCGATAGCGCGGGTCGAGCTTCGCGGAAGCACCCTCGAGAATCCTGACCAGTTCGTTGGACTCGTTGATGTGGCGCTGGAGCTCATCTCCGTCGGAGGTGGCGCTGAACGGGAAGACCTGGCCGTCGTGGATCCTTCCGGAGTTCGCGTTGGACGAGTTGACCTCGCCCCAGAACTCGGCGCGCTTGGTGTTCTCGAGCGTGTCGAACCTTCTCAGCGCGTCGGTGACCACGGCGGCGTTGGTGCCCTTCAGCCGGAAGTCTCGCTGCAGGTGCTCGGTGAGGAACTTGCTTCCGATGTTCGTGTCGTCGTAGCCGTCGACGTCCCATGCGAGCTTGGCGAACAGGTCGAGCTTGATCTCGCCGGGCTTGATGTCCCCGACGTTGAGGATCCAGTAGCGCCCCGCGCCGGAGTTCCAGGCGCGACGCAGCTGCTGCACCATCAGGGACATCGGCGTCGAGTTCAGCCACAGGTAGCTCTTCGGCTCGCCCCAGTAGGAGATGTGGTAGTAGACGCCGTTCCCGCCGGAGCGGGCGGCCTCGGTCCGCGTGGGCACCTGGCGCAGGTAGCCCTGGTTGTCCTCGGCCCACATCAGGGTCACGTCGTCGGGGATGTGGTCCTTCAGACCGGCGTTGTAGAGATCGTTCATCTCCTTGTAGGGGATGAACACCTGCGGCGCAGCGTCGGCGCTGCCGTAGACCTCCGCGATCATTTTGCGCTGCTCGCGAATGACGTCGGCTTCCATCTCGACCTTGTCCTTGAACCCGTACGGGTTACCGGGTGTGAACACCGCGTCGCTGTCGTGCACTCCGCGGATGCCGAGGGCAAGGATGTTCTCGAAGTCGGCGTTGGCGACCACACGCTGGCGCCAGTACTCCAGGATCGCTGGCTTGTTGATCGAATAGTTGAAGGCCGCCACGGCGTCCGAGCCCTTGATGTCGAGCGCGTCCTTGTTGCGGTCGTACCACTGTCGCCACTCGCCCTCGTTGTTGCGCAGCATCAGCTCCGCGTGGGACGAGGATGCGACCACGCCGAACGCTGCCGCCTCGCGGGCGTTGACCGGTGTCCCCGTGTCGTACGTCCCGGTGTCGGTGACTGCGTTGAACGCCGTCGAAGCCAGGTGCATCGCCGGCCACAGCGTGTTCAGCCTCAGCCGCAGCATCAGCTCGTAGACGTGCCGGTAGAAGTTGACATCAGGTGTGCCGTCGCCGGTGGGGAACTTCCGCTTCGCCCACGCGATGGTGCGTTCCTCGTCGTTGATGAAGAACCCGCGGTACTTGACGTCCGGCCCGTCGTCGACCCGGGTCTTGCCCTTGACGTCGATGTGGTCCCGCTGCCTGACCGGCACGTCGCTGTACCAGTACCAAGGCGAGACGCCGATCTCCTCGGAGATCGAGTAGATCCCGTAGATCGTTCCCCGGGCATCACTGCCCGCGATCACCAGTGCCTTGTCGACCCCGGGGATCGGGTTCGTGATGGTCTTGGCCGCATACGCCTCCCACCTGCCCTCGATCCCGGCGGCCTCGTTGAACTTGCCGGCTCCGACGATTTCGTCGATCAGCCGGCTCTCACCGATCTGGCCGACGATGATCGCGGTCTTGCGACCCGGGGCCTTGGTCAGCAGGGCCGGCAGTTTGCTCTGGTCGGCCTTCGCCAACCGCGCTTCCTTGGCCGACTCGTCGTCGACGAACACGCTCTGCACGTCACCGGGATCGACCGCCCCGGTCACCATGGCGACGTCCTGCCGCAGGTCCTGCACCGCGCGGCGCACCTGCGTGTAGTCCCGATCGCCGTGATCGCCGCCGTAGGACGCGTCGATCAGGATCGGAGCGGTCCTCCGACCGTCGAAGATGGTGAAGTCACCCGGCGATGCGTGCGCCGGCGTCACCCCCACCGAGGTCAGGGACGCGGCCAGCACAGCGCCGATCGCGACGGCCGCGGACCACCGCCTGGCCCGACCCGCGAAATCGCGCTGGGCGTGTGGCACACCTCGAGTTCTCTGCCCGGGCTGCGACATCCCTTGCTCCTTCCGTCCGACACGCCATCGACTGGCCGGCACGGTCGCAACGTAGGGATCGCGTGACAATTTCTGCAAGGTGTTGCCAGAATTGCCATTGTCGTGGCTAGATGCGTTCGTGGAGCCCACCATCTTTGACGTGGCGCGAGCTGCCGGCGTGGCCGGGTCGACGGTCTCCCGGGCGTTCAACAAGCCTGGCCGGGTCAACGAAGCGACGCGACAGCGGATAGTCGCTGCGGCCGCACAGCTCGGCTACCAGCACCGACCGCAGAACCGCGCCCTTCCGGGTCAACGCCACCGCACCATCGCCATGGTGCTCTCCGACATCACGAATCCCCACTTCTTCGAGCTGATCCGCGGCGCGGAGCAGCGCGCGAAGGCGTCGGACGTCACGCTGGTGATCGTGAACGCCGAGGAATCCCGGCGTATCGAGGAGAACCAGGTCCGCGACCTGGCCTCCGGCGTGGACGGTTTCGTGCTGGCCTCCAGCCGACTCGACGACGAGGCCCTGCGCGACCTCGCCAAACTGCACCGGATCGTCCTGTTCAACCGAGAGCTGCCCGGGTTGATCAGCGTCACGTTCGACACCGTCGCCGGCTGTCAGCAGATCCTGGAACACCTGGCCTCGCTCGGGCACGAGAGCTTCACCTACTGTGCCGGGCCACCCAGCTCCTGGGTGGGAGCGGCGCGTTGGGCGGCGCTGAGCGTCGGGGCCGAAGCGCACGGTCTGACGGCACACCGGATCGGTCCGTACAACCCGAACGTCGCCAACGGCGGGGCCGCCGCCGACGGAGCACTGCGCACCGGTGTGACGGCGGTCGTGGCTCACAACGACCTCCTGGCGATCGGCATCATCCGACGCCTCGCCCAGCGCGGTGTTCGAGTCCCGGCCGACATCAGCGTGATCGGGTTCGACGACATCTTCGCCGCCGACTTCGTCCATCCCTCGTTGACCACCCTTGCCGGGCCCGGTTCGCACGCTGGTCGGCTCGCGGTAGAGCTCTTGATCGAACAGTTCGCCGCACGATCACCACGCGAGAACGAAGCGATCCGTCTGCCTACCGAGCTGGTGCTTCGCGAGTCGTCCGGACCAGCGCAACAGGTGTAGGAGCCATTGATCGAAGTATTTAACAATTGTTCGATGATCGGCCGTAGGTCAATCCGTAGCGTCGGGGCAACTCAACTCGCACGGACCGATTGCGGAAAGTAATCGCCGGGCGAGCGGCGCGAATCACCGCGGCGGGCCGTCCCCCGGCGGTCGTGAGTAGGCGCTCCACGTTGCCAACCCCCGAGGAGTAGCTGTGCCGCCGAACAAACATCCGTCCCGTGGCCGCCGTCCCGCGGCCTTGTTGTTGTCCACGACTCTTGTTGTTGCTCTGACCTCGCTTCCGACGTCGTCCGCTTCGGCGGCTCCGGAGGAGGGTGCGGCGAGGCCGAATCCGATCTTTCTGACTGGTCCGAACGAGGGGACGCCGGACAGCATCGCGATCGACTATCTGCGGGCGAAACCGGTGCAGTACGGCGTGACCGACGCCGACCTGCGTGATCTGGCGGTGGCGTCCCGCTACACGAGCCGGCACAACGGCGTGACGCATGTGAACCTGGCGCAGCGGTACAAGGACCTGGAGGTCTTCGGTGCCACGGCGACGGTGAACGTCGCTCGTGACGGCAGTGTGATCTTCGTGGGTGACTCGCTGGTGTCGGGTCTGTCGGAGAAGGTGTCCGGGACCGCGTCGCTGGACGCCGTGCAGGCGGTGGAGGCGGCCGCGAAGGGCCTGAAGCTGGCCAAGCCGAAGAATCCGCGGGTGGTGAGCCGGGCCGGTGGTGCGGCGAAGCGGACCGTGGTGTCCGGCAGTGGTATCTCGGAGCAGCCGATCCCGGCGAAGCTGGGGTGGCAGCCGACTGACGAGGGGCTGCGCCTGGCGTGGCAGTTGGTCATTGACGACTCGTCGGCTGCGCACCTGTGGAACGCGGCGGTGGACGCCCGGACCGGTGAACTCCTCAACGCCGACGACTGGACCACCCACGAGCACGTCGACGAGCTGTCCGGCACCCTGAGCCAGGTGGAGGGTCGGACGTTGCCGGCCGGCGCCAGCGGCCTGGGCACCCGCGACCCCGCGCAGGACGGATCGAGCTACCGGGTCTACGGCTACCCGACGGAGAGCCCGAACGACGGGCCGCGCACCCTGGTGACCAACCCGGCGGACGGCACCGCGTCGCCGTACGGCTGGCACGACACCGACGGCGTCCCGGGCGCCGAGCACACCACCACCCAGGGCAACAACGTGCACGCGTACCAGGACCAGGACGTCGACAACGCCGCGGACTTCGGCAGCAGCCCCAACGGCGGGGCCGGTCTGAGCTTCGACTTCCCGCTCGACCTCGCGGGGAACCCGCAGAACTACCGGGACGCGGCGACGGCCAACCTTTTCTACTGGAACAACATCATCCACGACGTCTCCTACCTCTACGGCTTCGACGAGGCGTCGGGCAACTTCCAGGTCAACAACTACGGTCGCGGCGGCGCGGCCGGCGACTACGTGCGCGCCGAGGCCGCGGATGGCAACGGCACGAACAACGCGAACTTCTCGACGCCTCCGGTGGACGGCACGGGTACCCCACGGATGCAGATGTACCTGTGGCCGGGCAACCAGTTCGGCGCTCAGAACCAGGTCGCCGTCAATGGCGTCGGTTCCTTCGACGCGTCGTGGTCGCGGTTCAGCCCGGCGCTTTCGGCGGCCGGCCGGTCCGGCCAGTTCGTGTACGGCGGCACCGGCTGTGCGGCGGACGCGTACCCCGGCACGCTGCCGAGCGGCGACTGGATAGCGGTGGTCGACGGCGGCACCGCCGCCTGCAGCTACCTGCAGCGCACCCAGGTCGCCGAGTCCCTCGGCGCCAAGGCGGCCGTGGTCGCGCACGACGCCGCCGGGGCCGCGCCGGTGCTGACCGGTTCCATGACGACCACGCCGGTCACCATCCCGGCGATCGCCGTGACCCAGGCCGACGGAGCGACCATCAAGGCCGCGATCGCCGCCGGCGACGTCACCGGGTCGGCGCGTAAGCACCCGAACCACCCGGGCATCCGCGACGGCGACCTCGACGCCGGCATCATCATCCACGAGTACGGTCACGGCATCTCCAACCGGCTCACCGGCGGCCCGACGATCAACTGCCTGACCGGCAACGAGCAGATGGGCGAGGGCTGGAGCGACTACTTCGCCGTCACCACCCTGCTCGACCCGAGGCTCGACACGGCCGACGGTCAGCGCGGCCTGGTGCCCTACGTCCTGTTCCAGGAGAACCGGAGCGGTAACGGTCTCCGGCCGCGGCCGTACTCGCGCAACATGGAGGTACAGCCCTTCACATACGACAGCATCAAGACCGGCGGTTGGCTGAACGGCACCTCCCTGGCCGCGCCGCACGGCATCGGTCACGGTTGGGCGTCGGTCCTCTGGGACATGACCTGGGACCTCATCGACAAGCACGGGCTGAACCCGAACGTCTACGACTCCTGGGAGACCGGCGGTAACAACCTCTCCATGCAGCTCGTGATCGACGGGCTGAAGATGCAGGGCTGTGGCCCGGGCTTCGTGACCGGTCGCAACGCCATCATCGCCGCGGACGCGGCGTTGACCGGTGGCGAGAACGCCTGCACGCTGTGGGCGTCGTTCGCCCGCCGCGGTCTGGGTTACAGCGCGGTGCAGGGCACCACGAACCGGGACGACAACACCGAGGCGTTCGACACGCACCCGTCCTGCCGGGGTGACTTCACCGGGCTGGCCGCTCAGCCGGCGCTGAACGAGGTCGACGCGGGTGACGCGGTGCCGCTGCGGTTCAAGCTGGCCGCCAACCGGGGTCTGGACATCCTAGCCAGCAACTCCCCGTACTCCCGGCTGGTGGACTGCGACACCCTCAAGACCGTCAACCCGGACGGGCCGATCACGCCCCGTCCCACGCCGGTCGCGGCGCAGACCCCGGGCGGGTCCAAGATGACCGTCACCGCGAACGGCCGGTACCTGTACCCGTGGAAGACCGACCCCGCCTGGGCCGGCACCTGCCGCGAGTTCGTCCTGACCCTCGACGACGGCTTCCAGCACCGCGCCTACTTCAAGTTCACCAGCTGAGCCACAGCACCGATCGGTAGCGACCGGAGGGAGCGTCCCGGCCAACGGAACGCTCCCTCCGGTCCGTCCAGACCCGACCAACCGCGACCGATGTACGGCTGCGTTGGACGCGGCGACCCGCCGCGTCACCCAGAGTCACCCATTACGGACGACGAGGAGACATCGATGCAGAGACGGACGACGGCGGCGGCGCTCGGCGTGCTGCTGACCGCGAGCGTCTTCACGGGAGGGGTCGCGGCGGCGACCCCCGCGACGGCGGCGGAGGCCCCGCCGGAGGGGATCACCCACGAGGAGAACGACCGGGTCCCGGAGGGCTCGGTTTGGACGCAGCACTACTTCCCGTCGACGGACGGGGTCGAGCTGCACGCCGACGTGCTGCGGCCCGAGGGACTGCCGGCGGGCGCGAAGACGCCCGTCATCCTCGCCGTCGGGCCCTACTTCGGTCACGCCGGGCAGACCGGGCCCGAGGGCTTCACCCGCACCGGGCCGTCGGCACGCTTCAACGACTTCCTCGAGGGCGCCGACCTCTTCGACGAGGGCTTCACGTACGTCATGGTCGACCTGCGCGGGTTCGGCGGGTCCACCGGCTGCCTCGACAACAAGGGCCCGGGCGAGCAGAACGACGTCCGCGCGGCCATCGAGTGGTCGGCCTCGCAGCCGTGGTCGAACGGCAACGTCGGCATGTACGGCAAGTCCTACGATGGCGCCACCGGTCTGATGGGCAACAACCTCAAGATGCCGCAGCTCAAGGCGGTCGTGGCGCAGGAGTCGATCTGGACCGGGTACAACTACCTGTTCTCCAACGGGGTGCCGCGCCCGAACGCCACCGGCACGCCGAACTCCTACAACAACATCGCCACGATGGACCCGCTGGCCGACGACACCTCGCGCTACCAGGCCAACGCGCGGTACGAGGAGTCGCACCCCGAGTGCCTCAGCAAGAACATCGCGGACAACTACGAACCGGACCCGAGCGCCCCCTTCTGGCAGGCGCGTGACATGGCAGCCAAGGCCAAGGGCACGACGACTCCGCTGTTCATCACGGCGGGCTTCATCGAGAACAACACCAAGCCCGAGGAGATGGAGGAGTTCCTCGAGAACCACGTCGGCCCCGAGCGCGGCTGGCTGGGCCAGTGGGACCACGTGCGCGGCAACGACCGCGTGTCCGACGGACGCCTGGCGATGGGCCGCGAGGGTTGGTTCGACGAGGTGATGAGCTTCTACGACCAGTACCTCAAGGGCGAGAAGCCGACGACGACGTACCCCACTTACTCGATCGAGGACAACCTCGGCGAGTGGCGGGCCGAGCCGACCTGGCCGACCCCCGATCGCCGCATCACCGTGGCGCTCGGCAACGGCACCTACGTCGACGACGGCGGCGCCGCGGGCGTGCCGTACGCGTCGTCGCCGTCCACGCTCGCCCTTCCGAAGAGCTACGGGCAGTGGGACATGGAGAGCGCCCCGAGGCTCGAGGGGCTCGGGGCGACGCGCAAGGCGGCCTCGCCGTCGGCGTCGTCCGACGCGGCCTCCGCGGAGCCGGCGTCGAGCTACCTCGTGTGGTCCGACGTCGTGCGGCAGGAGACGCGGCTGACCGCCACGCCGCGCGTCGAGCTCACGGCTCATGCGGCGGGCAACGTCATGGTCAAGGTGTGGGACGTCGCGCCCGACGGCACGGCGGTGATGTTCGACGAGAACGTATCGCTGGTCGAGAAGGGCCGGGTCGGGTTCGACCTCAAGTCGACCGACTGGACGCTGCAGGCCGGGCACCGGCTCGCGGTCGAGATCGGCTCGATCACGACCGGGAGCTGGCGGGACACGCCGTCGGGCGCCACGATCCGCGTGACCGGCGCGGTCCTGCGGCTGGCGACGGAGAACACCGCGGACGACGTGCCGACCGCGGGGGAGCGCTCACCGTTCCTCGACAGCTACATCCGGGCGTACACGCGCACCTTCCCGGAGCCGGGCAAGCCGACATTCCGACTCTGAGCAGCGGTTCAGGATCAGCGCACGCCAGGGCGTGCGCTGATCCTGACACCTCCGGATATCCTCTCGTCAGTGTCAGGAGAGGCTGCCGCGTTGCGGTGGTTGGATCCCTTGCCATCGGATCCCCACCGCCGAGTGGCAGCGGCACAGTTGCGGCCCGGGAGCGAAAGGTCCCCGCGACTACCTGTGGGCGTGGAGCACCACCGCCACCCAGCCCGGTGAGCACCGATGGTTGCTCATCCGCCGCAACCGCAGCACCGGCGAACTGGCCTTCTACCTGTGCTGGTCACCCTGCCCGGTGCCGCTGCATACCCTCGTCCGTGTCGCCGATTCTCGCTGTGTGGCGGGTTTCGCTGCATAGACCCGGACGCCCTCACTCGATCCGTCGGGCGTAGGCCTCTCGGGGAAGGCGGTAGGCCAGGTCGGTTGCCGTTTCGATCGCCTCGTCCTCGGTCAGTCGGTGTTCGAGGACGAGGCGGGCGAGGTAGCCGGCGTCGATGCGTCGGGCGAGGTCGTGCCGGGCTGGGATGGACAGGAACGCTCGGGTGTCGTCGACGAAGCCGCTGGTGTTGTAGAAGCCGGCCGTCTCCGTCACCAGTTCGCGGAAGCGGCGCATCCCGTCGGGGCTGTCCAGGAACCACCACGGCGCACCGAGGCGTACGGCGGGGTAGACGCCGGCGAGTGGGGCGAGTTCTCGGGAGTAGACGGTCTCGTCGACGGTGAAGAGCACCAGCCGGAATCTCGGATCGCGGCCGAAGGCGTTGAGCATCGGCCGCAGCGAACGGGTGAACTCGGCCGCGACCGGGATGTCGAAGCCGAGGTCGGAGCCGAATTCGGCGTGGATTTCGGGATCGTGGTCGCGGAGCACGCCGGGGTGGATCTGCATGACCAGGCCGTCGTCGCAGGACATCCGGGCCATCTCGTAGAGCATGTGGCCGGCGAACGCCTCCGTCGCGTCGGGGCTGACCGTGCCGTGGCGGGCGTCAGTGTAGATCCGTCGGGCGTCGGCGGGGCTGAGCGGCTCGGTAGCGGCGGTGAGGTGGCCGTGGTCGGTGGCTCGGGCACCGGCGGCGACGAACGCTGCGCGCCGCGCGCGCAGGGCTGCGAGGTAGCTGGCGTAGTCGCCGGTGTCCTCGCCGGTCAGCTGCTGGAGGTGTTCGAGCTGGCGGGTCCAACCGGGGTGGCCGACGTGGGTGAGGGCGTCCGGGCGGAAGGTGGGCACTACCCGTTCGCCGAGCCCTGCCTCGCGGAGCCGGGCGTGGTCGTGCAGCGGCGAGGTCGCGGAGTCGGTGGTGGCGATCAGCTCGATGTTGAAGGTGTCGAGCAGGGTACGCGGCCGGAAGCCCGGTTCGGTCAGTCGCGCGTCGATGAGGTCGTAGAGCTCGTCGGCGGTGTCGGGCCCGGGGGTGAGGTCGAGCTTGAGCACCTCGGCGATCTCATGTTCCAGCCAGTAGCGGCTGGGGGTGCCGCGGAACAGGTGCCAGTGGGTGCAGAAGAGTCGCCAGATGGCGCGGGGGTCGGTTTCGGCCACCGTGCCGTCGAGGCGCGGGACGCCGAGCTGGTCGAGGGTGACACCCTGCGAGACGAGCATCCGGGTCACGTAGTGGTCCGGCACGACCAGCAGGTTGGCCGGGTCGGAGAAGCGTTCGTCGTCGGCGAGGACGGCGGCGTCCACGTGCCCGTGCATGCAGAGCAGCGGCAGCTCCCGCGTGGAGTGGTAGATGCGGCGGGCTACGGCGCGGATGTCGTTGTCGGCCGGTAGCGCGCGGTCGGGGTGCAGACGCAGCTGTGCCACCAACTTCTCCTTCGCGGCTTCGATGGAACGGGCCCTGCAAAGGATTGCATCGACGAGTCTCTGTCACAAGGGTGGCTTTACTGCAGCCGGGGAACATTCATACGCGCGAGTATTGACAGGGTTCTGCAATCGGTTTCAAACTTCGGACGTGACGGTTCCACGATCGAGGAGGTGAACCGTTGCGCACGACGATCCGCGAGGTGGCTCGGGAGGCCGGCGTCTCACCGTCCACCGTGTCCCGGGCGCTGTCGATGCCCGGGCTGGTCAACTCGGTGACCCGGGAACGGGTGCTGCGCGCGGCCCAGCGGTTGGGTTACGAACCGAACCGGGCCGCGCGGGGTCTCATCACCGGCAAGACCGGGAACCTGGGGCTGATCGTGCCGGACCTGGCCAATCCGTTCTTTCCCAGCCTGGTGAAGGGCGTGCAGGCCAGGGCCCGGGAGGCGGACTACGCCGTCTTCCTGGCCGACTCCGACGAGGATCCGGCCGCGGAGAGCGATCTGGTGCGGGTCCTCGCCAAGCAGGTCGACGGGCTCATCCTCTGCTCGCCGCGAGGGCGTGAGGAGGACATCCTCACGCTCGCCGCGACCACGACCCTGGTCATGGTCAACCGGCGCTTCGGGCGGGTTCCGTCCGTCGTCTTCGACAACTCGGACGGGATCGGGCAGGCCGTCGCCCATCTGGCGGCGCTCGGGCACAAGCGGGTTGGGTGGGTCGGTGGACCGCGTGCGTCGTGGTCCGACCGCGACCGGATCCGGGCGCTGCGCGCCGCGACCGCCGCGGCCGGGATGGATCTGTACGTGGCGGGTCACTTCCCGCCCCAGTTCGAGGGCGGGGTCGCCGCGGCGGATCTCATCGTCGCCGCCGGTGTCACGTCCGTCATCGCCTACAACGACGTCATGGCGCTGGGCCTGCTCGGCCGGCTGCGAGACCGTGGCTTGCGCGTACCGCAGGACATCAGCGTGATCGGCATCGATGACATTCAGATGTCGTCGATGTCGTCGCCCACGCTCACCACCGTTTCGCTCGCCAAGGAGCAGGCCGGCCGCGCCGCCGTCGACCTGTTGTTGTCGCTGCTGGAGCGGCCCGACGGTGTGCGCAAGCCGCGTCGGGAGCTGCCCACCCAGCTGCTGGTTCGCGGCTCGACCGGGGTCGCGCCGACCGACTGACATTCCGGCCGGAAGGACGCGCCCCCACCCATCACCACCACCGTGACTGACGACCGAGAGAGGGAAGTTTCATGGGCATCACCCGGCGGAGCGCCCTGATCGCCGCAGCATCGTCCCTGCTGACCGTTACCGCCGCCTGCGGCGCCCCGGACACCTCCGGCGGCTCCGGCGGCAACAGCGACGGCGAGGTTCCCGACAAGCCGACCAAGGCCGTGGCGCTGAACATCCTCGACGTCGCGGGCAACCTGCAACTGACCCAGGGAATGATCGACGAGTTCGTGAAGAACAACCCGGACGTCATCTCCAAGGTGACCTACTCCAAGTCGCCCGCCCCGGAGCTGGTCGGCAAGATCAAGGCGCAGCAGAACGCCGACCGGGTGGACATCGGGCTGGTGCTCACCGGCGTGGACGGCCTCGCGGCCGGCATCGACCAGGGGCTGTGGCTCGACGTCCTGCCGAAGTTCCAGAGCCGGCTGACCGGCATGAACAACTATCTTGCGCCGGCGGCCGCCATGCAGAAGCTCGCCGGCAACGCGGGCGTGACGGTCACCTACTACCCGTCCGGGCCGCTGCTGGAGTACCTGCCGGGGACCGTGGCGACCCCGCCGACCAGCGCGGAGCAGCTCCTCGCGTACGCCAAGGCCCACCCCGGCAAGGTCCAGTACGCCCGCCCGTCGAACTCCGGTCCCGGGCGTACGTTCCTGATGGGGCTGCCCTACATCCTCGGCGACAAGGACCCGAAGGACCCGGTGAACGGGTGGGACAAGACGTGGGCCTACCTCAAGGAACTCAACCAGCACGTCGACTACTACCCGTCCGGCACCGCCGAGACGATGAAGAACCTGGCCAACGGGTCGGCGCACGTGATCGCGTCGACGACCGGCTGGGACATCAACCCCCGAGTGCTCGGCACGGTGCCGAAGGAGGCCAAGGTCACCTCGCTTGAGGGGTTCCACTGGGTGACCGACGCACACTACGCGGTGATCCCGAAGGGGGCGTCGACGGACAGCCAGGCCGCGGTGCTGGCTCTGCTGGCGTTCATGCTCACGCCGCAGCAGCAGGCGAAGGCCTACGACGAGGGCTACTTCTACCCGGGCCCGGCGGTGCAGGGTGTGCAGCTGTCGGACGCGCCGCAGAAGAGCCAGGACGCCATCCGGGACTTCGGTCGGCCGGAGTACGACGCGCTGATCGCGAACAACCCGACCGAGGTGCCGCTGGACGCGAAGGCGCTGGTGGCGGCGTTCGACAGGTGGGACCGCGAGATCGGTAGCGGGAAGGTCAAGCAGGGATGACCGCCGGCGCCAAAGCGTTCTCCCAGCTGCGGCTGGAGGGCGTGTCGCGTCGCTTCGGCGGCCATGACGCGCTGCGCGACCTCGACCTGACGATCGAGGCGGGCGAGTTCGTCGCCCTGCTCGGTCCGTCGGGTTGCGGCAAGTCCACCGCCCTGAACTGCCTCGCCGGGCTGCTGCCCCTGACAGCGGGCAGCATCTGGCAGGACGAGCGGCGCATCGACACGCTGCCGCCGGAGCGCCGCGGCTTCGGAATGGTATTCCAGAACTATGCGCTGTTCCCGCACATGTCCGTGCGGGCCAACATCGCGTTCGGGCTGCGGATGCGGCGGCTGCCGAAGGACGAGATCCGCCGCCGCACCGACGAGGCGGTCCGCCTGGTACGCCTCGAGGACCACGCCGGGAAGCTACCCGGCCAGCTCTCCGGCGGCCAGCAGCAGCGGGTGGCGATCGCCCGCGCGGTGGTCCTGGAACCGTCGCTGGTGCTGATGGACGAGCCGCTGAGCAACCTCGACGCGAAGCTGCGCCTGGAGATGCGTACCGAGATCCGCCGGCTGCACCAGTCGTTGGGCCTCACCACGGTCTACGTGACGCACGACCAGGAGGAGGCGCTCTCGCTGGCCGATCGGCTGGTGGTGCTGCGGGAAGGCCGCGTCCAGCAGATCGGTGCCCCGGAGGAGCTGCACACCCGCCCGGCCAACTGGCACGTCGCCGACTTCATGGGCTACCGCAACCTGTGGACGATGCGGGTGCGGGAGACCGTGGACGACACGGTCGCCGTCGAGCTGGACGGCCTGCGGCTCGTTGGCGTCCCGGTCGGCCCGGTCGCGTCGGGCGACGAGGTGATCGTCGCGGTGCGCCCCGAGGACGTCCGGGTCGATCAGGGCGGTGCGACGAGCAACGCGGTGCCGGCGGAGATCGAGGTGGTCGAGTACCAGGGCCGGGAACTGGCGGCGGAGGCGGTCACCGCCGCCGGCTCCCGGGTGCACCTGCGTACCGACCAGCGGGTGGCGCCCGGCGACCGGGTCAGCCTGAGCATCGACCCGCAGCGGCTGCTCGTCTTCCCCGGCGATGCGGCCGCCACCCGGCCCGCCGACCCCGCGGCGGCCGTGGTCGAGGAACCCGGGCTGGTCGGATGAGCGTCACGACCCCCACCCCGGCCGCGCCGCCTCCGGCGCGGGTCCACTGGCAGCACCGCCTCGCCGAGCGCGGCGTCGACCGTCACCTGTGGCTGCTCACCCCGGCGCTGCTCTTCGTCGTGCTGCTCTTCCTCTACCCGTTCTTCTACGGGCTGGGCCTGTCGTTCCAGCCGACCGAGGGCGGCCCGTTCAGCGACTACGCGCGCTTCTTCAGCGACGCATACCAGCGTGACACGATCTGGACCACGCTCGGTTTGGCGCTGCCCGCCGCGCTGCTCAACGTGGTCGCGTCGGTGCCGATCGCGTACCGGATGCGGGGCCGGTTCCGCGGCAAGCGGCTGGTCACGATCCTGCTGGTGGTGCCCATCACCCTCGGCACCGTGCTCACCGCCCAGGGCCTGCTGAACTTCCTCGGCCCGACCGGCTGGTTCAACCGGGTGCTGACCGCGCTGCACCTCACCGACGAGCCGATCCGGCTCGTCCACAACTACTGGGGCGTCTTCTTCTCGCTCATCATCACCGGGTTCCCCTTCGCGTTCCTGCTCGTCCTGTCGTACCTGTCCGGCATCGACCCGACGCTCGAACGGGCCGCGGCGACCCTCGGCGCCGGCTGGTGGCAGCGGTTCCGCATGATCACCCTGCCGCTGCTGATGCCTGGTCTGGCCACCACGTTCTGCCTGACGTTCGTCCTCGCGTTCAGCGTGTTCCCGTCAGCGGTCCTGGTCGGCAACCCGGCAGGGGAGACCCGGGTCATCTCGATCGCCGCCTACCAGGCGGCCTACGAGCAGTACGACTACCCGTACGCCTCGGCGATCGCGATGATCATGGGTTTGATCGAGCTGGTGGTCATCGCGGTGGTGCTGTTCGCCCGGACGCGCTTCTACACCGGTTCCACGGGAGGTAAGGGCTGATGGTCACCACCACCGCGGCAACCGATACCCGGCGACGGATCGTCGCCCGCCCCGCCGCCTGGCTCGTCTGGGGCGCGGTCATCTTCTTCTTCCTCAACCTGCTGGGCGTCGTCGGATCCGTGCTGGTCAGCTCCTTCGGCCAGCGCTGGTTCGACACCTGGTTCCCGGACGGCTACACCACCAAGTGGTACGGCGACGCGTGGACCGAGTTCGCGCTGCTCCAGGTGATCACGGTGACCCTGCAGGTGTCCCTGCTCGTCGTGGGACTGTCGCTGGTGATCGGCGTCCCGGCCGCGTACGTGCTGGCGCGGCGCAGCTTCCCCGGGAAACGCGCCATCTACCTGCTCTTCCTGCTGCCGATCCTGATGCCACCGATCACCTACGGCATCCCGCTGGCGACCGTGCTCTACAAGTTCGGCTTCGCCGGCCACCTCTCCGGCGTGGTGCTGGCGAACCTCGTCCCGTCGGTGCCGTTCGTGATCCTGACCATGACACCGTTCATCGAGCAGATCGACCCGCGGATCGAGAGCGCCGCCCGGATGTGCGGGGCCGGCATGCGGTCGGTGTTCCTGCGGGTGCTGGCGCCCCTGCTGCTGCCGGGGATGCTCGCCTCGGCGATCCTCGTCCTGGTCCGGACCGTCGGCATGTTCGAGCTCACCTTCCTCACCGCCGGCCCGGACTCGCAGACCCTCGTCGTCGCGCTCTACTACTCGATGTCCGCGGCCGGTATCCGCGCCCAGCAGTCGGTGGACGCCATGGCGGTCATGTACACCGCGATGATGCTGGTGCTGCTCGTCATCGCGCTGCGGTACGTCAACCCGACCCAGCTCGTCGCCCGGGTCAAGGAGGAACCGGAGCCGTGACGTCCACCGACGCCCCGGCCATCGTGACCCGCCGGACGGTCGGCGGACGGAACGGCACACCCGTGGGAAGGGAGGCGAACCGATGAGCGTGGTGGTCCTGTACGACAGCGACGACGTCGCGGTGGCGACGACACCGATGACCGCGGGGGAGCCGTTGGCGCTGCCGGGGGCGGTCGGCGTGACGCTTCGCGACGACGTGCCCGCCGGGCACAAGGTCGCCCTGCGCGACCTGCCCGCCGGAACGCCGGTACGCAAGTACGGCCAGGTGATCGGACGGACCCTGACGCAGATCCGCGCGGGTGAGCACGTGCACCTGCACAACCTCGGGATGCCGCAGGACGCCGCCGCCCGCATGACCGGTGGCGAAGGCACAACCGCCGCACCGAGGCTCCCCGCAGACCTGCGCCGCACCTTCCACGGCTACCGCCGCCCCGACGGTCGCGGCGCCACCCGCAACTACGTCGGCGTCCTGACCACCGTCAACTGCTCGGCCACCGTCGCCCGGAAGATCGCCCGGGTCACCGAGGACGACGCGGAAGGCCTCGACGGCGTCGACGGCGTCGTCGCCCTGACCCACGGCACCGGATGCGGGATGGCCGACCGCGGCGAAGGATGGGAGGTGCTGCGCCGCACCCTCGCCGGCTACGCCCGCAACCCGAACATCGGCGGCCTGGTCGTCGTCGGGCTCGGCTGCGAGGTGAACGCAGTGACCGGGCTCATGGCCGACCTCGGCGTGGCCGACCACGTGCCGGTGTCGTCGTACACCATCCAGGAACTGGGTGGCACATCCGCCGCGGTGAACCGCGGCGTCGAACTGGTCCGGGGCATGATGCGGGACCTCGCCGGCGCGACCCGCACCGAGTTGGGCGTCGAGGAGCTCGTGCTCGGCCTGCAGTGCGGCGGGTCCGACGGCTGGTCCGGACTGACCGCGAACCCGGCCCTCGGCGTCGCCTCGGACCTGCTGGTGGCGGCCGGCGCGACCTCCGTGCTCGGCGAGACCCCGGAGATCTACGGCGCCGAACACCTGCTCGCCGCGCGGGCGACCAGCCCGGAGACGGCCGAGGCGTTGCTGGAGCGGATCCGCTGGTGGGAGGAGTACACCGGACGGCAGGGCACCACGATGGACGCCAACCCGTCCCCGGGCAACAAGGCGGGCGGCATCACCACCATCCTGGAGAAGTCGCTGGGCGCGGTGGCGAAAGCCGGCCGCAGCCCGCTCGCCGCGGTACGCCACTACGCGCAGCCGATCCCGCGGCCCGGGCTGGTCTTCATGGACACCCCCGGCTACGACCCCGTCTCCGTGACCGGGATGGTCGCCGGCGGGGCGAACCTCATCTGCTTCACCACCGGTCGCGGCTCGGTCTTCGGCAGCCGCCCGGTCCCGACCGTCAAGCTCGGCACGAACGCCGAGCTGGCCAACCGGATGGCCGCCGACATCGACCTGGACTGCTCCCCGGTCGTCGAGCAGGGCGTCCCCCTCGACGAGATGGGCCGGCAGGTCTACGACCTGCTGCTGGACGTGGCGTCCGGCCGCCGCAGCGCGAGCGAGGAACTCGGCCTCGGCGGCGAGGAGATCGTCCCGTGGCAGCTCGGGGCCGTACTGTGAGCGAGATGCCGCGGCTGCGCCCCGACGCACTGCACCGGCTCGGCCGCAGCACAACGTTCATCCCGCCGCTGGTGGATCCGCGCGCGCTGCGGGTCGGCATCGTGCACCTCGGCATCGGCGCGTTCCACCGAGCACACCAGGCCGTCTACACCGAGCTGGCCGCGGCGGCCACCGGCCGCGACGACTGGGGCATCGCCGGGGTCACCCAGCGGTCGCCGTCCGTACGCGACCAGCTGACCCCGCAGGACGGCCTCTACACGGTGCTGGAGCGAGGCCCCGGCGCGGAGCCGGTGCGCGTCGTCGGCAGCGTCCGCGAGGTGCTGCACGGGGCGGGCGATCCGGCAGCGGTCGTCGACCGGATCGCCGACCCCGCCGTACGCCTCGTCACGCTCACCGTGACCGAGAAGGGCTACCGCCGCGACCGCACCGGCCGGCTCGACCGGTCGGACCCGGAGGTGGCCGCCGACCTCGCGGGACGGCCCCCGCGGACCGTCGTCGGGCAGCTCGTCCGCGGGTTGCAGCGACGCGCGGCCGGCGTCGCCGGACCGGTCACCGTGCTCTCCTGCGACAACCTCGTCGGCAACGGCGAGGTCCTGCACGGCCTGGTGCACGACTTCCTGGACGCGTTGCCGGACCCCGAGGCGGGATCGGTCGCCGACTGGATCGCCGCCTCGGTGCGTTTCCCGTCCTGCATGGTCGACCGGATCGTGCCGGCCACCACCGACGACGACCGCGCGAACGTCCGGACGGTGCTGGGGCTGGACGACCGGGGCGTCGTGGTGGCCGAACCGTTCCGCCAGTGGGTCATCGAGGACGACTTCGCCGCCGACCGGCCCGCCTGGGACCTCGCCGGCGCGGTGTTCACCGACGACGTCGCCGCCTGGGAGTCGGTGAAGCTGCGCATGCTCAACGCCACCCATTCGCTGCTCGCCTACCTGGGGGCCCTACGCGGCCACGACACGATCGCGGCCGCCCTCGCCGACGACGAACTCGCCACCGCTGCTGAGGCGCTGATGGTCGAGGACGTGGCGCCGACCCTGCGCGTGCCCGACGGCCTGGACCTGGCCGGCTACCGGCGGCAGGTGCTGCAGCGGTTCGCCAACCCGGCGCTGCCGCACCGGACCGTGCAGGTCGCCATGGACGGGTCACAGAAGCTGCCGGTCCGGCTGCTCGGCACCGTCCGGGACCGCCTGGCCGCCGGGGCGATCCCGCAGCAGGCCGCACTCGCGGTCGCCGCCTGGATGGCGTACGTCGCGAAGGGCCGCGACGCCCACGGCCGGGAGCTTCCGCTCGACGACCCGCTGGCCGACCGGCTCCAGGTGGCGGCGGCCGCCGGTGCGGGCGATGCGAAGCGGCTGGTCGACTCGCTGCTGCAGGTCGAGGAGATCTTCGGTACGGACCTGCCCGAGCACGACGGGTTCCGGGGCGTCCTGATCGACCACGTTGCCCGGCTCACCGCCTGAGACGTGCTGCCGGCCGCGGGATCAAGCTGCCTGCATCCGTCTACCTGGCAAAACGTCGCCCGAGCAGCTGATATGTCTCTCGACATCTCCCAATGCCGGTGGTCGCGGTCCGGCCTCTATAGGCCCTGCCCCTGCATACACAGCTTTCCGTGGCGGCGACGGGCGCTGCAGCGACCCACCCCGCACTGTCGGCTTAGGAATTGCACGAGATCGGCTGTGAGTGGGTTCTCTACGACTGCTCGACGGGCCTCCACGTGGCCTGATTTGGCCTGAGGTGACACCGCTGTGTGGCCCGTGGATGGCCCGGCTCGTCCACCGCGAGGAACCTGTCGTTCAGTCGGCCTGACCGTCATCGGGAAAGGAAACGAAGCCGTCGTTCCAGTGGTCCTCGTCGAGGCTGTAGCGGTTGATGTAGAAGCAGTCGGGCTCGTCGCGGAAGCCAGGCAGCTTCCTAGCTCGCTGTATCCGCTCCTCCGCTCGTGCCTCCGACGAGTACACCCCCAGCACTTTGAGGTCGTCACCGTCTTCCTCGTCCCAGACCAGCTCGCCGGCTTCGTCTCGGTGCGTTGTTGGCCGCCCGTCGAGCCACCGGGCGTGGCGGACGTGACCGAGCAGGAAGACCTCCATGCAGCCGGACGCTACCCGCTACCACTCTGCCTGGTGGCGGTGGCGTGATCGATTCTGGGGCACGGCGAGCCACCCGAGGGATGAACGGTTGACCTACTCATTTCACGGTGGTCGTGGCCGCCGATGCCTAAGACATCCGTAGTGCGCGGGCCACCTTCCGCTGCACCACCCGCAACAACTTGATCGTCTCCTCGTCAGAAAGGCCAGTGGTGATCGACCAGTCAGAGCCAGAACCCACCACGTCACTCGCGAAGACGATCTCAGTGGAGAACAACAGCTTTCGCCACTGCGACCTCGACAACGGCTCCCCCCGGTCCAGTGCCTCTCTCAGCCTGCGACCCTCGCCGTGGTAGAGGTCCACCTGATCCCGGAAGCCCATAGCTCGGGCGAGATCATCCGTGGAATGCGCGGGTCCACCCCACTCGGCCAGACCTCGCCTGAGAAGGAACCGCTCGTCCGAAGTGAGATCGACCGCTACGACGTCAGAGGCGCTCATGCGCGAGATTGTCACCCAGACCCCTGCGGACTTACCCCGCACCGGCGCCGAGCAGCCTGGCCCCGCACCATGGCCCGGCACCACGCAGGATGGAACCTAGACCAACCGTCACATGTGCTGGGACGGATTCGTCAAGCATGTGATGGGACTAGACACGGCGTTCAATCGACGTCTGGACGCAGCATCTGAAGCGTGTCCACCGCCGCCTGATGCGCGACAGTTCTCCGCCGACTGATCTGCGACACCTCTGCGCGCTGATCACGGTAGAAGGGGGGGTTTAGAAGGTGAAGTCCTCAGGCGCGCCTTCGCCCACGCGACCATCCACCGCCTCGCGCAGGATGTCCGCGTGGCCCGTGTGCCGTGCGTACTCTTCAATCATGTCCAAGAGCATGGCGCGGACGCTCGGCGTGCGACCGTCCGGCCAGGTGAAGGACACCGGCGCCAGACCCGCGTATTCGGCGAGGTGATCAGGGCTGACGAAGGTCGACAGATCCCCGACCGCGACGATGAATTCTGCCGCCACCAGTGCCCTCCTGCCAGGCAGGCTGCGGATGATGCCGGGCTGCGGTTGATCACTGAACGCGGCCTCGATCGCCTTGTCGGTGTCCCGCATCCGGCGATGCAGTCGCCGTAGGTGGCTGGCCAGCTCACCGGCGAGGGGAGCGGCACATAGATTTGGCAGCCGACCTCGCCGGCAGCCAGCCTGTCTGATTGCAGAACCTGCGTGACGGTGCGCCGTGCGCTGTCGGAGTTTGCCGTGACGGAGCAGGGGAATCGCGTGGTGCTGGAAGTCCGGGCGGTGCGTCGACGACGGAGGTCGCCCGAACCGTTGGGGACGCCTCGGCTGCCGTCTCGGCCATGGATCGCTGGTGGGCTGGCGCCATATTAGGCGTCCGGGTCCGAATTGGCGGGATGAGTAGGAAGATCGTCTATGGCGCATACCTTGGGGATTCGGCGCCCGGTGCCGATCGGTGAGGCCCAACGCACCACGCCGTTTGAGATCTTCTTCGACCTGGTGTTCGCGTTCGCCTTCATCCGCGTGGCCACGTTCATGGCAGGGTCGCCGACGCCGCTCGTCCTGGCGCAGGGCCTGGTGTTCCTGATGTTGCTGTGGTGGCCCTTCACTACCTTCGCCTGGCTCGCCAACCAGGTCCGCGCCGACGTGGGCCTGGTCCGCGCCGGGCTGGTCGTGGTGATGGTTGCAATGTTCGTGGCCGGCTTGGTCATCCCGTACGCGTGGGGGCACGACAGCTGGACGGTGTCCGAAGCACTGACGGTGGCGGTGGCGTACATCGTGATCCGGACCGCGTTCTACCTACTCAACTGGCACGTGGCCGTCGTTAACCGGCCAATTCCGGCGCCCGGCCTCCGCTATGCCATCCCGATCGTGGGGGGCTGGATCCCGCTGCTGCTCGGGGCGTTGCTCGGCGGTACCACACAAACGCTGTTGTGGGCCGCGGCGTTCCTCATCGACTGCCTCGGTAGCGCGTCCATCTCGGTGTTCAGCAAAGACCGATTTCGGGTGCGCAGTGCTAGCCACCTGTGCGACCGGCATGGCCTGCTGCTGATTATCGCCCTGGGCGAGTCGCTGATCGCGGTGGGCGCCGGCGCCGGATCGGCGGTCACCCGCTGGCCGGTCCTGATCGCCGCAGTGCTCGCCGTGGCCAATGCCACGGCCTTGTGGTGGCTGTACTTCGAGAACGCCGCCGCACCGGCCGGACAGGCCCTGGCGCGTCTCCCCGACCGGGACCGCGTCCGGCCTGCCATCAACGCCTACAGCCTGGCCCACTTCCCGCTCATTGCCGGGATCATCTACCTGGCCCTGGGCATCGAACTCGTCCTCGAGCACCTGGCCCACCACCCGTCGCAGCATCCTGCCGGAGCGCCGCTGGATTGGACCTCCACAGCAGCCCTGTTCGGTGGCCCGGTCGTCTACCTCATCGGCCGGGGCCTGTTCCTGCATTTCACCGTCGGACACACCCCACGCGCCCAGATCGTCGCGGCCGGCGTCATGCTCGCACTGCTTCCCGTCGGTCGGAGCCTGCCCGCCCTCGGCGCCTTCGGCGTGATCACCGCCGTCCTCGCCGCGCTCGTCTGCTTCGAACGCTTCATGTGGCAGCCGACCTCAGGCGCCAGATGATCACGGACCCGACTCCGCCGGCAGCCGGTGTCCCTGTCGCGGGACATGCTTCACGCTCACGTCCCACCTGATGCCCGACATGATCCTCAAAGGGCACCGCGGGTGCCTCCACGGTCCGCGACACGGGCGTGTATCGCGGGCTCGGCCGAACCGCCGGCGATGAGCTGCCACGCCCCGTATCGATCGGATCGCCGCGGATCCGGACGTCTGGGCGTCCCCTTGGCTGGATCGAGCTTGTCCTATACCCGTGCTCTAATCCCGTCATGCATGTCGTCGTCACAGGCGCGCTCGTTGAAGACGGTGCGATCCTGCTGGTACACCGCAGGCCGACCAAACGGGCGTACCCAGATGTCTGGGATCTGCCTGGGGGGCAGGTCGAAGCGGGTGAGTCGGAACTGCAAGCCCTCGCGCGTGAGATGCACGAGGAGCTCGGTGTTCACATCGTGGCGGAGTCCGCTTCCCGGTTGGGCGTCGTGCATGACGGCAGTGGTGACGACGCCGTTCACGTGGGCGTCTGGCAAATCGGAGAATGGGTCGGCTCTCCCACCAACCGTGCACCTGACGAGCATGACGACATCGCCTGGGTCAAGATCAGCGAGCTGGGTGGCCTTCCCCTCGTGCACGGCGTCTTGGCGGCAATGGTTCATTCTCGGCCTCAGTTTGAGTGCGCCCGCAGACACTCAGAGCTCACCGACCGCAACCAGGGTGACCGAGGGACCAAGGCCGACTGTCGCACATGTGCTGGGACGGACTCGTCAAGCAGTTGGCGGAACTAGAAACGCCCGCAGCCGGCCGCCACCTGCTCGCCGCTCCACAGGATGCCGCGAACCGGGAGGGCTTCGTAGACCGGGCAGACGGCCACCCTCGTCGATGTCGCAGGGGAGATCGCACGGCGCAAGCTGGAAGTTCTCTCTGCTCGGAGGTGGAGTCACGCTCGCGCGGTTGCGGCGAAGGCCCATGCCGTCAGCGCGGCCCTACCCCGGAAGACCGTGACGTCCCGGCGGCTTATTTGATCTTGTGGCAAGATCGCCGGATGCTGCGACTCACCGATTTCATCATCGACTGCCCGGACACGATGGCGCTGGCAGCCTTCTATTCAGAGGTGACGGGTCGCCCGGTCAAGGAGGGCAGCCACCGCGACTGGGCCGGTATCCGGTTTGGCGAGATCGAGCTGGCCTTCATCCGGGTGGAGGACTACCGCACGCCGCAGTGGCCCGACAGCGAGCACCCCAAGCAGTTCCATCTCGACTTCGAAGTCGACGACATCGAGGTCGAACAGAGCCGCATCCTGGCCCTCGGCGCGACCCTGCAGCAGGACTCCATCGGCCCCGACGGCTATGGCTGGCGTGTCTACACCGACCCCGTCGGCCACCCGTTCTGCCTCTGCCGCAACAAGGGTGTCACCTGGACCGACCAGGGCCCCATCTGGGCCAAGGGCGAGTAAGCGGGTATCCGAAGCGGGTCGAGGCAATTCATCGATCGCGGCGATGTGTGCGACGGCCTCGTGGCGCACGGCAAGCATGTCGAAGTACGTGGCGACGCCGCAGTCGAAGGCAGGTGGCCGTCAGCCCTTCGACCCCCGCTTACTGCGGGGAGTGTCCTGGTCGGCGTTGCTCGGGATAGTGGCCTCGATCCCGCTCCGGCGCAGATAGCGATAAAGGGCACCCGGCACACCCGCTGACAATCCCCACGATCCCGTTACCTCGACCCTGATCTCGGGTCTCCGCCTGCGTCTCCCCGACGGCGGTCTGCGCTACTGTCTCGCCGGTCTCCTGCCCTCCGCTGCCTGGTGACCAAAGTCCGCTGTCGCTTCGTCGGTTGAGTGCATAGGTGCCCGGTACCGCTGGTGTAGACGACCGTGCCGTGACCGAGGCCGCGGGCACGCGGCCGGTGTGCCGAAGCATCGGCGGCCTCACGCCTCGACGGCGGCAAGGATACTGTCGCGGCCCGGTCAGGTGCCTGCGCCGCGGGGCACCGCAGCTTCTCGAAATCGTGTCCGGCACCGGATGGCAACAAACGGTCGGGCCGATTCACCGCGCACCGGCCGCTTCATGCACCCGTCCGGCGGCGGCCGTCGGGCACGAAGATCGATTCTGAAACAAGTTTCAATCCTGTACGCATTGACCCTTGGCGAACTGTTTGGTGTCGTGAACGTCGGACCGCAAACGATTTCAGGTCCGTGCGGTCCCCGACGAGGTTCGGAGGAGAGGCCATGGCGCCGATGACGGATCCCGCCATCACCCGACGCGGGCTGTTCGGTCTTGGGGCCGCCGCCACCGCCGCCACGACGCTCGCCGGCGTCGCCGCCCCCGCGCGGGCGGCAGTGCCCGATGGCCTCGCCCCGCCACCCGACGCCGCCGCGGAGATCCTGCGGCAGTGGCGGGAGGCGCCGGGCAGCCATCCGCTGCTGCCAGACGTGTCGACCGCCGGCTACCGGCTCGGCCAGAAGCCGCCCCGGCCGCGAATCACCACGAAGGTCACCGACTTCGGCGCCCGGCCGGACGGAACTGACTGCACCGCCGCGTTCAACGCCGCCGTACGCCACGCCGGCGAACACGGCGGGGGAGTGGTGCTGGTGCCGCCCGGGACCTGGACACTCTCCGGGCCGGTCTGGATGCACTGGTCGGGGGTCGTGCTGCGCGGCGCCGGCCGGGACGCCACCGTGCTTCACTGCACCCGCACCCTCGACGACGGATACCGGCCGAACCGCCAGTCCAACGGCAACAGCCGTTGGTCCTGGACCGGCGGGCAGATCTGGTTCGTCGCGCCCGAGCGGCGGGCCCGCTCCGAAGCCGAGGACTACGCAGGCACCGAAGGGTGGCTGCTCGGTGACGTGCTCGCCGAGGTCGGTAGCGCCTCCCGCGGCCAGCGAACCCTGGTGGTCTCCGACGCCAGCCGGCTGAGCCCCGGCGACATGGTCGTGCTCGAGTGCCAGAACCCGGCGGACGCGAGCCTGCTGCGCCACCTCGCCGGCGACGTGCCCGGCACCCGGGACTACGACTGGCCGCGCGGCGCACCGCAACTGGTCACCGGCTCCGGCGGGCAGTACGTGCAGTACGCGACCCTGCAGTGGCCGGTGCGGGTGGCGGCGGTCCTCGGCGACCGGATGGTCCGGCTGGCGCAGCCCCTCAAGTACGACCTGCGGCCCGGCTGGCCGGCTCGGCTGCGCGCGATCGGCCCCACCGTCCACGACTCCGGCGTCGAGCACCTCACGATCCGCAACGAACTCGTCCCACAAACCCCGCACAACCGGCACCCCGGCTCGAACGGGGTGTGCTTCCAGGCGGTCCACGACTGCTGGGCCCGCGACGTCCGCGTGGAGAACTGCGACCTCGGATTCGGGCTGACCACCGCCAAGGCGATCACCATCACCGGAGTGACCGTCGGCGGGCGGGCCGCCCACCACAGCTTCGCCTGCCGGATGCAGGCGAACGACAACCTGGTGGAGGACTTCGAGATCGAACGGTTCACCGTCCCGGTTCCCTCCGACGCGATCCACCACGGCCTCAACGTGGAGGGGCTCTCCGCCGGCAACGTCTACCGCTGCGGGCGCATGGCGGAAGGCACGTTCGACACCCACCGCGCGCTGCCGTTCGAGAACGTCCGCACCGACATCACGGTCGAGAACAACGGCCGGGTGGGTGGATCCGCCGCGTCCGGACCGCTGTTCGGCGCGCGGATGACGCACTGGAACGTGCGCATCACCAACGGCCGGCCGTACGCGATCACGATCGCCGACGTGGCACCGCGCAGCGTGACCGTCGGCGTGCGGGGCATCGAGGACACCGGCAGCGGCCTGCCGCGCGACTTCTCCGGTGACCTGGAATCACTGCTCGCCGACCACGGGTCGGCACCAACCGTCAGGGATCTCTACCTCGCCCAACGCGGGCGGCGGTAGCTGTCGGCACCTGCGCGGGAGGGTCGATGACCACGGAACGCGGCAGGCGCAACGTCCTTCGTTGGGACAGGGCCGCCACTCCGAGCTGGCCGGTACGCGGACACCGCGCGGCGATCGAGGACGTCACGATCGGCAGGTATGCGGACGAACGCGGGGCATGCTCGAGCACTGCGGCTGCTGTCACCGGTCCGGGGTCAACGCTGAGCCTCGACGGGCCACGCTTCCGTAGCCCGTCGAGACTCGCGTCCACGTCCGGGTGCTACGCGGGTCGGATGTTGTGGTTGGCCAGGAACATGTTGCCCGGGTCGAAGCGGCGCTTGATCCGGGCCAGCCGGTCGTAGCGCTCCGCGCCGTAGGCGAGGCGTACCTGCTCCGGCGTAGCGGCCTCGTCCTTGGAGAGGAAGTTCACCATCCGGCGGCCGTCGACCGACCACGGCTCGAAGGTGTGGACGAGGCGTTCGAGCCAGCCCCGCAGCAGGTCGGCCTGGTCGGGCCCGCCCACCCCGATGGCGAACACCACGTACGGGACGCCACGGGTGGGCACCGCGTTCGGCACGGTGGGCTCGCGGTCGAAGGCGCCGCCGAGGGCCCGGATCTCGATGCTGGCCAGCGGATTGTTCGAGGCCGGTCCGGCGAACTCGAGGAGGGCGTCGAGCGCCTCGGGGGTGAACTCGCGCAGCGTGGTCGTGCGGTCGTAGTACGGCAGGGGCGTCGGCGGGTCCAGGTGGATCAGTGGGCTGTCCGCGTAGGGCAGCATCCGTACGCCGTCGACCAGCGGCCTGGTAACCGCGCGGATCGGCGCGAGCAGCCGCTCACCCTCCTCGGCCGTGCCGAGGTACGCGAACCGGACGTGCAGCACGAACGCGCCGCGCAGCGGTTCGGGCAGTTCGGGCAGGGGCGGGAGCCGCTGCACGGCGACCGAGGTGGTCGCCTGCTCCGGGAGCTCGGGCGCCCAGGTGCGCCAGACCCGCAGCACGTCTTCCATCCGCTCACCGGCGAAGTGCAGTCCGCCGCCGTAGAACTCGGTCACCGGGAACAGGGCGAACTCGATCGCGGTCACCACCCCGAAGTTGCCCTTGCCACCGAGCAGCGCCCAGAACAGGTCCGGCTCGCTCTCTGCGGTGACCTGCCGCAACTCACCGTCCGCAGTCACCACCTCCAGGCGTCGGACGTGGTCCGCGGCGTACCCGTGCGAGCGGCCCAGCACGGGGCCCTGCCCGCCGCCGAGGGTATAACCGATCACGCTGACCGTTGCTGCGGACCCGCTCAGCGGCGCAAGCCCGAACTTGGCTGTCTCGGCCATCGTCGTGGCCCAGTCGACACCGGCCTCCACCCGGGCGCTTCGGCTGTCGGCGTCGACAAGCACACCCTGCATCCGCGACGTGTTGATCAAAATCGCGCCCCGCGCGTCCTTGACGACCTGATGCCCGGTGGCCCGTACCGCCACCGCCAGCTGGTTCCGGGCCGCGTAGCGGACGACGGCCTGCACATCGGCGGCACTGGTTACACCGACCGCGAGAGCCGGCTCCATCACATTTATCAAGTTGAACGAGGCGACCTCCTCGGCGAAGCCGTCGTCGCCGGGTAGCAGCACCGGTCCGATCACGGTGCCACGCAGTTCATCCACAGTCATATTTGTTCTCCGATCGGAATCTGAAGCCACATACCGAGATGCAACGTGCGGTAAGGCACACCGCTCGGGAAACGGCCTCGTTGGGCGAGAGGTTCACGAGAGTTACCGCCACCACAGCCAGGGAACCCAGGGGTCGGCATCAGGCTGGTTGCGCCCATCTACGCGCGACCGCCGGACCGATCAGCGTCGACGACGGCCAGAGCTTGCGGACCACGGGTTGGGGTGTGCGTGCCTGCGGTTCCTGGGCAGCTCCACTCCACAACCGGAGGCCTTCAGCTGTTCGACGGGACGGTTCACCAGTCCTCGGGAAGCGCCTCCACGCCGTGCTTACGGAACAGCCCCAGGATTCGCTCGTCGAATCGCTCCGGCCCCCAGGCCTGAACAGCCACACCCGGCTCGGGCTCGTCGCCGCCCTCAAGGAAAAGGTTCTCCGCGCCGCCGGGAGTGTACAGGAAAAGCATCTTCGCGGTGTGCAGGCCGACGTTCTTGAAGCGGTGGCGGATGGTTCGCGGAATGAACACGATGTCGCCCGCGCTGGCGGTGAAAATTCGATCGCCGTCCAGGAACTCCAGCTCCCCGGAGAGGAGATAGAAGGTCTCGTCCTGATCGGCGTGCGTGTGCGCGACCGGACCGCTGCCGGGCGGAACGCTGGCCTCCACGATGCCGATGGCTCCGTTGGTGGCGGCCGCCCCCAACCGGACGGTGTACACGTCGCCGGAGAACCACTTGGTTTCGCCGGTGTTCGCCGGTACGTGTATTCCGCCCTGCCGGGTGTACCGGGGGTCGGAGTTCAGGTCGCTCAGGTCGATGCTCATGAACAAGCTCCTGTGTTTCTGTCGAATGGGTCTGACGGAAGATTTGGCCGAGGTGTGTCCAAAATGGCCCGTCAGCCGCCGCCGACGCTAACACAACGGTTGCGGTTGCAACCACGTTCAAGGCCTGCATTGGTTCAGTGATGAAGGGCACGTAAAAATCGTTGAACCATTCGTGCCGGGGCATCAAGGATTTGCCCCACTCGTGGGGCTCTTGAAGGCAGATAAATGTTGGCCCAGATTGCGGGTGATGTCACGCTGTTGGCACCGTGGATCGGTATGGCGCTAACAGATTATCGAGGATGTGCCTGCTGGTTGACTCCATCCCAGACCAAGCCACCGAAGGGCTGTGAGACTCGCCCGAGATCCCGCCAATCGTCGAGCCCGTCTGGAGCGAGGAAGAAGTCGAGCGTGCGATCCCGCGCGACGACGGGCTTGGACGAGTGCGGGCCCGCACTCCCTGTTCGGCGTCGAGTGACGTCTGGATGACGGTGAGGCTTCGTCGAGATCACTCATTGGGCTGGCTGGTCGTGTCGGTCCGCGGGTTGCGCGCAGCGATGAGAGTGAACGCGGTGGCGAGGACGGCGAGTGCCGCGTATCCGAACGCGATGTGCGGCACCGAGAAGACGCCGGAGAGTTGGGCGGCGATCAGGCTGGGGATGGTCGCGCCGCTGTAGCTGAGGAGATATACGACGGCGAAGATCGGTGCCCGGTCGTGCAGGGTGCTGCCGTGCAGCAGGCCGCGGGTGGCGGAGCTGATGGCGATGCCCTGAGCGGTTCCCGCGACGATGGTCGCGGCGATGAACAACGGCAGCGCGCTGGTGGTGACCGCGGTGATGATGCCGATCCATCCGGCCAGGAAGGCGCTCATGCCGATGCGTTGAGCCGCCGCCGGGGAGAACCGGCCGCCGAGGGGGGCGCCTAGAGCGCTGGGGCCCATGTACGCGGCGAATACCAGTCCAAGGATGAGCGGGCTGTTGGTGTGCAGTTGATCCTCGACCAGTGCGGGCACGAAGGCCTGGTAGAAGGCCCCGGTTGCCCAGGTGGCCAGGAGCACCGCGGCCGCGACGGGGAGCAGATGCCGGACGCGGGCCGGCACCCGAACGCTGGGGCGTAGTGAACGCCAACCGCCCGGCGAGGGCGCCACCGTCTCCGGGCTGATGAAGACGAGCACGGCAGACAGGAGGAGCAGGCCGATGACAACCAGGTAGATGAGGTCACGTGGCCAGGGGCCGAACTGGACCAGGGCACCGGAGGCGATCGCGCCCACGGCGAGACCGAGCATGACCGTCTGGCTGGAGGCGACGGAGGCCAGCCAGGTCGGCCTGCTGGGTGCGGTGTCGACGATGTAGGCGGTGAGGCTGCTGCTGGCCAGCCCGGCACCGAGGCCCATCAGGAGTCGACCGGCGATGAGGATGCCGATGTGGTGGACGTTCAACAGCAGCAGACAACCCAGTACGAGCAGGCCGAGGCTGGCGATCGCTGCGGGCCGTCGGCCCACATGGTTGGAGAGCCGTCCCAGCACCAGCAGGGTGCTGAGAGTGGCGGCAGAGTAGGCGACGACGGTGAGGGAGATGCCGGCGTTGGTGAACCCGTCCTCGGCCCGGTAGATGTTGAACAGAGGGATCGTCGAGCCCACTGCGGCGAACACGGCCACCAGTGCGACCACCGCGGATAGGAAGGCAAGGTGGGGAGCTCTGTCCCGGCGGCCCAGCTTGGCCGCAGGGGTCACGGGTTGCATCGAGTCGTCTTCCTTCTTGTTCCGAACCATGCCGGCGCTTCTGGAGGTTTCTGGGTGCGCACGTTCAGGTGCGCGGCCACCTCTTGCCTCGTTCCGGTCTCCTCAGTCCCTGCGGGCGAGGGTCACGAACCGCGCCGCTACTGCGGCGAGAACGGCTGCGGCAAGGACGGTGAAGCCTGCCGTGAGAAACACCGTCTGCAAGGTCGTCGACGAGACGAGGATCGCCCCGAGGCCGGACCCGGCCGCCAGGGCCACCTGAAGGTTCGTCACATTGACGGCCGACGCGGCCTCCGGGGTTTCCGGGGCCGCGTCGAGTATCCAGACCAACGTTCCCGGGTTCACGATTCCCCAGAACAAGCCCCACAGCACGAGCAACAGGCCAGCCAGCCAGGGTACGGAGCCCACGTACACCAGCCCGATGAGCAGGGCGGCCACCACCGTCGCCGCTCCGGCGAAACTGCCGATCACTCCGCGCTTGAACAGCGATCCGGCGACGATCGAGCCGACGATGCCGCCGCAGCCGTAGATCACGTAGAGCAGGGAGATCACGCCGCTGGACAGCTGCGTGTGGTCCATCAGAAACGGGGTGATGTACGTCCAGGCGGTGAACTGTCCGATGAACACCACCGCGCCCGCTGCCATCCCGAACCGGGCCGCCGGCCGCGTCACGACTCCCACGAGATCACGCAGGTGCGTACGCCCGTCCGCGGGAATGCCCGGCAGCACGACTGCCTGCGCCACCACGACAAGAAGTGTCGCCGCCGCCGCGATGGCGAAAGCGAGACGCCAGCCGACGAGATCGCCAAGGAACTGTCCCGCAGGCAGACCCACCACCGTCCCACCCGAGATGCCCGCCGCGATGATGGTGATGGCGCGAGTGCCGCCGGCCCGGCCTACCAGCTTGGGGCCTACCGGTGAGACCACGGTCCAGAAGGCTCCGAGGGTGGCGCCGAAGAGCATGCGGGCGATCAGTACCAGGACGAAGTTCGGGGCCACCGCGACGACCGCGTTCGACACCAGCACCGTCAGACCCAGGGCAAGGATGACCGAGCGCCGGTTGAAGCGGCCGGAACCGAGGAAGAACAGTGGCGCCGACACCGCGGCGCTGAAACCCGGCACGAGCACCATCAGCCCTGCGAGGCCGAGCGAGACACCCAGTCCGTCGGCGATCTGCGGCAGCAGCCCCACCGGAAGCGTCTCCGTCATGACGATGACGAACGCGCCGAGCGCGACCGCGCCGACGGACGCCCAGCCCCGCCTGCTGCCGGGCTCCGTGGCAGCGCGGACCTCTGCAGGCTCGGTCGGGACTGCCGCGGCGCACGAGGATGCCGTGACCACGCGCACGTCCGATGCGTGGCGGGTCGGCGCCGCCTGTTCGGTGTTGGTCATAAGTTTTCCTCAGTCATCGCATGCTCCTGGCACGGCTCCGCTCGGTAAGCACGAGAAAATTCCGCGCGAGTCACGCGGGGCGTTCGAGACACCTCACATCCCGACCTAGCCACTCGAGACCAGTGGGCGGCTGGCCGGTTGGATGGCCGTGTCAGGTCTTGATGAGGTCGATGATGTGGCCGAAGTTGAGCTCCGATGCGAGCGCCGTCAGGTCTCCCGCCGCGAGCTTCGCCGCAGCCGCCCTGGTGGCTCCGAGAGCGTGCGTGTAGGGGTCGACCCCGAGGCTGATTCGGCGGACACCGATCGTCTGGAGTTCCGCGAGGGTAGCCGTGTCGTTGGGGCTGACGAGGACGTTGACCGGCTTCGGCGCGACAGCCTTGATGACCGCGCTGATCGAGGCCACGTCCGGCAGGTTCGGCGCGTACAGGACGTCGGCTCCTGCTTCCGCGAAGGCCGTGAGCCGGCGGACGGTGTCATCGAGGTCGGAGATCCCCCACAGGAAGTTGTCCGTACGGCCTGTCAGGACGATCCGTCCACGCGCTACGGCGGCGGCGGCCTCGATGCGGCGAACCGCGTCATCGAAGTGACGAATCGGGTTGCCGGGCTCACCGGTGGTGTCCTCAACTCCGATACCGGCGAGACCGCGGGTAATGGCAGCTTCGACAGTGTCCGCGACATCTTCGGGAGTTTTGCCGTAGCCGTCCTCGAAGTCGCCGTTGATCGGCAGGCCACTCACGGACGTGAGTAGGGCGGCATGGTCAAGGTGCGTGCCGCGACTGATGGCGTGGATACCGTCGAGCAGGCCCAGCGTCGCGGCGAAAGCCGCCGAAGAGGTCGCGATGGACTTGAATCCGGCTTCTTTGAAGAGCAGGGCCGACGGCACGTCCCATGCGTTGGGCATGATGAACGTGCCGGGGCCACGATGGAGCTCGACGAACTGTTCGTACCGTGCTTGGGCAGCAAGATCAGACATGGTGCCGGTCAGGCGCCCGGAGCGATCGCGCAGGCGGCGACGCAGAGCCAGTTGCCCTCGCGCTTCTGGTACACGTCCGTGTACAGCGCTTCCTGCTCCACTCCATCGGCGATCATGGTGTATGTGACGCGGCCGTGGATCAGCGCGACGTCGCCGAGGATGCGGATCTTGACGTCGTGTAGAACGATGTCCTTGAGGGGTCGGGGCTTGGCGATGTACTCGAGGTACTCGTCGCGGTTGCGGGTGACACCCGGTGTCTGCGTGATGAAATCCTCGGCGAGGAACTCACTGAAGCGCTTGGCATCGCTGGTCTCGTCCGAGTGGATGTAGTCGAGGTTGAGCTGTTCGAGGATCGCCAGATCTTCGGCGGACTGCTTGGCGTCGCTCATTTCCCGCTCCTTCTCCGTGGAGAGAGTTCGGCTTTCGCCGAAGCTCGGTTGTCGCCCGTGCCGTGCACGCGGTTCCGGCCCCGCACGGTCGTTTCGTCTGGTTGGTGTCGGATCTGTCGCGCCGTTTCGCCGGATATGCCGCAATCCCGGTGGGCTCGACGCCCGCCCAACCCCAGTCCGTTCCGCGACTGATGGCTGATGCATGCCCCGTCATCGAGTTGCGATACATGGTTGGCCCGATGAGCTCGGGTCACTCTGTCGACCATGCCACGACGGGACCATTCGGTCCAGTTTACGGGCCGTGGCTCCGCTCACAAGCGCGTGCCGCCCCGCCCAGGCCATGCCGGGTCTGCGGCTTGCTGCGGCGGGCCTGTTGTGGCCAGGCCAGGCAAGGCGGGTGTTTGGCGGCCAGCCTTGCTGATAAAGGGCGATCATCCGGCAGCCTCCGGCACTGCTTCCGGGTACCCATGTCTGGACTCTAACGTCCCGTTGCTGGCCGGTGGTTATCTGCTGCCGGATGACGCGGGGGCCGCGACGGTTACTGGTCACGCCGATTTTCGCGTCGCTCGAAGACCAGGAGGTCGACGCGCAGTACCTGGGGGGATGGGGGCCGTGGTGGCCTGGGTGGCCGCGTAGGTGGCCTCGGCCTCGGTGGCGTAGTACCGTAACCGGTCGCCGTCGCCGGGAGAACCGATGGCGACGATTCGCAGCACAGGAGTGAGCCCGGCGGCTTCAGCGACGGCGCACAGACTGCGCGCATGATCGCCGCCGGCTTGGTCGGACCCGGTGGGGCTGCCGGACCGGATCGTGGCGATCACGCACGCGTCGTCGCTCACCGGCAGCCGGCCGGCGCTGAACAGCCGTCCGCCGCCGGATCCAGCGGGGGACAGATCTGCGGTGCGTGGCCACCGCAGGGTTACCAAGCCGACCGGCTGGTCGCTGTGGTCGAGCCCGACCGCACCGGTGGCCTCGATGCCGGTCAGGTAGGAGCGACCGGTCGCTACGGCCGCCGCGTGTAGGTGGTTGTCGCCGTCCAGGTCGAGGATTGTCTCGCCGTGGCGGCTGTACACGATGACGAGTTGCCTCGCGAGCCGCGACGCAAACCCGCCCCTGGGCTCAATCTCCGCCCAGTCGTCATCGCGGTCGTCAAGCTGCCACACGGTGTATAGGCACACCGCCGGGCACCCGCGGTGCGTCCTCCGTGAGGCTGGGTCGGTGGAGTAGTGCCTGAGAGTGCAGATTCAAGGAAGTAGTCATGGGGCGGGTGTCTCCCGCCGCGCGGCGCGCCGCCCGGTTTCCGCTTCTAGCCGCTGATCGCGCGCTCATGCCGAATTGCGGGCGTTGCGGCTAAGCGGTGCTGCGAAGATCGCTCTCGTGCCGCCAGAGCGATTCGCCGACCGCCTCTACGGGGCGACCTACGAGCATGGCGACGAGGTTGTGAGCGTGTTCGAGTTTTGGTCCGGCGGTCAGGGACGCGCCGGGTAGCGCAGCGAAGCCAGCAGCTGACTGTGCAGGATGGCGTTCGAGTACAGGCCGCCGCCCTGATCGTTCGCACGTCCACCGGTTCGATCGGTGAAGCGGCCGCCAGCCTCCTCGACTAGGGCGTGTCCTGTCGATCTTGTAGTGGTTGATGGTTGACGATGTGCCGGTGGTGCGTCGTGGTGAGTTGACCGATGAGGCGTGGGTGGTGATTGCGCCGTTGCTTCCGGAGCCGGGTGGTGCGC
>NZ_RAZS01000009.1:0-266399 GCF_003626545.1 Micromonospora musae
CATTAGCGTGGGTCACGAGGACCTCCTGGGTGGTGCGGAACCTTCGACAAGCTCCACCTCACCCGGAGGTCCTCACCCATTTCAAGATCTAAGTCCTGTCACCAACGTCCGTGGACAGAACACCTAGACGGCAGAGCGGCCGGGCTGGAGGCGGGCCATGACCTGGGGGACGTCAACAGTCCCTCCGGCGTCCCCTCGGAGACCGTCCCACGCCGCCGACGTATCGCCGCGCACAGTGCGTTAAGGCCGAGCAGGGCGGCACCATCCGCATGGAAACACTGCACACGCTTGCCGCGCGCTAAGGGTGACCACGCCACGCTAATGGCCTCAGATGTACCGGAGCCCGTCGGACAGCCGGCGAGGAGCCGATTGCCGGGAACTGTCACCAGGGCAGAGCCAGAGGACGCCGAGCGGCGGTACCTGGAGCGCCGCGGAGGCCGGTAGGCCGTGCCACGGCACGTCCTCGGCGTGCACCTCGCCCAGGTTCCCCACCCCGGAGCCGCCGTACGGCTGGGCGTCGGTGTTGAGCACCTCCCGCCAGGTGCCGGCGGCGGGCAGGCCGATCCGGTAGTCGGGCAGCGGCTGTGCGGAGAAGTTGGCCACGCAGACCAGCGTCTGCCCGTCCGGGGCGATCCGGATGAACGAGACGGTGTTGTTGGCGACGTCGTCCCCGGCGATCCAGCGGAACCCGGCCGGGTCGGTGTCCTGCGCCCAGAGTGCCGGGGTCTCCCGGTAGCGGCGGTTCAGGTCGGCGACGAGGCGCTGCACGCCGGCCCGTGCCGGGTCGTGCAGCAGGTACCAGTCGAGGCCGCGCTCCTCACTCCACTCCCGGTCGTCGCCCAGCTCGCAGCCCATGAAGAGCAACTGCTTGCCCGGGTGCGCCCACATGTACGCCAGCAGGGCCCGCACGTTCGCCAGCTTCTGCCAGGTGTCGCCGGGCATCTTGCCGACCAGCGAGCCCTTGCCGTGCACCACCTCGTCGTGGCTGATCGGCAGCACGTAGTTCTCGCTCCAGGCGTATGCCAGGGAGAAGGTCAGCTGGTGGTGGTGGTGCTGGCGGTAGATCGGGTCCTTCGAGGTGTAGAGCAGGGTGTCGTGCATCCAGCCCATGTTCCACTTGAACCCGAAGCCGAGCCCGCCGTCGGAGGTGGGTCGGGTCACCCCCGGCCAGGCCGTCGACTCCTCGGCGACCATCAGCGCACCCGGGTGGTGCTTGTAGACGGTCGCGTTGACCTCCTGGAGGAAGACGATCGCCTCCAGGTGCTCCCGGCCGCCGTACTGGTTGGGGGCCCACTGCCCCTCGGGGCGGGAGTAGTCCAGGTAGAGCATCGAGGCGACCGCGTCGACCCGCAGCCCGTCGACGTGGAACTCGTCGAGCCAGTAGAGCGCGTTGGCCACCAGGAAGTTGCGCACCTCGCGGCGGCCGAAGTCGAAGACGTACGTGCCCCAGTCGGGGTGCTCGCCGCGGCGCGGGTCGGGGTGCTCGTAGAGCGGGGTGCCGTCGAAACGCGCGAGGGCCCACTCGTCGCGGGGGAAGTGCGCCGGCACCCAGTCGAGGATCACGCCGATCCCGGCGGCGTGCAGCCGGTCCACGAGGTGGCGGAACTCGTCGGGGTCGCCGAAGCGGGACGTCGGGGCGTAGTAGCCGGTGACCTGGTAACCCCAGGAGCCGCCGAACGGGTGCTCCATCACCGGCAGGAACTCCACGTGGGTGAAGCCCAGCCCGGTGACGTACTCGGTCAGCTCGTCGGCCAGCTCCCGGTAGCCGAGGCCGGGCCGCCACGAACCGAGGTGCACCTCGTAGACGCTCATCGGCTCCTGGTGCGGCTGCGCCTTCGCGCGCCGGTCGAGCCAGGCCGCGTCGCCCCACTCGTACCTCGAGCGGTGCACCACCGACGCGGTGGCCGGCGGCACCTCCGCGTACGCCGCGAGCGGATCGGCCTTGTCCCGCCAGTGCCCGTCGGCGCCCAGCACCCGGTACTTGTAGCGGGCCCCGACCCGCACCCCCGGCACGAAGATCTCCCAGACGCCGCTGGAGCCGAGCGAGCGCATCGGCCAGCCGTCGTCGGGCGCCCAGCCGGTGAACTCGCCGACCACCCGCACGCCGCGCGCGTTCGGCGCCCACACGGCGAAGGCGACCCCCTCGTCGAAGACTCGCGCGCCGAGCGCCTCCCAGAGCCGCTCGTGCCGCCCCTCGCCGATCAGGTGCAGGTCCAGCTCGCCGAGGGTCGGCGGATAGCGGTACGGGTCGTCGTGCGGCGCCCCGTCGGCCTCGATGCGGTAGTCGAGCGTGGTGCCCGGCACGACGGCCTCGAAGACCCCGGCGTCGTGGACCCGCTTCATCGGGTGGCGCTCGCCGTCGACCAGCACGGCGACGTCGGTCGCCCCCCGGCGCAGGGTACGGATCGTGGTGTGGCCGTCGGCCGGATGCGCGCCGAGCACCGAGTGCGGGTCGTGGAAGTGGCCGGCGATCAGCTGGTCCATCGGAGCTCGTCCTTCTGGGCAGGGGTGGTCGGGGCGGTGCCGCCGGAGAGGTCCTCGGGAACGGACTCGGTGGTGAGCTGCGCCGGGGCGGTGGAGACGTCGGCCGGCGTCTCGGGCGGGGCCGGGCGGCGCACGGTGAGCACGTGCGCGGGCTGCAGGTACGGGTCGAGGCGCACCGCGTTGCGCTGCCCCCACTCGTAGCTGGCGCCGGTCAGCTCGTCGTGCACGGTGAACCGTTCGTGCCAGTCCAGACCGAGCGCCGGCATGTCGAGCGTGGTGTTGCCCCACTGCACCCCGGTGGAGTCGAACGAGCAGACCACGATCACCGTGTCGCCGGTGTCGGCGTCCCGTTTGGACCAGCAGAGCAGCGCCGGATTGTCGATGTCGTGGAAGCGCAGGTTGCGGAGCCGGCGCAGCGCCGGGTGCTCCCGCCGGACCCGGTTGAGGGTGGCGACGAACGGGGCCAGCGAGCGGCCCTGCTCCTGCGCGCCGGCCCAGTCGCGGGGGCGCAGCTCGTACTTCTCGTTGTCCAGGTACTCCTCGGCGCCGGGGCGGGCCACGTGCTCGAAGAGCTCGAAGCCCGCGTACATGCCCCAGGAGGGGGAGAGCAGCGCGGCCAGCACCGCCCGGATCTTGAACATCGGCGGGCCGCCGTGCTGCAACGACTCGTGCAGGATGTCCGGGGTGTTCGGCCAGAAGTTCGGCCGCATGTAGTCGGCCGCCGCGACCAGCTCCTCGCAGTACTCCCGCATCTCGGCGGCCGTCGTGCGCCAGGTGAAGTAGGTGTACGACTGCGTGAAGCCGATCCTCCCGAGGCCGTGCATGATCGCCGGTCGGGTGAACGCCTCGGCGAGGAAGAGCACGTCCGGCTCGACAGTCTTGACCTCGGCGATCAGCCAGTGCCAGAAGTCGAACGGCTTCGTGTGCGGATTGTCCACGCGGAAGATCCGGATGCCCTCGCCGACCCAGTGCAGCACCACCCGCAGGATCTCCGCCCGGATCCCCTCCGAGTCGTTGTCGAAGTTCAGCGGGTAGATGTCCTGGTACTTCTTCGGCGGGTTCTCCGCGTACGCGATCGTGCCGTCGGCCCGCGCGGTGAACCACTCCGGGTGCTCGGTGACCCACGGGTGGTCCGGCGCGCACTGCAACGCCAGGTCCATCGCCACCTCCAGGCCCTGCTCGGCGGCGGCCGCCACGAACTCCCGGAAGTCCTCCGCCGTACCCAGGTCGGGGTGGATCGCTTCGTGGCCGCCCTCCGCGGCGCCGATGGCCCACGGCGAGCCGACGTCGTCCGGCCCGGCGGTGAGCGAGTTGTTGGGGCCCTTGCGGTTGACCCGCCCGATCGGGTGGATCGGCGGCAGGTAGAGCACGTCGAAGCCCATCGCCGCCACCCCGGGCAGCCGCCCGACCGCCGTGGCGAAGGTGCCGGAGCGGGCCGGCGCGTCGACGGTGGCCGCGACGGCGCCCTCCGAGCGGGGGAAGAACTCGTACCAGGCGGAGAAGAGCGCCCGCTCCCGATCCACCCAGATCCGGTGCTCGTCGCCGACGGTGACCAGTTCCCGCACCGGGTGGGCCCAGAGCAGGTCGGCCAGCTCCAGCGCCGGCGCGACCCGCTGCGACAGCTCCCGGTCAACCTCGCGCAGCGCGGCGGCGGCCCGGGTGACCCGCTGCCGCTGCGCCGCCGGCACCCCCGACGTGGCGGCGTCCAGCAGCTGCGCGCCCTCGGCCAGGTCGTTGGCGAGCTCCGCCGGCCCCTGCCCGGCGGCGAGCTTCTTCGTCACCGCGTTCTGCCAGGTGAGGTACGGGTCGGCGAACGCCTCGACGTGGAACGTCCAGTCGCCGACCGCGTCGGGCCGGATGGTGGCGTGCCACCGATCCTGCCCCGGCTCGCCGGGGCGCATCCGGGTGAACGGCCGGGTCGCGCCGTCCGGGCCGCGCCACACCACGTTGCAGCCGAGCGCGTCGTGCCCCTCGCGGTAGGCCCGGGCCGTCACCGGCACCAGCTCGTCGACGACGGCCTTCGCCGGGTAGCGACCGCACGAGACGACGGGGGAGACGTCTTCGATCGGGAACCGTCCAGTCACCCCGCCAACCTACTGTGCGAGTTCCGCTCGTGCGCGGCAAGCACGTCGGTCCGGCCACCACCGAGCATGGATCTTCCCGGCCCGAGTTCAGTAGCCTCGCCTTCATGATCGAACGGGTGAGGCTCGCGGTTGTGGGTGTCGGAAACAACACGTCGGCGTTGGTGCAGGGGATCGCTCTGCACCGCCAGACCGGCAGCCTGGTGGGTGTTCGCAGGCCGGTGATCGACGGGCTCGGCGTGGATGACATCGACTTCGTCGCGGCCTTCGCCACCTCCGAGGAGAAGATCGGCAGGGACCTGACCGAGGCGATCTTCATGCCGCCGAACAATTTCCCTTCGCTCGACTGCGACCTCCCCAGGGCGGGCGTTCCCGTCACCAAGGGTCTTGTCGACGCGACCGAGATCGATCGGGTGGCGGCGCAGCTGGCCGGGGCAGAGGTGCTGCTCTACTCGGCGCCGAGTGGCCGGCCGGAGACGGCCCGGGCGTACGCCGAAGCCGCGTACCGAGCGGGTGTCGCCTTCATCAACACCACCGCCGACCCGATCGCCCGCGACACAGAGTGGCTGAACAGGTTCGCGGCGGCCGGTCTGCCGCTGCTCGGCGACGACCTGGCCAGCCAGTTCGGCACGTCGGTGGTGCACAACACCCTGCTACGCCTGCTGGCGGAGCGGGGCCTCACGCTGGTCAGCTCGTATCAGGTCAACCTCGGGGGCACCGAGGACTTTCGTAACCTGGTCGAGAACCCCGATTCCAAGAAGCAGTCCAAGCTCAACGCGTTGTCGGCGTCCGGCAAGGTCGAGATGGCCCCGCTGGGGTACCTGCCGCACCTGAAATCGCAGAAGGTGGCGCACCTCAACCTCGAGGCGCAGGGTTGGGGCGGAACAGCGGTCAGCCTCGACGTGAAACTCACGGTGCATGATCCGAGCGGCGCCGCCGGAGTCAACATCGACCTCGTCCGGATCGCGGCCAGCGCGCTCCGAAACGGGCACGGCGGCAATCCCGCCGAGGCGACGCCGCTGCTCAAGTCCCCGCCCGGAACGGCGAGCTGAGCGGATCAGCCCGCCGCGCCCACCGACCGGTAGACCTCCAGCGTCCGCGCCGCGATGGCGTCCCAGGAGAAGTGCTCGACGGCCCGGCGCCGACCGGCCAGCCCGAACGCCGCCACCCGCTGCGGGTCGCCCAGCAGCTCGTTCATCCGCGCGGCGAAGTCGGCGACGAAGCGCTGCGGATCCAGCGGTCGCCCGGAGCCGTCGGCGGCCTGCTCGATGGGGACCAGCAGACCCGTCTCCCCGGCGGCCACCACCTCCGGGATGCCACCGGTCGCGGTAGCCACCACCGCCGTCTCGCACGCCATCGCCTCCAGGTTCACGATGCCCATCGGCTCGTAGATCGACGGGCAGGCGAAGAGCGTGGCGTGCGTGAGGACCTGGATAACCTCGTGCTTCGGCAGCATCTCGGCCACCCAGATCACCCCGGACCGGTTCGCCCGCAGCTCCGCGACGAGCCCCTCCACCTCGGCCGCGATCTCCGCCGTGTCCGGCGCGCCGGCCAGCAGCACCAGCTGGGTGTCGGCCGGCAACTCCCGGGCGGCGCGCAGCAGGTACGGCAGTCCCTTCTGCCGGGTGATCCGGCCGACGTAGACCACGCTGGGCAGCGCCGGGTCGATGCCGAGCCGGTCCAGCACGTCCGTGCCCGGATCCGGCGCGTACTGCGCGGTGTCGATGCCGTTGTAGACCACCCGCACCCGGTCCGGGTCGACCTCCGGGTAGGCGGTGAGCACGTCCCGCCGCATCCCCTCGCTGACCGCGATGACCGCGTCGGCGGCGAGCACCGCCGTGCGCTCGCACCACGAGGAGAGCGCGTAGCCGCCGCCGAGCTGCTCGGCCTTCCACGGGCGCAGCGGCTCCAGGCTGTGCGCGGTGACCACGTGCGGCACCCCGTGCAGCAGCTTGGCGGTGTGACCCGCCAGGTTCGCGTACCAGGTGTGGCTGTGCACCACGTCGGTGCCGGCGCAGCCCGCGGCCATCTCCAGGTCCACGCCCATCGTGCGCAGCGCGGCGTTCGCCCCGGTCAGCCCCGGCGGCTCGGCGTACGCGGTGACGCCCGGCTCGGTGCGCGGCAGGCCGAAGCAGTGCACCCGTACGTCGGCGAGGTGGCGCAGCTCGCGGGCCAGGTACTCGACGTGCACGCCCGCGCCGCCGTACACCTCCGGCGGGTACTCGCGGGTGAGCAGATCGACGCGCAGCTCGCCGGCTGCGGGGGTGGAGTCGGGCATTCCCGCACCCTAGTGCAGAAGTCCGACCGTACGAGTGGTGAGATCGCACGCGGCTGGTTAGCGTCTGACCATGGCTGCCAAGGTGCTCGCGATCGTCCTGGCCGGCGGAGAGGGCAAGCGCCTCATGCCGTTGACCGCGGACCGGGCCAAGCCGGGCGTCCCGTTCGGCGGGATGTACCGCATGGTCGACTTCGTCCTCTCCAACCTCGCCAACGCCGGCTACCTCAAGATCGTGGTGCTGACCCAGTACAAGTCGCACTCCCTGGACCGGCACATCACCAAGACCTGGCGCATGTCGACGCTGCTCGGCAACTACGTCACCCCCGTACCGGCCCAGCAGCGCCGCGGCCCGTGGTGGTTCGCCGGCTCGGCGGACGCCATCTACCAGAGCTTCAACCTGATCAACGACGAGCAGCCCGACTACGTGATCGTCTTCGGCGCCGACCACATCTACCGGATGGACCCCCGGCAGATGGTGGAGGACCACATCGCCTCCGGCGCGGCCGTCACGGTCGCCGGGATCCGGCAACCGCTCTCGACGGCCGACCAGTTCGGCGTCATCGAGGTCGGCGAGGACGGCCGGCGCATCCGCGCGTTCCGCGAGAAGCCCACCGACGCGGTCGGCCTGCCCGACGCCCCCGACCAGATCTACGCCTCGATGGGCAACTACGTCTTCACCACCAAGGCGCTCTGCGAGGCGGTGGAGCGCGACGCGGAGGACAACACCAGCAAGCACGACATGGGCGGCAACATCATCCCGATGCTGGTCGAGCGGGGCGAGGCGAACGTCTACGACTTCAAGGACAACGAGGTGCCGGGGAGCACCGACCGCGACCGCGGCTACTGGCGGGACGTCGGAACGCTCGACTCGTTCTACGACGCGCACATGGATCTGATCAACGTGCACCCGGTCTTCAACCTCTACAACTTCGACTGGCCGATCTACACCGAGCAGCCCCCGTACCCGCCGGCCAAGTTCGTCCACCAGTGGGGAGAGCGGGTCGGCCGGGCGGTCGGGTCGCTCGTCTCGCCCGGCGCGGTGATCTCCGGCTCGCTCGTCGAGAACTCCGTCGTCTCCCCGAAGGTGCGGGTCCACTCGTGGGCGCACGTCGACGGCGCGGTGCTCATGGAGGGCGTGGAGATCGGCCGACACGCCGTGGTCCGCCGCGCCATCCTCGACAAGAACGTCTTCGTGCCCGAGGGCGCCGAGATCGGCGTCGACCTGGAGAAGGACCGGCAACGCTATGTTGTCTCCGACAACGGGATCGTGGTGATCGGCAAGGGCCAGCGCGTCGAGCCGTGACGGCGGTCGCCGTACGCATGAAAAAGGGCGCCGCCGGGAAGAGAACGGCGTCCGCCCCGTCCGAGGAGGTTGCCGCAATGGCCCACCCCCGTGCCGGTCAACCGGCCCAGCCCGCCGACCTGGTCGACGTGCCCCGGCTGGTGACCGCCTACTACGCCGAGCACCCGGACCCGGGTGACCCGGCGCAGCGGGTCTCCTTCGGCACCTCCGGCCACCGGGGGTCGAGCCTGCGCCGCGCCTTCAACTCCGACCACATCGTCGCCGTCACCCAGGCGCTCTGCGACTACCGGCGGCAGCAGGGCGTCGACGGCCCGCTCTTCCTGGGCCGGGACACCCACGCCCTCTCCACCCCCGCCGCCGTCGACGCGCTGGAGGTGCTCGCCGCCAACGACGTCACCGTGCTGCTCGACAGCCGGGACGGCTACACGCCGACCCCGGCGGTGTCGCACGCCATCCTCACCCACAACCGGGGGCGCACCGGCGGGCTCGCCGACGGCATCGTGATCACTCCGTCGCACAACCCGCCCGACGACGGCGGCTTCAAGTACAACCCGACCAACGGCGGGCCGGCCGACACCGACGTCACGAAGTGGATCCAGGACCGGGCCAACGACCTCCTCGCCGACGGGCTCGCCAGGGTCCGGCGGATCCCGTACGCCCGGGCCCGCGCCGCCGACACCACCGGGACGTACGACTTCCTCGGCCGGTACGTCGACGACCTGCCGGCGGCGATCGACGTCGACGCGATCCGCGCCGCCGGGGTGCGGATCGGTGCCGACCCGCTGGGCGGGGCGAGCGTCGCCTACTGGGGTGAGATCGCGCAGCGGCACGGCCTCGACCTCACCGTCATCAACCCGTCGGTCGACCCGACCTGGCGGTTCATGACCCTCGACGGCGACGGGAAGATCCGGATGGACTGCTCGTCGCCGAACGCGATGGCGTCGCTGATCGCCGCCCGCGCCGACTACCAGGTCTCCACCGGCAACGACGCGGACGCCGACCGGCACGGCATCGTCACCCCCGACGGCGGCCTGATGAACCCCAACCACTACCTGGCCGTGGCGATCGGCCACCTCTTCCGGACCCGGTCGCAGTGGGGTCCGGCCGCAGCCGTCGGCAAGACCCTGGTCTCCTCGTCGATGATCGACCGGGTCGCCGCCGACCTCGGCCGGCCGCTGCTGGAGGTGCCGGTCGGGTTCAAATGGTTCGTGCCCGGCCTGCTCGACGGGGCGGTCGGCTTCGGCGGCGAGGAGAGCGCGGGCGCCTCGTTCTTGCGCCGCGACGGCGGCACCTGGACCACCGACAAGGACGGCATCCTGCTCTGCCTGCTCGCCGCGGAGATCATCGCGACGACCGGCCGGACCCCCAGCGAGCACTGGACGGAGCTCGCCGAGCGCTTCGGCGCCCCGGCGTACGCCCGGATCGACGCCCCGGCCGGCCGGGAGGAGAAGGCCGTGCTGAGCAAGCTCTCCCCGGAGCAGGTGACCGCCACCGAGCTGGCCGGCGAGCCGATCACCGCGACCCTCACCACGGCGCCCGGCAACGGCGCTCCGATCGGCGGGCTGAAGGTCACCACCGACTCGGGCTGGTTCGCCGCCCGGCCCTCCGGCACCGAGGACGTCTACAAGATCTACGCCGAGTCGTTCCAGGGGGCGGAGCACCTGACCCGGATCCAGCAGGAGGCGAAGGACCTGGTCACCGAGGTGCTCAAGCAGGCCTGAGCCGTACGAGGACTTCTCACCTCGCTGGCCGCGGTTCCTGCGGTCAGCGGGGTATCTCGCGGCGGTCGAGCTGCTCGCGGAAGGTCTGCGGCAGCAGCTCGCGGAGCTGGTCGGGCAGCAGCGGTAGATCCATCAGGCTGAGTTTGAGCTGGTTGCGTTCCTGGTAGCGGCGAGGGTCGAGGCGGACCACCATGCCGGCCTCCCGGCGGTAGGTGATGTCGATCGCCCCCTCGGAGGTCGCCTCCCGGAAGACCCGGCCGTCCACCTCCACCGCCACCGGCCCGGAGTCGGGGGTGAGTTCGAGCCGCACCTTCTCCTCCGGGCTGAGCACGACGGAGCGGCTGATGCCGGCCATCGGGGCGGACGGGGTGACCACCACCGCCTGGGTCGCCGGGGAGACCAGCGGACCACCCGCCGCGTAGCTGTACGCGGTCGAGCCGGTCGGCGTACTCACCACGAGCGCGTCGCAGCGGTAGTAGCCGTAGCGCTGGCCGTCCACGGCGAGGGTGGCGATGACGAGCCCGGTGCCGGGCCGGCGGATCAGCGCGATGTCGTTGAACGCCACCACGTCGTCACCGCAGACGTCGCAGGCGAGGCAGCTGTGCGCCTCCACGGTGAAGTTCTTGTGGGTGAGCCGGTCCAGCGCCTCGGGCAGCTCGGGCGGCTCCACCTCCACCAGGAAGCCCAGCCGCCCCAGGTGCACGCCGAGCACCGGTTTCGGGTTGTCGACCGTCGACCGGAGCGCGCCGAGCATCGTGCCGTCCCCGCCGATGCTGATGAGCGCGCTGACCCGGTTGACCAGCTCGTCCTGGGGGAGCGCCTCCACGCTCGCGGGCACGCGGTCCCGGTCCTCCTCGCGAACGGCGAGACCCTTTCCGTGCCGGGCCGCCCAGTCGGCGACGATCGCGATGATCTCGGAGGCGTCCCGCGTCGGGTGCAGCACCAGCCCGAGCAGGGAGCGGTCCATGAGTTCCTCCCGCGGGCTGGACTAACTTCCTCGTAACCGACATTTTGTCGCATCGTTGAGGAGGTTGCTTATGAACGAGCGTGCTGGTCGAGATCATGCCAGTTCGTCAGGGTGATCGACGGCAGATCCAGGAGGGCGATCGAACGTGCATGCGCCGGTTGGGCGTGGGATTCTGTTCGCGGAGCGCTGCCGGCGCCTTGAGCGGAAAATCGCCCTTTACAACGAGCCGAGGTCCCGGGCCGAGATCGAGCGGATCCAGGTCGAACGGTTCAACCGGATCTGGGCGTACTGCCTGACCCGGGTGCCGTTCTATCGGTCCTGGCGCAGCGAGCACGGCCTGCCCACGAGCATCGGCCGACCGTCGGACCTCCGCCACTTCCCGACCCTCGACAAGGAAGTGCTCATAAGCCGATCCGCCGAGGTCTTCGCGTCCGGCTCGACGAAGCGGGCCTACAGTACCGGCGGGAGCACGGGGCAGCCCACGCGGTTCCCCCGAGGGCAGGCCGAGACGACCGACCGCTGGGTGAACAACTACCTCGGCCGGGCCTGGTGGGGGATCCGCCCTCTCGAGCCGCAGGTGCTGCTCTGGGGGCACGCCCACCTTTTCGGCAGCGGCCTGAAGGGTCGGATCGCCCAAGCCAAACGTGCGACCGCCGATGGGATCCTGAACATCAGGCGATTGAACGCATACGATCTCAGCGAACCGGCGCTCCAAGCGCACTATCGGGTGATTCGAGACCAGAACCCTGTCTCGCTGGTCGGCTACACGTCGGCCGTATTCAAGCTTGCCCGCTACATCGAACGCGAGGGCCTGGACCTGGGTGACAAGAGCCAGCTGCGCGGGGTGATCCTCAGCGCGGAGACGGCCAGTGACGCAGACCTCGCCACGATCGAGCGGGTTTTCGGAGCCACCGCACTGATCGAGTACGGAGCCGCAGAGACCGGCTTGATGGCGATGTCCCAGGGAGAGCCCCGTGCTATCCGCGTCCTGTGGGACAGCTTCGTATGCCTCGTCTCCGACGACGGTTCGCTCACCGTCACCACCCTCGACGATCGGCTGTTTCCGCTGATCAACTACGCCATCGGCGACTGCGTCGAGCCGACCGATGCCGTCGACGGCAACGCGTTCCAGTTCCGCTCGATCCTCGGTCGGCGGCAGGAGGTCGTCCAGGTGGCGTCCGCGCAGGGGATCCTCGACCTCTCTCCGATCCTGCCGGTGCACATTCTCAAGAGCTACCCGGGAATCGTCGGCGTGCAGTTCCGTCAGGAGCGACCTGACGCGCTACACATCTACGTGGAGGCCGACCACGAGCTGGATCTGGACGGCGTCAGCTCGTTCTTCGCGCGCGAGCTGCGACAGGACCATCCCGACCTTCGTGCCGACTCGTTCACGTTCCATCAGGTTGCGGACCAGGCCCGTACCCGCGCCGGCAAACACGCGCTGTTCCTGTCCTGACCCAGGCCCACCGCGTCGCTGGGCCTGGGTCAGCTAACAGCTGCCGGATCCGTCTCCGATATTGGTCCTGCTGCGGCGGGTAGTGTCGGAGACCGCCCGGTGCTCAGGCCCGCCAGCAGGCGATTCAGCCGGTGAGCGCGCGACCGCCTCACCGGCCTACGACACCCGCCGGCGGGGCCGGTCGGCGCTCCGGGTCCGGCACCGCACTGTGCCGCCTCCGATGCCGGCCGCGCCCGAGTCGACGGGACAGTGCGGTGAGTACGAGGACTCCCGCGACGAGCACCTCCGCGACGGTCGCCGCCGCCGCGGCGCCTGTCGGGCCGAGCGCCGTCGTCTGGATGAGGAGCCCGCCGCAGAGGAGCAGAGCTATCGCCAGAGCGATTCGGGTTGCGGCGCCGTAGTTGCCGTCGCCGATTCTGTTCAGCGCGATGGCACGGCTCAGGGTGGCGAAGGGCAGGGCCAGCGCCAACAGTTGCAACCAGAGCGCGGCCTCCGGAATCGGCAGGGCGAGCAGGCTGGTGGCGAGCCATGGTGCCGTCACGATGACGCCGGCGGCGATGACGACCGCGCCGGCGACGGCGATCATCTCGCTGTCCCGGTTGACCGCAACAGAGGGGCCGAGCCTGTGGCGGCGTCGGGTGCGGACCGCCATCGGCACCCGGAGCCCGCTGAACGTGACGGCGACCAGAGCCTGGTAGATGCTGGTCAGCGCCCCGAAGCAGCCCACGACCTGCGGGCTGGCGACCAGTGAGAGAGCGATCGTGCCGGCGCGCCCAGTGAACGCCTCGGCCAGGCTGTACGTGAACAGTTGCCGGCTCAACCGGAAGGCGCGGATGGCGGCCCGCAGTGACAAGCCGCTCCACATCGGACGGGCGGCGGACGGCCCTCGGCACGCGAGGACCTCCGTGCTGACCAGGTAGCTGAGGGCGCCGGCCAGCAGTGCGGTCGTCAGCGGAGCGCCGGCGATCAGCAGCAACATGGCTAGGAGGCGGGTACCCGTCACCGCGGCCGACGCCGCGACGAACCGCATCTGCCGGGCGAGGTCGCCAAAGCGCAGATCGGCGAGACTGTTCAGGACCATGACGCTGCCGGCGCTGATCAGAGCGGTCATGCCGTACCCGCGATCGACGTAGAGGGCGGCTATCACCAGCATGGCGGTGATCATGGAAGGCACCGCGAAGAGCAGCCGCTGACTGTGTGCCGCCCGACGTTCGTCGTCGTTGCCGGACACGTACAGCAGCGAGGACCCACCCATGACAAGGTTCGCCACCCAGGTCAGCGCGGCCGTCATGACGCTGTAGGCCGCGATCTCGCCGGTCTGGCCCTGCCGCGCTGTGTACGCGAGCATCGCGGCATTCAGGAGGCCGCTCACCAGGCTGGCCACCGATGCCACGATGGTGTTGGACCGGACTCCCGCCGGGCGGCCCTGTTCGGCTTCCGTTCGCTCGGGGACCGCCTGCTCCGGCGTCAACCGATGCTTCAATCATGATCCTTTCACGCGGCACGGCACTGACAGCCGCCCGCCCGCCGACCGGTACCGGTCAATTTGGGTCGGCGGCCAACCTGATCCGGTCGAGGATGTTCGGCCCGGCGCTCTCCGCTCGCCAGGAGTGGTAGGCCCTACCCGCCGCACGTCGCGCCTCAAGCCGTTCCGCTGGGCTGAGACCCGCGAGCCGGTCAATCTGGTGCGACAGGGTGGCTGGTGTGACGTCCGCGAGGACGGCCCCGCCACCCGCCTGGAGGACGGGGGTCCACGGCGTCTGGTCCGAACAGATGACCGGGCAGGACGCGGAGAGGCTCTCCGCGATGACGTGACCGAAGTTCTCACCACGGGTCGGGAAGACGAAGGCGTCGTAGCGCGCAAAGGTGGGCCGGACCTCGTGGGGCGCGAGTTCGCCCCGGTAGGAGAGCGTCACGGACGCCGGTAACCGTCGGGCGAGCTGCTGGCATTCAACCCAGTAGGCCGTGTCCTCCAACGGGCCGTAGATGTCGAAGACCATCTCTCGAGTGGTGTGCGAAAGGGCCTCGATCACCGCCGATAGGTTCTTGATCGGGCTGATTCGACCGATGAAGACGAGGCGCGGCGGTCCGTCGATCTGGCTGGGGGTGATCGCCTCCGGCGGAAGCGAGGCCTCGTTACGCCGCGTCTCGATGCGAGATCCGGGAAATACTTTTCTGATCAGTTGCGCCTCGTGTGGGCTGGTGGCGTGCCAGAGAACGTCGGGCCGCCTCAGAAAGGGTTGCCAGACGCGCAGGAACAAGCGCTTTTTCCGGTTCTTCACGCCGAGTGCGCTCGTCGCGAGTTCGCCGCGCGGTGCGATGAGAGTCCGCTCGACTCGGATGAGGCGTGCCCGAGCCGCGATGATCGGCAGAATGGACGACCTTGCCCAGAGGCTGTTGACGTACAGAAGGTCGAATCTGGTTGATCGGAGTGCCTTCAGCAGCCCGAACCACTGGCCTGGACGACGCGGGTCGAGGTACCAGATGTGGGTCCGGCCGCGGCGTACCCAGCGGCCTGAAAGCCCAGGATAGGGTTCGGATGATCCGAGGTCGCGATCACGGGTCACCATCGTCACTTCGATCGCCGGCGACACGACGTCAAGCAGTTGGGCGACCGATCGGATCGGTCCGCCAGCCCGGAACCCGGGCTCGAAGAAGTCGCACGTCAACAGTACGCGAAAAGGTGGTGCCGAAGTACTTCTCGCCGGCTCGTTGGCGGATTGCGGTTCATGGACGGCCACCGTAGATGTTGGATTACGAATGCTGTTCGCGGCTGCGGTGATGCTGCCGTCGCGCCGTACGCCGAGGGTGTCCGCCACGCCTGGCTAACGAACAGCGGTCGGGATGGGTGACGTCTGCGGCGGGAGTCGGAGACGATGTGGCGAAAGCCGTCCCGAAATCTATCGAAAATGGGGCGGAATGATCTGCTCGATATATGCTCCGCTCTCATGAACTCATGCACCGGGGTGCGCGCTGTGGCAGGTGGAGATCGGGGCGCAGGCCCGCGCCACGCCCGTGACCCGTTCGACAGTGCGACCGCGCCCCCCGCAACCAGCGGCTTCTGGCGCTGGTTTGCGGGGATGGCGTGGCTGGTGCTGGGCGTCGCGTGCCTGCTCCTCGAACGGAATACCCCCACTGGTTGGGGCCGGGAGGGAAGCCTCGGGATGAGCCTGTTGGCGACACTCTTCGGCGCGTGGGTCTTCTGGCGCGACGGAGGTTGCCGGATCACGGCAGTGGGGGTCTACAACCTCGCCTTCGCGCTGTTCGTCGGCTTCAGCGGCCTCTACCAGGTGGTCAAGGCGTGGGATAACGATCCCGGGATTCCACTCTTCAGCGCCATTGCCCTCTGCTACTTCACGCAGGTGACGACGTGGCTGTTGTTCTGGGGCGGCACGGTGTCACGCCGGCTGCCGTCGTACGCCGGGCAGGCGGACGGTAGAACGGCCGGCTGGGCGGTGAAGTGCGGCGCTCTCCTGCTGCTGCTCGCGGTGGCCGCGTCGATGGCCACACCGGATTCGCTGACAATGGCCAACCCGGTCGGCTTCGTCGGCGTCGTGCTCCTCGCCGTGGGGCTGCTGCGGGGCCCGGCCGGACACCGCACGATCCTTTGCGCGTTGGTCCTCCTGGTCGCCTTCTCGCTCTACTTCACCTACCTGTTCAACGGGTTCGGTCGGATCGTCGTCGGCACGTTGGCCCTCGCGCTCCTGGTGATATCGGCCCATCGGGACGAGCGGCCGCGCACGAAGCTGCTCGTTCTCGCAGGTGCGGCGCCGGTGTTGCTGTTCCTCGCCGGGCTCCGCGCCACCGATGCCCAGGGTTCACCAGTGATCGCCGATGAGGACGGCTTCGGATCCGCGGTCAGTCCGCTCCACTCGTTCGCGCAGTTGCTGCACCTGAACGGAATGGGGTTGCTGCCCCGCGGATGGGGGGAGACGTTCGCCAATACGGCAGTCAGCCTCGTCCCCCGGGCGATCTGGGAGGACAAGCCCGTCGGCTTCGGCGCGGATCTCGTCACGTTCCTCACGCCCGAGCTCGTCGGCACCGGCCACTCGGCGGCGGCGCTCTCCCACGGAGAGTGGCTGTACAACTTCGGTCTGCTCGGGCTCGTTCTGATGATCCCGGTGACCGGCCTTGCCGTCCGATTCATCGACCGGCTGCTGGTCTGGGCGTCATCCAGCCCGCTGACCACTCCGTACGCCCTGGGCGTCTATGCCGGCGCGGTCATCGCCGCCGTCGGACTGTTCGATCTCGTCTGGGTCGGCAGCTTCACCTACGTGGTCCGTGGCGGCGGGCGCCTGCTCGCACTGGCTGCGGTGATCCTGCTCATCGGTTGGCGGGTCTCCCGCGCGATGCCGGACCACCTCGTCGGCCGGGGCGTGACGCAGGTCGCCCGGCGTGCCCGGCCCCTGACGCGTGCACGGTGACCGGGTTCCGCCCCGCCCCGCGACCGCTGTTCGGCGCTGTCGCGCTCCGGACGGCCCCGACCCGTGGACCGGTCGGACGCGGCACCTCGGCACACCGTCGCCATAGGTGACGGGGCCCAGCGGGACGGACGTGCCCGGTGTGGGCGAGGGCGGCCGCCACCGCGAGCCAGAACAGGTACGGATAAGGCTGGCCGGTGCCGAACATGGCGGATTCGGTGAGCTGTACCAGCAGACCCGTGACGACGAGCCAGACGAGGCCGGACCCGACACCGTGGAGGGCGCCCCGAAACACCACCACAAGGCATACCAGCCCTAGCAGGAGGAGCACTGCCGCGCCGGCAAGCCCTAGTTCCAGGACCCACTGGAGATAGCTGTTGTGCACGGAATTCCCCTGGAAGTCGAAGAAGTCCGACTGCCGGGTGCCCTCGAAGAGCGAGGGTCCGGCCGCGTACCCGTAGCCCACGCCGGGGCGAGCTTCCCAGAAGTCGAGCGTCAGTTGCCAGGCGAAGATGCGGCCGTTGGAGACGTCGCCGCCTTCCTGGGCGGTGAACCGATCGGCGAGGCCGTTCGCCCATTCGGCGCCCCGCAGCAGACCGAAGCCGCCGACAAGTTGGAGCGCGGTCGCCGCCAGCGCGACGGCGCAGACGCAGCGCACCACCGCACCGAGCCCACTGCGGGCGAGTACCCAGAATCCGCCAATCGCTACGGCGAGCAGCGCGGTACGGGACTCCGACAACACCAGCGCAACGACGGCCGGCACGATTCCGGCTAGGGCGAGAGGTCTCTGCGATCGACGATAGAGGCTCCACCCGACGGGGATGCTCATGGCGCATAGGACGCTGAGTGTGTTCGGGTTGGCGAAGATGCCTTGGAGTCGACCGCCGTAGGTCCTCGAGTTCTCGCCGCCGAGAACGTCGTACGCCAGGCTTGCGGTGAAGCAGAGGACCAGCAGAACGTACGCGATGCCGAGATCCTTGCCGATCACTCGTGGGTCGGCCCAGCGACGGGTGATCATCGCGTGCACCAGCGCGGCGAGGAGCCCGAGCGCGATGCTCTGCTGAAGGGTCTCCATCCTGTTCACCGACCAGGCGGTGCTGCAGACGGCGAGGGCTGCGGCCGCCCAGAGACCACCGATCAACCACCGGGCGGGCCGACCGAGCGAGCGGAGACTTCGCCGGCCCTGTGTGCCGGTGACGAAGGTCCAAACGACGAGCGCCGCGACGGCTACGTAGCGGGCATGGAAGCTGAACCGGGTGAGGACCTCGACGTTGGACGCGGCGCAGAGCATCAGCACGACGGCGACGGAGTAGATGCGCTGCCACCCGTCGAGCGACCGGGCGGAGAGGGCGATGAGCGCACCGAGCGCGATGACCGCCGCGAGTGCTGGTTTCGAGCCAGCGTAGCCGGCTGCGGTGCCGACGATCACAACACCGGCCGCGAAGAGGAACGGATTTGAACGGCTGGCCGGCATGCGGTCATCCTTGCCTCGGGAGGTCGCTGACGGCGGGGTGGCTCACCTGCTCCTTCGTCCGGGCAGGCATGCGTCGCCACTTTTCTAACAACGGACCGGGAGGCGGGCCGGAGATCTGGCGATCGGCCCACCGAACGGCTGACGCGTCGGCGGCGTCATCTCGTCGCATGTTGCCTCGACCCGACCGTTCCGGGATCCGTCGGCCGTGCTGTTAATCCCGTTCTGTGCGTTTCTCCCGCTGCCTCCCGCTCGTTGCGGCAATTGTGCTCTGACCGTGGCCGTGACCAGCACGGCTACGCGAGCCGCCATCAACGAACGGAGCGTCAGTGAGCTACTCGACCACCGGACGCCGCGTGCTCATCACCGGCGGCACCGGTTCCTTCGGCCAGACCATGGTGCGTCGTCTCCTCGAACGGGGAGTCGGCGAGGTCCGGGTGTTCAGCCGGGACGAGGCCAAGCAGGACGCCATGCGCCGCGTGCTCGGCGACGACCGGGTTCGGTACCACGTCGGCGACGTGCGCGACTACGACTCGGTGCTCAAAGCCAGCCGGGGCATCGACTACGTCTTCCACGCGGCCGCCCTCAAGCAGGTGCCGTCGTGTGAGTTCTTCCCGCTGGAGGCGGTCCGGACCAACGTGCTGGGCAGCGCCAACGTCATTGAGGCGGCCGAGCGCACCGGCGTCGGCTCGGTCGTGGTGCTCAGCACCGACAAGGCCGTCCACCCGGTGAACGCGATGGGCATGAGCAAGGCGATGATGGAGAAGGTCGCCCAGGCACACGCGCGGAACAACCCGAACAGCGCCACCACCGTCTCCTGCGTCCGGTACGGCAACGTCATGTACTCGCGTGGATCCGTGATCCCGCTCTTCATCGAGCAGATCAAGGCGGGCCGGGCGCTGACGGTGACCGACCCGGGAATGACTCGCTTCCTGATGTCGCTGGCCGACTCGGTGGAGCTGGTCGAGCACGCCTTCGCGCACGCCCGGCCCGGCGACATCTTCATCCGCAAGGCCGTCGCCTGCACGATCGGCGACCTCGGCGAGGCGATCTGCCAGCTCTTCGACGTGCCAGCCAAGTTCGACACGATCGGCGTGCGGCACGGGGAGAAGTTGGACGAGACGCTGGCCAGCCGGGAGGAGCTGCTGCATGCCGAGGACTTCGACGAGTTCCTCCGGGTGCCGCTGGACGCGCGGAACCTGAACTACGCGCTCTACGTCTCGGAGGGGGAGCTCGGCGACGGGCCGACCGAGGAGTTCAACTCGTCGAACGCGCCGCAGCTCGCCGTACCCGAGATCGTCGAGCTGCTGAAGACCCTGCCCGAGGTGCGGGCTGAGCTGGCGCTGCGGGATCCGGTGCTGGCGTGCTGAGGCTGGCCGTCACCGGGGCCGGTGGTTTTCTGGGCTGGCACGTACGAGTGCTGCTGCACGCGCTGGGCTGGCCCGCGCCGACCGTGATCAGCCGGACGGACCTCGTGGACCCGGCGACGGTGGCGGCCAAGGTCGCCGGGGTCGACCGGGTGCTGCACCTGGCTGGGGTCAACCGGGGCGAGCCCGCCGACGTGGCGGCCGGCAACGTGCAGCTCGCCGCTCAGCTCGCCGAAGGACTGCGCCGCGCGGCCGTGCCGCCGGGATCGGTGGTCTTCGCCAACTCGGTGCAGGCCGGCAACGGCACCCCGTACGGCGACTCGAAGGCCACTGCGGCCGGCATCCTCGCCGACACCGGCCTCCCCCTCGACGACCTCCTCCTGCCGAACCTCTACGGCGAGCACGGCCGCCCCTACTACAACTCGGCGGTGGCGACGTTCTGCCGAGTGCTGGCCGAGGGCGGGCGGCCCGAGGTGCACGCCGATCGCGAGCTGGAGCTCGTGCACGTCACCGACGCGGCGGCCCGGCTGGCCGGAGTGCCGGCCGGCGGATCGTGGGACCCGGACCTGCCGCCGCTGCGGACCGGCGTCCGGGGCCTGGCCGACCGGCTCGAGGCGATGGCGACCACCTACCGCACCGGTGAGGTCCCGAGTCTGTCGGACCGGCACGACGTGCGGTTGTTCAACACCTACCGGTCGCACTGCTTCCCGACGCACTACCCGATTCCGCTGCCCCGACGCGCCGACGCCCGCGGCGCCCTGGTGGAGACCGTGAAGGTGCACGGCGGCGCGGGGCAGACGTTCTGCTCCACCACCCGCCCCGGTGTCACCCGCGGGGAGCACTTCCACCTCGCGAAGGTGGAGCGGTTCGTGGTGCTGCGGGGCTCGGCCGAGATCAGCCTGCGGCGCGTGGGCGACACCGAGGTGCTGCGGTTCCCGGTCAGTGGTGACGAACCGGTGCTGATCGACATGCCGACCATGTGGGTGCACAAGCTGGTGAACACCGGCCCCGACGAGCTGCTCACCCAGTTCTGGACCAACGAACTCTTCGACCCGGATCGACCGGACACCTGGCCCGAGCCGGTCGAGGAGGCACACACCGCGCCGGTGGTGGTCGGCGCGTGAGGATCGGCCTGATCAGCCAGTGGTATCCGCCCGAGGGGGTCTTCATCCCCGGCAACCTGGCTCAGCGGCTGGCCGAGCGCGGACACGAGGTGCGGGTGCTCACCACCTTCCCGAGCTACCCGTACGGGCGGGTCTTCCCCGGTTGGCGGCAACGCTGGCGGCACCGCGAGACCGACGGGGCGGTGGCGGTACGCAGGGTGCCCGCCTATCCGAGTCACGACACGTCGGCCCTGCGCAGGGGGTTGAGTCACCTCTCCTTCGGCGTCACCAGCGCGGCCGCCGGGGTGCGGTGGCTCTCCGGCGTCGACGTCACGTACGTCTATCACCCGCCGCCGACCTCGATCGCGGCGGCGGCCCTGGCGCGCGTCGTGCGCCGGACGCCGGTCGTGCTGCACGTGCAGGACCTCTGGCCCGAGTCGGTGGTGCAGTCGGGCATGACGCCCACCGGCCGGGGCGGGCGCGCGTTGGAGCGGATTCTCGGTGGGTTGATGCGCCGGACGTACCGCTCGGCGGACAGCATCGTGGCGATCTCGCCGACGATGGCCGAACGGGTGGTGGCGCGCGGTGCCGACCCGGCCAAGGTCCGGGTGGTCTGGAACTGGACCGACGACGTGCTCTTCCGCCCGGTCCCGGCCACCGACGAGGCCCGCGCGGTGCTCGGCCACCGAGGCCGCTGCACGGTGATGTTCGCCGGGAATCTCGGCCTGCTCCAAGGCCTCGAGACGGCCATCAGGGCGGCGGCCGCCGTACGGGACCGGATGGACCTGGTGCTGGTCGGCTCCGGGGCGGACGAGGACCGCGCCCGTCGGCTCGCGGCCGAGCTCGGCGCCGAGAACGTCCGCTTCGTCGGCCGGCGACCGGCCGACGAGATGGCCGACCTCTACGCGGCCGCGCAGTGGCAGCTGCTCTGCCTGCGCGACGTGCCCGCCCTGCGCGCCGCCGTCCCGTCGAAGCTGCAGGCCGCGCTCGCCTGCGGCGCCCCGGTTATCGCCTCGGTGGCCGGCGACACCGCCGCGCTGGTCCGGTCGACCGACGTCGGCCTCACCTGCCCCCCAGAGGACTGGCGGGCGCTCGCCGAACGTTTCACCGAGGCAGCCGCCCTGCCCGCGGCCGTACGCCAGGAGATGGGACGACGGGCCCGGCAGGTCTATCAGGAGCGGATGTCGCTGCGGGTGGGCGTCGACCAGTTCGAGGACATTTTGACCAAGGCGGCAGCACAGAGGGGACGGGCATGACCCGGATCATGACGGTGGTCGGCACCCGACCGGAGATCATCAGACTGTCGCGGGTGATCTCCCGGCTCGACGACACGGTCGACCACCTTTTGGTGCACACCGGACAGAACTGGGACACCACCCTCTCCGACGTCTTCTTCACCGAACTGCGGCTGCGCACGCCGGACCGGTTCCTGCGCGTCGACACGTCGTCGCTCGGCCGGGTGCTGGGCGGTGTGCTCGTCGGGGTGGAGGCCGCCATCGCCGAGTACCGGCCGGACGCGCTGCTGGTGCTCGGTGACACGAACAGCTGCATCGCCGCGCTGATGGCCCGGCGGATGCGGGTGCCGGTCTACCACATGGAGGCCGGCAACCGCTGCTTCGACCTGAACGTGCCGGAGGAGACCAATCGCCGGCTGGTCGACCACGTCGCCGACTTCAACCTTGTCTACACCGAGCACGCCCGGCGCAACCTGCTCGCCGAAGGGCTTCACCCGCGGCGAGTCCTGCACACCGGCTCACCCATGCGCGAGGTGCTGGAGCACTACCGGGCGGAGATCGCCGCCTCGACCATCCTGCGGCAGCTCGAACTCGAACCGGGCCGCTACTTCATGGTCAGCGCGCACCGCGAGGAGAACGTGGACTCGCCGGCCCGGCTGCAGCTGCTGCTGGACTGTCTCCGGGCCGTCCACGACCGCTGGGGCCACCCGGTGCTGGTCTCCACACATCCGCGTACGCGCAAGCGGCTGGAGGCGCTGGCGCCCGACGCCGACGCGCTGGAGGACATCGCCTTCCACGAGCCGTTCGGTCTGATCGACTACGTGCACCTGCAGACCCGGGCCTTCTGCACGCTCTCAGACAGCGGAACGATCAGCGAGGAGGCGGCGATCCTCGGCTTCCCCGCGGTCACCCTGCGGGAGTCGATCGAACGGCCCGAGGCGCTCGACGCCGGCGGCATCATCATGACCGGGCTCGACCCGGAAGGCGTCGTGGAGGCGGTGCAGGTCACCGTGGACCAGGTCGCCGCGCAGGGAGTGCCCTGCCCGGCCGACTACCGGATCCCCGACACGTCCCGCCGCGTCGTCGACTTCATCCTCTCCACCGTCCGCCGGCACCACGACTGGGCGGGCATCCGCCGCTGACTGCCGGTACTGCAGAGGTCGGGCAGTCGCCGTTCCCTCTGAACGGCGACTGCCCGGAAGTCTCCGGTGGACACTCAGCGGCCCGACTTGGCCTTCGCCGCGGCGGCCTTCACCGCCTCGGTCTCGGCCTGACCGGCGAACCAGTCGAGCCAGCCGGCACCGGTCCGTGGCCGGGCCAGACCCGGGTAGCGGAGCCGGGCGAAGGTCTCCGGCAGGCGGTTGGTGAGCTGGCGGACGGCGAGCGCGCCGAGCCCCCAGAACGCGACGACGGCGTTCAGCACGGCGATGGCCACCGTCGCGGCGGGGAACCAGCCGGGCAGCCACCCCGGTTCGGTCGCCAGGAAGACGGCCGCGACCACGGTGGGCGCCGCCAGCGTGCCCGCCAACCACATGGCGACCTGGATGACGAACGGGTTCTCCCCGGCGTCGGTGGCGTTGACCCGGCGATGCGGGTCGACGCCGGGGGTGACCCCCAGCACCGACATCAGGACCGCGACCCCGCTGCCGGCGCCGATCAGCGCCACCAGGCCGGCGAAGACGGGCAGCGTCAGGTGGTGACCGCCGGTCAGGACGATCATGACGCCGGAGAGCAGCAGCGCGGGCAGCCCGAAGTACGCGATCAGCCCGAGCTGGCGTCCGCGCACGTCGGCCCGGATCGCCCGGGGATGCTGTGCCACGACGAGCTGCCACAGCGCCGTACCGTCCTGGCCGTAGAGGTTGGCGCCGCTGAGCGCGACCATCAGCGCGACGCCGGCCCCGGCGAGGACGGCGATCTGCGGGACACCGGCGATAAAGCCGTAGCCCGCGAGGAACAGCCCGAACCAGATCGACGTGCGGATCTCCAGGCTCCGCCACGGGTCCCGCCACCAGGAACGCAGCTCCTTGCCGACGACGGCGCCGAGCTCGCTGCCCGGTAGCAGCCCCGGCCGGGCGAGCACCCGTGTGCCGAGCGGGGCCCGGCGTCGCCGCCTCGTGCGGTTGCCCACGTAGGGGGTGAGCAGCGCCACCGCCGCGCCGACCGCGAGTGCGGTGGCGCCGGCGAGCAACCCGAGCCAGGCCGCCGCGCCGGCGAGGTCACCGGCGCCCGCCGCCTCGACCGCGCGTACCGGCCAGCCGGCCGGGGTCCAGGAGAGCACGGTGCTCATCGCCGTGCCGGGCAGACCCTCGTCGAGCAGGCGCGGGACCGCGTTGAGGACCGGTGAGACGATCAGCCAGCCGACCATCAGGGTGGCGATGAGCAGGCCGTACTGCACGGCCGCGATCTCCACCCCGACGTGCGTGCGCATCGCCGCACCGAGCAGGGCGTAGACCGTGCGGGAGACCGCCACGCAGAGGACCAGGAAGAGCAGCGCGCCGGGGAGGGCCACCAGGGCGGCGAGCGCCGAGCCCGAACGGACCCCGTGACCGATCAGCGCGGGGGTGGCGAGTGCGGTCACCGCGCCGCCGACCCCGACGAACGCGGAGGCGAACAGGCCCACCGCCAGCCGACGCCGCGGCAACGGCAGCAGGGTGAAGTACTCGGGACGCAGCACGGCCGCCCCCGAGGCGAGCACCGGCCCCACCAGCCAGCCCACGAACCAGCCGATCAACACCAGGGTCAGTACGTCGCTGCGGGCGCCCGGCCTGGCGAGGAGCAGCGCCGCCCAGGTCGCGGCGACGGCGGCGCTCCCGAGGACGATCCCCCAGGTGCGCCGGAGGCTCGGGCTGTGCCGGCGGATCGTGAAGGTCAGGCGGATCAGCTGCCCAACCACGCCAGCTCCCCCTCCGCCGCCGCGCGCTCGCCGACCAGCTCGACGAAGACGTCCTCGAGGCGCGCGCCGGCGCGTACCTCGTCGAGGGTGCCGTCGACCAGCACCCGCCCCCCGGCGATGATCGCGACTCGGTCGCAGAGCTCCTCGACCAGACCCATCACGTGCGAGGAGATCACCACCGCCCCGCCGGCGGCGACGAAGCGGCGCAGGATGCGCCGCAGCACCCGGGCCGAGACCGGGTCGACCGCCTCGAACGGCTCGTCGAGCACCAGCGCCTTCGGGTTGTGCAGCAGCGCGGTCGCCAGGCCGATCTTCTTGCGCATGCCGGTGGAGTACTCGACGACCAGGACGCCCCGCTCCTCGGCCTCGTCCAGCTCCAGCACGCTGAGCAGCTCACGAGCCCGGTCCCGGACGGCGGCCGGCGGCATCCCGCGGAGCAGACCCCAGTAGTGCAGCAACTCGCCGCCGGTCAGCCGCTCGGGCAGGGCGAGACCGTCCGGCAGCACGCCAAGCATCGCCTTGGCGCGTACCGGTTCGGCCCAGACGTCGACGCCGTGCACGTACGCGGTGCCGAAATCGGGGCGCAGCAGCCCCACCGCCATCGCCAGCGACGTGGTCTTGCCGGCGCCGTTGGGCCCGACGAGCCCGGTGAGGGAGCCGGCCGGCACCCGCAACGTCACGGCGTCTGCGGCGAGCCGGCCGGAGAAGTCCTTGGTCAGACCGTCCAGGTGAAATGCGACTGATCCCACCGCCGCATTTTAGAGTTTCGATTCAAACGCCACGCTCGCCGAAGCGCCGCACCGGGCCGGCGTGTCGACGGTCGCCCGGGAGGCGGCGGGACCGGCTCTCAGCGCGACGACAGCCGTACGTCGACCGGGTTGTCCACGATCGGCCCGACCGGCTGGGCGGAGAGGAGCGTGAGCTGCTCGATCACCTTCGCCGGCTCGGCGTACGGGTCGAGCCCGCTGACCTCCATCGGGTCCAGGGCGGGCACGGCGACGTGCGACACCAGGGGGTGGAACGGCCGGGTGTCGACCTCACCGGTGCCGAAGAGGTCCTCGTGCAGCTTCTCACCGGGGCGCAGCCCGGTGTAGACGATCGGCACGGCGCTGGCCGCCTGCTCGGCCATCTGGCGGGCCAGATCGGCGATCCGGACCGGCTCACCCATGTCCAGCACCAGGGCCTCGCCGTCACGCCCGATCTCGGCGGCCTGTAGCACCAGGTGCACGGCCTCCTGCACGGTCATCAGGTAGCGGGTCACCTCCGCGTGGGTGACGGTCAGCGGCTTCCCGGCCTCGATCTGCCGCTGGAAGGCGGTCACCACGGAGCCTCGGCTGCTCAGCACGTTGCCGAACCGGACGCTGAGGAAGGTTCCCGGGAACCGGGAGGCGGCGTGCGCGGTCAACCGCTCGGTGATCCGCTTCGAGTAGCCGAGCACGCTGATCGGGTCGGCCGCCTTGTCCGTGGAGATGTTCACGAACTTCGCCACGTCCTGACAGGCGTCCAGCACCGACAGGGTGCCCCAGACGTTCGTCATGACCGCCTCACCGGGGTGGCGCTGGAGGAGCGTGAGGTGCTTGAGCGCCGCCGCGTGGAAGATGATCTCGGGCCGGCGTTCCCGGATGATCCGGCGGATGCGCTCGTCGTCGCGAAGGTCGGCGAGGATCAGCTCCGGCCCGTCCAGCATGGCCTTGCCGGAGAGCGACATCTGCAGGCCGTGCAGGGCGGACTCGTCCCGGTCCAGCATCATCAGCTCGCCCGGGTCGGCCTTCATCACCTGGCGGCAGAGTTCGGAGCCGATCGACCCGCCCGCGCCGGTGACCAGGATCCGCCGACCGGTCAGGCCGTTCGTGCTCAGGGAGAGGTCGCCGACCACCTGCCGGCGGCCGAGCAGGTCGCTGATCTGCACGTCACGTACGTCGGTGACGGTGATCCGGTGGTCGACCAGGTCCCGTACCGGGGGCAGCACCTTGAACGCGGCCCCGGTCGGGAGGGTCGCCTCGCGGATCTCGCGGATCAGCGCGGCATCGGCGTTGGCCACCGAGAAGATGACGGAGTTCGCGCCGGTACGCCGGACCGCCGCCGCGACGTCCTGTCGCCCGCCGAGCACGCGCACCCCGCCGACGCGCAGGTCGCGCTTGTCCGGGTCGTCGTCGAGCGCGCCGACCGGCAGGTACCGGCCGCGCGGATCGCTGAGCATCGCGCGGAGCAGACCCTGCCCGGCATCGCCCATGCCGAACAGCAGCACCGGCGTCGACGACCGGACGTCCGGCCGCATGGCCAGGTCACGCCGGTGGCGGTACGCGAAGCGCGCGCCGAGCATGAAGAGCAGGGCCAACGCGCCACCCACCAGCGGCGTGCTCGCCGGCACCGGCCGGTCGGCGGAGGGGAGGAGGCCGAGCAGCACGATCCCGGCGGTCGTGATGGTGGTGCCCGCGACGCCCTGTACCTCCTGAAGGCTGCCGAGAGGGTGCCGTCCGCTGTAGAGGCGACGCAGCGCCGCCACCGCCACGTACATGACGGCGGCGCCCACCCCGATGATCGCGGCCCGGCTGAGCTGCGACGGGGGGAGTTGGAACTCGTACCGGGTCCAGACGGCCGTGATGAAGCCGCCCACCCACGCCGTGGTGTCGGTGGCGAGGAACCCCGCGGTGCGACGCCGAGCCATGCTCCGGCGGGTCCGCTGGTCCGTGCGTTCGATGCTCGCTGTGTCCTGCGGCATGTAATGGCTCCTGTTCGTCTTCCGACCGCTCCCACCGCACGGCAGAAGGAATCCCTACCCTTGTCCTTGTTGCATACCATCCGTACCGGTTTGGGCGTTTTCATCTTCGCCGGACTGATCGTCGAGCCGATCCGGCCGTCGGTCAGCGGGCCGGTACGCCCTTGACCACCGCCCGGTCGGGCACGTCCCGCACCACGCAGGCGCCGGCCCCGACGGTGCTGTCCCGGCCGATACGCAACCCCTGGAGCACCGCGGCCGTGGTGCCGACCAGTACGCCCTCCGCCAGGTGGCATTCACCGGAGACGGCGGCGAGCGGGTTCACCGAGACGTAGTCGGCGAAGGTGCAGTCGTGGCCCACCGTGGCGTTCTGGTTGAGGTGGACGTGCCGGCCGACGGTGACGTTCGTGGTGACCCGCGCCCCCGGGAAGGCCAGGAGACCGGGCCCGCATCGCGCGTCCGCGCCGATCGTCGCGTCCGGATGCACGAGGCTCGCGGCGGGCGTGCCGTAGCCGTCGATCCGCCTGCCGACCGTGCGCCGGACCTGCGGGTCGCCGATGCCGATCACGTGGTGCAGCTCGCCCGGCGCGTCCCGCAGCCGGTCGATCCCGCCGAGGTACGGCACGTCGAGCCGCTGCAGCCGCTTCAGGTTCACCTCGCTGGGCTGGTCGTCGACGACGCCGAGTAGCCGCCAAAGTGGCCGCTCGGCGGCCTCGTTGACGGCCCGGACGATGGTGACCACCTCGCGACCGTGCCCACCGCAACCCACCACCACCAGGTCGAGCGTCACGCCGCCGGCCCTCCCGCGCTCATGGCGAGGAACTCGTCGATCGCGGCGAACACCCGGGCGACCTGCGGCTCGCTCAGGGCACTGCCGCTGGGCAGGGTGAGCCCGTGCGCGAAGAGTTGCTCCGCCGCGCCGCTCAGCAGGCTCTCCGCGCCGACGTGGACCGGTTGCAGGTGCATCGGCTTCCACACCGGCCGGGTCTCGATGTCGTGGCGGGCCAGGTGGGCGGCCAGGTCGGCGGCCCGCCAGCCGGAGCGCTCCGGGTCGACAGTGATGACGGTGAGCCAGCAGTTCGAGTCGGAGTCCTCGGTGCCGAGTAGCCGTACGCCCGGCAGCGGAGCGAAGAGCTTGGCGTACCGGTCGCGCAGCTGCCGCCGTCGGCCGATCATCCCGTCCAGGCGGACCAGTTGGGCGCGGCCGAGCGCGGCGAGCAGGTTGCTCAGCCGGTAGTTGTAGCCGAGTTCCCGGTGCTCGTAGTACGGCGTGGGCTCCCGGGCCTGGGTCGAGAGGTGCCGGGCCCGGGCGAGCAGGGCGGCGTCGTCGGAGACCAGCATCCCGCCGCCGGAGGTGGTCATGATCTTGTTGCCGTTGAAGGAGATCGCACCGACCTGCCCGAAGGAGCCGGCCGACCTGCCCCGGTAGCTCGCGCCGAGCGCCTCGGCGGCGTCCTCGACCAGCGGCACGCCGGCCTCCGCGCAGAGCGGCTCCAACCCCGCGTAGTCGGCGCAGCTGCCGAACATGTCCACCGGGATCACCGCGCCCACGCGCTCGCCCCGCGAGCGCAGCTGGCGCAGCAGGTCGGCGACGAGTCCCACGTCCACGTTGCCGGTCTGCGCGTCGCAGTCCACGAAGACCGGACGCGCGCCGATGTACCGCACCGCGTTGGCGGTGGCGATGAAGGTCAGCGTGGGTACGACGACCACGTCGCCGGGGCCGACGCCGACTCCGAGCAGGGCCAGGTGCAGGGCGGCCGTGCCCGAGCTGACGGCGACCGCGCCGGCCGTGCCGACCCGCGCGGCGACCTCGCCCTCGAACGCCTGGAGGGCGGGGCCGGCGGGTGCCACCCAGCCCGAGCGCAGCGCCTCGATCAGGTACGACTCCTCCAGCGGCCCGACGTCGGGCGGTGAGAGGTGGACCGTCTGGCTCGTCATACCGCTGTCCGGTCCCGCTGCGCCGGCGTCGGCCGGCCGTGCGCGCCGAGGAACTCGTGGGCGGTCGCGCTCCCCGCGGCGTTGATGCCGTCCCGGCGGAGCACGGTGAGCACGGTCGCGGTGAGGATCGACAGGTCGACTCGGAGGCTGCGGCTGTCCACGTACCGCACGTCGAGGTCGAGCTTCTCGTCCCAGTCCAGGCCGTTGCGGCCGCGGACCTGCGCGAGGCCGGTGACGCCCGGCCGTACCTCGTGCCGGCGGGCCTGCCGGGCGGAGTAGCGCTCCAGGTACTCGGGGAGCAGCGGCCGGGGGCCGACGAGGCTCATCTCCCCGCGCAGCACGTTCCAGAGGGTGGGTAGTTCGTCCAGACTGGTCGCGCGCAGCCAGCGGCCAAGTGGGGTCAACCGGTCGCCGTCGCCCAACGGGCCACGATTCGCGGCGGGCGGGTGCATGGTTCGGAACTTCGCCAGCACGAAGGGGGCGCCGTCGCGGCCCGGGCGGCACTGCCGGAAGAGCACCGGCCGCCCGAGGGAGGTGGCGACCAGCAGCGTCACCAGCACCATCAGTGGCGCGCTGAGCACGAGCAGGATCGCCGCGCCGAGCACGTCCAGCAGTCGCTTGGCCCGATCGTAGGGCCGGCTCCGAGCTGGGCGCGGCGGAGCGATAACGGTCTGGGGTACGGGCACCGCTCGGCCTCCAAGGGACAATTCGGGACAAAGCGTCTAAGCAGTTCTATCAGGCTCAGACTTCGCAGTGGGGTCGAATAGCGACAGTCAGTCTGCTACGCCCCATCAACCTTGAAACGGCTCAGCTGGACACGGCCAACTCCGCCACCGATGCGCCTTCGTAGGATCACCGGGCTGAGCGGCAGAGAAGGGACGGCCGGACGGGCGGAGCAGGCTGGCCGGTCGGGCGAGGGGGGGGAACGTGCTGCATCTGAGAGTGATCGCTGCGCCGGACCAGTCGGCCGCGGTTGCCGATCTGCTCTCCGCCGAGCCGGGGGTGACCCATCTGGCGGTGATACCGGGCGCCGCCCGTCAGCCCGCCGGTGACTTGATCCTCTGCGATGTCGTCCGGGAGAGCGCCGACCACGTCCTTCAGGGTCTGTAACTGCTCGGCGTTGAGGCGACCGGCGGGATCGCCGCCGACGACGTCGAGCTGAGCATCTCGGCGGCTGCCGATCAGGCCGCGAAGAAGGCGCCCGGTAGCGGCGCCGACGCGGTGGTCTGGGACGAGATCGCGGCGAAGACCGGTGAGCAGACCGAGCTCTCGGGAACCTTCCCTGGTCCTGATCATCGTGGCTACCATGATCGCCGGGATCGGCGTGTTGCTTGATCAGCCGATCCTTGTGGTCGGCGCGATGGTGGTCGGTCCGGAGTTCGGCCCGCTCGCGGCGCTCTGCGTCGGGCTGCTGCGCCGCCGGCCGGGCACCATCGGCAGGTCGCTGCTGGCCCTGCTGGTGGGTTTCCTCGCTGCCGTGGTGGCGACGGCGGTCAGCACCTGGGCGCTGACCGCCGCTGGCCTGGTCGATCGGCAGATGTTGCTGGTGGAGCGCCCGTTGACCGACTTCATCTGGCGACCCGACGCGCTCTCCTGGGTGGTGGGCCTGCTCGCCGGCGTGGCCGGCATGCTCTCGCTCACCTCGAAGAAGTCGGGCAGCCTGGTCGGGCTGCTGATCTCCGTGACGACCGTGCCGGCCGCCGCCAACGTCGCGGTCGCCGCTGCCTATGGGGTGTGGGACGAGGCCTCCGGCTCCGCGCTCCAGCTAGTGATCAATCTCTGCGCGATCGTGTTGGCGGGGCTGCTCACGCTCGCCGTGCAGCAGCTCTGGTGGTGGAACCTGGCTCGTCGTTCCCGGCGTCCAACCGCCGGCTGAGCAAGGTCCGCAGCGGGATCGACTCCCCGTCGCGCCCGCCCTCGCCGACGATCAGCGGTGGCGTGCCGGGTTCGGGCTCGGCGCCGAGCAGCCGAGCTCGCAGCCCACCCGGCACGGTCAGCAGGTGCCACCGCCCGTCGACGTCGACCGCCCGGGTCCGCGCCCGGTCCACGTACCAGCCGGTGAGCCGTGTCCGGTACCTGCCCCGGCCAGCGTAGGAGCGGGCGGTCAGCGGGGTCGGTCGCAGGCCCCGCCGCTCCGCCTCGGTCACGAACCAGGCCACGATCTCCGCGGCTTCCGCGTGCTCAGCCGCGCGCCGCCGGGCGTCGGCCTCCGCGTGGACCCGGGCCGCCCGCCGTTGCCGCTGCGCAAAGTCCAGGCCGTCGTCGCCGCTCACGCCCCGACGGTACGCCCACCCGCCGCCCGGGCGCCCCCGGCAGGTCCCCGCTCCGGCCCACCGCCAGCGCGGTGCCCGCGCGGCTGTGCCCGCAGGCCCTCCACGGTCGGTGCGGTGCGGTGCCGTGTCGCCGCGTGGGCGCGGTGCGGTGCGGAGCCGTGCGATGCCGAGGACGGTGCGGCCCCGTCGGGCGTGGGCGGAGCCGCCAGGAATGTGCAGCATCGCCTGGTGCCTGGTGCCTGGTGCCTGGTGCCTGGTGCCTGGTGACGGAGCTGGTCGGTCAACGGCGGTGTCAGGTATCAGGTATCAGGTCGCTATGGAGCTGAGTCGTCTGCGTCATCGCCTGATGCGAGAACGACATCAGTTCCAAAGGACGCCCGAAGCACAACCTTCCGCCGCCTCCGCGGGTCGGCGGAAGCGCCGCGGGGACGCGGCCGCCGAGCGGGGCGCTGTCGTGCAAGCCCCCCTCGACGGCCGAGCCCAGCCGGGCGCCCGGTGGATGGTCGGGTCGCCCATCCACCGGACGCCCGGCCCGCGTGAGTCTGCGCCCGGCGGCCGCCTGGGTCCGCTCAACTCCACGCTGGGTCTGCGCTGTGCCCGCCTGACCCCGCGCCGGGCACGACTGACTCCGCGCTGGGCCCGACTGGGTCCGCGCTGGGCCCGACTGGGTCCGCGCTGGGCCCGACTGGGTCCGCGCCGGGCCCGCCCGACTCCGCCTCGGTCCCCGGCTCAGGCCAGCCCGGCGCGGCGCAGCGCCTCCGCCATCTCGCTGTTGGCCGGCGCCGGGGCGCCGCGACCCTGCCGCGCACCACCCCGCTCGCCCTGGCCACCGCGCGCGCCGCCCTGACCACCGCGTGCGCCGCCCCGCTCGCCCTGGCCACCGCGGGCGTCACCCTGGCCACCGCGGGCGTCACCCTGGCCACCGCGTGCGCCGCCCCGCTCGCCCTGACCGCCGCCGCGAGGGGCACCGCCGCGAGGGGCACCGCCGCGAGGGGCGCCGCCACGGGGGGCGCCGCCCTGGCCGCCGCGACCGCCGCCGTCACCCCGGCCCGCACCGGCGCCGGGCTCGTCGTCGAGCCGCAGGGTCAGCGAGATCCGCTTGCGCGGTACGTCGACGTCGAGCACCTTCACCTTGACCACGTCGCCGGACTTGACCACCTCGCGCGGGTCCTTCACGAACGTGCGGGACATCGCCGACACGTGGACGAGGCCGTCCTGGTGCACGCCGACGTCGACGAAGGCCCCGAAGGCGGCCACGTTGGTGACGACACCTTCGAGGATCATGCCGGGCTGCAGGTCGCCGATCTTCTCCACGCCCTCGGCGAAGGCGGCGGTACGGAACTCGGGCCGGGGATCCCGTCCCGGCTTCTCCAGCTCGGCGAGGATGTCGGTGACGGTCGGCAGGCCGAACGTGTCGTCGACGAAGTCCGTGGCCGTGAGCCCACGCAGGATCGTCGACTTCCCGATCAGCGACCGCACGTCCTGGCCCGTGCTGGCCAGGATCCGGCGCACCACCGGGTACGCCTCCGGGTGCACGCTGGAGGTGTCCAGCGGGTCGTCCCCGTCGGGGATCCGCAGGAAGCCCGCGCACTGCTCGAACGCCTTCGGGCCGAGCCGCGGCACCTTCTTCAGGTCGGTTCGGGTGCGGAACGGGCCGTTGGCGTCCCGGTGCAGCACGATGTTCTCGGCCAACCCCGCGCCGATGCCCGACACGCGGGTGAGCAGGGGCGCCGACGCCGTGTTGACGTCCACCCCGACGCCGTTCACGCAGTCCTCCACCACCGCGTCCAGCGACCGGGAGAGCTTCACCTCGGAGAGGTCGTGCTGGTACTGGCCGACCCCGATCGAGCGTGGGTCGATCTTCACCAGTTCGGCGAGCGGGTCCTGGAGACGCCGGGCGATCGAGACCGCGCCGCGCAGCGAGACGTCCATTCCGGGCAGCTCCTGGGCCGCGTACGCGGACGCGGAGTACACCGACGCGCCAGCCTCGGAGACCATCACCTTGGTGAGCTTGAGCTGCGGGAACCGCTTGATCAGATCACCGGCCAGCTTGTCGGTCTCCCGTGAGGCGGTGCCGTTGCCGATCGCCACCAGTTCCACCCCGTGTGCCCCGGCCAGCCGGGCGAGGGTCTCGATGGAGGCGTCCCACTGCCGGCGCGGCTCGTGCGGGTAGATCGTGTCGGTGGCGACCACCTTGCCGGTGGCGTCGACCACGGCGACCTTCACCCCGGTACGCAGACCCGGGTCGAGGCCCATCGTCGGACGGGCGCCGGCGGGGGCGGCGAGCAGCAGGTCACGCAGGTTGGTGGCGAAGACCCGTACGGCCTCCTCCTCGGCGGCCTGCCACAGCCGCGTCCGCAGGTCCGCCCCGAGGTGGATGAGGATCCGGGTACGCCAGGCCCAGCGGACCGTGTCGGTGAGCCACCTGTCGGCCGGCCGGCCCTGGTCGCTCACGCCGAACCGGCCGGCGATCGCCGCCTCGTACCGGCTGGGGCCGGTCGGCACGGCGTCGGCCTCGCCGACCTCCTCCGGCTCCATCGTCAGGTCGAGCGCGCCCTCCTTCTCGCCGCGGAACATCGCGAGGATCCGGTGCGACGGGAGCGTCGGGTACCCCTCGGCGAAGTCGAAGTAGTCGGCGAACTTCGCCCCGGCCGACTCCTGTCCGTCGCGTACCCGGGACACGAGTCGGCCCCGCGACCACATCTGCTCGCGCAGCGTGCCGATCAGGTCGGCGTCCTCGGCGAACCGCTCGATGAGGATGGCCCGCGCGCCGTCCAGCGCGGCGGCGGCGTCGGCGACGCCCTTCTCCGCGTCGACATAGCCGGCCGCCGCGGCCCCGGGGTCCTGCGTCGGGTCGGTGAGCAGCGCCTCGGCGAGCGGCTCCAGGCCGGCCTCGCGGGCGATCTGCGCGCGGGTGCGCCGCTTCGGCTTGTACGGTAGGTAGATGTCCTCCAGGCGGGACTTCGAGTCGGCCGCCATGATCTGCGCTTCCAGCGCCTCGTCCAGTTTGCCCTGGCCGCGGATCGACTCCAGCACCGCCGCCCGGCGCTCGTCCAGTTCGCGCAGGTACCGCAGCCGCTCCTCGAGCGTGCGCAGCTGGGTGTCGTCGAGCAGGCCGGTGGCCTCTTTCCGGTAGCGGGCGATGAACGGAACGGTGGCGCCGCCGTCGAGCAGCTCCACGGCCGCCCGTACCTGCCGCTCGGCCACGCCGAGCTCCTCGGCGATCCGCTGATGAACAGTGAGGGTCACGATGTCGATCCGCCTTCGGGTGTGGTTTCCGCCCAGCATTCTGCCGCGCTAGCGTGGCGATCATGGAACCACCTGCGGACGCCCGGGCGCGGCGGCTCTTCGGGGGCAGCGCCCGCGCCCTCGGCGACCTCGCGGCCAGCCCGTTCCGGGCCGACCGCGACCGGATCGTGGCCTCGCCGTTCTTCGCCCGCCTCGGCGGGGTCACCCAGGTGATCAGTCCGGTCGGCTCCGGTCTGCTGGTGCACAACCGGCTCACGCACAGCTTGAAGGTCGCCCAGGTGGCTCGGGCGATCGCCGAACGGCTCACCGCCGAGGCGGGCCGGCGTGAGCTGCTGGACCGGCTGGGCGGCTGCGACCCGGACGTGGTGGAGGCGGCCGCGCTCGCCCACGACCTGGGCCACCCGCCCTTCGGGCACCTCGGGGAGCGGGTCCTGGACCGGCTGGCCCGGGAGCGGCTCGGGCTCACCGACGGTTTCGAGGGCAACGCGCAGTCGTACCGGATCGTCACCAGCACCGAGATCCGCGGCGCGGCCACCACCGGCCTCGACCTCACCGCGGCGGTGCGGGCCGCCATGCTGAAGTATCCGTGGACCCGGCTCGACCACCCGGACCCGCACCCACGGCTGATGCACCCGCCGCCGCGCGGGGCGACCCCACCGCCGGGCGACGCGGAGAGCGGGTCGGCGAAGTTCGGCGCGTACCGGACCGAGATCGACGACCTTCGGCAGGCCCGGGAGCCCTTCGCGGGCCGGATTCCGGACTGGCAGCAGACCGTCGAGGCGTCCGTGATGGACACCGCCGACGACATCGCGTACGCCATCCACGACGTCGAGGACTTCTACCGGGTCGGCGTGCTCCAGCAGGGCGCGGTCTCCGCCGAGCTGATGGCCTGGCAGCGGGAGGCCGGGCACTTCCGGGCGATCACCGACGCGGCACTGGCCACGGCGGCCCGCCGACCCGGCGCGGCGATCGAGCGGCTCCGCCGGCAACTGCACCGCAAGGACGCCTGGGTGGCCGACGACGACGCCTTCGCGGCGGCGGTCGAGCATGTCCGGGAGGAGCTGGTGGACGGGCTGCTCGCGCTGCCCTTCGACGGCTCGATCGAGGCCGAGCAGTACGTGGCCCGCTTCTCCGCCCGGTGGTCCACCCGGTTCGTCGAGGCGGTCACCGTGACCGGGAGCCCGGCGGTTCGCTCCGGTCACGTGCTGCTCGCCCCGGCGCAGTGGCACGAGGTGCAGGTGCTCAAGTTCGTGCACCACCGGTTCGTGCTGGCCCGCCCCGACCTGGCGCTGCACCAGCGCGGGCAGGCCCGGCTGCTGGGCACCCTGGTGGAGGCGCTGTGGGAGTGGCTGCTCGACCCGGAGGAGGAGTCCCGCCTGCCGCGGCGGCTGCACGATCTCGTGGAGCTGGCCGAGGCGGAGCTGCACCCGCGGACCCCGGATCGGATCGGCCGGGCCCGGGGCCGAGCGATCATCGACTTCGTCGCACAACTGACCGACGGTCAGGCGGTGGCGATGCTGGACGTGCTCTCCGGTCGCTCCGGGGCGCTCTGGACCGACGCGTTCGTGCTCTAGGCCACCGCCTGCCACCAGCCGTCGACAGGTGGCGGGTCGTCCACCAGCACCCGCTCACCTGGGCGGGGCACCGCCAGCCGGACGTCCCGGGCCTTGGCCTCCGCCCAGAGCCGGTCCACCGGCTCGGCCCAGTCGTGCAGGGCGAGGTTGAAGGTCGCCCAGTGCACCGGGATGAAGAGGCCGCCACGCAGGTCGAGGTGGGCGGCGACCGCCTCCTCCGGGTACATGTGGATGCTCGGCCAGGCCCGGTCGTACGCGCCGATCTGCATCAGCGTCACGTCGAAGGGGCCGTGCTCGGCGCCGATGGCGGCGTAGCCGGCGAAGTAGCCGGAGTCGCCGGTGTAGAAGACCCGGCGCTGCTCGCCCGCGATCACCCAGGAGCTCCAGAGCGTCCCGTCCCGGCGCAGCCCTCGGCCGGAGAAGTGCTGAGCGGCGGTGGCGGTGAGCGTCAGGTCGCCCACCCGGTGGCTCTCCGACCAGTCCAACTCGATGATCCGCTCGGCCGGCACCCCCCAGCGGTCGAGGTGCGCGCCGACCCCGAGCGGTACCACGAACGGCGCGTCCTGGCGGGCCAGCAGCGCGCGCACGGTGGGCAGGTCGAGGTGGTCGTAGTGGTCGTGGGAGATCAGGATCGCGTCCAGGGCGGGCAGTTCGTCGAGCCGGACGGGGGGCTCGTGCAGCCGGCGGGGGCCGACCACCGCCGACGGCGAGCAGCGTTCGCTCCAGACCGGGTCGAGCAGCACCCGCCGGCCCTCGATCTCGACCAGTGCCGAGGCGTGGCCGTACCAGATCACGTTGAGTTCCCGGCCGGGCTCGGCGTCCGTGGGCGCGGCGGGCGGACGCAGCAGCGGCACGGGCGCGCTCGGCCGGCGCTTCTGCTTGCCGAAGAAGAGCTCCCAGAGCAGGTTGCGCCCCGGCTCGGCCGTCGCCGAGCGGGCGTCCGGTGGGTTGTGGAAGGTGCCGTCGCGGAACTGCGGTGACCGCGCCGCCCGTTCGGCCCGGGGGCCGGTGAGCCGGCCGCCCAGCGCCAACGGCACGTCGCGGGCGGCCCAGGCGAGCCCGGTCAGCGCCGCCAGGCCGGCCATCCCACCCAGCCGCCGCCCGGACGAGCGTTCCAGTTCCCGTCGTTCCGCCGCGTCGCGCATGCCCGTCCCCTCCGGCTCTCCCGCATTACACGGTAACTACCCCGCCCGGCGCTGCTCACCGGAAACAGCCACCGAACGCCGCCGCGCTCCCCGATCTCGGGGAGCGCGGCGTGTCGTCGGGGTGTTCAGCCGCCGTTGCTCGGCAGCCGGGGGCCGGGTTGGTGCGGTCGGCCGCTGCCGGTGAGCCGCGCGGTGGCGTTCATCATGAACCGGCCGAGTCGGGCGCGGGCCTGCACGGCGGGGTGGGTGGCGCCGAAGTCGTCGGCGCCGGCCTGGCCGTCGGCGAAGAGCGCGTAGGTCAGGACCGCGGCGCCGGCCGAGTCGAAGATGATGCCCGCCTCGTGGCGTGCCGTGCCGAACCAGCCCGCCTTGGTGGCGACCCGGGCCCGCTCCTGCGACGACATGGTGCGCCGGATGCCGTCGGTGAACGCGATGGGGGAGCGCAGCAGGCCGAGCAGGAATTCCGTGGACGACGGCGAGAGCACCGTGCCGGCCACCAGTGCGCGCAGCAGCTCGTGGGTCTCCCGCGGGGTGCTGGTGCCGAGGAAGAAGCGGTTCGGGTTGGCCACCGGCTCGACCTGGGTGTTCGGGAAGCCCTTGGCGACCAGGATGTCGTTCAGCTCGGCGGCGGGGCAGACCAGGCCGCTGAGTCGGACCGCGGTGTCGTCGGAGACGGTCAGCAGGGCCGCGAGGGCATGCCCGAGCGTGACCGAGCTGGGGTAGGCGTTGTCGAGGCTGAAGATGCCGTCACCGCCCGGCACCACGATCGCGGCGGTCACCTCCAGCCGCTGGTCGAGGGTGAGCAGGCCGCGGTCGACCTTGTCGAGCACGGCGGTGGCCACCGCGATCTTGTTGACGCTGTACGCCTCGAGTCGCTGGTCGGGGTCGTCCGCCACGGCCACCACCGGGGCGCCGCCGGAATCCGTCACGCTGACGTAGGACTGCCAGTTCCCGCCGGCCCGCGTCGTCTCCCGCTCGTACGCCTGCGCGATCCGGGCGGCGACCCGCTCCGGCGTGGTGGCGGCCTCGGCGTCGAGCTCCGACCCGGTCCCGCCGCTCGCGGCGGCGGCCGGGGCGGCCGTGCCGAGCACGGTGCCGGCGGTGGCCATCGTGCCGAGCCCCAGCGCCGTCCTGCGGTCAACCCTGATAGTCAATCGTCTCTCCCGTCGTGGCGCACCCGAATGATCTCCGGCCCACCACACTAGGCGAATCGATCGACGAACGTGATCCCGCCGGCTGCTCACCGTGCCCGTCTCAGGAGCCGGGCGCCCACGGCTGCGGGCAGCGCGGCGGCGGTGCGGACGAGGTGACCGAGGTCCGGCAGCCAGTCGCCGCGTACCGTCGCGCTGCTCGGATCGGGTGCGAAGACCACCCCGTCGTTGGGGGCCACCGGCTCGTCGGTCAGCCCGAGCCGCCGCATGAGCGGTCCGACGAGTACGTCGTACAGGCCGGGCAGGCAGGTGAAGCCGACCCGCATCAGCGGGTTGAGCCGGCCGATCGACACCTCCCGGCGCGGCCGTTCGGCACACTCCACCACCGCCCGGGCGACGCGCTCCGGGGTGGCGATCGGCGGGGGTGGCCGGCCGACCAGGCCGAGGTGGTTCGCCGCCCGCTGGTAGATGCGGGTGTCCACACTGCCGGGGCTGACCAGGCAGATGTGGATCTCCGGTGCGTCGCGCAGCTCCTGCTGGAGCGCGCGGACCAGCCCGGTCAGCCCCCACTTCGCGGCCACGTAACTGCTCATGTAGGGCGCCGTGATGTGCCCGAGCACCGATCCGGTGAGCACGAGGGTGCCCTTGCCGGTGGAGCGGAAGTGGCGCAGCGCCACCCGGGCCGCCTCCGCGGCGGCCAGCAGGTCGGTCCGAACCACCTGGTCGAAGATCCGCCCGGGCAGCTGGTCGAAGCGCCCGTACGCGGTGACCGCCGCGGTGTGCGCCCAGACGTCGATGCGGCCGAACCGGTCGAGAGCGGCGGCGGCGAGCGCCTCCAGCGCCCCGGGCACGGTGATGTCCGTCGGCACGACGAGCACCTCCGCGCCCTCGGCCGCGCACTTCGCGCGTACCTCTTCGAGGGCCTGCGCGGTGCGGGCGGCGAGCACCAGGCGGTCGCCGCGCCGGGCGAACTCCCGGGCGACCAGCCGGCCGATCCCGCTGCTGGACCCGACGGCCACCACCACCCGGTTCACGGCTCGGGGACGACCTTCACGCCGCCGTCCCGCTCGGGCTGGAACATCTCGTACGCCTCCGCCGCCCGTACGTCCCGTTTACCGTGCCAGGTCAGTGCCTTCATGTCCGCTTCCCTCCGGGAGACCTCCCCGAACTGCTACCCGGGTGTGCGGAGTTGAACCGGAGCGGGCCGAGCCGGAACCGGATCCGGTAACAGCCGGGCTCGGCCGAACGAAGAAGAGGTGTAACGGCTATCAGAGAGGACGGCCCGTGCCTGATCCGGACCCAGCGGAGGGCGACATCTCCCGCATCGGCGTCGATCCAGTGGCCTTCGAGGCCTTCTACCGGCGGCACGTGACGGCGGTGGGGCGGTTCGTGGCGCGGCGGGTCGACGATCCGCACCTCGCCGCCGACCTGACCGCCGACGTCTTCCTGGCGGTGATCGAGTCGGCGGCCGGTTACCGGCCGGACCGGGGCAGCGAGGTCGGCTGGCTCTTCGGGGTGGCCCGCAACGTCGTCGCCGACGAGCGGCGTCGGGCGGCCCGGCGGCTGCGGGTGGCCGGTCGGATCGCCGGACGGCGGGACCTCGACGCCGACGACCTGGCCCGCATCGAGGAGCGGATCGACGCCGAGTCGGCGGCCCGCCGTACCCACCGGGCGTTGAGCGAGCTGCCCGAGGAGACCCGGGCGTTGGTCGAACTCGTCGCCGTGGACGGTCTCACCGTGGCGGAGGCTGCGGCCGCGCTCGGATTGTCCCCGGTCGCCGCCCGGGTGCGGCTGCATCGGGCCCGTCGCCTCGTCCGGGCCGTGCTCGCCCGTCCGGCCACCACGCTCGCATGAACGGAGATGACCAGATGACCAGGAGAGAAGAGTCGCCGCACGGTTTCGAGGAGCAGCTCCTCACCGACCTGAAGGCGCACGTCGTCCGGCGGGGCGAGACGGTTCCGGCGGCTCGTCCGGTCGGACACCGCACGCGGTTCCTACGCGGTTGGCGCCTCGCGGGCGTGTTCGGGCTGGTGGTCGTACTGACCGTCGGGGGGCTGGCGGTCCAGACGTCGGGGGTGGGTGACCGGCCGCCGCCCACGGCCAGCGCGGCGGAGATCTTCCGGCTGGCCGCCGATGCCGCCCGGCAACAGCCCGAACTCACCGCCCGCCCCGAGCAGTACGTCTTCATCGAGGAGCTGGCGACGATCCGGGACCTGCCGGACAGTGGCCCGTATCGCACCAATCGGGTGCAGCGTTGGGAGTCGGCCGGGGGACTCGCGCACGTGCAGGCCCGGTACCGGCCGGAGAACGAGCCGAACGGGTGGGGCGAATTGAAGGTGTTGCGCCCGGGTGATCCCGCGGATCCCACCAAGGAGCTCGACGAGCTTCCGTCGCCCGCGTACCACGGCGATCTGCCGACCGACCCCGACGAGCTGCTCCGGTACCTGCGGGAACACCCGGTCGACCTGCACCTGCCGGAGGCGGCCGACGAGGAGGCTGTGTACGGCAGCGAGAGCATGGCGTACACGACGGCGCGGTCGGTACTCGACGGCTACGCGCCGCCCCGAGCGCTGGCGGCGCTCTTCGAACTGCTGGCGCGGCAGCCCGGAGCGGTCGTCATCTCGGGCGACGTGGTGGACGCCGCGGGCCGGCACGGGGTGGCGATCCGGATGCCCGGGGTTATCGGCGGTAACCACGATTTCATCTTCGACCGGGACACCCACGTCTACCTGGGGCAACGGGGGTCCGTGGTGCGCGGCGGCAAGGAGTCGCTGCACGCGGCCACCGCGCGGCTCCGGGTCGCGATCGTCGACCGGCCGGGCCAACTGCCCTGACCGGTGGTGACCGCCCCGGCGGTCGGCTCCGACGGGGGCCGGGGAACCGATCGGGCCGCCGCACCCGCGAGGGTGCGGCGGCCCGTCGTACGGGTGACCGTCAGGAGCCGGGCTTGCCGGCCGCCTTCGCGTTGGCGGTCAGGAAGTCCCGGTTGAGCCGGCCGATGGTGTTCAGCGGGATGCCCTTCGGGCAGGCCACGGTGCACTCACCGGCGTTGGTGCAGCCGCCGAAGCCGGCCTCGTCGTGCGCGTCGACCATGCCGATCACCCGGGTGTAGCGCTCCGGCTGGCCCTGCGGCATCAGCGAGAGCTGGGTGATCTTGGCGGCGGTGAAGAGCATGCCGGAGCCGTTCGGGCAGGCCGCCACGCAGGCGCCGCAGCCGATGCAGGCCGCCGCCTCGAAGGCCGCGTCCGCGTCGGCCTTGGCGACCGGCGTCGCGTGCGCCTCGGGGGCGCTGCCGGTCGGCGCGGTGATGTACCCGCCGGCCGCGATGATCTTGTCGAACGCGCCGCGGTTGACGACCAGGTCCTTGATCACCGGGAAGGCCTGGGCCCGCCACGGCTCGATGTCGATCGTGTCCCCGTCCTTGAACTGCCGCATGTGCAGCTGGCAGGCGGTGGTGCCGCGCTGCGGCCCGTGCGCCATGCCGTTGATCATCATGCCGCACATGCCGCAGATGCCCTCGCGGCAGTCGTGGTCGAAGGCGACCGGGTCCTCGCCGGCGAGGATCAGGCGTTCGTTGAGCACGTCGAGCATCTCCAGGAACGACATGTCCGGGGAGACGTCGTCGACCTGGTAGCTCACCATCCGACCCTTGTCCTCGGGGCCGGTCTGGCGCCAGATGCGCAGGGTCAGGTTCACTTGTAGCTCCGCTGCGTGGGGTGGACGTATTCGAACTGCAGGTCTTCCTTGTGCAGCACCGACGGCTCGCCGGTGGCGGTGAACTCCCAGGCCGCCACGTACGAGAAGCGCTCGTCGTCGCGCTGCGCCTCGCCGTCCTCGGTCTGGTGCTCGGCCCGGAAGTGGCCGCCGCAGGACTCCTCGCGGTGCAGGGCGTCGATGCACATGAGCTCGGCCAGCTCGAAGAAGTCGGCCACCCGGCCGGCCTTCTCCAGCGACTGGTTCAGCCCCTCGCCGTCGCCGAGCACCCGGACGCGCTGCCAGAACTGCTCGCGCAGCGCGCGGATCTCGTCGATCGCCTTGCGCAGCCCGGCGTCGGTGCGCTCCATGCCGCAGTGTTCCCACATGATCTGGCCAAGCTCGCGGTGGAACGAGTCGACGGTCCGGTCGCCGTTGATCGAGAGCAGCCGCTGGAGGCGGTCCTCCACGTCCTGCCGGGCCTCGACCGCCGCCGGGTGGCTGCTGTCGACCTTCTCGAACGGGCCGGCGGACAGGTAGTTGGCGACGGTGTTCGGCAGTACGAAGTAGCCGTCGGCGAGGCCCTGCATGAGGGCGGACGCGCCGAGCCGGTTGGCGCCGTGGTCGGAGAAGTTCGCCTCACCGATCACGAAGAGGCCGGGGATGGTCGACTGGAGGTCGTAGTCGACCCAGAGCCCGCCCATCGTGTAGTGCACCGCGGGGTAGATCCGCATCGGCACCTCGTACGGGTCCTCGCCGGTGATGCGCTCGTACATCTCGAAGAGGTTGCCGTACTTGGCCTCGACGGCCTTGCGGCCGAGGCGACCGATCGCGTCGGCGAAGTCCAGGTAGACGCCGAGCCCACCCGGTCCGACGCCGCGGCCCTGGTCGCAGACCGCCTTCGCGGCCCGGGAGGCGATGTCCCGGGGGACCAGGTTGCCGAAGGCCGGGTAGATCCGCTCCAGGTAGTAGTCCCGCTCGTCCTCGGGGATGTCCTTCGGGTTGCGGTCGTCGCCCTTGGCCTTCGGCACCCAGACCCGGCCGTCGTTACGCAGCGACTCGCTCATCAGGGTCAGCTTCGACTGGTGGTCGCCGGAGACCGGGATGCAGGTCGGGTGGATCTGCGTGTAGCAGGGGTTGGCGAAGTACGCGCCCTTGCGGTGGGCCCGCCAGGTGGCGGTGACGTTGCAGCCCTTGGCGTTGGTGGAGAGGTAGAAGACGTTGCCGTAGCCGCCGGAGGCGAGCACGACCGCGTCGGCGAACTCGGTGGTGATCTCACCGGTGACCATGTCCCGGACCACGATGCCCCGGGCCCGGCCGTCGACGAGGATCAGCTCCAGCATCTCGTGCCGGGCGTTCATCTCCACGTTGCCCAGGCCGATCTGCCGCTCGAGGGCCTGGTACGCGCCGAGCAGCAGCTGCTGACCCGTCTGGCCCCGGGCGTAGAAGGTGCGCTGCACCTGGGCGCCGCCGAAGGAGCGGGTGTCCAGCAGGCCGCCGTACTCGCGGGCGAACGGCACGCCCTGGGCGACGCACTGGTCGATGATGTTGACCGAGACCTCGGCGAGGCGGTGCACGTTCGACTCGCGGGAGCGGAAGTCGCCGCCCTTGACCGTGTCGTAGAAGAGCCGGTGCACCGAGTCGCCGTCGTTGCGGTAGTTCTTGGCGGCGTTGATGCCGCCCTGCGCGGCGATCGAGTGGGCCCGGCGCGGGCTGTCCTGGTAGCAGTAGGACTTGACCTGGTAGCCCTGCTCGGCGAGCGTGGCGGCGGCCGAGCCGCCGGCCAGGCCGGTGCCCACCACGATCACGCTCATCTTCCGGCGGTTCGCCGGGTTGACGAGCTTGGACTCGAAGCGGTGGCGGTCCCAGCGGGTCTCGATCGGGCCGTCGGGAGCCTTGGTGTCGGCGATCGGGTCGCCCTCGGTGAACAGTTCCATGTCAGGACACCAATCCGGTGAGTACGGCGAACGGGATCACCAGGAAGCCGCCGCTGATCAGGATGGCGACGGCCAGCGCGGCGGCTCGTGCCCGGCGCTCGCCCGTGGGCGTCTGCTGTCCCAGGCTGCGCAGCGCGCTGAACACACCGTGCCGGAGGTGGAAGCCCAGCGTGACGATCGCCAGGGTGTAGAAGAGGGTGACGTACCAGCGCTCGGGCGCGAAGTCGGCGACCACGTTGCTGTACGGCTTGCTGCCGTCGCCGACCGGGTTCAGCGTGCCGACGCTCAGGTCCAGCAGGTGGTAGATCACGAAGAGCAGGATGATCACGCCACCCCAGCGCATCGTGCGGGCCGCGTAGCTGCCCTGGACCTTCGGGCGGTGCGCGTACCGGACCGGGCGGGCGGCGCGGGCGCGCAGCGCCAGCACGGTCGCGGACCAGATGTGGGCGACGACGGAGACCGTCAGCGCGAAGCGCAGGATCCAGAGGAACCAGACGCCGGGCAGCAGCGGCTTGCCGATGTCGCGCAGCCAGTGCGCGTAGTGGTCGAATGCCGTCTCGCCCGCGAAGGCCTTCAGGTTTCCGACCATGTGTGCGATCAGGTACAGCACAAAGAAGATGCCTGACACCGCCATGACGGCCTTGAGGCCGACGTTCGAGCGGATCGGCGAGCGGGTTCTCGTCGTCGTGGCTACCACAGGGCCGACGCTAGGAGCAGTTCGATCAGTCGTCCAATGCATCGACAGCGCAGTCTTGATAGCCGTAGGCTATGAGGGTGCAGCTGCATCAGCTCAGGTACTTCGTAGCGGTGGCCGAAGTACGACATTTCACCCAAGCCGCCGACATCGTCGGCATAACTCAGCCGTCGTTGAGTAAGCAAATTCACGCCCTGGAGGGCGACCTGGGGGCGCCGCTCTTCGAACGAGTAAGAGGCAACATCGCCCTCACCGCGGCGGGGGAGGTGCTCCTGCCGTTGGCCCGACGCATCCTCGCCGACGTCGACACCGCCACCCGCGAGGTGCAGGAGCTGGTCGGCCTGCGGCGCGGTCGGGTCCGGCTCGGCGCCACCCCGAGCCTGGCCACCTCGCTCGCCCCGCCGGTGCTGCGCCGGTTCCGCGACGCGCACCCCGCGGTGGACCTGCGCGTGGAGGAGGGCGGTTCGCAGGACCTCGTCCGCGACCTGCTCCGCGGCGACCTGGACCTCGCGCTCATCATCATGCCGGCCCAGGGAGCGGACCCCGGACTGCGCGTCGACCCGATCCTGCGGGAGAGCCTCGTGGTCGCCTCCGCGGCCGACCCGGAGACCGGTCCGACCGGCGGTGAGCTGCGCATCACCGACCTGCGCGACCGGCCGATGGTGATGTTCCGGGAGGGCTACGACCTGCGCGACGCCACCATTCAGGCGTGCCGCGCCGCCGGCTTCGAGCCCACCTTCGCCGTCGACGGCGGGGAGATGGACGCGGTGCTCAGCTTCGTCGAGGCCGGGCTCGGCATCGCGCTGGTGCCCGGCATCGTCGTCTCCCGACGCCCCGGCGTACGCATCACCCGGCTCGCCCCGCCGGGCGTGACCCGGACCATCGCGGTGGCCCGACGCCGCGACGTGGTGCCCACCAACGCCGGCCGGGAGCTGCGCCGCATCCTGCTGGAGTACGTCCGCGACGCGACCGCCGACGGTGACCTCCCGCCCGGTGTCGAACCGCTGTAGGCGGTCGTGACCCGGCCACCGTGGTCCAGGTGGGCGACGAGGATCAGCAGGCAGACCTCGGCGAGGCAGACGAGACGTTCGAGTAGACCGACGTACGGGCGCAGCGGCGAGCCCACCAGGTAGGCGGCCACGAAGGGGACCAGGGCGACCGCGCACCCGACCGCGCCCACCACCACCGCTCGGGCGAGACGCCCCGGACGCCGTACGGCGACGAGCAGCGCCCCGGCGGGCAGGCCGGAGAGGGCGGCCACGGCTGCCCAGCGGTGGATCTCCCCGGTGACCGACACCGGCACCCCCGGCGCGTCGCGAGGAAAGACGACCAGCACCACCAGCCCGACGCACCAGGCGGCCAACCCGACCGGCCCGACGACCGCCGGCAGCCGTCCCCGCCCGAACGACGAGCGCGCCGACCGGCGCAGCGCCGGGGCCAGGAGCAGGACCGATCCCGTGGCCAGCGCCAGCACGGCCAGGTTGAACAGCCAGCCGTGCCGCGACAGCGCGTAGTCGCTGACCGTGTCGCGTACCGGATGGACCGGTTGCCCGGGCAGGTGCAGGACGCCGAAGAGGAGCATCGCCGTCCCGGCTCCGACCAGTCCGCCGAGGCGGGTGACGGCCCGGGCGCGGGCCGGCCGGGAGCCGGATCCGGTGGCCGGTACGAGGGAGGCAGGGGCAGTGGGCACGACCGGTTCTCCTCACCCGGCGGCGCGCCCGGACGGCACGCGAGGGCGAGCGTGTTCCCGCTACGCCCCGCCCCACACCCGCCGGATCAGGGCCGGCTCAGCGCCCCTCGGCCTCGTCCATGGCCCGGTAGATGCGCTGCTCCGACACCGGGTACGGGGTGCCGAGCGCCTGAGCGAAGACGTTCACCCGCAACTCCTCGATCATCCAGCGGACCTGCCGGGCCGCCGCCGACTGCCGCCGCGCCGGTGGCAGCGCCGCCAGCATCTCCTGATACTCCTTCTGCACCACGGCGATCCGGTCCTGCTGCTGCTTGTCCCGCTGCGGGTTACCCGGCAACCGCTCCAACCGGCGTTCGATCGCGGTGAGGTAGCGCAGCACGTCGGGCAGGCGGGCGTACCCGGTCTCGGTGAGGAACCCGGCGTGCACCAGCCCGGTGAGCTGGTTGCGGATGTCCGCCAGCGCCGCCACCACCGCCAGGTTCTTCGTCGCCCCGAGCCGCTGCTCCACCGCGTACCCGGTGGCGAGCACCCGGCGGGCCCGCTCCATCACCTCGACGACCGTGTCGATCAGGTCGGCGCGGACCCGGTCGCGCAGCGCCGCGAAGCCATCGGCGTCCCAGGCCGGGCCGCCCGCGTCGGCGACCAGCTTGTCGATCGCCGCGCCGGCCGCGTCCTCGATGAGCGCCTGCACCCCGCCGTGCGGGTTACGGCTGAGCGCCAGCTTCGCCTCGTTCGACAACCGCCCCTGGAGGAACTTCGCCGGTGACGGCACGGTCAACCGCAGCAGCCGGCGGGTGCCCGCCCAGTGCGCCGCCTCGGCCTCCGGCGCCGAGTCGAAGACCCGTACGCCGACCGTGCTGCCCTCGTCGACGAGCGCCGGGTACGCCGTCACCGCGTACCCGGCCCGGACCTGCTCGATGGTGCGGGGCAGGGTCCCGATGCTCCACTCGCGCAGCCCGGTGCGGGCCACGTCCGGCGCGGCGGCCGCCACCACCTGCCGTACCTCGGTCTTGAGCCGGCGTTGCAGCGCCGGCAGGTCCTTGCCCTCGGCGACCGGCTTGTCGTCCTCGCCGAGCACCCGGAAGGTGACCCTCAGGTGCGGCGGCAGCTTCGGCACGTCCCAGGCGTCCCGGGGGACGGTCACCCCGGTCATCCGGCGCAGCTGGCGGGTCAGGGCGTCCAGCAGCGGCTCCTCGCCGGCGGGCATCGCGGCGAGCGCCGCCCGCGCGTAGTCGGGCACCGGAACGAAGTTGCGGCGCAGCGCCTTCGGCAGGGACCGGATCAGCGCCACCACCAGCTCCTCGCGCAGCCCGGGCACCTGCCAGTCGAAGCTCTCGGCCGGCACCTGGTTCAGCAGCGGCAGCGGGATGTCCACCGTGACCCCGTCGGTCTCGGTGCCCGGCTCGAAGCTGTAGGTCAGCGGCAGCGTGACCCCTTCGGCCCGCCACTCGTCGGGGTAGTCGGTCTCCTCCACCCCGCCCCGGCCCGCGTTGACCAGCAGCTCACGGGTGAAGGTGAGCAGGTCGGGCTGCTCCCGCCGGACCTTCTTCCACCAGGTGTCGAAGTGCCGACCGGAGACCACGTCGGCGGGGATGCGCTCGTCGTAGAAGGCGAAGATGGTCTCGTCGTCGACGAGGATGTCCCGCCGTCGGGCCCGGTTCTCCAGCTCCTCGATCTCGCCCAGCAGCCGCTGGTTGTCGCGCCAGAACTGGTGGTGGGTCTGCCAGTCACCCTCGACCAACGCGTGCCGGACGAAGAGCTCACGGCTGAGCGCCGGATCGATCCGGCCGAAGTTGACCTTCCGGGAGGTGACCAGCGGAATGCCGTAGAGGGTCACCTTCTCGTACGCCATCACGGCCGCCTGCTTCTTCTCCCAGTGCGGCTCGCTGTAGCTGCGCTTCACCAGGTGCTGGGCGAGCGGCTCCACCCACTCCGGCTCGACCCGGCCGGCGATGCGGCCCCAGAGTCGGGACGTCTCCACCAGCTCGGCCGCCATCACCCAGCGCGGTGGCTTGCGGAACAGCGCCGAACCGGGGAAGAGCCCGAACTTCGCGCCCCGGGCGCCCAGGTACTCGTTCTTCTGCGCGTCCTTCAGGCCGACGTGCGAGAGCAGCCCGGCCAGCAGCGACTGGTGCACCTTCGGGGTGTCGATCTCCTCCGGCAGGTCCGCGCCGCCACGCCGGCCGCCGTCGTTCGCGCCTGTCTCCCGCGCCGGTCGCCCGCCGCGCCCACCGCCGCCCTGCTCGGGGGTACGCAACACCTGGCGCAGCTGGCTGACGATGTCCTGCCACTCGCGTACCCGCAGGTAGTTGAGGTACTCGGCCCGGCACATCCGGCGGAAGGCGCTGGAGGAGAGCGCCCGCTGCTGCTCGCGCAGGTAGCGCCAGAGGTTCAGCAGCGCCACGAAGTCCGACTCCCGGTCGGTGAAGCGGGCGTGCGCCTGGTCGGCCTGGGCCTGCTTCTCCGCCGGCCGTTCCCGAGGGTCCTGGATCGACAGCGCCGCGGCGATCACCATGACCTCGGTGGCGCAGCCGTTGCGCTCCCCCTCGACGACCATGCGGGCCAACCGGGGGTCGACCGGCAGCTGCGCCAGCCGCCGCCCGAGCGGGGTGAGCCGCTTCGCCGGGTCGGTCTCGGCCGGATCCAACCCGCCCAGCTCGTGCAGCAGGTTCACGCCGTCGGTGATGTTGCGCCGGTCCGGCGGCTCGATGAACGGGAACGCGCCGATGTCGCCGAGCCCGATCGCGGTCATCTGGAGGATGACGGAGGCGAGGTTGGTCCGCAGGATCTCCGGGTCGGTGAACTCCGGCCGGGAGAGGAAGTCCTGCTCGTCGTAGAGGCGGATGCAGATGCCGTCCGAGGTGCGGCCGCAGCGGCCCTTGCGCTGGTTCGCCGACGCCTGGGAGACCGGCTCGATCGGCAGCCGCTGCACCTTGAGCCGGTTGCTGTAGCGGGAGATGCGGGCCGTGCCGGGGTCGACGACGTACTTGATGCCGGGGACGGTCAGCGACGTCTCCGCCACGTTGGTGGCGAGCACCACGCGCCGCCCGCCGTGCGGGGCGAAGACCCGGTGCTGCTCGGCGGCGGAGAGCCGCGCGTACAGCGGCAGGATCTCGGTGCCGCGCAGCAGGGGCTTCTTCTCCACCAGCCGGCCCAGCGCGTCGGCGGTGTCCCGGATCTCCCGCTCCCCGCTGAGGAAGACCAGGATGTCGCCGGGGCCCTCGGCGGCCAGCTCCTCGACGGCGTCGCCGATCGCCTGGATCTGGTCGCGGACGTTCTCCTCGTCCCCGTCCTGCTCGTCCGCCTCGGTGACCTCGACCAGCGGCCGGTAACGAACCTCCACCGGGTACGTCCGCCCGGAGACCTCGATGACCGGCGCGGGCTTGCCCTCCGCGTCGGCGAAGTGCCGGGCGAACCGGTCCGTCTCGATGGTCGCCGACGTGATGACCAGCTTGAGGTCGGGCCGGCGGGGCAGCAGCTGCTTCAGGTAGCCGAGGATGAAGTCGATGTTGAGGCTGCGCTCGTGCGCCTCGTCGATGATCAGCGTGTCGTACTGCCGGAGCATCCGGTCGGTCTGCAGCTCGGCGAGGAGGATGCCGTCGGTCATCAGCTTCACCAGGCTGCGGTCGCTCACCTGGTCGGTGAAGCGGACCTTGTAGCCGACCACGTCACCCAGCTCGGTGCCGAGCTCCTCGGCGATCCGGTCGGCGACCGTACGCGCGGCCAGCCGCCGGGGCTGGGTGTGCCCGATCAGCCCGCTGATCCCCCGCCCCAGCTCCAGGCAGATCTTGGGCAGCTGGGTGGTCTTGCCGGAGCCGGTCTCGCCGGCCACGATCACCACCTGATGCTCCCGGATCGCGGCGGCGAGGTCGTCCTTGCGCTCGCTCACCGGCAGGCCGGCCGGATAGGTGATCGTCGGGACCGCGGCGCGCCGACCGGCGAGCCGCTGCTCGGCCCGCTCGACCTCGACGGTGATCTCGGTCAGCGCCGCCTCCCGCCGCTGCGGGTCACGGAGCTTGCGGGCACCGTCCAGCCGTCGCTGGAGCCGGCGCTGGTCGCGAAACATCAGGGGGGAGAGGCGGCGGTGCAGCTCCCGGACGGTGTCGGGCGCGGCGGGTACGGCTGGATTCTGCATGTCGTGGCCAAGAATAGGCCGCGACCCGGAAGTCGCCTCCTGGTTTACCGTCCCGCCCCGGGAAGATCGACTCCGGTTCGCCGTCGGCGGGGTGACCGCGCTCCCGCGACACGCCCCCGCCCCGCAGCCCGAGTCGATCGACCAGGGTGCGGGGCGGCGCGGTCGGCCCCGTTAGAGTGACCGCCGGACGACGACGGGGGAGCGGGGCATGGAGTTGCGGGACACCGACCGGGCACTCGTGCAGGCCGCGACAGCCGTCGCGAAGCTGCGTTGCCGCAGTGAGAACCACACCGTGGCCGCCGCCGCCCGCACCGCCGACGGCCGGGTCTTCACCGGCGTGAACGTCTACCACTTCACCGGCGGGCCCTGCGCCGAGGTGGTCGCGATCGGCGCCGCCGCCACCCAGGGCGCGACCGAGCTGGAGACCATCGTCGCCGTGGGCGACCGGGGGCGTGGGGTGATCCCGCCGTGCGGGCGCTGCCGGCAGGTGCTCCTCGACTACTTCCCGTCGATCCGGGTGATCGTCGGGCCGGCCGACGCGCTGCGCGTCGTGTCGATCGGCGACCTGCTCCCCGACACGTACATCTGGGCGGACCACCAGCTCGACGCGACCGCCGATCCGGTGCCGGCGCCCCGACCCGGCGACTGACCCGGCTCCGGACGAGGCGTCCTCGACGCCCGGGTGGTCACTCCGCCGTTTCGGCGGGCGGCTGGTCGTCCGGCTCGGCGGCCCGTGGGCGTCGCCGCCGCAGCCCCACCCAGGCGGCGATCGTGAGCCCGACCACCAGAAGCGCGACCTTGAAGCCGGCCCTGCCGAACGCGAGGTGACCGAGGGCGCTCGCGGCGAAGCCGACCCACCACTCCGGGTCGAGGAACCGGTCCCGGTCCGCGCGGTACGCCCAGCCGCGAACCCACCAGCCGAGCACCACCAGCCCGATCGCGACCACGCCGGCGAGCAGGGCGGAGAGCGCGTACCTGCGACCGCTTCCGCGCCCACCCGCCATGCCCGCGAGGGTAGCGGAGCCACGCCGTCCAGTCAGTCTCCGGCGGCCGCCGCCAGCATCGAACGTGGCACCGGCACACCCTCGAAACGGAGGTTGCCCTCGGGGACCATCCACCTCATCACCCGCGCCTCCAGCAGTCCGGCGCGTACCGCCGGATCGTTGTGGAAGAGCTCGCGGGCCATGTCGGGGTGCACGGAGAGCACGACGAAGCCGCGCAGCCGCTCGTCGTCCGCGTCCACCAGCGGGCCGGCCGCGAGGACGAGATCCTGCTCCACGAGCCCCGCCTGGTGGGCCAGATGAGCGGCGCGCAACCGGTCGAACGCCTCGGGCGGCAGCTGCGGGGCGTCCGAGGGGTGCGCCAGCAGGACGACCGTGTGCTGGTCGTATCGCATTCCCTCACCCTATGCGGGCCGGCGCCACGTTCGCGGACGTCCGCGCAGGTCAACGAGGTTCGATGGAGGGCTGCCGCTTAGGTGCCCCTAACCGAGTCGGCTAAGGTAAGGCGAACCTAAGCGCGAATCCGCAGGAGCTTCGTGACCACCCTTCTCAGCCGGCCGGTCGACCCCGGCCGCCGCACCGGCGCCCACAGCGGGCGTCGGATCGCGGTCACCGCCGCGGCCGCGCTGGTGCTACTGCTCACCGTGCTGGCCAGCTTCGCCCTCGGCAGCCGGCCGATCCCCGTCGACCAGGTGTGGCACGCCCTCGTGTCGCCCGACGGCGGCGAGGCGAGCACCATCATCCGCGAGCTGCGCCTGCCGCGTACCGCCCTCGGCCTCGTCGTCGGCGTGGCGCTCGCGGTCGCCGGCGTGCTCCTGCAGGCCCTCACCCGCAACCCGCTCGCCGAGCCGCGCATCCTCGGTATCAGCGCCGGTGCGTCGTTCGGTGTGGTGCTGGCCATCTCCGTGTTCGGCGTCAGCACGCTCGCCGGGTACGTCTGGTTCGGCATCGGCGGCGCCTTCCTCGCCGGGCTGCTGGTCTTCGCCGTGGCCGCCCGCGCCCGCGAGGGCGCCAGCCCGGTCACCCTCGCACTGGTCGGCGCCGCGCTCGACGCGAGCCTCGGCTCCGTGGTGTTCGCGCTGCTCAGCATCGACGCCCGCACCTTCGAGGAGTACCGGTTCTGGGTGGTGGGCGGGCTCACCGGCCGGGACCTCTCCGTCGCCGTGCAGGTGCTGCCGATCGTGCTCGCGGGGCTCGTACTGGCCGCGCTGGTCGCCCGTGGCCTGGACGCGCTGGCCCTCGGCGACGATGTGGCCCGTGGCCTCGGCAACCGCGTCGGCCTGGTCCGGCTCGGCGGGGGCGTCGCCGCCGTCCTGCTCACCGGCGCCGCCGTCGCCGCCGCCGGGCCGGTCGCGTTCGTCGGCCTGGCCGTACCGCACCTGGCCCGCGCCCTGGTCGGCGCCGACCACCGCTGGACCCTGACCGTCTCCGCGCTGCTCGGACCGGCGCTGCTGCTCGCCGCCGACGTAGTGGGCCGGCTCATCGATCCGCCCAGCGAGGTACCGGCCGGCATCATCACCGCTCTGGTCGGCGCGCCCCTGCTCGCCCTCCTGGTCCGCCGCGCGAAGGTGGTGACCGCGTGACCGCCCCCAGTCGCGACCGCAGCGCCGGTGGTGTGACCACCATCGAACCCGCCGTCGCCACGGCCGGCACCGCGCGCCTGCCGGGCCGCTCACTCCTGCGGGTCGGCCCGCTGAGCGTGCAGATCCGCCGCCGCTCCGTGCTGGTCGCCGCCGTCCTGCTGGTGCTGCTGGCGGTCGCCGGGGTGCTCAGCCTCTCCCTCGGCACCCCGTACGTCGCCGCAGGCGACGTGCTGCGCGCGCTCTCCGGCGCCGGTACCCCGTACGACCTGGTCGTCCTCGACCTGCGGCTGCCTCGGGTGGTGCTGGCCGCGGTGGCCGGCGCGGCGTTCGGGGTGGCCGGCACGCTGATCCAGAGCGTGGCGCGCAACCCCCTCGCCAGCCCGGACGTCATCGGTGTCACCCAGGGCGCCGGCCTCGCCGCGACGGTCGCGCTGACCAGCGGCGCGGCGGCGGTGGTCGTCGGGCCGGCGGCCCTGGCCGGCGGGCTGGTCGCCGCCGCCCTGGTGCTCGCCCTCGGCGCCCGGCACGGCCTGGCCGCGCAGCGCTTCGTGCTGGCCGGCGTGGCGGTCGCGTTCGCCCTGAAGGCGCTCACCGAGATCGTCATGCTCACCGCCGAGGCGATCGACGGGCAGCGCGCCCAGATCTGGCTGATCGGCACGCTGGCCGGCAAGGGCTGGACCGAGGCCGCCTGGATCGGCGCCACCCTGCTCGTGCTCCTGCCGGTGCTGGCCTGGGCGGGCTGGGCGCTGAACAGCAGCGCGCTCGACGACGACACCGCCCGGGGCATCGGGCTGCGCCCGGTGTCCCGCCGGATCGCGCTCGCCGGCACCGGCGTGCTCGTCGCCGCGATGGTCACCGCCCAGGTCGGCGCCGTCGACTTCGTGGCGCTGGTCGCCCCGCAGGTGGCCCGCCGGTTGGTACGCGCCGAACGCCCGCCGCTGGTCTGCGCCGCGCTGATGGGCGCGCTGCTGCTCGTCCTGGCCGACCTCGCCGGACGACGGCTCTTCGCCCCGACGCAGCTGCCGGCCGGGGTGCTGACCGCCGCCATCGGTGGCCCGTACCTCATGTACCTGCTGCTCCGCGGCCGTAAGAGGTCGTCGTGACCGGCCGTTGCCAATCCCATTCGTCGACCACCCTTCGGGAGGCGTGATGCTCTCCACCCGCGACCTGGTCGCCGGCTACGACGAGCGGACCGTGCTGGACGGGCTGGACCTGGAGCTGCCCGCCGACGCGTTCACCGTGATCGTCGGGCCGAACGCCTGCGGCAAGTCGACCCTGCTGCGGACACTGGCCCGGCTGCTCGTCCCGCGCCGCGGCAGCGTGCTGCTGGACGGCAAGGCCATCCAGGAGCTCCCCACCCGGGAGGTCGCCCGGCGCCTCGCCGTGCTGCCGCAGAGCCCGCTGGTCCCCGAGGGGGTCACCGTCGCGGACCTGGTCGGTCGGGGCCGGCAGCCGTACCAGCGCTGGTGGCGGCAGTGGTCGGAGGAGGACAGCTCGGCCGTGGACCACGCGATGGCCCTCGCCGACGTCGCCGGCCTCGCCGACCGGCCGGTGGACACCCTCTCCGGCGGGCAGCGCCAGCGGGTGTGGATCGCCATGACGCTCGCCCAGGACACCGAGGCGCTGCTGCTCGACGAGCCGACCACCTTCCTCGACCTGGCCCACCAGGTGGAGGTGCTGGACCTGCTGCACCGGCTGCGCGTCGAGCGGGGCCGCACCGTGGTCGCCGTGCTGCACGACCTCAACCAGGCCGCCCGGTACGCCGACCACCTGGTCGCCATGCGCTCCGGCGCGGTGGTGGCCGCCGGACCGCCCCGCGAGATCCTCACCGCGGAGTTGGTCCGCGAGGTCTTCGGGCTCGACTGTGTGGTCGTGCCCTGCCCGGTGACCGGCGCGCCGCTGGTGGTGCCCGCGCTCACCAGCCCGACCCTGGCCGACCCGGCGGCGCGGTCGTCCGCGCCGACTCCGGCCGGCACCGCCTCGGGCACCGATGCCAGTTCACCCACCGGATCCACCGGTGCAACCCCAGCCGGCAGCGAGAACGCGCTCGCCGGCTCGTACCCTTCGGAAGGACACTGATGCGTCGTCGTCTCGTCGCCGCCCTCGCCGCGGCCGTCGCCCTCGGCGTCGGACTCACCGCGTGCGGTGAGAGCGACCCGGTCGCCGGCACCAACGCCGGCGGGGACACCCGGGAGATCACCCACGCCATGGGCACCACCAAGGTGCCGGCCCACCCGCAGCGCGTCGTCGTGCTCGACAGCGACAAGATCGACACGATGCTCTCGCTCGGCCTGACCCCGGTCGGGGCAACCAACACCGGTGAGGCCAAGGGCTGGCCGACCTACTTCGGCGAGGAGAAGCTCGCCAGCATCAAGGACGTCGGGCAGGTCAGCGAGCCCGACATCGAGGCGATCAACGCCCTGAAGCCGGACCTCATCCTGGGCAGCAAGTTCCGCCAGGAGAAGTTCTACGACGAGCTCTCCGCGGTCGCGCCGACCGTCTTCACCGAGAAGGTCGGCATCACCTGGAAGGAGAACTTCCTCCTCGACGGCAAGACCCTCGGCAAGGAGCAGGAGAGCAAGGACCTGCTCGCGCAGTACGAGACCCGGGCGAAGGAGTTCGGCGCCAAGCTGGGCGCCGCCGCCGCGCAGAAGATCTCCATCGTCCGCTTCCGCCCCGGCAGCATCCGGGTCTACGGTCCGGACTCCTTCTCCGGCATCGTGCTCGGTGACGCCGGGCTGCCCCGCCCCGAGCGGCAGATGCTGGCGAACAAGGACGACAAGCGCTTCGACGAGATCAGCCCGGAGCGGATCAGCGAGGTCGACGGTGACGTCATCTTCGTGACGGCGTTCGGCGAGAAGGCCGCCGCGGAGCAGGCCAAGGTCACCGGCGGCAGCCTCTGGAAGAACCTGTCGGCGGTCAAGGCCAACAAGGTGTACGTCGTGCCCGACGAGGTCTGGATGACCGGCATCGGTGTCGGCGCCGCCAACAAGATCCTCGACGACCTCCAAAAGCACCTGACCGCCTAACCCCCCCCGCCCGCCCCGCGCGGGGCCCCGCGCTCCGCGCCAGGCCCCGCGCCAGGCCCCAAGATCCGCGCACGTTGGCGCCAAGATCCGCGCAATTTCGCGGAAGTTGCTGTTTCGCCTAGCCGCGAGGCAGCAACTTCCCGGAAGTTGCGCGGATCTTGCCGTTTTGGCCGACGTCAGCGGGCTCGGGAGCGAAGGGCGTGACGGATCTCGGTCACGACGCCCTCGAAGTCGTCCTTGAGGCGCTTCGCGGTCACGTGCAACACCGTCCAACCCTGGCCGACGAGCCGGTTGAGGCGACGACGGTCGCGGTGCAGTTGCTCGGGATCGTGGTGCCAGACGCCGTCGTACTCGACCGCGACCCTGAACCGCGGCCAAGCGAGGTCGACCCGGGCGACGAACCTGCCGTCGTGCTCCACCACGAACTGGGTGACCGGTCTCGGCAGACCCGCCATCACGAGTCGAACCCGCAGCACGGACTCGGGACGCGACTCCGCCCCTGGATCCGCCAGATCCGCGACGCGCAGCAGGCGCTTCCATCCGCGCAGCCCCAACCGTGCGTGAGCGTGGCCCTGCAACGTCTCGACCCTAACCAGTCGCCGCCGGACGAGCCCGTCCACGACGGCCACCGCCTCCTCGACCGCCAGCCACTGCGCCAGATCCCAGCAGGTGCGCACCGGGGTGGTCACCCGGATCCCGGCGTGGAGACGCACCTCGGCTTCGCTTGACTCTGCCGTGTGTATCGCGAACCCGGCGACGGGCCCGAACCGGTGCCCCATCGGCACCAGGACGTCGAGCGGCTGCGTCGGGCCGACCGAACCGACCCCGTAGAGCGCGGCCGCGCTTCGCCCAGCGATCGCGGCTTGGTCGGGCAGGACCCACCGCGGAGCCGCCAGGCAGCGTGTGTGGTGCGACACCGCCAGCTGAGCGTCGGCGTAGACGTCCCGGAAGAGGGGTCGCCAAGCCCTACTGCGCAGTTCGGCCCGGGTCAGGAGACCCCGGGCGATGGCGTCGGATCCGCGGAAGACACGCCCCCGCAGCGGAAGTGGGCGACGAGGTGAGACGGGCATGGCGCCACTGTGAACGTCAGGCACGCTCCCACGCAGACCCTGTGGATAACCCTCAAGTCGCGGCCACGCTTTCACGGAAAGAGTGGCTATTCGGCGGGGAACAGCCACTCTTTCCGTGAACGAGCGCGCGTGGCGGGGCGGGGGAGTGGGGGCGTGGGGGTGGGGGTTAGGCGGCGGTGGACCAGAGGGAGCGGAAGGCGGCGGCCTCGCCGGCGAGCCAGCGTTCGACCTGGTCGGGCTTGACGCCGTCGGGCATCCGGTGCGCCAGACCACGCCGTACGTCGACCAGGACCGGCTCGGCGTGCGGCAGCACGGCGTCCATGTGCCGGGCCATCAGGTGCAGTGTGGCGAGCACCGTCTCCTCGCTCGGCGGGGTCTCGTCGAAGTGCAGGCGGACCGCCTCGACGCTCCCGTCGGCGTGCCGTACGCCGAAGTGGGGGTTGATCTTGACGGGCAGGTCGCCGAGCATGGCGAGGGCGTCGCGGGTCTGGGCCAGGTCGATCGAGGCGGGCTCGCCGAGGGAGTGCAGCCAGGCGGTCGCGCCCGGTACGAGCGCCTGGTAGAGCGGACGCCAGCGGGGCTTGACCTGGTCGGCCACCTGGTCGAGGTGGGTGCCGCCGGTGTGGAAGGCGATGTCGGCCTTGAGCGCCTTGACGAACTGGCCGTGCGGGTTGAAGCCGTGCCGGCTCGCCCGCTGCTTGCGCAGGCCCCCGACGAAGGTGGCCTTCGTGGGGCCGGTGCGGTCGACGTAGCGGGTGAAGCCGAGCAGTGTCGCGTACGGGGTGAGGGGGGTGGAGGTGGGCGCGGTCACGGGCGTCCTCCCAGCTCAGCAGCCGTGATTAGTACATACATTCTAATCGACGGGGCTGACATCGCCCACCGGACGAAAAGGGGCGGACCAGACCCTTCACTCGGTCGGGCGCGAGTACCTGAATCGCCTGTGGGTGGACCTCGGCCTCACTAGCGTCCCGTCGTGAGCAGACCGAGCAGCCGGTGCCCAGCGGCGGCGGGCGCTGCCGGAGTTTCCCCGTGACCGACACCCCGCCCTGACCGTCGAGGAGCATCATGTCCAACCACTTCAGCGCCGACAACCTGGGATTTCCCGGTGACGACCGCCGCCTCGAACTCACCGACCTGTACGTCTTCACCTCGATGGAGGATCCCGGCCGGACGATCCTGATCATCGATGCGAATCCGACGGTCGCCCCGCCTCCGGTGCCGCCGGCCACCACCGGCCCGGAGTTCTGTCCCGACGCGGTCTACCGGATCAACATCGACACCGACGGCGACGCACACGCCGACCTCGCTTTCACCTTCACCTTCTCCGAGTACGCCAACGGCAGCCAGACGGGGACCGCCTGGTACGCCACCGGGGCCGACGCCCGCCAGCCCGAGCCCGCCGGCCGGGTGCTCGCCGAGTCCTTCCCGGTCAGCTTCGACGGCACGGTCCAGCCCGTCCTCATCGACGAACCGGGTCCGATCCGGTTCTGTGCCGGGCTGCGCAGCGACCCGTTCTTCGCCGACGTCGAGGGCGCCCTGCACGGGTTGAAATGGACCGGGAACGACGACTTCGCCAACAACAACGTCGACAGCATCGCGCTGGACGTACCCTCCGACCTGCTCGGCGGCACGACGATCGGGGTGTGGGCCTCGATCAGCCGGCGCCGCGACGGCAAGCTGGAGCAGATGGACCGCGGTGGAAACCCGACCATCAACCCGTTCGTCAATCCCGACGGCGAGAAGAACCGGTACAACTCCCGTCAGCCCGCCGACGACGTGGCGAACTACCTGGGCCCGTGGTCCCAGCTGCTGGAGCAGGGTGGCTACTCGCCGGAGGAGGCCAGGAAGACCGCCCTCCAGTGCCTACCCGACATCCTGCAGTACGACCGGAGCCGGCCCGCTTCCTATCCCAACGGTCGGGCGCTCGTCGACGACGTCTTCAGCTACCGCTTCGCCTGGCTCTCCAACGGCAAGGTCCCGCCGACCGGGCTCCAGCCGCACGACGACATGCTGCCCCACTTCCCCTACCTCGGGCCGCCCAACCCCCTGCCGTGACCCGCTTCCTGCGGGCGGAGTTCAGAGCTGCCCGACGGAGGTGATCCGGACGACCGCCTCGCCGGCCTCGTCCGACGCGGCCAGGTCGACCTCGGCGGTGATGCCCCAGTCGTGATCGCCGTCGGGGTCGTCCAGGATCTGCCGGACCGTCCACCGCTCCCGGCCCTGCTCGATCATGAGCAGCGCCGGACCGCGGGCGTCCGGCCCGGTGCCGATGGCGTCGTACGTGTCGAAGTACGGCTCCAGCGCGTCCGCCCAGGCGTCGGCGTGCCAGCCGTGGCCGCCGTCGAGCTCCCCGAGCAGGTCCCAGCGGCGCAGGGCGGCCAGCTCCACCCGGCGGAACAGCGCGTTGCGCACCAGCACCCGGAACGCCCGCGCGTTGTGGGTCACCGCCGCGGGCCGGTCGTCGAGCGAGGCGGCGACCTCCTCGACGTCGGACGGGTTACGCAGCCGCTCCCACTCGTCGATGAGGCTGGAGTCCACCTGCCGGACCAGTTCGCCGAGCCACTCGATGAGGTCGATCAGCTCCTCGGTCTTGGCGTCCTCGGGGACGGTCTGCCGCAGCGTCTTGTACGCGTCCGCGAGGTAGCGCAGGACGAGCCCCTCGGAGCGGGACAGCCCGTAGAACTGGACGTACTCGGAGAAGGTCATCGCGCGCTCGTACATGTCCCGCACGACCGACTTGGGGGAGAGCTGGTGGTCGGCCACCCACGGGTGCCCCTGCCGGTACATCTCGTACGCCGACTCCAGCAGCTCGGCGAGGGGCTTGGGCCAGGTGACCTCGTCGAGCAGTTCGAGGCGGGCCTCGTACTCGATCCCCTCGGCCTTCATCGCGGCGACCGCCTCGCCCCGGGCCTTGAACTGCTGGGCGGAGAGCACCTGGCGCGGGTCGTCGAGGATCGACTCGATCACCGACAGCACGTCGAGCGGGTACGACGGGGACTCCCGGTCCAGCAGCTCGACGGTGGCCAGGGCCAGCGGCGAGAGCGGCTGGTTGAGCGCGAAGTCGAGCTGGAGGTCGACGGTGAGCCGGACCCGCCGGCCGGTCTCGTCCGGCTCGGCCAGCTCCTCGACCACGCCACCGGCGCGCAGCGCCCGGTAGATGGCGATCGCCCGGCGGATGTGCCGACGCTGCGCGGCCCGGTCCTCGTGGTTGTCGGTGAGCAGGTGCCGCATCGCGGAGAACGCGTCACCGGGCCGCCCGATGACGTTGAGCAGCATCGAGTGGCTGACCTGGAAGCTGGAGGTGAGCGGCTCCGGCTCGGCCTCGACGAGGCGCTGGAAGGTCGCCTCACCCCAGCCGATCGACCCCTCCGGCGGCTTCTTCTTGACCACCTTGCGCCGCTTCTTCGGGTCGTCGCCCGCCTTGGCCAGGGCCTTCTCGTTGTCGATCACGTGCTCCGGGGCCTGCACCACCACCCGGCCGATCGTGTCGAAGCCGGCCCGACCGGCGCGCCCGGCGATCTGGTGGAACTCGCGGGCCTTGAGCAGCCGGGTGCGCGTCCCGTCGTATTTCGACAGGCCGGTGAAGAGCACGGTGCGGATCGGCACGTTGATGCCGACCCCGAGGGTGTCGGTGCCGCAGATGACCTTGAGCAGCCCGGCCTGGGCGAGGGTCTCGACGAGTCGGCGGTACTTGGGCAGCATGCCCGCGTGGTGCACGCCGATGCCGTGGCGCACCAGCCGGGACAGGGTCTTGCCGAAGCCGGAGGTGAACCGGAAGTTCCCGATGGCCTGGGCGATCATGTCCTTCTCGGCGCGGGTGGAGACGTTGACGCTCATCAGCGCCTGGGCGCGCTCCAGGGCGGCGGCCTGGGTGAAGTGCACGACGTAGACCGGGGCCTGCTTCGTCTCCAGCAGCTCCTCGAGCGTCTCGTGCAGCGGCGTCATCGCGTACGAGAAGAGGAGCGGGACGGGCCGCTCGGCCGAGCGGACGACGGCGGTCGGCCGCCCGTTACGCCGGGTCAGGTCGTCGACGAAACGGGTGGTGTCGCCGAGGGTGGCCGACATCAGGATGAACTGTGCCTGGGGCAGCTCGATGAGCGGCACCTGCCAGGCCCAGCCGCGGTCGGGTTCGGCGTAGAAGTGGAACTCGTCCATGACCACCTGGCCGACGTCGGCCCGGCTGCCCTCGCGCAGTGCGAGGTTCGCCAGGATCTCCGCGGTGCAGCAGATGATCGGGGCGTCGGCGTTGACGCTGGCGTCGCCGGTGAGCATGCCGACGTTCTCGGCGCCGAAGACCTCGCAGAGGGCGAAGAACTTCTCCGAGACCAGCGCCTTGATCGGCGCGGTGTAGAAGGTCGTCCGGTCGTCGGCCAGGGCCGCGAAGTGCGCCGCGATCGCGACCAGGCTCTTACCGGAGCCGGTCGGCGTATTCATGATCACGTTGGCCCCGGAGACGATCTCGATGACCGCCTCCTCCTGGTGGGGGTAGAGGTCGAGACCGCGCTCCTTGGCCCAGCCGGCGAACGCGTCGTAGAGGGTGTCGGGGTCGGCGGTCGCGGGCAGCGCGGCGGTGAGCGTCATAACCCGTCAATGGTGCCTGGATCATGGTGCTCTCCGCCAACCGGGGTGACGGATCATCAGAAAGTGACGCTCGTCCCCGGCGGTCTCCTCGGCGGCGTCGGTCTGCTCAGCGGCGGCGGTAGATCAGGTCGGCGACAGGGCGGTCGGCCACCAGGGCGCGCCGTTCGAACTTCGTCACCGGCCGGTGCGCCGGGCGCGGCGCGAAGCCCCCGTGCGGGTTGACCAGCTCCGGGTCGGCGTCGAGCGTCTCCCGCATCGCCTCGGCGTACTCGGCCCAGTCGGTGGCGCAGTGCAGGACGCCGCCGGACGTCAGCCGGTCGCGCAGCAGGGCCACGTGGGTCGGCTGGATCAGCCGTCGCTTGTGGTGCCGCGACTTCGGCCACGGGTCGGGGAAGAAGACGTGCACCGCGTCGAGCGAGCCGGGCGGCAGCCGGCGGGCCAGCTCCAGGGCGTCACCCTGCGCCACCCGCACATTGCGCAGACCGTGCCGCTCCACGAGGTCGAGGAGGTTGGCGATTCCCGGCGTGTGCACCTCGACCGCCAGATAATCTCGATCCGGGTCGGCGGAGGCCATCGCCGCAGTGGTGTCGCCCATGCCCGATCCGATCTCCAGCACCACGGGCGCCGTCCGGCCGAAGAGGCCGGCCAAGTCGATCGGGGCGCCCGGTCCGTCCGGCACGTCCAGGCCGTACGCCGTGAAGAGCCGGTCCAGCGCGTCGGTCTGCCGGCCACTCATCCGGCCCCGTCGCGGATGGAAGGTACGGATCGTCCGGGCGGGTGGACGCGGCGTGGCGCGTGCGGGGTCATGGTCGATGGAGGTCACAGCGATCCGAGCCTACGCGACCATCCCGCCGGATCCGATGTGATGTTCGCCCAGGAATGAGAGGATCCATCTCGTACGGCAGTCCGGGCAGCCCGCGTCTGTCCGGCCACCCGGCGTCGGGAGGAGGCATCGCGCATGACCCGCGGTGAATTCGTCCTGTCGGCCATGATCGCCGGCCTGCTGCTGGTGGTGGCGGCCGGACGGGAGGCGGCCGTCGAAGGCCCGCCGAGCCAGGTGCTCGCCTCACCGGCCGCCTACTCGCAGGCCGCTCCCGAGCCCAGCGCGTCGGAGCAGCCGGACCCGGTCGCCGCACCCCAGCCGAACCCGATCGTGGACGTCTTCGTGGAGGTCAGCCCGAGCACCGTCCAGCCGGGCTTCCTGGTCGGCGTCAAGGCCAGCTGCCGCGACAATTCGGTCCCCGCGATCGTGGTGTCGGACGCGTTCGGTCGCGTCCAGGTGCAGCCGCAGCGGGGGTTGCTCACCGCCGCGCCGATGGTGCGCGAGCGCACCCGTCCCGGCAACTACCGCGTCAAGCTCGAGTGCCGCGACGGCGAGACCGCCTCGACGATGCTCCAGGTGGTGAAGTCGGTGAAGCCGAGCCGGGGCCCGGCCACCGGGTTCGGCGGCACCGCGGGCGGCTTCACCGGTGGTCTGCTGGTGCCGCTCGGGGTGGCGCTGGCCGTTGCCGGGCTGGTCGTCGCCCTCTTCGCGCTGCGCCGGCCGCGTGCCGTGCGCGGCTCCGGCCGAGGCTGAGACCGATGCCGGCCCAGCGCCCCGCCCCTCGCCCGCCGGTCGGATCACCGGCCGACCGTTCGGCGCTCGCCCAACGGGTCTCCATCACCCACGCGATCACCGCGCAGCCGCCCCCGCCGGTGCGCCCCGCTGCCGGCCGGGGCACCGGCGGTCGGCCCCGGCGGCCCCGGCGCTCGCCCTGGACCCTGCCGCTGGCCATCGTGCTGGTGCTGGCCGGTGTCTTCGCCACCGGCGTGGGGCTGGGCCGTTCGGCCGACCCCCTGGAGTGGACCGCGGGCGGCGGGGACCGGTCGGCGAGCAACGACAGCGCCGCGCTGCGGGCGAGCCGGCCGGTGAGTCTCTCGATGCCGACGATCAACGTCTCCGCGCCGGTGGCGCCGGTCGGGCAGGCCCGGGACGGCTCGATCGGCGTGCCGCCGTTGGAGCGGCACAACGAGACCGGCTGGTACGACCAGGGGCCCACCCCCGGCGAGCCCGGACCGGCGGTGATCGTCGGTCACGTGGACACCAAGGAGGGCCCGTCGGTCTTCTACGACCTGGGCAAGCTGAAGCCGGGTGACACCGTCCAGGTGGCGCGGGCGGACGGGTCGGTGGTGGTGTTCCGGGTCGACTCGGTGGAGCGTTTCCCGAAGGACCACCTGCCGGCCGACCGGGTCTACGGCCACGAGGGCCCGCCCGGACTGCGGTTGATCACGTGCGGCGGCGAGTTCGTGGGCGGCCGCGAGGGCTACGCCGACAACGTCATCGCCTTCGCCTCCCTCGTCGCCGCCCACCCCTCGCCCAGCTGACCCCACCCGGGCCTTCCCCGGCCGCCCGCCCTCGACGCGTTGATCATGAACTTATTGCCCGGTGGAGCGCTTCCAGGGAGCAACAACTTCATGATCAACCGAAGTGGAGGGGGTCAGGGGACCTGCTGGACGACCTCGAACTCCAGCAGGTTGGCGCCGGTGGAGACCGGGCGCTGCTGCCCGCCGTGCGCGGCGCGGGCGGGGCCGGCGGCCCAGGCCTGGTAGGCCTCCTCCGACTCCCACTTCGTGTAGACGAAGTAGCGGCTCTCCCCGGCGACCGGCCGGAGCAGCTCGAAGCCGAGGAACCCGGGGGAGTTCTCCACGGCGCCGGCCCGCGCCGCGAAGCGCTTCTCCAGCTCCGCACCGGCACCGGGCGGGACGTCGATTGCGTTGATCTTCACAACTGCCATGGCCCCACCCTAACCACCTCAGAACGCCTCGACCGCCGGCACCAGGTCGGCGTCGACGACGATCGGCGCGTGGTCGGAGGGGCCCTTGCCCTTGCGCGCCTCCCGGTCCACGTACGCGGAGCTGACCGTCCGGGCGAACGGCGCCGAGGCGTACACCAGGTCGATCCGCATGCCCTTGTTCTGGTGGAACATGCCGGCCCGGTAGTCCCAGTAGGTGAACGGGTGCGGCCCCTTCATGGGGGTGGGGACCACGTCGACCAGACCGAGGTCGCGCAGCGCGGCCAGCGCCGCGCGCTCGGCCGGCGTGACGTGGGTCGAGTGGACGAAGACGGCCGGGTCCCAGACGTCGGCGTCGGTCGGGGCCACGTTGAAGTCCCCGCAGACGGCCAGCGGCAGCCCCCGGGCGAGCTCCTCCTCCAGCGCGTCGCGCAAAGCGGCGAACCAGGCCAGCTTGTACGCGTAGTGCGGGTCGTCCGGCGTCCGCCCGTTCGGCACGTAGACCGACCAGACGCGCAGCCCGTCGCAGGTGGCCGAGATGGCGCGAGCCTCGGGCTCGGGGAACCCCGGCTCCCCGGGGAACCCGACCGTCACGTCGACCAGTCCGACCCGGGAGAGCAGGGCCACCCCGTTCCACCGGCCGTCGCTGTGGCTCGCCACGGTGTAGCCCAGCTCGCCCACCTCCGCCACCGGGAACGCGCCGTCCGGGCACTTGGTCTCCTGGAGGCAGACCACGTCCGGCGCGGTGCTGTCGAGCCAGTCGAGCAGCCGGGGAAGCCGGGCCTTCACCGAGTTCACGTTCCAGGTCGCCAGGCGCATGCCCCCAGCCTGCCGCATCAGCGGCCGGTACGCCGTCTCGGCGTACCGGGTGTCGCGCTTCGCGGGGACGCCGCCGCCCGCGAGGAGCGCGCGCCCGTGGTCGTCAGTTCCCGCCGTCGTTCGGGCGGCTCTGCTCGGCCAGGAAGCGCTCCAGCTCGGCAGCCAGCTCCTCGGCCGACGGCAGCGAGCCCAGCTCGGGCGCGAGCAGGTTCTTCTCGCCCCGGCCCCGGGCGAACGCGTCGTACTGCTCTTCGAGCGCCTGCACGAGAGCGGCGGCGTCCTCGGTCTGTGCGACCTGCCGGTCGATCTCGACCCGGACCACCTCGGCGGACGAGCGCAGCTCGTCGTTGGGCAGCAGCAGTCCGGTGGCGCGGGAGACCGAGGTGAGCAGCACCTCCGCGGCGGCCGGGTACTCGGCCTGCGCGACGTAGTGCGGCACGTGGGCCGCGAAGCCGACCGCGTCGCGCCCCATCTCGCCGAGGCGGAACTCGAGCAGGTGGCCGACGCTCGCCGGCACCTGCACCCGCTGCAGCCACGGCTCGTGCCCGGAGATCAGCTCGGGGCGGGTGGCGTGCGCGGTCACCCCGGTCGGCCGGGTGTGCGGCACCGCCATCGGGATCGAGTTGAGCCCGACGGTGAGCCGGACGTCCAGCCGGGCGGTGAGCCCCGCGACGGCGGCCACGAAACGCTCCCACTGCACGTCCGGCTCCGGGCCGGTGAGCAGCAGGAACGGGGTCTCGTCGTCGTCGCGCAGCAGGTGCAGCTCGAGCTTCGGCGCGTCGTACGACTCCCAGTGGTCCTCGACGAAGGTCATGATCGGTCGGCGGGAGCGGTAGTCGAAGAGCTGGTCGAGGTCGAAGGTCGCGATCGTGCGGGCGTCCAGCGAGGTGAGCAGCTGCTCGCGGGCGAGCCGGCTGGCGTTTCCGGCGTCGACGAAGCCGGTCAGGGCCTGGATCAGGACTGGCTGACCGAGGTCGGGCAGATCGTCGGTGAGCTCGTAGAGCTCGTGTGGGTCGAGCACCGGTGCGGACCTCCCTGAAATGGTGCCTACGGAGCGCCGTCGCGTGCACGACGCCCGGTTCCGGCAACGTACCCGCCATCCTGATGCATTCCTTCGCCGGGCGGTCCGTTCTCAGTGAGTGATCAGGATCAGGCGAATCGCCGCATTCCGCCGGGCGTCGGGGGCTGTCGCGCCCGTTCGGCCGAGGGTGACATGGGCTGAACAGCCGAGTTTGGTGATCTTGCGTCCGAGGGTGGACGACTGCCCCGCTTCCGGCCGGGCCGGGCCCGACTGAGTGGACCGACCGGTTCGTCCCGGCCGCGAGGTCCGTTCATCGACGACCCGCCGGCTCCCCGGCTGTCCACCACGCCACCCCCAATCTGTGGCGAGGGCCACGAGATCACGTTGGGTAATCAACGGGTACGCCTGCCTAGCCTCGGCTGATGCGTGACGACGGCACCCTCGACGAACCGAACGCCCCCCTCGATCCGATTGTTCGTACGGACGACAGGGCATCGGCCGAACGGACGATGATGCTGCGGCGCCTCCGAGCCGCTGCCCCCGCTCTCTCGACCGCTGCCAGGTACGCGGGACCACGCCTTCGGGGCGCCCGCGACCGGGCCCGACAGCTCGCGACGACACCCGGGCGGGCCCGGATCGTGCTCGCCACGGGCGTGCTGTGCTGCCTCGGCCTGGCGACGTACGCCCAGACCAACGACGAGACCGCGGGCGTGGTGGCCCGGGTCGACCCGCTCGCCGCCCACTCCCAGCTGGTCCAGCGGGCCGAGCAGGAGCACGCCTCCCGCTCCCTCGACCGGTCGCCGAGCGCCCAGGCCGCGGCGCCCACCACGGCGGCGCCGAGCGCGTCCACCGGGCCGGACGCCGACCCGGACGTGCGGGCGAAGAAGAAGCCGGCGGAGCCGGCGCCGGTGGCGGGGCTGACCCGGACCCAGATGAGGAACGCCGAGGTCATCGTGCGGACCGGCCGGGACATGGGCGTGCCGCGCCGGGGGCTGGTGATCGCGGTGGCCACCGCGATGCAGGAGAGCAACCTGTACAACCTCGCGAGCGGGGTGATCCCCGAGTCGCAGCGCCACCCGCACCAGGGGCTCGGCTGGGACCACGACTCGGTCGGACTCTTCCAGCAGCGGTCGAGCAGCGGCTGGGGGTCGGTGGACCGGCTGATGGACCCCGAGTTCGCCACCCGGCAGTTCCTCGGCGCGCTGGAGCAGGTCCCGGGCTGGCAGCAGATGCGCCTCACCGACGCCGCCCAGGCCGTGCAGGTGTCGGCGTACCCGGACCACTACGCGAAGCACGAGTGGCGGGCGAGCGAGGTCGTCGACGCCGTCCTCTCGACGGGGCGGTAGTCTGCGCCCACAGTGGACGGTTGATTGCCGGGGCATCCCGGGTACATCCGTTGTCGGTTCCGGGTACACATGAGTGAGGGCTCACCGACAGGAGGACCGAGATGTCTTTGATGCAGCGGATCAGCACCTTCCTGCGCTCACCGAAGGGGCAGCAGCTCGTCGCGCGCGGCCGACGCGAGCTCGCCAAGCCGGAGAACCAGCGGAAACTGAGAGGGCTGGCGGCGAAGTTCTCCAACCGCCGCCGCTGACCCGTACCGGCCCCCGCATCGCCTGCGTCGACCCTCGGGAGTACCTGTGTCCGAACCCGTGCCCGCCGACGGCCAACCACCGACTCCCGCGCCGCAACCGCCCCCGCCGGCCGCCGCCGACCAGGAGATTCCCGAGGCGCCACCGGCCACGCTCTGGGACCGGATGCGGGACGACCCGCAGTACGCCCCGGAGCACCTGGCCCTGGAGGCGGTGCGCCGGCTCGGACCGGAGGCAGCGCAGTGGGCCGCGCGGGCCCGGGCGGAGCAGGCCGACGTCACCGCCGACCTGCTGGCCGAGCAGGCGGTACGCAAGTTCGTGAACCGGGCTCGGCTCTCCGGCGCGGTCTCCGGCGCGGCCGGGCTGCCCGGCGCGGTGATCGACATCGGCGTGCTCGCCTGGACCCAGGCCCGCATGGTGCTGCACGTCGCGGCGGCGTACGGCGTCGACCCGCTGCACACCGACCGCGCCACCGACCTGCTCGTCCTCCAGCGGGTGCACAAGGTCGCCGAGACCGCCCGGCTGGCGCTGGGGGTGGCCGCCGGCCGGGAGCGCGCGGGCGCGCTGTTCGGCACGGGTGGGCAGGGCCAGTTGGGCAAGGTCATGCTGCGGTTGGGCGTACGCCTGGCGCAGATGGCCGGGATGCGGGCCGCCAAGCGCGTCTTCGCCAAGCTCGTGCCCGGCGCGGCGATCGTCCTCGGCACCTGGGCGAACTCGTCCGCCACCAAGGATCTCGCCGAGCGCTCCCGGGCGCTCTACCGGCAACACGGGACCGTCGTCCCGGGCCCGCGTCGCGCCTGAGGGCGGGCTCCGGGTGGCGTCGGGTCGGCCAGGGCCCGACGCCACCGGCCAGGACGGGTCAGCCGGCGAGACCGGAGGCCTTCCAGGTCACGTCGGCGAGTCGGCTCTGACCTGCCGCGTTCGGATGGAACGAGTCCAGCGGGTTCACCAGGTCCAGCGTGAACCGCACCCGGTGCACCGCGCCGCCGTCGTACCGGCACCGTGACCCGTACGCCCGGCACGCCGCCGCCAGTTGGGTGTTGTAGGCGGTGATCCGGGCCCGGAAGGCGGCCCGGCGGGCCCGGTCGGCCGGGGCGTCCGACGCCGCTTCGGCCAGCAGGGCCGGGCAGACGCCGTGCCGCCAGGCCCGGAGCGCGCGCGAGTTCGTGTGCCCGACCTCCCACAGCCGGTACAGGTCGGGGATGCTCGCCACCAGCACCCGGGCCTTCGGGCGGCCGGCGCGCAGCGCGCGCAGCCCCCGGTCCACCTCGGTCCGGAACTGCCGCACCGGGGTCATGTCGTCGATGTCGGCCCGGCAGGCGTCGTTGGCGCCGATCAGCACCGTGACCTGGTCGACGCGGTCGCGTACCGCCGCGCGGGCCTGCTCCTCGAGCGCGGCGGCCCGGGCGCCGGGCCGGGCGTGGTTGTAGGCGCGTCCCCGCAGGTCCGGGTCGCGGTCCAGCAGGCGCCGGTAGAGGCTCTGCACCCGCAGCCCGTCACCTGTCGAGAAGGAGTTGCGCTCGCAGGAGGTGAGGAGCAGGCAGGAGCCGAAGCCGGTGCTGATCGAGTCGCCGAGCGCCGCGATACCGCCTGACCCGCCGGGCTGCGGGGTGCCCCGGGTCGGGCGGGGGCCGGCCTCGCCGCCGCCCTCGCAGGCGAGAGCGACCAGGGCCAGCAGGCAGGCGACGGCGGTGACCCAGCGGCGAGGCATGATTCCCCCGATGTGCGGCTCAGAGCGACGGCGCGGTAACTCTATGCGCAGGCCGGCTTTCGTCGGAGTGACGCTGTCGGCTATGTGGCACATCCCTGCCGCTGCCCGGATTGATGTGGTAGCTGCCCGGCCCGGCCGTGTGGAGCGCGCGTACGGTCGGCAATCCGGGTGACCCCACGGCAAGCTTGACCTCCTGCGCGCTCGAAGTGGAACGCTTGGTCGGTCACGTCGTGGACCGGGCGCCTGGTCGGTGTCCTCCGCGCCGTGGCCCGGTGTCGAGTCGTTCGTCGACACCGCGTCGTGCCCGGTCCACCCCCGCGACGAAAGAGCGTGTGTCGTGAAACTCGGCCTGCACTACTGGACCTACACCACCCCGCCGGAGCCGGAGCTGATTGCGCCCACCCTGGCCCGGACCGCGCAGGTCGCGGAGGCGGGTGGATTCGCCTCGTTCACCGTCATGGACCACTTCTTCCAGATGGAGGCCGTGGCTCGGGCCGACGAGCCGATGCTGGAGGCGTACACCACGCTCGGCTACGTGGCCGGCAAGACGGAGCGGATGACGCTCGGTGTGCTGGTCACCGGCGTCATGTACCGGTACCCGGGCCTGCTCGCCAAGATCGTCACCACTCTGGACGTGCTCTCCGGCGGTCGCGCCCGGCTCGGCGTCGGCGCCTCCTGGTACGAGCGGGAGCAGCGCGGTCTCGGCGTGCCGGTCGTGCCCATGGGGGAGCGCTTCGAGCGGCTCGAGGAGACGGTGCAGATCTGCCTACAGATGTGGAGCGAGGACAACGGTCCATACCAGGGGCGGCACTACCAGCTGACCGAGACGCTCTGCTCACCGGCTCCGCTGCGTCGGCCGCGCCCACCGATCATGATCGGCGGGAACGGGGAGAAGAAGACCCTCCTGTTGGTCGCCCGGTACGCCGACTCGTGCAACTTCTTCGGCACGAGCGTGGACGAGGCACGCCACAAGCTCGACGTGCTCCGGTCGCACTGCGAGGCCGAGGGGCGCGACTACGACAGCATCGAGAAGACCCTCTCGATGCAGGTTCACCCCTTGGACGACCCGGACGCCTTCCTCGCCGCCGTAGAGGAGTACGCCGCGCTCGGCGTGGCCGAGGTCCAGGTGACGCCGGACCGGCACCCGGTCGAGTTCGCCGAGCAGGTCGCCGAGCGGATCGCGCCGCGCCTCGCCGACATCGGCTGACGGGCGGCGAGGCGTCGCCCCGCGCTCGGCGCGCGGTCGCCCCGCCGCCGGACGAAGCCGGCCGTGCCGGTTAACCCCGTCCGTCCCCGGGTAGGTCGGGGGAATGACGAGATCGCAGCCCCGGCGCGCCCGTGGCACGGTCGGGCATGCCTACAGCGCCTTGAACCTCCGGCTCGCGCTCGCCGGCTTCGGCCTGGTGATCATGGCCATCTTCGCCGTGCTGGCGTTCCTGGCCGAGATCGTCTGGCTGGGCGTGGTCTGTGTGCTGCTCGCGCTGGTCGCCGTGGTCGACCTGATCATCATCCAGCGCCGCCGCGCCGCCCGCCGACGCGAGGAGCCGGGCGCAAAGCACTCGCTGTTCGAGTGACAGGAGGACGAGATGTCCATAGCCACCACCAACCCCGCCACCGGACAGGTGCTCAAGACGTACGACCCGATGTCGCCCGAGCAGATCGACGCCGCGATCGACCGGGCCGACCTGGCGTTCCGCCAACTGCACGGCACCACCATCGACCAGCGGGCCGGCTGGATGAACGCCGCCGCCGACCTGCTCGACGCCGACCGCGACGAGATCGCCCGCATCATGACCGTCGAGATGGGCAAGACGTACGCGTCGGCGAAGGCCGAGGTGACCAAGTGCGCCACGGCGGCCCGGTTCTACGCGGCCCGCGCCGCCGGGTTCCTGGCCGACGAGCCGGCCGACGCCGCCGCGGTGAACGCCACCCGGGCCTTCATCCGCTACCAGCCGATCGGCCCGGTCCTCGCCGTGATGCCGTGGAACTTCCCGCTCTGGCAGGTGATGCGGTTCGCCGCGCCCGCCCTGATGGCCGGCAACACCGGGCTGCTCAAGCACGCCTCGAACGTGCCGCAGACCGCGCTGCTGCTGGAGGACGTGTTCCGCCGGGCCGGATTCCCCGAGGGCGCGTTCGGCACGCTGCTGGTGGGCTCGGACGCCGTCGAGCAGATCCTCAGCGATCCCCGGGTACGGGCGGCCACCCTGACCGGCAGTGAGGGCGCCGGCCGGTCGATCGCCCAGATCGCCGGGCGGGAGCTGAAGAAGACGGTGCTGGAGCTCGGCGGCAGCGACCCGTTCGTCGTGATGCCCTCGGCGGACCTGGACCGGGCCGCCGAGGTGGCCACCACCGCCCGCTGCCAGAACAACGGTCAGTCCTGCATCGCCGCGAAGCGGTTCATCGTGCACACCGACGTCTTCGACGCCTTCGCGGAGAAGTTCGCCACACACATGTCGGCGCTGCGGGTCGGCGACCCGATGGACGACCGGACCGATGTGGGGCCGCTGGCCAGTGAGCGCGGCCGCGACGAGGTGCACGCCCAGGTCCGGGACGCGATCGACAACGGCGGCACGGTGCTGGTCGGCGGCGAGGTGCCGGAGCAGGACGGCTGGTGGTACCCGCCGACGGTGGTCACCGACCTGAGGCCGGAGATGCGGATGTGGCGTGAGGAGGTGTTCGGGCCGGTGGCGGGCCTGTTCCGGGTGTCGTCGTACGACGAGGCGATCGAGGTGGCCAACGGCACCGCCTTCGGGCTCGGCTCGAACGCCTGGACGCGGGACCCGCAGGAGCAGGCCCGCTTCGCCACCGACCTGGACGCCGGCAACGTCTTCATCAACGGCATGACCACCTCCTACCCGGAGCTGCCCTTCGGCGGCGTGAAGAACTCCGGCTACGGCCGGGAGCTCTCCGCGCTGGGCATGCGGGAGTTCTGCAACACGAAGACCGTCTGGGTGGGCGGCGAGGACGCCGGTCCGGTCGGACCGGCCGGCGCGCACGCCGAGTAGCGGACGCCGACCCGGGCGCGGGTGGCGCGCGCCACGGCGGGTCGTTCAGCTTTAGCCGGAGACCGTCCTGGGTACGGAACGCAGCCATGACGGTGTTCGGCTTCCACGCGTCCCACGAACAGATCCACCCCCGATCGCTGCTGGACGCGGTGGTCCACGCCGAACGGGTCGGCTTCGACGCCGCCATGTGCTCGGACCACTTCTCGCCCTGGAGCGCCCGCCAGGGCCACTCCGGCTTCGCCTGGTCCTGGCTCGGCGCCGCGCTCCAGGCCACCGGGCTGCCGTTCGGCGTGGTGAACGCCCCAGGCCAGCGCTACCACCCGGCGGTCGTCGCGCAGGCGATCGGGACGCTCGCCGCCATGTATCCGGGCCGGTTCTGGGCCGCGCTCGGCACCGGAGAGGCCAGCAACGAGCACATCACCGGCGACGGCTGGCCGCGCAAGTCGGTGCGCGCCGCCCGGCTGCGCGAGTGCGTGGACGTGATCCGGGCGCTGCTCGCCGGGGAGGAGGTCAGCCACGACGGGCTGGTGCGGGTGGACCGGGCGCGGCTCTGGACCCGACCCGAGCAGCCGCCCGCCCTGATCGGGGCGGCGGTGAGCGTACCGACCGCCCGCTGGTGCGCGGGCTGGGCGGACGGGCTGATCACCGTCAACGCGCCCGTCGAGCACCTGCGGCGGATGATCCGCGCCTACCGGGATGCCGGTGGCCGGGGGCCGCTGCACCTGCAGGTGCACCTGAGCTGGGCGCCCGAGCAGGCCGAGGCGGAGGCCATCGCGTACGACCAGTGGCGCAGCAACGTCTTCGCCCCGCCGGTCTGCTGGGACCTGGAGACCGCCGAGCACTTCGACGTGGTCTCGGCCGACGTGCCGATGCGGCGGGTGACCCGCGTGGTCAACGTCTCGGCGGACCTCGGCCGGCACGTCGGCTGGCTGGAGGAGTATCTGACGCTCGGGTTCGACCAGATCGCCCTGCACCACGTCGGGAAGGAGCAGCGCCCCTTCCTGGACACCTTCGGCGCCGAGGTGCTCCCGAAGCTGCGTGCCCGATGATCAGGCGCTCCACGGCGGTTGCCTAGGCTGGCACCCCATGGAGGGACTCTTCGAGGTCGTCGTCTTCCTGGCGACCGCGACGCTCGGTGCCGCGCTGGCCCGCAAGCTCGGCCTGCTGGCGCCGATCGTGCTGGTGGTGGCGGGGCTGGTGCTGTCGTTCGTGCCCGGCTTCCCGCACATCCGGCTCGACCCGGACCTGGTGCTCGTGGGGATCCTCCCACCGCTGCTCTACGTCGCCGCGCTGGAGACGTCCGTGCCGGCCTTCCGGCACAACCTGCGCCCGATCCTGTGGCTCGCCGTCGGGCTCGTGCTCTTCACGGCGGCCGCGATCGGTCTCGTCCTGCACCTGCTGCTGCCGATGGTGCCCTTCGCCGTCTGCCTGGCCCTCGGCGCGGTGCTCGCCCCGCCGGACGCCGTGGCCGCGACGGCGGTGGCCCGGCGCATCGGGCTGCCCCGGCGGGTCGTCACGATCCTGGAGGGGGAGAGCCTGCTCAACGACGCCACCGCGCTGGTGCTGTTCCGGGTCGCCACGCTGGCCGCCGTCGGTTCGGCGGTCGGCGTGACCGAGGTGACCATCGAGGTGCTGCGCTCGGCCGGCGGCGGGGTGCTGATCGGTGCGCTCGGCGCGTTCCTCTTCGGCTTCCTGCACAAGCGGATCAGCGACCCGCTGCTCGACAACGCGCTCTCGCTGATCATCCCGTTCGCGGTGGTCTTCGTCGCCGAGGAGATCCACGCCTCCGGCGTGATGGCGGTCGTGGTCACCGGACTGGCGTTGGGGCACAAGCTGCCGGTGCTGATGTCGGCCGCCTCCCGGCTCCAGGTGGGCGCGGTCTGGCGGCTGGTCCGGTTCCTCCTGGAAGGGCTGGTCTTCCTGCTGGTCGGCCTCCAACTCCCGGACGTGTTGCAGGACCTCGACGAGCCGGTCGGGCGGGTCGTCGGCGTCACGGCGGCGGTGCTCGGCACGCTCTTCCTGGCCCGGTTCGCCTGGCTCTTCCCCGTCACGTACCTGACCCGGCTGGTGCCGAGTGTCCGGCGGGGCACGGCGCGGAAACCGGCTAAGTACCCGCTCGTCATCGGCTGGGCCGGCATGCGGGGCGTGGTGACCCTGGCCGCGGCGCTCGCCCTGCCGCTCACCGTCGCCGGTGGGCGCGAGTACCCGCGGGAGCTGTTCATCTGGCTGGCCTTCGCGGTGATCGTGGCGACCCTGATCGGCCAGGGCGCCACCCTGCCGATGGTGGCCCGCAAGCTCAAGCTGCCGCCGGACGACCCGGTGCAGGACGCGCTCTCCGCCGCCGGCGTGCAGCAGCAGGCCAGCCGGGCGGCCCGGGAACGCCTCGACGAGCTGGCCGACTCGGCGCCCGCCCCGGTGGTCGAGCGGCTGCGTCGTGGGGTAGAGGACCGGACCAACCTGGCCTGGGAGCGGCTGGGCGGCGCCGAGCGGGAGACCCCCTCACAGGCGTACGGGCGGTTGCGGCAGGAGATGATCGACGCCGAACGAGAGGTGTTCCGCGATGCCCGGGACACCGGCCGCATCCCGGAGGAGGTACTGGTGCGCGCCTATCGTGACCTGGATCTGGAGGAATCGTTGCTGCGGCGGGAGGACGACCGGTGAGCTGCGCACACCTGACCGAGGCCGGTACGGCCGAGCCGCGGAACACCGACGAGTGCGGGCCCTGCGTGTCGATCGGCAACACCGACTGGGTGCACCTGCGCTCCTGCCTCAGCTGCGGCGAGGTCGGCTGCTGTGACTCCTCTCCGTACCGGCACGCGAGCGTGCACTTCGAGGAGACCGGGCACCCGGTGATGCGCTCGGTCCAGCCGGGGGAGGCCTGGCGCTGGTGCTACGTGGACGAAGAGATCGGCTGAGGTGTTGCCGATCGGCCGCGCGGACGAGCCGATCCGTCGCGACGACGCCGGTGCCTGGTGCGTCCACCGGTGGGCGGGCACCGTTCAGTGTCCGACCGGCGGGAGCGGGCCAGCACCGGCAAAGAGCCCCTACCCCGGGTCATGGAGTGCCACTGGATTCGCTGCTGACGGCTGCGCTGGTGGCCTGGCTGTCGTCGCCGCCGTACCCCTTGCCTCGAAGGGTGCCTCGGGCCCGGACGTGCTGGTCCCGCCGGCTCTGCCGGATCGCCTGCCGGGCGAGCTGCAGCGCGGCCTCGCGCCCGGCCGGCGTCGGTCGACGCCGTCGGCGGACCACCACCACCACGAAGATCGCGAGAACGAGTGCCACTGCGGTGCCGGCGAGCCACAGATTTCCGTCCACGGCCGTCATGGTATGGGCGGCCCGCACCGGGCCCGCCCACCCCGCCTGGTAGTCCGGTCGGCCGGGGCGCGACCGGGTTCGCGCCGGGTGGCGGTGGCCGGCATGGCTCGGCGGCGCCGCGGTGGCGAGCGCGACGGTGCCGGATGCCTCTCCAGGCGACCTGGCGGCGGCACGACGGAGAGTGAGATTCGCCGCGCCACGCGGAGTCACGGTGGATCTCCTAGAGACAACAGCGCCCCTCGCCTGGCAGGCTGCCACCCATGACCCTGAAGCTGCGTTCCGTGGGAACGAGCGACCGTGGGCTGATCCGCAGCGGGAACCAGGACGCAATGCACTCCGGCACGTGGCTGGTCGCCGTCGCCGACGGCATGGGTGGCATGGCGGCCGGCGACCTGGCCAGCTCGCTCACCATCGGAGCGATAGCGCCGCTGGACGTGGAGACACCGGAGGACGCCCTGGTCGCCGCGTTGCAGAGCGGCATCGAGCAGGCCACCCTCCGGATCCGCCGGGCGGTCGGCGAGGATCCGGAGCGGCAGGGCATGGGTACGACCTTGACCGCGCTGCTCTTCGCCCGGACCGGCAGTTGCCTGGCGCTCGCCCACATCGGCGACTCCCGGGCCTACCTGTTCCGCGAGGGTGTGCTCAAGCAGATCACCCGGGACGACACCTTCGTGCAGATGCTCGTCGACCAGGGTGTGATCACGCCGGACCAGGCGAGCAGTCACCCCCGCCGGGCCGTCGTCACCCAGGCGTTGCAGGGCGATGACGTCTCCCCGACGTACGCCACGATGGTGCCCGCGGCCGGTGACCGCTGGCTGCTCTGCAGCGACGGCCTCTCCAACGTGGTCCGGCCCGACACGCTGGCCGAGGTGCTGGCCGGTCACCCGGACCGCGCCGAGTGCGCGCACAAGCTGATCGACCTGGCGCTGCGGGCCGGCGGCCCGGACAACATCACGGTGGTCGTGGCCGACGTCGTCGAGGAGTGAGCGGTCAGCGCCGCCGGGGGTTGACGCGCCCGGTGGGTACGGCCGTGGTCGGGTCCTCCGGCCAGGGGTGGCGCGGGTAGCGGCCGCGCAGTTCGGCCCGGACCTGCGGGTAGCCCACCCGCCAGAAGGAGGCCAGGTCGGCGGTGACCGCGACCGGGCGCCCGGCGGGCGAGAGCAGGTGCAGCAGGACCGGCACCCGGCCGTCGCCGATGCGGGGCGCCTCCCGCCACCCGAACGTCTCCTGAAGCTTCACCGGCAGCACGGGCGCCGCCGGGTCGGCGTAGTCGACCCGGATCCGTGAGCCGCTGGGCACCGCGATCCGCTCCGGCGCCACCTCGTCCAGCCGGGCGGCCTGGGCCCAGGGCAGCAGCCGGCGCAGCGCGGCGACCACGTCCACCCGGGCCAGGTCGGCGCGGCGCCGGGCGGTGGCCAGCTCCGGCGCGAGCCAGTCGGGTGCGGCGGCGAGGAGCGCGTCGTCGGCGACGTCGGGCCAGTCGTCGCCGAGCGCATGCCGGCAGAACGCCAGCCGCTGCCGCAGCGCGTCGGCGGCCGGGGTCCACTCCAGCAGCCCGAGGCCGGTGCGCCGCAGGCCGGTCAGCAGCGCCGCGCCGACCGCGGCCGGGTCGGGGCGGCTGAGCGGGCGTTCGAGCAGTTCGATAGCGCCGAGCCGGACCACCTCCCGGGCCACCACGTCCGTGCCGGACCAGCCCACCTCCTGCTCGGTGCGCAGCTGCGACCCGGCCACCTCCCGGGCGGTGGTCTCGTCGAGCGCGGCCGCGAGGCGGATCCGGGCGGTCGGCGCGCCGGGGGAGCGGTCGGCGACCGCCACCGCGAGCCACTCGGCGCCGGCCAGGCCCGAGCCGGGAGCCAGCTCCGCGGCGGTGCCGCCGCTCATCAGGTACGAGGAGCCGCCCGGCCGCCGGAGCCGGGCCAGCCGCTCGGGGTGGGCCAGCCCGACCAGCAGCCCGGCGGCGAGATCGTCGGAGAGGCGGTGCCGGGCGCCGGCGCTCCTCTCCTCTTCGCTGGACTCCGCGCTGAGGAGGGTGCGCAGGCGGCGTGCCTCGGCACGCCAGCGGGCGGTGGCGGCCGCGTCGGTGCCGGCGCGCAGCCGACGCCAGACCGCGGCGAGGTCGTCGGCGGGGCCGGCCACGGTCTCCTCGGCGAGCAGGGCGACCACCTCGGCGGCCCGGTCGGCGCCGACCCGGCCCGCGCCGTCGAGCAGGGCGCGGGCCAGTCGCGGGTGCGCGCCGACGGCAGCGATGGCGCGGCCCCGTCCGGTGATCCGCCCGGTGGCATCGATCGCGCCGAGGGTGGCGAGCGTGTCCCGGGCGACCGTCATCGCCGCCGCCGGGGGCGGATCGGGCAGGGCCAGGCCGGTGCCGTCCGGCTGCCCCCAGGCCGCCAGGTCGAGGGCGAAGCCGGTGAGGTCCGCCGTCTCGATCTCCGGCGCCGGTTGGGAGGGCAGCCGCGCGTGGGTCGCCTCGGACCAGCAGCGGTAGACGTGCCCGGGCGCCTCTCGGCCGGCGCGACCGGCCCGCTGGGTGGCGGCGGCCCGGGAGACCGGCACGGTGACGAGCGCGCCGAGGCCGCGGGCCAGGTCCAGCCGGGCCACCCGGGCGAGCCCGGCGTCCACCACCATCCGTACGCCGGGCACGGTGAGGCTGCTCTCGGCCACCGCGGTGGCCAGCACCACGCGGCGGCGGGCGCTCGCGGCGTCGCCGGGCCGGGTCGATCGTGGGCGAAGTGCGGCGTCCTGCTCCCCGGCGCGTTGCCTGCCGTGCAGCGGGAGCAGGTCGACGGTGTCCCGCAGGTCGGCCAGTCGCCCGGCGACGGACGCGATCTCGCCGGCCCCGGGGAGGAAGGCCAGCACGTCGCCGTCGTGCTCGCGCAGCGCTCGGCGGATGGTTGCCGCCACGTGGTCGAGCAGCGCCCGGTCGACCCTGCCGGCCCCCGGGGCGGGCAGCGGGCGGGGCGGCGGCGCCCAGATCCGGGTCACCGGGTGCAGCGCCGCGTCGGCCCGGACGATCGGGGCCGGGTCGTCGGAGCCGCCGAGCAGGCCGGCGAAGCGGTCGGCCTCCGGGGTGGCGGACATGGCCAGCAGCCACAGGTCGGGGCGCAGGGCGCTGCGGGCCTCCACCGCGAAGGCGAGCGCGAGGTCGGCGTCGAGCTGGCGTTCGTGAACCTCGTCGAGCAGCACCGCCGCGGTGCCGGGCAGGTCGGGGTCGCGCAGCAGGCGACGCAGCAGCAGGCCGGTGGTGACCACCTCGACCCGGGTCCGTGCCCCGACCCGCCGGTCGCCGCGGACCGCGTACCCGATCCGGTCGCCGACCCGTTCGCCGAGCAGGTCCGCCATCCGCCGGGCAGCGGCGCGGGCGGCGACCCGACGGGGCTGGGCGACCACCACCCGGCCGTCGACCCGGTCGGCGACGGCCAGCGGCGCGAGCGTGGTCTTGCCGGTGCCGGGCGGGGCCACCAGGACTCCGACGCCGGTGCTGCGCAGGGCCGCGACGACCGCCGGCAGCACGGCGCGTACCGGCAGGTCGAGGCGTACGTCGGAGAGCACGGCCCAGTCTCGCACCGGCGGCGTCGACGGCCCGCCACGGTACCTGTCGGACCGGGACGGGCCGGGGCGTCCAGCGGCGGACACACCGATGGCCGGGTCCGTCGGACCCGGCCATCGGTGCCATCACCCCCTGGTGGATGTCATCGAACCGCGCGGCTAGTAGGTGCCGTCGAGCTGTCCGCGCAGCTTGGTCAGCGCCCGTGCCAGCAGTCGGGAGACGTGCATCTGCGAGACGCCGATCTGCTCGGCGATCTGCGACTGGGTCAGGTTGCCGTAGAACCGCAGGGTGAGGATCTTCTGTTCGCGCTCGTCGAGGGTGGCGAGGGCGGGGCCCAGGGCGACCCGCAGTTCGGCCAGCTCGAACTCGCCGTCCTCGCCGCCGAGCATGTCGCCCAGCTCGGTGGCGCGGTCGCCGTCACCGGTCGGCGTGGAGAGCGAGACCGCGTTGTAGGCGCGGGCACCCTCCAGGCCCTCGAGGACCTCCTCCTCAGTGATCTTGAGGTGGGCGGCGATGTCGGCGACCGTCGGCGAGCGGCCGAGGGTCTGCAGCAGGGAGCTGTTGGCGTCGGAGATGGCCAGTCGCAGCTCCTGCAGGCGCCGCGGGACCCGGATGTCCCAGGTCCGGTCGCGGAAGTGCCGCTTTAGCTCCCCGATGATGGTGGGGATGGCGTAGCCGGCGAAGTCGACCCCGCGCGACGGGTCGAACTTGTCGATCGCCTTGATCAGGCCGACGGCGGCGGTCTGCGCCAGGTCGTCGGTGGGCTCGCCCCGCCCGCTGTAGCGGTGGGCGAGGTGATTGGCGAGCGGCAGCCAGGCCTCGATGGCTCGGTCCCGCAGGGCGGGACGCGACGGGTGGTTGGCGGGCAGCGCGGCCATCGCGTTGAGCAGGTCGGTGGCGCTGTCGGAGAGTGCCCGCGGGTCGAGCTTGGCCGCCGTGGTCGACGTGCTCGTCGTTTCCTCTTTGATCGCTGGCGCGGTCATGGGTGGTCCTCCCTGCACCTCGTCCGCGGATGAAGGCGTGACGCTTCGTCTTAGCTTTGATTGGGCTGTTCGGTAGCCACCCTAACCCGATGGTGCCGCGAAAATCTAGCCGAACGGACGATGTACTTAAAGGTCAAAGCCTGTGAAAAAGGTTCTAATCCGGCGTCTGTCGAGCCGATGTGAGGGTGATTACCGGCCGTCACCCGGGTCGACGCAGGGAGCTGGACGTCCGGTTTGCCTGGCCCGTACGACAGAACGGAGTCGGCCGAGCGGTCAACATGAAACCCGACACCAGGGAGTTACTGTCGCCATTCCGTCGTTGTCCACCGCGCCCGACCAGCCGTAACGTGCACCTCGTACCCACCGCGATGGAGGCGCCGTGCTCGACCCTGCCGCTCCCCAGCTCGTCGTGAACAGTCGCTTCCTTCACGTGAGCTGGCTTCCGGCGGACCCGGACGCGGTCTCCGCGCTGGTGCCGACGGGGCTGCGGCCGCACCCGGAGCCACGCGTCTTTCTCGGCCAGTGCGTGGTCGACGACGCGAGCCAGACCTCGGGCCTCGGTGCCTACGACCTGACCTACCTGGGCGTGTCACTGGACGGCGTCGACACTCCCTTGGGTACCACCCCGTGCGGTTGGTGGACCCACTACGTCACCTCCAGCGAACGAGTGCTCGGCTACGTCCGCATGCGAGGCTTCCCCGCATACCCCGGGCGTACCACCCTCGAGGTGCGAGCCGACACCCTCGTCGCCGAGACCGAACTGGACGGCGTCCCGGTGATCCGGACCCGGTGCCGGGTGGGGGAGACCGGGCATGTGATCGACAGTGGGCAGAGCCGCTACTTCACCCGGCGGGACGGACAGCTGCTCAGCTCGGTCTACCCGTACCTGATCGAGCCGGTGTCGCCCTTCGAGATCGAGTCGGTGGAATTCCTGGCGCCGGAGCATCCGGTCTACGCGCTCCGACCGGCCAACCCGCTGACCATCGTCGCCGGCTTCTACTCGCCCCGGGCCTCCTTCGCCTACCCGGGCAGCCTGACCGTCCATCCCGGGGACGCCGGCGCGGGCGACTGGGCCGAGGTCCCGCCCGCCGCCGTCCGTCGGTCGAGCACCCGGGTCGTGAACCGCCCGGGCCGCCGGTAACACCGCGCCCGCCGACCCCCTCCGCCGTCCGGTCGACCCACCGTCCACCGGACGGCGGTCGTCATCGACGGGCGTCCGCGCCCGCCGCGATCCCTGGTCGAACCGCTCGTGGATTGTCGCCCCGGCCAGGTTTCAGCCGGGCCAGACGGGTAACCGTGACGTGCGGGTCGGCGCGTTCGGCTGCGGTGCGGAACCCGGCACCACACCTGAGGAGTCGATCCCGACCTCACGGCAGGACCCCCGCCGTGGGCCCTACGCCGGCCGGTACGCAGCTGCCGGGACCGGCCGTTCTGATCGGCGAGACTCCCAGGAGGCCAGACCATGCCCCGCGAGACGACGAACACCATGACCGAGCGCCGCGAGCCGGCGGTGGAGGGCGAACGGAGCGCGCTGGTAGCGCTGCTGGTCATGGTGCTTCTCGGCCTCGCCGGCATCTTCGCCGTCTCCTGACGCGTGCCACCGGCGTGACCCACAAGTCGTGCCACCGGCGTGACCCGTGACCTCGCATACGGCGGGGCGGCCGGCCCCGCCGTACGCGACGCGGTTCAGGGGCGCTCGCCCTCGCCGCCGGTGTGCGGCAGCCGCTCGGCGGGGATGACGCCGAGCCGGCCGGCCTGGTAGTCCTCGAACGCCTGGACCAGCTCGTCCCGGGTGTTCATGACGAACGGGCCGTAGTGCGCGACGGGCTCCCGGATCGGCTGGCCGCCCATCAGGTAGAGGTCCAGCGCCGGGGTGTGCGCGTCCTGCTTGGCGTCGGCGGTGAACCGCAGCGCCTCACCCGGGCCGTGCACCGCGAGCTGCCCGATCTCCAGCGGCCGCCGGTCGGTGCCGACCGTGCCGCGCCCGCTGAGCACGTACGCCAGGGCGTTGAACCCGGACTGCCAGGGGATGTCCACCTGCGCTCCCGGCTGGATGGTTACGTGCGCGATGGTGATCGGGGTGAAGGTGGAGCCCGGCCCGCGGTGACCGGCGAGCTCGCCGGCGATCACCCGGATCAGCGCCCCGCCGTCGGCCGTGGTGAGCAGCGCCGACTCCCGGCCCCGGATGTCCTGGTAGCGGGGGGCGTTCATCTTGGCCGCGCGCGGCAGGTTGACCCAGAGCTGGGTGCCGTGGAACAGGCCGCCGCTGACCACCAGGTGCTCCGGCGGGGCCTCGATGTGCAGCAGGCCGCTGCCGGCGGTCATCCACTGGGTGTCGCCGTTGGTGATGGTGCCGCCGCCGCCGTTCGAGTCCTGGTGGTCCATGATCCCGTCGATCATGTAGGTGACCGTCTCGAATCCGCGGTGCGGGTGCCAGGGGGTGCCCTTCGGCTCGCCCGGGGCGTAGTCGACCTCACCCATCTGGTCGAGGTGGATGAACGGGTCGAGCTCGTTCAGCGGCACGCCGGCGAAGGCCCGTCGCACCGGGAAGCCCTCCCCCTCGTAGCCGCTGGGGGCGGTGGTCAGCCGGCGGACCGGCCGGAAGGTGGTGGACTCGTCCAGCTTCGGCAGGCGGGGCAGGACGAGTACGTCGTCGACGGTGATCGCGGGCATCTGGGGCTCCTAGTTCGTGGCGTGGTCGGTCGAGCCGTCCCGGGCCGCCCGCAGGCGGTCACCGAGGCGCTCGAAGATCCGGGTGAGGCAGGCGACCTCGTCGTCGTCGAGGTCGTCCATGAGGTGGGTACGCACCGAGACCAGGTGGTGGGGTGCGGCCTCCCGCAGGGTGAGCAGCCCGGTGGCGGTGAGCACCGCCTGGCTGCCGCGACGGTCCTCCGGGCAGGGCTCCCGGCTGACCAGCCCCCGGCGCTGCATGGACGAGATCTGGTAGGTCAGCCGGCTGGCGGAGAAGACCAGCCGGCCGGCCAGCTCGCCCATCCGCAGCCGCTGGCCGGGCGCCTCGGAGAGCAGCACCAGCACGTGGTAGTCGGCGAAGCTCAGGTCGCTGTCGGTGCGCAGGTCCTCTTCGATCTGCGTGAACAGTCGCTGGCTGGCCTCGATGTACGCCCGCCAGGCGGCGAGTCGGCTGCTGTCCAGGCCCTCGGTCACGCTAGTCACTCTAGCACTACTTAAAAATTAAACAATCTTGTTGTCTGCTGGATCACCCCATGGCAGAGGGCAGGCGTCAGCGGGGTGGTGCAGGTTTTAACGAAACCGCGCGGCCGGGTGCCGTGGAGGCGTGACAGACTCTTCACGTGGATCAGCGGATGACCGTCCCCGGCCTGGTGCTTCGCCCCTGGCTCGAGGCCGACGCGCCGGCCGTCGAGGCGGCGCTGCGCGATCCGGACATCGCCCGGTGGAACCCGCAGGGCGGGCCGGTGGACGAGGAGTCGACCCGCAGGTGGCTGCGCCGCCGCGCGGACTGGTCGGCCGGCGACCACGTCTCGTTGGCGGTCGCCGACGACGTCGACGGGAGCCTGCTCGGCTCGGTGTCGCTGCACGACATCCACGCCGCGGACGCCGAGATCGGCTACTGGGTCGTACCGGCGGCGCGCGGTCGCGGTGTCGCCTCCCGCGCCGTCGAACTGCTCACCCGCTGGGGCTTCGAACAGCTGGCCCTGCACCGCATCCAGCTCTGCCACGCCACCGCAAACCCGGCCTCCTGCCGCGTCGCCGAACGCGCCGGCTACCGCGTCGAGGGCACGCTGCGGGAGTCCTACCAGTACGGCGACGGCCGCCGGCACGACGAACACATGCACGGCCGCCTCGCCACCGACCGGTGGCCGGCCGGCGCAACGGGGGAGTGGCCCGGCTGACCGGTGTCGGTCGGTCCGCTCGACGCGCCGCCCGCGCGGACTAGGCTCGTCGGGTGAACGACCTCGAACTGCTCGACTGGCGGGAACGGATCGCCCAGCTCTACCTCTCCGACCTCGACCTGGCCGAATTCCGCGCGGAACGTGACCGGCTCTTCGCCGACCACCCGCAGACCCCGATCCCGCCGGAGGACCGCGCCGCCTTCACCGGGCTGCGATACCACCCACCGAACCCCGCCGCGGTCGTGGAGGCGCCGCTGCGGCCCGCCGAGGGGGAGACCGAGATCGACACCGGCGGGCCGGACGGGGTGATCCGCTACCGGCGGGTCGCCGTCGCCGAGACGCCGTGGGGCCCGCTCACGCTCTGGTGGATCATGGCGTACGGAGGCGGTCTCTTCGTGCCCGTACGCGACGCCACCTGCGGCCGGGAGAGCTACGGCGGTGGTCGCTACCTGACCGACACGGTCAAGGGCACCTTCGGGCGGGGTCTGACCCTCCTGCCCGGCGACCGGGTCCGGCTCGACGCCAACTACCTCTACAACCCGTCCTGCGCCTACGACGACCGCTGGGCCTGCCCGCTCGCCCCACAGGAGAACCGGGTCGACGTGGCGCTGACCGCCGGCGAGCTGGCGTACCACGGCTGACCTGGCGGTCTGGGGTCTCGCTCTCGCGTCAGCCCGGCCCGCTAGCTGAGGGGTAGCTCTCGCTTGCGCTGAATCCACGTGATGAACCGTTCGTACAGGGCGTTCCCGTCCGGCGGGCCGCCCGAGTCGAGCCGTCCGAGATCCTCCAGGGCGGTGGCCATTTGCTGGCCCATGTAGACCGCGAGCCCCGCGAGATTGCGCCGGTACTCGACGGCCAGCAACAACCGGGCGGACGGGCACGGCCAGTCCAGATCCGGGCACACCCGGCAGCGCCACGACGGGCGCCGCGGCAGGTGCGGCCGGTGAGGGTCGAGTCGCGCCGGGTGGCGTTGCGGTTGTTCCATCCCTCCATGGTGTCGCTGAGCGTTGTCAGCGTCAATAGTCTGCGTAGTTGTCGCCGTCGTGATGCCTGGCTGCTGCCATCGTCAACGTATGGACCTGGTGGGCGTGTCCGAGATTCGGGAGATGCTGGGGAACGTGTCCCGGCAGCGCGCATCCGTGATCGCCAATCAGCGAAACTTCCCGGAGCCGGTCGCCGTGCTCGCCATGGGCAAGGTGTGGCGAAAGTCCGACGTCGAGGCGTGGATCCGCCAGTACCGGTCGGACCTGGCCGGCGGGTAGCCCGCTGCCCTTAACCGGACCCGCCGGTCCCGCCGCCTCGACCTGCTTCGCGCGGCGGGATCCGACATAGCCGCGATCAGCGGGTCTCGGGCGTGGGTGCTGGCGCGGACGTGCCGAGGTTCAGCCGGCCGAGCAGCTGCCGGGCCTGGTCGGCCAGGGTCGCGTCGACGATGACCGCGTACTGGCCGGCGCGCAGCGAACTCGCCGAGGTGAAGTCCCGTTGCCCGCCGGTCATCGCGTGCGCCACCGCGCCGAAGATCGCCCCCCAGATCGCGCCGACCACGAGCCCGACCACGATCACGCCGAGCCAGTTGCCGACCGTGAAGATGCCGAAGAGCAGGCCGATGAAGAGCCCGAACCAGGCGCCGGTGCCCGCGCCGATCAGGGCCGCGCGTCCCGTGTCCATCCGGCCGAGAACCGTCTCCACCAGGGTGAGGTTCGTGCCGACGATGGCCGTGTGCTCCACCGGGAACCGGTTGTCCGCCAGGTAGTCCACCACCCGTTGGGCGGTCGAGTAGTCCGGATACGAGCCGATCGTCACGGTCGGCGGCCCGGTCTCCGGGCCGTGCCCGTCGCCGGGCGGCGTCGTCCGACCCGCCAGGCCGGACGGGAGCAGGCCACCGCCCGGCATGGCGGATCGCCAGCCGGCGTTCGGTCCCGAAGCACTGGTCATGAGTCCCTCCCTCGTAGGACCCACCATTTCCCGCCCCCGCCGCCCGGTAACGCCGCGCGCCGGCCGGTGACGCCAGGCGCCGCCGGTCCCGGTCGACGAGAATGGGCGGGTGCGCCTGGTCATCACCGCGGACACCCACGTGCCGAAGCGGGCGCGGGACCTGCCCGTGCCGCTCTGGACGGCGATCGAAAAGGCCGACGTGGTGCTGCACGCGGGCGACTGGATCGACGAATCGCTGCTGGACGCGGTGCAGGCCCGGTCCCGCCGCCTGATCGGCGTGTACGGCAACAACGACGGGCCGGCGCTGCGAGCCCGGCTGCCCGAGATCGCCCGGGTGGAGCTCGACGGGCTGCGGGTCGCCGTCGTGCACGAGACGGGACCGCGGGCCCGCCGGGAGGAGCGCTGCGCCGCCCGCTTCCCGGACACCGACCTGCTGGTCTTCGGGCACTCCCACATCCCCTGGGACACCGTCGCCCCGGGCGGGCTGCGGCTGCTCAACCCCGGCTCGCCGACCGACCGGCGGACTCAGCCGTACGCCACCTACCTCTCCGCCCGGGTCGCGGCGGGGCGGCTCGACCGGGTCGAGCTGCACCGGCTCCCGCCCCGCTGAGCGGCCCCACCCCGCCCCGGCCAGGTGCCGACCTGCCGGGTGCCGACCGAAGTGCGGCGCGGGCCGGTGTGCGGCGCGGCGAGGCACTGCCTGGCCGTCGCGCGGCCGATACCTCACAGGCATATCTATGCCTCTGCGGTATCGGGCTCACCACGATGGTTGCGGCCGCCGGTGCGGGTCACGCCACGAACGGCCGATCCGTCGGCGCGGGTCGCGCACGTACGGCCGGTCCGCCGATCGGGCCCCGAGGCCGCCTTGGCTCGACCCGGCGGCCTCGCCGGCGTCACTGGCCTCGGCCGGTCTCCTCCTGGAGCTCGTCGATTTGCTTGGAGGCCTCCGCCTTGGTGAGCCCCTCGGGGACCTCCGCGTCCGCCTCCCGGGCGAGCGTGGCCAGGTAGGACTCCTGCGCCGCCGTGGGCGGCTCCGCCCCGGTGACCCACTCGTCGGGGTCCTTGATCGCGCCCTGCGGGTTGACCTCGGCGCTGCTGCGGTCCGTCATGATTCCACCTTCCCTCGAACAGGTGTGCCAATACCCCGGCTGCCGCCGGTTCATGCCCCCGGCCGAGCGCCGGTCGCAGCCGCTCCGACTCAAGCCGGGGCGGCGCTCGCCGTGGGTTCGGCCGTGCGCTCCGACTCCGGGTCGCGGCTCCGTTCGTCGGCGCGGTCCAGCAGCTGCATGATCGGGGTCGCGGCGATGCCGTGCACCAGCACCGAGACGATCACCACGAGCCCGACGGTGGCCCAGACCAGGTCGGCCTGCGGGAAGTCCGCCTTCGTGGTCGCGTACGCCAGGTAGTAGAACGAGCCGACGCCGCGGATGCCGAAGGACGCGATCACCCAGTGCTCGGCCGGCCGTCCGGGCGCCCCGCGCAGCGAGAGCCAGCCGAACAGCGGCCGGAACACGAAGACCAGGGCGAGGCCGACCGCGGCGGCCGGAACGGTGAGCGGGGCGAGCAGCCCGCCCACCACCGCGCCGCCGAAGAGCAGCAGCAACAGGACGGTCAGCAGCCGCTCGATCTGTTCGGCGAAGTCGTGCAGCACGGCGTGGTACTCGTGGGTCCGTTCGGCGGCCCGGATCGCCCGGGCGGCCACGAAGACCGCCAGGAAACCGTAGCCACCGGCCACCTCCACCAGCCCGTACGCCAGGAACGTGGCGGCCAGCGCGAGGAAGCCCTCGGCGTGCCGGGCCAACCGCAGCTGCCTCGGGGCGCGGAAGAAGAGCTTGCCCAGCAGCCAGCCGACGAGCAGCCCGCCGCCGACCCCGATGCCGACCTTCCACAGCACGTCGACGGTGAGCCACCGGGCCAGCCAGTCCCCGGGCGCGAGGCTGGTGCCCGCGATGGCGATCGCCGCGTACACGAACGGGAAGGCGAGCCCGTCGTTCAGGCCGGCCTCCGAGGTGAGGGCGAACCGCACCTCGTCCTCCGAGTCCTCCGCGTCGGTCGGCTCGCCCACCTGGACGTCCGAGGCGAGAACCGGGTCGGTGGGCGCGAGCGCGCTGCCCAGCAGCAACGCGGCCGCCGGCACCAGCCCCGCCCACCACCATCCGAGCAGGGCCACCGCCACGATGCAGAGGGGCATCGCGACGGCCAGCAGCCGCCAGGTGGAGGACCACCGCGACCAGCTCAACGGGCGGTCGATCTTCAACCCGGCGCCCATCAGGGCGACGATCACCCCGACCTCGGTGAGGTGCGTGGCCAGTTCGGGACGGGCCAGCGGGTCCGGCACCGGCAGACCGATGGGCAGCACGAACACCGCCATGCCGAGCCCGAGGAACGCGATCGGCATGGAGAGCGGCCGGCGTTCCAGCAACCGGGGGAGGACACCGGCGAGCAGGGCACCGAGACCCACCACCGCGAACGCCACGTCCACCGGTTCCACCGCACCACCTCCGAGCGCGCCCGCGAGGTGCGGGCAGGCGGTGACAGACCTTGCCCCGCCGGCGCTCCGGCTATGCCTCAGCCCCGAGCGACGCTCATGTCGAGCGGGTCAGCGGTGAGTCGTCGAGCGTCGCCAGGAGCGCGGCCGGATCGTCGTAGACCGCCACCGCGCCGGCCCCGGCCAGCTCACCCCGGCTGGTTCCGCCGCAGGTCAGCCCGACGCAGGGGATGTCCAGCTTGCCGGCGGCGGCGACGTCCCACACCGAGTCGCCGACGAAGACCACCCGCTCGGCGGGCAGACCGGACTGGTCCAACGCGGCGACCAGGATGTCCGGCGCCGGCTTGCTCTGCGCCGCGTCCGCCGACGAGGTGACCGCCGCGATCACGTCGTCCGCGTCCAACGCCCGGCGCAGGGCGGTGACCTCGTGCTCGGCGGCCGACGTGGCGAGCACCACCCGCAACCCGCGTTCGGCGCACGCCCGCAGCAGGTCCGCCGCCCCGGGAAGCGGCGTGAGGCGCTCCCAGTACTCGGCGTAGAGGGTGTCGTGCGCGTCGCGCAGCCGCCCGTCGGCGTCGCGGTCGCGCTCCGGGCCGAGCAGGTGGTCGAGCAGCTTGTCGGAGCCCATCCCGATCGCCCGGTGCACGGTGGCCATCGGGACCGGCTGGTCGGTCTGGCGCAGCGCCTCCCACCAGCTCACCGTGTGCAGGTAGGTGGTGTCGACCAGGGTGCCGTCGACGTCGAAGAGAACGCCGCTGGGATTGTCGGTAGGCATGGCGGACCTCCTACCCGCCGCGGCCGGGGCCGACGCGCAGCGGGGCTCGGTTCACTCGGCGGGGCTCGGTCAGTCGGCGGGGAGCAGCAGCTCGAACCACACGGTCGAGCCGCGCACCGTCGGGTCGGTGCCCCAGGCGTCGCTCAGCTCCTCGATCAACCCGAGCCCCCGGCCCCGGCTGCTCAACGTGTCGGTCTGGGCGCGGGTCACCGCCCCGCGGGTGCCCGAGTCGGCGACCGAGACCAGCAGCCGCTCGGCGCTCAGGTCGATCTCCACCCGGGCGGCGGTGCCGGCGTGCAGCAGCGCGTTGGTGGTCAACTCGCTGGTGCAGAGCACCGCCGCGCTGATCAGCGACTCCGGCACCCGCCACTCGCCGAGCTGCGCGGTCAACCAGCGCCGCACGCGGCTCGGGGCGGTCGGCTCCGCCGGCACCTCCATCGCCGCCGACCGGCTCGGCACCAACGCGTGCTCCACCGCGAGGACGGCGACATCGTCCTCGGTGGCCTCGGGAACCGCCGCGCTGGCCACCGCGCAGAGCGCCCGCGGGTCGCCGCTGCCGGCCGCGCCCACCGCGTCGGCGAGGGTGGCCAGGCCGACGCTGAGGCTCTGCCGCCGCCGCTCGATCACCCCGTCACTGAAGAGCAGCAGCGTGTCCCCGGGCGCGAACCGGACAGTCGTCACCGCCGGTCGGGCACCGAGCCCGAGCGGCGCGCCGGTGGGCAGGTCGACGTACTCGGCGTACGGCCGCTGGTCCGGGGCGCAGCGGCGGATCAGCGGGGCCGGGTGCCCCGCGCTGGCCAGGGTCAACTCCTGCCGTTCGGCGTCGATGACCCCGAAGATCACGGTGACGAAGAGTTCGGGCGTGCCGGCCTCGGTGCCCAGGCTGGCGACGAGCCGGTCCAGGCCGGCCAGGACGGCGTCCGGACGCGGATCGGTCAGGGCCAGCGCCCGCAGCGCCGCGCGTACCTGACCCATCCGGGCCGCGGCCCGCACGTCGTGCCCGGCCACGTCGCCGAGCACGACCCCCAGCTCGCCGGTGGGCAGCAGGAAGGCGTCGTAGAAGTCGCCGCCGGCCGCGTTGCCGTCCACCCCCGGGTCGTAGCGGGCCGCGATGCGCAGCCGGGGCAGGTCCGGCAGGTGCTCGGGCAGCATGCTGCGTTGCAGTAGTTGGGCGGTGCCGTGCTGGGTCTCGAACCGCCGAGCCCGTTCGGCCGCCTGCCCGATGAGCTCCGCCGACGCGGCGAGCAGCGCGCGCTCGGCGGCGGACCAGGTGCGTGCGGCCTGGTGGCCGACGGAGAGCCCACCGCGGACGACCGACGCGTGCAGCGGCGCCGCGGCGAGCGAGACGATCTTCTGGTCGTGCCGGTCCACGGCGGTCTCGCGCAGCGGCTGACCGGCGCTCGTGATCAGCGGATTGCCCGTCCGGGCCGCCTGCACCAGCGGGTCCGGCCAGTCGGCGGGGGTACGCCGCCACAGCGGGGGGAGCCGCTCGTCGGCCTCGTCGATCAGCTCGCCCCGGATCCGGCGGACCATCCGCCAGCCGCCGCCCCCCTCGTCCACCCCGAACGCGACCCGGTCGGCGTCGAACGTGGTGATCGCGTAACGCAGGGCGACCCGGGCGACGTCGTCCAGGGTCAGCGTGCCGGCCAGCGCGGCGGCGACCTCGCTGAGGCTCTGCAGCTGCTGGGTGACGTGGGTGGTCTCGGCCGCCACGGCGAGCACCGCCACGACCCGCCCGCCCCCGTCGCACACCGGCGAGTAGCCGCAGGTGAAGACGGCCTGCTCGACCACGCCGCTGCGGTCGCGGACCAGCTGGAGCGTGCTCTCCTTCTCCAGGAACGTCCCGCCGTCGCGGTAGACGCGTTCGATTACGTTCCCGACGCCCGGCAGGCGCCACAGCTCGTGGAACACCTCGGCGGCGGGGCGCCCCACAGCCGCCGGGTGGTGCTCACCGATCAGCTCGGCGTAGCCGTCGTTGTAGATCAGGAGGAGGTCGTCGCCGTAGGCGAGGGCCATCGGCACCGGGGAGGCGAGGACGAGGTCGACGACCGCCCGCACCGCGGGATCCCAGCAGTGGCGCGGCCCGAGCGCCGTGCCGGCCCAGTCGTACGCCAGGACGGCGGCCGCCGCGTCGGCCCGGACGGGTGACCCGGACAGCGGCGCCGACGGTGTGGGGACCCGCCCGACCGTTCCTGGCATGCCCGCAGCCTAGCCCGAGGACCGGCTCCGCAGTTTCCGATCATGTGCGGTGCGTCGCGGCGATCCCTGTCGGGCGAGGTCGGCGCCCGACGGGCGAAGTCGTCGTGGCACGACAGTTCGGGCTGGTCGGTGCCTCAGGCCGGATCGAGGGAGCGGGCCAGCGCGTGGACCGCGAGCAGCCGGATGCGCAGCCAGTCCGGATCGGACCAGTCGATCGGGCCGACCACGGGCTGCCAGCCGCGCTCCGACGCCGCCGTGAGCAGCCCCTCCAGGTAGCCGGCGAGCACCGCCACGTTCAGCGGACGGAGGTCACCGCCGAGCGCGTCGCGTACGGCGGCGGCGTGCTGGTCGAGCAGGGCGTGCAGCCCTGGGCGTTCGGTGCTGACGGCGAGACCGTCGCCGACTGCGTCGGCGAGGGCGGCGAGGGCGGACCGTGCCGAGTCGACGGCATGGGGGGCGACCCGGTTGAACGGCACACGCATGGGGAACGACGCTAACCGAGGCCACTCGCCGGCGGAGCGCTACCTCCCCCGGTGGTGTGAAGCCGGCCACGGGGCGGCGGCGAGCCCGGCCCGCCGCGGCCGAGCGGAACCGTCCGCACGGACAGGAGCACGGAGGCACGATGGCGCAGCAGGACGGACCCGACGAGGCGCACCAGCGGCCGGCAGGAGTCGGCGACGGCACGGTGGCGGCGCTGGGCAAGCTCAGCGAGGCGCTGGAGTGCGTGGAACGGGCACGCGGTCACCTCTACTCGCTGCACCAGCTGATCGGGCACGCCGACCTGATGCTCGACGACGCGGTGCGGATGTTCCGCGACGCCGGGCATCCGGAGACCGCCGAACGGATCCGTACGCAGCTGCTGGGGCGCAACGTCATAGCCGGACGCTGGACCTTCCAGATCGTCGAGGACTTCGACGACGGCTACTACACGCTCTTCCGGGAGCTTGACCGGTACGCCCGCGAGCAGCTGGTCGGTGGTCGGCGCCACCTCCACGAGGCGGAGATGAAGGAGCGGCGGCGAACCCGTGGCCTGCCCGGACACGAGGCGCGTCCGGGTGCCGGTGACTAGTCGTTCGCGCGGGCGTCGGCGGTCCGCCGGCGGGCGTCGTCGGCGAGGAGCACGGTGGCCACCATCAGCGCGACGCAGAGGCTGAACAACCACGAGTCGTCGGAGACGAGCCGGGCGGAGACGGGGGCCTGGAGGGCGGCGAGCAGGAAGCCGAGCCAGGCCAGGCGGCGCTGACGCGTGCTGAGGATTCCGGAGCTTTGTGGCATCCGGAAAGTCTTACGCGATACGACGGCATTGCCGTCCCCCGTTCGGCCGATTCTGGATGAGCTGTCCGTTTTTCGGACCATCCGGCGGAGCGACCCGCCGGGCGGGGACCCGGTACGGCTCAACGGGGGCGCGGGAAGGCAGGATGTGCCTCCGTGTCTGCCACCCCCGCGCGGCCCCGGGCCGCCCTGCTCCTGCTGGCGTACCTCGCCTTCGTCAGCCTCGGCCTGCCCGACGGCCTGATCGGCGTCGGCTGGCCATCTATCTCGGCCGACTTCCGCGTGCCCACGGAGGCGGTGGGCTTGGTGCTCACCGCCAGCACGGCGGGGTATCTGACCTCCAGCGTGCTGGCCGGCTTCACGCTGGCCCGGCTCGGCGTGGGCTGGTTGCTCGCCGGCAGCACGATCCTGGCCGCCCTGGCGTTGACCGGCTACACGGTCAGTCCGGGCCTGGCCATGGTGATCGGGAGCGCGGTGGTGCTGGGGCTCGGCTCCGGTGCGATCGACTCGGGGCTCAACGCGTACGCCGCCGGTGCGCTCGGGGCCCGGCACATGAACTGGCTGCACGCCTTCTTCGGGCTCGGCGTCGCCATCGGGCCGCTGATCATGACGGGCGCGCTCGGCGCCGGGCAGAGCTGGCGCTGGGGGTACGGCATCGTGGCTGCGGCGGAGCTCGCCCTGGCCACCGCGTTCGTGCTGAGCGTGCGGGCCTGGCGGCAGCGCGTTCCCGCCGCGGACGCCCCGGACGCCGCGGACACCCCGGTGGCGGCGGTCGGCGACGCGGTGTCGGGGCCCGCCGGCTCGGTCGGCGTCGTGGCCGAACCCGCCGCGCCGGTCCGCCCCGTCCCGGTACGCGAGACGCTGCGGCTGCCCGCCGTCTGGCTGGGTGCGCTCGCGTTCGCCGTGTACGTGGCGGTCGAGGTCTCCGCCGGGCTCTGGGCGTTCCTGCTGCTCACCTCGGGGCGCGGGCTTTCCGACGGGGTCGCCGGTCTCTGCGTGTCGGCCTACTGGGGGAGCCTCTTCCTGGGGCGGGTGGTGCAGGGGGTGACCGCCGAGCGGCTCGGAGCGGCCGGGGTCCTGCGCGGCAGCCTGCTGGGCATGGCGGCGGGTGCCGCGCTGATCGCGCTGCCCGCGCCGGCCTGGGTGGCGGTGGTCGGGCTGGTGGTGGTCGGCTTCGCCGCCGCGCCGGTCTTCCCGCTGCTCACCCTCACCACCGCCGACCGGGTCGGCGCGGCACACGCGGAGCGGACCATCGGGTTGCAGGTCGGCACCTCCGCGCTGGGCGCGGCGGTGGTGCCGGCCGGGATCGGCCTGCTCATCTCGAACACCTCGGTGCAGGCCCTCGGGTCGGCGCTGCTGGCCCTGGCCGTGGCGTTGATCGCCCTGCACGCGGCGGCGTCCCGCCGGCCCGTCGCCGGGTGAGCACGGCCGACCCGCGCGCCGGTGCCGTCCGGGTCGCCGGACGCGCCGGACGGACCGGCCCGCCGACGTCGACGGCGGGCCGGGCGCGGTGTCGTCAGAGGGTGTCCGGGCCGGTGCGTCCGGTGGTCGAAGGGCGGTAGGCCCGGTCGGGATCTGTCGGTTCCCGGCCGGCGCCGGCGGCCTGACCGTCCCGGTCGACCGCCTCCGGCCCGTGCCCGAACGCCGACTCCTCGCCCGCGTCGTTGGCGGTGACGTCGTCGCCCTGCCCGTCGATCGAGGAGCCCGCGACGGCCCGGCTCACCTCCTCCACGGAAGTCCGCTCCTCGTTGCGCCACACCTTCTTCTTGTCCGTCATGTCATCGCCGTACCCGGGCGCGCTGAGCGCAAACAGAGTGCTGAGCGCGAACCGGGTGTTGGGCGCGAACCTACGACGGCCGCCGGGTCGGTCCCGGCGGCCGTCGTACGTTCGTGTCTCTCGGGGGTGAACGGGGGTCACGGCTGGGGGCGGTCGACCTTGCCGCGCCAGGCGCCGGTCTCCTGCCCGCGCCGCTCGATGAAGTGCTTGAACCGCTCCAGATCGCCCTTGGCACGCCGGTCGACGATGCCCATCTTGTCGCCGGCCTGCTCCACCACGCCGCGCGGCTCGAACTCCAGCTGCAGGGTCACCCGGGTGTTCTCCGCGTCCAGCCGGTGGAAGGTCACCACACCGGCCTGCTGCGTACCGCTCGTGGATCGCCAGGCGACCCGCTCGTCGGGGAGCTGCTCGGTGATCTCGGCGTCGAACTCGCGCTTCACCCCGGCGATCTCCACCGTCCAGTGGGTCATCGTCTCCGAGAGCTGCCGGACCTGCTGCACCCCCTCCATGAAGTGGGGGAACTCCTCGAACTGGGTCCACTGGTCGTATGCGGTCCGTACCGGGACGGAGACGTCCACGTGTTCGGTAACGCCACTCATCAGGTCCTCCTCACTGTCGACGGAACTGTCGCCGGAGCCGGGGCAGGACCCCGGTCACCAGCGCGTCGTCTCGTTCTTGTTGCCGAGCGCGGCCCAGACCTCGGAGATCGTCTGGTAGCGGATGCCCTCGGGAAGGGTCTGCAACGCGGCGATGATGTCGTCCGGCGCGTCGTTGTCCCGGGCGTTCGCGACCAGCGTCTCCCGGTCGCCGGGCAGCGCGCTCATCGTGATGAACCGGCCGAACCGGCTGCGCCGTTCGACGTCCTGCGAGCTCATGCCCTTGGGCGCTCCGCTGCGCAACTCGCCGGCGGGTGCGGTGGTCGCCTCCGGCTGGTCCTCGCCCGCAGGCTCCGGCACCCGGGACTCGTCGACCCGGGAGCCGCCCGTCCCCGGCCCCTGCACGAGGCCGCTGACCTCCTGGCTCATCTGCTCGTCGATCCTCGGTCCGTGCTTGCTGTTGCCACGCTCCATGCCTTCTGCGCTACCCGAGGGCACCGGCGTCAAACCGGCAGGCGGTCACGAACCGGCCGGCGCCCGCGGCGGCAGCAACGGCTCCTCGGGCTCCTCCTCGCCGGCCTGCAACCGCCGGCCCCGCTGCAACTCCGCGTTGATCTGCACGCCCAGCATCAGCGCCGAGTTCGACAGGTAGAGCCAGACCAGGAAGGCGATGACCGCGCCGAGGCTGCCGTACGTGGCGTCGTACGAGCCGAAGTTCGCCACGTAGACGCCGAAGCCGAAGGAGGCGACCGCCCAGGCCGTCAACGCCACCGCGCCACCTGGAGTGAGCCAGCGGAACCGGGGCTGGCGTACGTTCGGGGCGATCCAGAACAGCAGCGACAACAGCCCCATCATGATCAGGGCGAGCACCGGCCACCGCCCCACGCTCCACACCGTCCGGGCCAGTCCACCGGCGCCGAGCAGGTCACCGACCCCGTCGGCGACCGGGCCGCTGACGATGAGTCCGGTGGCCACCGCCGCGAGCAGCACCAGCGAGAGCCCCGCCAGCCCGATCTGCAACGGCCGCAGCTTCCAGAACGGGCGCCCCTCCGCCACCCCGTAGATGGCGTTCGAGGCGCGGGTGAAGGCGCCGATGAAACCGGACGCCGACCAGAGCGCACCGAGCAGACCGAAGCTCAGCAGCACGCTCGCCGAGCTCTCCTGCTCGACGACGGTCCGGACCACGCCGACGAAGCTCTCGTTCCCCACCACCGAGCCGGCGCCCACCTGGCGGGCCAGCTCCAGCACGGTGTCCACGGTCTGTTCGCCGTCGGAGACCAGACCGACGAGGGCGACCACCACGATGGCGGACGGGAAGAGCGCCAGCACGCCGTAGTAGGTGAGGGCGGCGGCCCAGTCGGTGCAGTTGTCGCGTACGAAGTTCTGCACGCTGCGGACCAGCACCCCGGACCAGGTCCGCCAGCTCAGCTGGCGTACCCGTCGGGGCAGGCGCAGGCCGGGTCGACCGGAGGCCGGGGCGCTGTGGTCCGTCGTCGTCATCTTCCGCTCCCTGCCCGAGGCGTGGGGGAAGAGCCCCTTTACAGCGGATTCGGTCCGGAAAGAGGCCCTTCCGCACGCGTTCGGTACCCAGGGCCGAATGTCGGCAAACCGGGCCGGGCCCCGGCGGCCGGCGGCGGTTTGCGGCACCGGCTCGGGGGAACGGTCGAAGGCAGAGCAATTTCACCCATCGACGCGGAGGAGGACGAGATGCCCGGGCGCGAGGTACTGCCCAGCACGCTGCGGCGCTCCCCGGCGAAGGCCCAGCGCACCTGGGAGAAGACGCACGACTCGGCCGTGGAGACGTACGGCGAGGGGGAGCGGGCCCACCGGACCGCGTTCGCCTCGGTGAAGAACCAGTTCGAGAAGGTCGGCGACCACTGGGAGTCGAAGGGCCGCAAGGGTCCGAGCGACCGGCAGGCGGCCGGCGGAGGTCCGGAGCGCCGCGCGCCCACGGCGGGCGGGGTGGACGCGAACGCGACCAAGGACCACCTGATGAAGGTCGCCCGCAAGCTGGACGTGCCGGGCCGGTCGCGGATGAACAAGCCCGAGCTGGTCAAGGCGATCCAGAAGGCCAACAACCGGAAGACGACCCAGGCGCGGGGTCGCTGATCCGGTTCGTACCCTGACGGGTGGCCGTCCGATCACGGACGGCCACCCGTCGCGTACGTCACCAGTGGCCGCCGCCCGGCGCCTCGATGTGCACGGCCTTCATCGCGGAGAACTCGTCCAACAGCTCCGGCCCGTACCCGAAGCCCTGGCCGCTGGCCCGCCGCGGATGCGCGGCCCCACCGGGCGCGCCGCCGAACACGGCGTTGACCTTCACGGTGCCGACGGGCAGCTCACGCCAGGCCCGATGGGCGTGACTCATCGAACCGGTGAGCACCGTCGCGGCCAGCCCGTACGGCGAGTCGGCCGCGCACCGCAGCGCCTCGGTGAAGGAGTCCACCACCACGACCGGAGCGACCGGCCCGAACGTCTCGTCGCGCACCAGCGGCATGTCGTGACGGCAGTCGGCGACCACCGTGGCCGGGTAGAACGCCCCCGGGCCGGTGGGGAGCGTGCCGCCGGTGAGGACCCGCGCGCCCTGCGCCGCCGCCGCGGTGACCTGGCCGTGCACGTGGTCGCGGTGCCGGCGGTCGACCAGCGGGCCGAGCTCGGTCGCCGGATCCCGGCCGGGCCCCGTCCGCAGCTGGGTGGCGCGCTCCACGAGCGCGGCCACGAAATCCTCGGCCACATCGCGGTGGGCGTAGATCCGCTCGACGGCGACACAGATCTGGCCGGCGTTGGCGAACGCGCCCAGGGCGGCCTCCTGGGCGGCCCAGACGGGGTCGACGTCGCCGTCCACGATGAGCGGGTCGCTGCCGCCGTTCTCCAGTAGCGCCTTCGCGCCGGTGCGCGCCGCGGCCGCGGCGATCGCCCGACCGGCGGCGGTCGAGCCGACGTGCGCCACCACGTCCACCGGCTGCGCCGCGAGCGTCGCCCCGGTCTCCGCGCCACCGGTGAGCAGCGAGAGCACCCCGGGCGGCAGGGCCTCGTCCAGCGCCTTCGCCAGCAGCCACCCGGTGGCCGGCGTACGTTCGCTCGGCTTGTAGAGCACCACGTTGCCGGTGACCAGTGCCGCGCCGAGCAGGCCGCAGGAGACCGCCACCGGGTCGTTCCAGGGGGTGATGACGGCGACCACCCCGTGCGGTTGCGGCACCATGAAGTCGATCGCGTGGTGGCCGCCGTGCAGGGTGCGCCCGCCACGTACCGGGGCCAGCTCCGCGTACTGTCGCAGCGTGCCGATGCCCGCCTCGACACCGCCGCGCGCGTCCGCCAGGGGCTTGCCCATCTCGGCGGTGACCGCCGCCGCGAGCTCGTCGGTGATCGCCTCCACCGCGTCCGCCGCCCGGTGCAGCGCCGCCGCCCGCTCCGCCGGCGGAGTCGACGCCCACTCCGGCTCCGTCTCGCGGGCCGCGTCGACCGCCTTGCCGATCACGTCCGCCGTCGCGACCGGGGCCGAGCTGACCGGCGAGCCGTCGGCTGGGTCGTGCACGACCAGCTCACCCTCGTCGCCGCCGGCGCCCCAGACCCCACCTATCAGCTGCGCAACCGTGTACATGCGGCGCTGCATGCCCCGGTCCCGCCGAGGCAAACGCGTTTCGCCCGGTTCCAGGCAGGGTAGGCGGATCCGATGAGTCCCACCGGCGCGGAGAGCGCGGACGCCGTCGTTGTCGGGGCCGGCCACAACGGGCTGGTCGCCGCCAACATACTGGCGGACGCCGGCTGGGACGTGGTCGTCCTGGAGGCGAACGGCGTGCCGGGCGGCGCGGTCCGGTCGGCCGAGGTGACGGCCCCCGGCTACCTCAGCGACCTGTACAGCGCGTTCTACCCCCTCGGGTACGCCTCGCCGGTGCTGCGCCGGCTCGACCTGGCCCGGTACGGACTCAGCTGGCGGCACTCCCCGGACGTGCTGGCTCACCTGCTGCCCGACGGCCGGGCCGCGGTGCTCAACCGGAATCCCGACGTCACGGCGGCCTCGCTGGAGTCGTTCGCGCCCGGCGACGGCGAGCGGTGGTTGACCGCGTACGACGACTGGATCGACGTCGCCGAGCCGATGATGGAGACGATCACCACGCCGTTCCCACCGGTGCGTGGTGGGCTGGCCCTGCTGAGCCGGATGCGGGTCTCCGGCGTGCTGCGGCTGGCCCGACGGCTGGTCGTGCCGATCCGCAAGCTCGCCGACGAGCTGTTCGACGGTGAGGGCGGGCCCGCGCTGCTGGCCGGCTGCACCCTGCACACCGACCTGTCGCCCGAGGAGGCCGGCTCCGGCGTGTACGGCTGGCTGCTCGCCATGCTCGGGCAGCAGGTCGGCTGGCCGGTGGCGGAGGGCGGGTCGCAGAAGATCACCGACGCGCTGGTGGCCCGGCTGACCGAGCGTGGTGGACGGATCCTCTACGGAGCGCGGGTGGATCGGGTGCTGACCGCGCGGGGGCGGGCCATGGGGGTACGCACGGTCGGCGGCGCGCTGTGGCGGGCCCGGCGTGCGGTGCTCGCCGATGTGCCGGCCCCGGCGCTCTACCTCGACCTGGTCGGCGCGGCGGCGTTGCCGACGAGGCTGGTGGAGGACCTGTCGCACTTCCGCTGGGACGGCTCCACGCTGAAGGTGGACTGGGCGCTCAGCGCACCCGTGCCGTGGACCAATCCGGCGGTGGCCACCGCCGGGACCGTGCACCTCAACGCCGACCTGAACGGCCTGACCAGCTACGCCGCGGAGCTGGCCCGCAGGGAGCTGCCGCAGCGGCCGTTCCTGCTGGTGGGCCAGATGAGCGTGGCGGATCCGAGTCACTCGCCGCCGGGCACCGAGTCGCTCTGGTCGTACACCCATCTGCCGTTCCGGCGGATCTGGCGGGCCGACGAGATCGCCGGGCACGTCGAGCGGATGGAGCAGGTGCTGGAGGACGCCGCGCCGGGGTTCCGGAGCCTGATCGTCGGGCGGCACGTGGCCGGCCCGGCCGACCTGGAGAAGGGCGACGCGAACCTCATCGGCGGGGCGGTGGGCGGCGGCACCTCAGCCGCGTACCAGCAGCTCTTCCTGCGCCCGGTCCCCGGCCTCGGTCGAGCGGACACCCCGGTGGACCGGCTCTTCCTGGCCAGCGCGTCGGCGCATCCCGGCGGCGGGGTGCACGGCGCTCCCGGGGCGAACGCCGCCCGGGCCGCCCTGGCCCGCGACCGCGCCCTGACCGGCAGCCTCTACGCCGCCGCCATCGGTACGGCCCAACGCGCCATCTACAGCTGACCCGTTCGCAGGAGCCGGCGCCCCGCTCGGTATCTGCCCGATGTGCCCTGCTCGGTGCCGCCTCCGCTGCGCTCTCCTCGGCACCTGCCTCACTGAGGGTGATCGCCCCGAGGCCGAGGAGAAATGGGAGGGGCGCCCCGCCGGAGCGGCCGTTACGGAGAGTTCTGGCACGCTTCGTGACGGCGGGCCCGGCCCGGCCCGGGCCGGTCCGGGTGGGCTGGAAGCCGCCCAACCCGGACGAACGGCCGCGAAGCGGCTTCAGCGTTCGACGTTACGGTGCTTGCTGCGCAGCTTGAAGGGCATGAGCGCGCTCTCGATCTTCGTGGCGGTGGTCATCTTCGAGGCGCCCTCGCGGCGCTCCTCGAACCGGATCGGCACCTCGAGGATGGTGTGGCCGAGCTTGGTGGCGAGGTAGTGCATCTCCACCTGGAAGCTGTAACCGTTGGACTGCACCCGCTCGAGCCCGATGTCGCGCAGCGCGTCCGCGCGCCAGATCTTGAAGCCGGCCGTGAGGTCGCGGATCCGGACCCGCAGCAGCGTGTGCACGTAGAGGTTCGCCCAGCCGCTGAGCGCGCGACGGTAGAACGGCCAGTTCTCGTCCAGCTCGCCACCGGGCACGTACCGGGAGCCGATCACCACGCCGGCCTGCGTCGCCAGGAGCGCGCCGAGCATCCCGGGCAGCGCCGCCGGCGGGTGCGACAGGTCCGCGTCCATCTGCGCCACGTACTCCGCGCCACCGTCGAGGGCGCGACCGATCCCGTCGACGTACGCCCGCCCCAGGCCCTCCTTGCCCGGCCGGTGCAGCACCTCGACGCGGTCCGGGTGCTCGACGGCGAGCTTGTCCGCCACCTCACCCGTGCCGTCCGGCGAGTTGTCGTCCGCGACGAGGATGCGCAGGCCCGGCAGCGGCAGCGCAAGGAGCCGCTCGACCAGGACCGGGAGGTTCCCCGCCTCGTTGTAGGTGGGCACCACGACGGTCAGTCGTGCGTCCCGCCACGGAGCGGGCAGCTGCACGGGTTCGATCATGACGGACATCCTCAGTTTGCCGACAGGGATTCCCTGAGAGGGTAGCCACTTGCCGTATCGGTCTCGTAAAGGCTCCCCGATCGGGGGTTGCGCCGGGGGGCTCGCCCACTCTCGAAACGATCGATGGCGCTGGTCGTTCCGGCGGCTCAGCGGCGGCGCCGGGCCAGACCCGCGAGCGCGAGCGTCAACCCGGCCAGCGCCAGCCCGGAGAGAGCCCGCTTGTGGACGTCCACCCAGAGCGCGGCGGACCGGTGCCGGGCCTGGTCGGTGAAGATGCCGTCGGCGCCGTGATCCTGCTCGTCGTCGCCGGGACGGTCGAGGTTGTCCCGCCAGGTCGCCCGGTCGATCGGCGTCTCGGTCTGCTGGCTGTCGTAGCCGTCGCGCGCCAGCTTGCGGTCCAGCAGGCCCGGCAGGAACATGTCGCCGAGCCGGGCCTGCCACGTCGGCCCGCCCACGTTCAACTCCCGCACCCCGCGGTCGGCGGCCCACAGCACCGCGCGGGCGGCGACCTCCGGCGCGAAGATCGGCGGCACCGGCTGCGGATGCCGCGGGAGGCGGGTGCGCACCCAGGAGAACTGCGGAGTGTTCAGCGCGGGCAGTTGAACCATCGACAGTGACACCGCCGGGCAGTCGTGCAGCAGCTCCGCCCGCAGTGAGTCGTTGAAGCCCTGAATGGCGTGCTTCGACGCGCAGTACGCCGACTGCAGCGGAATGCCGCGATAGGCCAACGCCGACCCGACCTGCACGATCGCGCCCCGCCCGTGCGCCCGCATGTGGCGCAGCGCCGCGAGCGTGCCGTGCACGGTGCCCAGGTAGTTGACCTCGGTGACCCGGCGGAACTCGGGGGCGGTGATCTCCCACGCCGGAGCGAAGACGGAGACCATGGCGTTGTTGACCCAGGCGTCGATGGTGCCCCAGTGGTGCACCACGTCGTCCGCGGCCTGCTGCACCGCGCCGGCGTCGGCCACGTCGACCCGGTAGGCGCGGACGTCGACGGCCCCCCGCGTACGACAGTCCCGTTCCGCGGCGGCCAGGCCCGCCTCACCGCGGGCGATCAGCGCGACCCGGGCACCCCGTTGCGCGTACGCGCGGGCGACCGCCCGGCCCACCCCCGCGCTCGCCCCCGTGACGACCACGGACTGGGTCACCGCCGGTCCTTCTGACGGGTCGCGATGTCGGAGAGCCGGGCCAGGGTCTCCCGGTTGCGCAGATGCAGCACCAGATCGTTGACCTTGTTACGCGCCCAGCGCAGCGGGCCCGCCGCGAACTCCTCCCCGATCCGCACCCGGGTGGCGCCCTCGCCCACCGGTTCGAGAGTGAAGGTCACGATCGCCTCACCGGCCGGCCAGAGCCCGGCCCGCAGCACCAGCCGGTGCGGCGGCTCGCAGAGCAGCACCGTCGAGGCGTCCTGGAGCGATAACGGCCACGGCCCGGCGCGGTGGTGCAGTCGGCTGCCGACCTGCGGCCAGTGGTCGTCCACGTCACGCACGTGCGTGGTGCCGACCACCCAGTCGCTGTACGTCCACCCGTCGGCGAGCACGTCGAAGACCTGCTGCGGGGGCGCGTCGATCACTTTCTCCACAATCGCCACTGGCCCCTCATACCCTCGCCCCGACCGGGGCTAACGGTCCCGACGGGTTAGCTTCTCCGGGGCGACGGGTAAGGCGTGCGCGGGCGGCCGGAGGGTTGGCCGTGGGACGCGTGTGCTGCCACCGCGTCGAGGCTGACGTTTACTCCTCGGGGCGCAGGGAACCCGCCGCCCGTGCGACAGGACCAGGTCGAGCTGGATCAGCGCAGGTCAGCCCAGGTTTTTGCCGGTGCTGACCGGGTCGCGTCCGGGCCGGCCCTGTTCGACGCCGTGCTGCTGGACCGGGACGGCACGTTGGTCGAGGACGTCCCGTACAACGGTGATCCGGAGAAGGTGCGGCCGGTGACCGGGGCGCGAGCCGCGCTGGATCGGCTGCGCGCCGCCGGCCTGCGGCTCGGGGTGGTGACGAACCAGTCGGGCCTCGCGCGAGGTTTGTTCACCCGTGCCCAGATGGAGGCGGTGCACGCCCGGATCGAACTGTTGCTGGGGCCCTTCGACACGTGGCAGGTGTGCCCCCACGACGACGAGGAGGCGTGCGGCTGCCGTAAACCGGCACCGGGGTTGGTGCGCGCCGCGGCGCGCGACCTCGGCACGGTCCCGGACCGGTGCGTCATGGTCGGGGACATCGGCCGCGACGTGACGGCGGCGTTGGCGGCCGGCGCGGCCGGAGTGCTGGTGCCGACACCGGTGACCCGGCCCGAGGAGATCGCCGCCGCCCCGTGGGTCGCGCCCGACCTGCCCGCGGCGGTCGACGAGATCCTGCGCCGGCAGGCGGCCGTGGTACCGAACGCTCCGCCCTGGTCGACGTCCGGCGACGCGCCCGGCAGCGGGCCGGGGCGCGCCCGTGGCAACGCACTCGGTGTCCGGGCGGAGTGGCCGACGACGGTGGGGCGGTCCGCCGCTCCCGTGGGCACCGCGACCGCGGGCCGGCGGGGAACGGTGCTGGTGGTGCGGGCCGACTCCGCGGGGGACGTACTGGTCACCGGCCCGGCCATCCGGGCCGTCGCGGCCGGCGCCGATCGGGTGGTGATGCTCTGCGGGCCGCGTGGGCGGGCGGCCGCCGACCTGCTGCCCGGCGTCGACGAGCTGGTCGAGCACCGGCTGCCCTGGATCGATCCCGCCCCGGGACCGGTGGCCCCGCAGGACATGCACACGCTCACGGCACGGCTGGCCGCCCTCGGCGCCGACGAGGCGATCGTCTTCACCTCGTTCCACCAGTCGCCGCTGCCGCTGGCGCTGCTGCTGCGTATGGCCGGTGTGCCGCGGGTCGCCGCGATCAGCGACGACTACCCCGGGAGCCTCCTCGATCTGCGGCACCGCGTCCCGGCCGGGGTGCCCGAGGCCGAACGTGCCCTCTCCCTCGCCGCGGCGGCCGGCTACGGCCTACCGGACGGCGACCAGCCGGTGCTCCGGTTGCGCGCCGACGCGCTGCCGCGGCCACCGGCCTCGCTCGGGCCGCCGGGCTACGTCGTGCTGCACCCCGGATCGTCGGTGCCCAGCCGGGCCTGCCCGCCCGAGGTCGTCGTCCGGATCGGACGGTCGCTCACCGACGCGGGCTACCGGCTGGTGGTCACCGGAACGCCGCAGGAACGGGAGCTGACCGCGGCGGTGGCCGGCCCCACCGGCCTCGACCTGGGCGGTCGCACCGGGCTCGCCGAGCTGGCCGGGGTGATCGCGAACGCGGCGGCGGTGGTCGTCGGCAACACCGGTCCGGCGCACGTGGCGGCGGCCTGCGGGGTGCCGGTGGTGAGCCTCTTCGCCCCAACCGTCCCGTTCGGACAGTGGGGCCCGTACCGGGTGCCGACCGTCCGCCTCGGCGACGCGTCGGCCGGCTGCCGGGACACCCGGGCCGCCGACTGCCCCGTCCCCGGGCATCCCTGCCTGGCCACGATCGAACCGGCCGAGGTGCTCACGGCGTTGCGGCTGCTCGACGTGGTCGCGGACGACACCCGGGCCACGGTCGGTCCGACCGCGACGGCCGCCCGGAGCACGCGGACCGAACCGTACGCGGCCGGTGCGGCGGTGACCGCCACGGGCGGGAGCGGCTGATGAACATCCTGCTCTGGCACGTGCACGGCTCCTGGACCACCGCGTTCGTGCACGGCAGGCACCGCTACCTCGTCCCGGCCACTCCCGACCGGGGCCCGTACGGCCTCGGCCGCGCCCGTACCTACCCCTGGCCGGAGACGGCGGTCGAGGTCGGCCCCGAGGAGCTGCCCGGAGCCGACGTCGACGTGGTCATCGTGCAGCGCCCCGAGGAGCTGGATCTCGCCGAGGAGTGGCTGGGTCGCCGCCCCGGTCGGGACGTGCCCGCGGTCTACGTCGAGCACAACACCCCGAAGGACGGCGACGTCCCGCACAGCCGGCACCCGATGGCCGACCGCGACGACCTGCTCATCGCGCACGTCACGGCGTTCAACGAGCTCTTCTGGGACACCGGGGGCACCCGCACCACCGTGATCGACCACGGCATCGTGCCGCCGACGGTGGAGTACACCGGCGAACTCGACCGGCTCGCCGTCGTGATCAACGAGCCGGTACGCCGCTGGCGGGTGACCGGCACCGACCTGCTGCCGAGGTTCGCCGAGATCGCCCCGCTGGACGTCTACGGCATGAAGGTGGCCGGGCTGGCCGAGCGGCTCGGGCTGCCGCCCGAGCGGGTGACCAGCCACGACGACGTGCCGCAGGCCCGGATGCACGAGGAGCTGGCCCGGCGGCGCGCATACCTGCACCTGTGCCGGTGGACCTCACTCGGGCTCAGCCTCGTCGAGGCGATGTCGATCGGCATGCCGGTCGTCGCGCTCGCCACCACGGAGGCGGTGATGGCCGTACCGCCGGGGGCGGGGGCCCTCGACACCCGCGTCGACACGCTGCTGGAGACCACCCGCCGGTTCATGGCCGAACCGGCGCTCGCGCGGCGGGCGGGCTCGGTCGCCCGGGCCGCGGCCCGCGACCGGTACGGCCTCGACCGTTTCCTCGCCGACTGGGACCGGCTGCTGGAGGAGGAAGTATGCGCATCGCGATGATCTCGGAGCACGCCAGCCCGCTCGCCGTCCTCGGCGGCGAGGACGCCGGTGGCCAGAACACGCATGTCGCGGAGCTCTCCGCCGCGCTCGCGGCCGCCGGGCACGACGTGCGGGTGTACACCCGGCGCGACGCCGTCGACCTGCCGGTCACGGTACGCGGCCCCGACGGCTACGACGTGGTGCACGTACCGGCCGGACCGGCGGAGCCGCTGGCCAAGGACGCGCTGCTGCCGCACATGAAGGAGTTCAGCCGCTGGCTGGTGGAGCGGTGGCGGGGTGGTGACTGGGCGCCCGAGGTGGTCCACGCGCACTTCTGGATGAGCGGTCTCGCCGCGCTCGCCGCCGGCCGGCAGACCGGGGTGCCGGTGGTGCAGACGTACCACGCGCTCGGCACCGTGAAGCGCCGCTACCAGGGGGTCCAGGACACCAGCCCGGCCCGACGGGTGGCGTACGAGCGGGAGCTGGGCCGCTCGGTGGACCGGGTGGTCGCCCAGTGCCAGGACGAGGTCGGGGAGCTGGTCCGGATGGGGGTGCCCCGGTCCCGGATGACGGTGATCCCGTCCGGGGTGAACCTGGGCACCTTCGCCCCGCTCGGGCCCGCCGCCGAGCGGGAACCGGGGCGGGCCCGGATCCTGACCGTCGGCCGGCTGGTGGAGCGCAAGGGCTTCCAGACCGTGGTCCGGGCGATGGCGTTGGTGCCCGACGCCGAGTGTGTGGTGGTGGGTGGTCCGCCGGTCGGGCTGCTGGAGAGCGACCCGTACGCCCGGCGGCTGCGCGCCCTCGCCGGCACCTGCGGGGTGGCCGACCGGGTGCGTCTGGTCGGCGCGGTGCCCCGCGAGGAGATGGGGCGGTGGTACCGCTCGGCGGACGTCCTGGTCGCCGCCCCCTGGTACGAGCCGTTCGGGCTCACCCCGCTCGAGGCGATGGCCTGCGGGGTGCCGGTGATCGGCACGGCGGTGGGCGGGCTCAAGGACACCGTGGTCGAGGGGGTCACCGGTGACCTGGTTCCGGCCCGGGACCCGCGGGCCCTGGGCACCGCGATCCAGGCGCTGCTCGACGACCGGATCCGCCGTTTCTCGTACGCCCGGGCCGCTCAGGAACGGGCCCGGCTGCGCTACTCGTGGGCGGCGACCGCCGAGCGGCTGGCGGAGGTCTACGACGAGGTGGCCGCCGTGCACCGGCCGACCGGGGTGGTGGCCTGATGCCGGCTTCGCCGTTCGACGCCCACCTGGCGAACCTGGCCGCCGCCCTGCTGCCGTACCGGGAGTGCGAGCGGCTGCTCGCCCGGTGGGGTGAGACGCTGGCCCGGCGGCTGGTCGGCGGTGGCCGACTCCTGGTGGCCGGGAACGGCGGTAGCGCCGCCGAGGCGCAGCATCTGACCGCCGAACTGGTGGGCAAGCTCCGCGACGACCGGCAACCCCTGTCGGCCATCGCCCTGCACGCCGAGACCTCGGCCGTCACCGCCATCGCCAACGACTACGGCTACGACGAGGTCTTCGCCCGCCAGGTACGCGCGCACGGGCGCGACGGCGACATCCTCCTGCTGCTGTCGACCAGCGGAGCCAGCCGCAACCTGCTCGCGGCCGCCGAGGCGGGCCGCGAGGCCGGGTTGAGCTGCTGGGCCTTCACCGGCCCCGCCCCGAATCCGCTCGCCGAGGCCTGTCACGAGGCGCTCGCCGTCGCCTCCCCGGACAGCCAGGTGGTGCAGGAGCTGCACCTGGTCTCCAGCCACCTGCTCTGCGAGTACGTCGACCAGGCGCTGCCGGCCGCGCTGGCCGGGGTGACCGGCGTGGCCGTCGACGGGCCGGCGCGGCGGGGGAGCGTGCACGCCGGGGTGGAGGTGGTGCTCGACGGCGGGGCCGGGCAACAGGTGCAGGCGCGAGGATGAGGGGGCAAGCGTGACGGGACCCGTCGTGGTGATCGGTGACACCCTGCTCGATCGGGACGTCGAGGGGGTGGTCAACCGGCTCTGTCCGGACTCGCCGGTGCCGGTGCTCGACGAGACCGGGTACGTCGACCGGCCCGGCGGGGCGGGCCTGGCCGCGGTCTTCGCCGCCGCCCAGGGCGCCGAGGTGGTGCTGGTGACCGCGCTCGCCGACGACGCCGGCGGGGCCCGGTTGAGCGCGCTGCTGACCGCCGCTGGTGTCCAGGTGTACGCGCTGCCGCTGGCCGGGGCCACGCCGGAGAAGATCCGGCTGCGGGCCGGTGGCCGGGTGCTGCTGCGCCACGACCGCGGCGGTGTTCCGGGTGAGCCGGGCGAGCCGGCCGAGGCGGTGCTGCGGGTCATCGCGAACGCCTCCGCCGTCCTGGTCAGCGACTACGGCCGTGGGGTGGCCCGGCAGCCGGCGCTGCGCGCGGCGCTGGCCGCGACGCGGGCGCCGGTGGTGTGGGACCCGCATCCGCGTGGCCCGGCCGCGGTGCCCGGCGTGCAGCTGGCCACCCCGAACGAGTCCGAGGCGCGGGAGTTGATTCCGGCGCTGCCCGGGGCGACCCGGCTCGCCACCGCCTCGCGCGGCGCGCAGGGGCTGCGTCGACGGTGGCGGGCGGGCGCGGTCGCGGTGACCCTCGGCGGGGACGGCGCGCTGCTCTGCCACACCGATTCGACGCCGCTCGTGGTGTCGGCGCCGAGCAACGCCGAGGGGGACACCTGCGGTGCGGGTGACCGGTTCGCGGTCGCCGCCGGTCTCGCCCTGGCCCGGGGCGCACTGGTGTCCGAGGCGGTGCAGGAGGCGGTCGCCGAGGCCTCCGCGTACGTGGCGGCCGGGGGAGTGGCGGCCGCGTTGCCGCCGCCGGCGCGTCCGCAGCCGGGCACGGTCTCCGGTCCGGGCGGGGAACGCGTCGGCCTCGCCGAGGTGGCCGCGCTCCTCGCCGAGGTGCGCGCGGCGGGTGGCACGGTGGTGGCCACCGGGGGCTGCTTCGACCTGCTGCACGCCGGGCACGTGGCGACGTTGCAGGCGGCCCGGAAGCTCGGCGACTGCCTGATCGTCTGCCTGAACTCGGACGCCAGCGTGGCCGGGTTGAAGGGGCCGGACCGGCCGGTGGTCGCGCAGGGCGACCGGAGCCGGCTGCTGGCGGCGTTGAGCTGTGTGGACGGCGTCATGATCTTCGACGAGCCGACGCCGCACGCGGCGCTCACCTGGCTGCGTCCGGACGTCTGGGTCAAGGGCGGCGACTACGCCACCGGCGTCGGTGACGATCCCGCACTGCCCGAGGCGGAGATCCTGCGGCGGTGGGGTGGTCACACGGTGGTGGTGCCGTACCTGGAGGGGCGCTCCACCACCGACATGATCGCCGCGGCTCGCGCGGGCGGCCGGTTCGCCGGCACCCCGGCCGCCGGGGTCGACTGGTCCACGGCAGCGTCGGCGGCGACCGTGGAGCGGACGCGATGACGGCCGCGCCGGCCGGGGCCGGAACCACCGTCCTGGTCACCGGCGGGTCGAGCGGACTGGGCGCGGCGGTGGTGGCGGCGGTGGCCCGCTCCGGCGGCCGACCGCTGGTGATCGACCGGCAGCCGCCCGGTGACGGGGTGCCGTGGGTCGAGTGCGACCTGGCCGACACCCGGGCCGCCGAGGCGGCCACCCGGCAGCTCGCCGAGCGCTCCGGCGGTCTGGACGCGGTGGTGACCGCCGCCGGGTGGGACGTGCCGGGGCGGCTGGCCGACGTGCCGGCCGAGACCTGGGAGCGGATCATCGCCGTGGACCTGCTCGCCACGGCGGCGGTGATCAGGGCCGCGCTGCCCTATTTGGAGGCCTCCCGCGGCACCGTCGTCACGGTCGCCTCGACGCTCGGCGTGAAGGCGGTCAGCGACGCCACCGCGTACTGCGCGGCGAAGTTCGGGGTGGTGGGCTTCACCCGGGCGCTCGCCGCGGAGCTCGCCGGCGCGGTCGGTGTCACCCTGCTCGTCCCTGGCGGTATGCGTACCGCCTTCTTCGACGAGCGCGACGCCCAGTACCGCCCGGGGCCGGACGCGGTGCTCAACGATCCGGCCGACACCGCGGCGGCGGTCATGTTCGCGCTGGCCCAGCCGCCCGGCTGCGCGGTACGGGAGATGGTGGTCTGCGCCGAGCAGGAGTCGTCCTACCCGTGATCCTCGTGCTGCGCGCGCTCGGCGTCGGCGACCTGGCCACCGCCGTCCCGGCGTTGCGTGCGCTGCGGGCCGCCCACCCCGACCGGGAGCTGGTGCTCGCCGCGCCGGCCTGGCTGGCGCCGCTCGTCGAGCTGGTCGGCGGCGTCGACCGGCTGGTCGACACCCCGGGGCTGGGCCGGATGGGCTGGGCCGGGGCGCCGCCGCGGCTGGCGGTGAACCTGCACGGGCGGGGCCCGCAGTCGCACCGGATGCTCGCCGCCGTCCGACCCGGCCGACTGCTCGGCTTCGGCAACCCGTCGGCCGGGTTCGCCGACGGGCCGGCGTGGGACGAGTCCGAGCACGAGGTGCGGCGCTGGTGCCGGCTGCTGGAGTGGTACGGCATCCCCGCCGACCGGTGCGACCTGACGCTGCGCCGGCCCCCGTCGGCCGGCGTGCCGACCGGGGTGAGCGTGCTGCACCCCGGCTCGAAGATCGTCGGGAAGCGCTGGCCGGCCGACCGGTTCGCCGCGCTGGCGCGGGGGCTCACGGCGCGGGGCCATCGGGTGGTGCTCACCGGTTCGCCCGACGAACGGGAGCTGGCCGTTCGGGTGGCCGTGCGCGCCGGGCTGCCCGCCGACGCGGTGCTCGCCGGCCGTACGGGGCTGCGGGAGCTGGCCGCCCTGGTGGCGTACGCCCGGGTGGTGGTGAGCGGGGACACCGGGGTGGCGCACCTGGCGACCGGCTTCGCGACCCCGTCGGTGGTGCTCTTCGGCCCCGTGCCACCGGCGGTCTGGGGGCCGCCGCCGGACCGGCCCCGGCATCGGGTGATCTGGGCCGGGGAGCGGGATTGGCCCAGCTGGGACGGGGTAGGAAGCCACCCGTCATTGACGGCCCTCGGGGTCGAGGAGGTCTCGGCCGCCGTGGACGAGGTGGAGCGGGAGTCCGGTGCGGTTACGGCGTAGCGATCCAGGTCGGCCGGGGTACCGGCGGCGGCGGCGCGGCACCGGCTGGCTCTTCCTGAACCCGGCCGGTGACCCGGTGCGGGACCCGGACGAGCTGGCCCGGCTCCGGGCCCTGGTCGTGCCGCCGGCCTGGCGGGACGTGTGGATCTGCCCGTGGCCGAACGGGCACATCCAGGCCACCGGCGTGGACGCGGCGGGACGCAAGCAGTACCTCTACCACCCGACCTGGCGGGAGAAGCGCGACGAGGCGAAGTTCGACCACGTGCTGGAGGTGGCGCGGCGACTGCCGACGTTGCGAGCGCGGGTCGGCCGGGACCTCGACGGACGCGGGCTGAACCGCGACCGGGTGCTCGCCACGGTGGCCCGGCTGCTCGACATGGGGGCGTTCCGGGTCGGCAACGACCAGTACGCGGCCGGGGACGACCCGACCTTCGGGGTGTCGACGCTGCGTCCCGAGCACGCCCGTACGCGGCGCGGGTGCGTGATCTTCGAGTTCCCGGCGAAGGGCGGGATCGAGCAGGTGCGCCTCGTCGAGGATCCGGAGCTGTGCCGGGTGCTGACGAACCTACGTCGGCGTCGACGGGGCGCCGAGCGTCTCTTCGGCTACTGGGACGGGCAGGACTGGCGGGACGTCCGCGCCGACGAGATCAACGGGTACCTGCGCGACGCCAGCGGCGGGGAGATGACCGCGAAGGACTTCCGGACCTGGCACGCCACCGTGCTGGCCGCGATCGAGCTGGCCGCGGCGGAGCCGGCGCGCTCTCTCACGGGGCGGCGGCGCGCGGTGGCCGGGGTGATGCGGGGAGTGGCCGAGCTGCTCGGCAACACCCCGACGGTGGCCCGTACCTCCTACGTGGACCCGCGGGTGGTGGACCTCTACCACGACGGGGTCGTGGTGACCGTGGATCCGGGCGCGCCGCGCGAGAAGGCCGAGCTGGCGGTGCTGGAGCTGCTGGAGGAGGCCTGACCGGCTCCGTCCCCGGTCCTGGGGGGAGGCGACGGAGCCGGAGCGTTCGGCGGTCACCGAGGCGGCGACCCGCCGCCACCGCAGGGCGGCGGGCGCACGCCACGGCCCCCGTTGGCGGCCGGACCCCCGTCGCCGGCCACTCGGGGGCCAGTCTGCCGTCCTCGGCTTGACTGTCGGCGCCGTGTGGGTTGACTGTCCGTGCCAATCCGCGCCGAAGGTCAGTGGAGCGAGCCGACGGAGGCGCGGTAGGCCTGCGGGCCGAGGCCGTAGGCGGCGCGGAACGCCCGGCTGAAGTGCGCCCGGTCGGTGAGGCCCCAACGCCGCCCGATGAGATGGACCGGCCGGTGGCGCAGCAGCGGGTCGGCGAGGTCACGGCGGCACCGTTCCAGGCGTCGTCGGCGGATCGTCGCAGCGACGGTGTCGTCCTCGGTCTGGAAGAGCCGGTGCAGTGTTCGGAGGGAGATGTGGTGCGCGTCCGCGACGACCTGCGGGCTGAGCTGCGGATCGTCGAGGTGGCGTTCGAGGAAGTCACGCACCGTCGCGAGCAGCGCCCGCTGGCGTACGTCGGTGGGGAGTTCGTCCTCGGCGTCGAGGTGGCGGGCGAGCAGGGCGGAGACCAGGCTGAGGGTGACGTCGGCCAGGTACGGCGCGTCGGTGGTCCCGAACTGTTCGGGGTGGCGGGTGATGCGGTGCAGGTGCTGCGCCAGCAGCGCGCCGGGGCCCGCCGACCCGCACAGCCGCGCGGCGGTGAGCCGGTCCACCTTGTCGGCGGCGAGCGGCAGCAGTGCCCGGGGGATGACAGCGGTCACCGAGGCCGCCGGGGTGAGTCCGTCGGCTGCTCCGACGTGCTCGAGGTCGTGCGGCCGGCCCCAGTCGACGAGCGTGAAGTCGCCGACCGGGACGGCGGTGTCCCGCCGGCTCGCGCTGATCGCGCAGCTGCCGCTCGTCGCCAGGGCGATCTGGTAGACCTCCGGGTCCGCCTGTCGGATCAGGCGTGGTGTCCGGTGGCCGATCAGGGACTGGTAGCGGAACCGGGTGAGCTCGATGCCACCGAGGTCGATCATCCGGGCGTGCCCGCGGAAGTCGGCGGCGTGGTCGCTGGTGAAGGCGACGGGCGCGGAGACGCGGTCGGCCATCTCCACCCAGAGCGCGAAGCGGTCGGCGGGTGCCACCACAGTGGTGTCCAACGTCTCGACCCGCAGTGCCGTCATCGACCGTCCCCCTTCGTCGCCGGGCCCGCGGTCATTCTCGACCCGCCGACCACGCTCACCGCCGTCCGGCCGGTGTCGCCGCCCGGTCAGGCGGTCGTCCGGGCCCGGATCAGGGTCTCGACGCCGTCCAGCAGCCGGTCCAGGCCGAAGACGAATTCGTCGTCCGGGCCGTCCTCCTGACTCATCACGCCGGCGCTGATCACCTTGTGCAGGGCCGGGAAGCGGGCCGGGTCGGCCACCCGGGCGACCAGCTGCCCGTACTCCGGCATGATCTCGTCCATCCGTCGGCCGGAGGCGGCACTCGCCTCCTGGATCTGCGCGGTGAGCTGCGCGTCGCTTCGCACGTAGCCGCTGAGCAGCAGCATCACCGACATCTTCTCGGTCTCGGTGAGCCCGGTGCCGGCGAGGCAGCGGAGCCCGTTCTCCAGCCAGCTGAGGCTGTACGGGGTCAGTGGTGGGCCGCTGATCGGGACCCGGACCACCCACGGGTGCCGTTGCAGGGCGGCGCGTTCGGCCCAGGCCCACCCGGCCAGCCCGGCCCGCCAGTCCGGCCCGGTCCCGCCCGGTTCGGGTGGCTCGCCGAAGGTCGCGTCGACCATCAGGGTCAGCAGCTCGTCCTTGGCGCCCACGTACCGGTACAGGGCCATGGTCGCCGCGCCCAGCTCCTTGGCGACCCGGCTCATCGAGACGGCGGAGAGCCCTTCGGCGTCGGCGACGGCGACGGCGGCGGCCACGATCCCGGCCAGGGTCAGCCCGGGGCGGGGTCCCTTGGGCGCGCGTTCGCGCAGCCCCCAGGCGGCCTCGATGACCGGCGGCAGCGCCGGGCCGGTCTCGTTCTGTGTCGGCTCCACGATTCCTCCTTGCCGGCCCATCCTAGTTCTGCGTATGGTCTACGCAATTAAGCGTATGGCATACGCAGAAGGAGTTCCCATGACCTCGACACGCCGCGCCGGACGTCGCGAGTGGATCGGCTTCAGCGTGCTGATGCTGCCCCTGCTGCTGGTCTCGATGGACGTCTCGGTGCTCTACTTCGCCGTTCCCTTCATCAGCGCGGAGCTGAGTCCGACCAGCACCGAACAGCTCTGGATCTTCGACATCTACGGCTTCGTCCTCGCCGGGCTGCTCATCACGATGGGTGCCCTGGGCGACCGCATCGGCCGACGCCGGCTGCTGCTCTGCGGCGCGGTGGCGTTCGGCGCGGCGTCGGTGCTCGCCGCGTACGCCGACAGCTCGGGCACGCTGATCGCGGCGCGGGCGCTGCTCGGCGTCGGCGGCGCCACCCTGATGCCGTCGACGCTGGCGCTGGTCCGCAACCTGTTCCACGACGAGAAGCAACGCGGGACCGCGATCGCGATCTGGACCGCCACGCTGACCGCCGGCATCGCCGTCGGCCCGGTCCTCAGCGGTGTCCTGCTCGAACACTTCTGGTGGGGATCGATCTTCCTGATCAACCTGCCGGCGATGGCTCTGCTGCTCCTGCTCGCGCCGGCCCTGGTGCCCGAGTTCCGGGACCCGGCCGCCGGCCGCTTCGACGTGCTCAGCTCGCTGCTCTCGCTGGGTGCCCTGCTCCCGGTCATCTACGGCGTCAAGGAGCTGGCCCGGGCCGGCTGGGCGACCGGCCCGGCATCGGCGATCGCCGCCGGGCTGCTCGTCGCGCTGCTCTTCGTCCACCGCCAGCGCCGCCTCACCCACCCGATGGTCGACCTGGCGCTGGTACGCCGCCGCGCGGTCGGCGGCGCGATCGGGGTCAACCTGGTCGCCATGTTCGCCATGGTCGGCTTCGCCATCTTCACCACCCAGCACCTCCAGTCGGTGCTCGGGCTCAGCCCGCTGCGCGCGGCACTGTGGAGCCTGGTTCCGTCGGTGGCGGTCGGCGGGATCGCCCCCCTCGCGGCCACGTTGGCCCGGCGGATCGACCGGGCCTGGCTGATCGGCGCCGGCTTCGTCATCGCGGCCGGCGGTTTCGTGGTGCTCACCCGGGTGCCGGCCGACGACGGGCTCATCATCCTGCTGCTCGGCGCCAGCATCTACGCGGCCGGGCTGGTGGTGGTGATGTCCCTCGTCACCGAGCTGGTGCTCGGCGCGGCGCCGCCCGAACGGGCCGGGGTGGCATCGGGGCTGACCGAGTCGAGCAGCGAGCTCGGCGGGGCGCTCGGCATGGCCGTGCTCGGCAGCGTCGGCGGCGCCGTCTACCGGCGCGAGACGCTCGACGGCCTGCCCACCGGCCTGCCCGCCGACGCGGTGGCGGCCGCCCGGGAGACCCTCGCCGGCGCGCTCTCGGTCGCCGGGAACCTGCCCGCCGAGACGGCCGCCGTGGTGCGGCACGCCGCGGTGGCCGCGTTCACCGACGGGCTGCACCTCGCCGCCGGCGTCGCCGGCGGGCTCATGCTGCTCGCCGCGCTGCTCGCCGTCGCCACGCTGCGCGGCGTCCACGTCACCGCCGACGTGGACCCCGCAGACGCGGCGGCGCCCGCCGACGCGGACCCCGCCGTGCCGGCCCCGGCGCCGCGCTGACCCCGGCCCGACCCGCCCCTGCGCGTCGCCCCCCGCACTCCGCAGCGGGGCAGCCGCCCGCCAGACCGGACGGCGAGGCGCGGAATCGCGCAGCAGGCGGGTCGGGAGGTCAGCGGGTCAGTCGTTCAGGACCTGGGACAGCCGGTCGCGGAAGCGGCGCTCGGAGTCGCTCACCACGTCACCGCCGAGCCCCAGCACGCCGCCGGTGGACGCCGCGCCGACCACCTGCTCGGCGATCTCCACCAGCCAGTGCTTGTACGCCCCCGCCTCGCCCTCGTCGATCCGGGCGGCCAGCAGGGCCGCGGCCTCGCCGGCCCGGCCGAGCACGTCGTCGATCATCGCCCTCGGGTCGGCGGGGGAGATGGCCGGCAGCTCCTCGCCGGCCTCCGGATCGCCCACCCGCGTCACGATCTCGCCCGCCACGGCGGCGACCAGCCGGTTGGCCGACTCGCGGCCGGCGGCGATCGTCTCCATCCCGGCCGCGTTCTCGGCCATGGTGCGGCGCGTGCCGTCGGACTCGGCGGCGCTGGCCGCGGTCAGCACCGACTGCGGCAGCCCGACCAGCAGCCCCCACTCCCCGTCGGAGAACCCGAACCCGGTGTACGCCGGCTGTTCGATCACGGCAACGCCCCTTCCGCCTCTTTCGTTGGTGCACGTATCTCGGGCGGGCGCCGACGCGACGCCCGGCTCAGGCTAGTCCAGCGTGAGGAGCTCCTGTTCGGACACCACACGCACCGACAGCGTCTTGTACCCCACCTCGTCGAAGAGAACCGTCATCCGCTCCTCCTCGTAACCGAGCACGAGCCCCGATCCCCACTCGGGGTGACGGACCTGGCTGTGCACGGGGAACGGCCCGACCGCGCCGTCGTCAGCGGTGCTGGTGCCCGCGTGGCAGTTGTCGCAGTGCCCGCAGACCTCGGTCATCTGCTCACCGAAGTACGCCAGCAGCGCCTGCCCGCGGCAGCCGGTGGTCTCCGCGAAGGCCCGCATCATGTCGGTACGGGATCGGGTGAGCGCCTGCTGCCGCTCGGCCTCGGCCAGCGCCGCCGCGGCGGCGTCCACCGGATTCGGGGCGTAGCGGGGCGCCCCGATCCGCCCCCTCGCCCGCGGCTCGGCGGCGCCGACCTGCTCCAACAGGGACAGGTACTGGCCGAGCTTGCGGGGGCCCAGCCCGGTCGGTTCGCGCAGCTCCTTGCGGCTACGGGGCTTCTCGCGCAGCAGCGCGGCCAGGTCGCGCAGCTCGGTGCGGTCGGGCAGGCCGCCGCTGAAGAACCGGCGCAGGCCGACGTCCTCGGCCCGCCAGAGCAGCAGCACCCGAGCGGGCGCCCCGTCCCGGCCGGCGCGCCCGATCTCCTGGAAGTAGCTGTCCGGCGAGTCGGGCAGCGACATGTGCACCACCCAGGCGATGTTCGGCTTGTCGATGCCCATGCCGAACGCGGACGTGGCCACCATGATCGGAACCTGGTCGGCCAGGAACGCCTCGTGCAGCTCACCGCGCGCCCCGGCCGGCATCCCGCCGTGGTAGTACCGCGCCGGGAAGCCGGTGTCGGTGAGCCGAGCGGCGAGCTCCTCGGCGGCGCGACGGGTCGGCACGTAGATGATCCCCGGCCGCCCGTCGGAGTCCAGCAGCGCGATCAGCCGCCGCCACCGGTAGTCCTCCGTCGGGCAGTGCGCGACCTCCAGGAAGAGGTTCGGCCGGTCCAGCCCGGAGACCACGATCTCCGGGTCGCGCAGCCGCAGCCGGGCGACGATGTCGTCGCGGACCGGCGGCGAGGCGGTGGCCGTCAGCGCCACGACCGGGGGCCGGCCGATCCCCTCGATCAGGTGGCCGAGCGCCAGGTAGTCGGGGCGGAAGTCGTGCCCCCACGCCGAGATGCAGTGCGCCTCGTCGATCGCCACCAGCGCCGGCCGCAGCGAGCGGACCTCGGCCATCCGGTCCGGATCGCTGAGCTGCTCCGGCGTGATGAAGAGGAACTCCGCCCGCCCCGCCCGCAGCTCCTCGATCGCGGCGGCCCGCTGGGCGGGGCTCTCGTGCGAGCTGACCCGTACCGCGCGCAGCTCGGGCCGCTGCCGCTCGTTGAGCGCGGCGATCTGGTCCTGCTGAAGCGCGAGCAGCGGCGAGACCACCACCGTCGGTCCGGGAATCAGGCTGGCCGGGATCTGGTAGATCGCCGACTTGCCGGCGCCGGTGGGGAGCACCACCAGGGCGTCCCGTCGCTTCATCACCGCCCGCATGGCGGCCAGTTGATTGGGTCGCAGCGCGGTCCAGCCGAAGAGGCTGCGCGCCGCGCGGCGCAACGTCGTCGAGTGCCGGGTGAGTTTCATCGAGGGCCGGAGGTACCCGAGCCGATCAGCGGCGAAACCGCCTCCGCCGGCCGAGGCCCGCCGGCCCGTCGACGGGCGGGGTTCAGCGGAGCCGGGGCAGGATCTCCCGCTGGTAGAGGTCGAAGAGCCCCTGGGTGTGCGGGCCGGTGTTGGCCACGTAGACCTCGTCGAAGCCGGCCTTGGCGTATTGGTCGATCATCTCCAGGTGCGCCTCGGCGCTGTCGCCGCAGACGAACGTCTCCTTCATCATCTCCGGCTTGACGAGCTGCGCGGCCTGCTCGACGTGGCGCGGTGAGGGGAGCACCTGGGACAGCTCGCCCGGTACGCCGGAGTTCGGCCAGCGCTCGTACGCGATCTGCATCCCCTCCTCCTCGCTGTCGGCGTACGCCGCCTTGAAGCCGCCCTGGCACGGCTTGTCGCCGCCCCCGCCCTCGCGGAACCTTCGCACGAGGTCGGGGTCGGGCATGGTGCTGAGGTAGCCGTCGCCGATCCGGGCGGCCAGGTCCACCGCCTTCGGGCCGAAGCCGGAGACGTAGACCGGCGGCGGGGTCTCCGGCCGGGTGTAGATCCGGGCGTGCTCGACCGTGTAGTGCTTGCCGTGGTGGTTGACGAAGTCGCCCCGCCACAGCTCGCGCAGCACCTCGATCGCCTCCTCCAGCATCTCCAGCCGCACGTCGGCCTGGGGCCAGGCGTCGCCGAGGATGTGCTCGTTGAGCGCCTCTCCGCTGCCGACGCCGAGCACGAACCGGCCGGAGTGCAGCACGGCGCTGGTCGCGGCGGCCTGGGCGAGCACCGCCGGATGGATCCGTACGGTCGGGCAGGTGACCGCGGTCGTCACCGGTAGCCGGCACACCTGGCTGAGCGCGCCGATCACCGACCAGACGAAGGGGCTCTGCCCCTGGGCGTCCACCCACGGGTGGTAGTGGTCGGAGATCCAGAGGGCCTCGAAGCCGGCCCGCTCGGCGCCGCGTGCCTGTTCGAGCAGCTCGGCCGGGCCGTACTCCTCCGTGGAGAGAAAGTATCCGATCCTCATGTGTCTCCCTCGTGCCGTCACCGGTCAAGGAGGGGGCGGTACCCCGGTGCCGGGGCGGGCAACCGTCGCCGGCCGCCGCGCTGGTGCCTGGGCGTGCTCGCTAGCGGCGGCGGAACATCGCCCGGATCGCCGCGAGCAGCAGCAGGCCGCCCACCACCACCCCGAGCAGTCGTACGCCGGGCACGTCGGCCGGGCTGGTCGCCTCGGCCAGCAGCGTGGAATCCATGCCTCGCACTCTGCCCACCGGCCCGGGCCCAGGCAACTGTAAGGTTTATTGACTATTTGTTTGCACGGTGTGACCATGGCAGCACCGCCCGGCCCGGGGCGGGCCGCCAGGCGCAGAGAACGTGGGGGTACGGGGGCCACATGAGCGAGCACAGCGAGCGAGTCATCGAGTTCAGTGCGGTTGAGTCTCGCGTCGAGGCCGACCGTAGGGAGGCGTCGGCGTGAGCGAGCGCAGCGAGCGAGTCATCGAGTTCAGTGCGGTTGAGTCTCGCGTCGAGGCCGACCGTGGGGAGGCGTCGGCGTGAGCGAGCCCACGGGCCACCTGGCCGCCCTCGCGGCCACCGTCCTGCAACCCGGCTTCGTCGGCGCCACCGCGCCGCCCTGGATCCGCCGGTGGCTGGGCGAGGGGCTCGGGTCGGTGGTGCTCTTCGCCCGCAACGTGGTCGACCACGCGCAGGTCGCCGAGCTCACCGCGGCGCTGCGCGCCGAGCGTCCCGACGTGATCGTGGCGATCGACGAGGAGGCCGGCGACGTCACCCGGATCGAGTCGGGACGGGGCAGCTCACGTCCGGGCAACTTCGCGCTCGGCGCGGTCGACGACCCGGAGCTGACCGAGGAGGTCGCCCGCGATCTGGGAGCGGACCTCGCCCGCCTCGGCGTCACCCTCGACTACGCGCCGGACGCCGACGTGAACTCCAACCCGGCCAACCCGGTGATCGGCGTACGGTCCTTCGGCGCGGACCCGGAGCTCGTGGCCCGGCACACCGCCGCCTGGATCCGCGGGCTGCAGTCCGGCGGGGTCGCCGCCTGCGCCAAGCACTTCCCCGGCCACGGCGACACCCAGATCGACTCGCACCACGACCTGCCGCTGATCGGCGGCGGGCGGGCCCGGCTGGACGCCGTCGAGCTGGCCCCGTTCCGCGCCGCGGTGGATGCCGGGGCGCAGGCGGTGATGACCGGCCACCTGCTCGTTCCGGCGCTCGACCCGGAGCTGCCGGCCACACTGAGCTCACGCATCCTCGGCGGGCTGCTCCGCGACGAGCTGGGATTCTCCGGAGTGGTGATCACCGACGCCGTCGAGATGCGGGCGGTCGCCGACCGGTACGGCTTCGCCGGCGCCGCGGTGCGGGCGCTCGCGGCGGGCGCGGACGCGATCTGTGTCGGGGGAGAGCGGGCCGGCGAAGAGGACGCCCGGGAGCTGCGGGACGCCATCGTGGCCGCCGTGATCTCCGGCGAGCTTCCGGAGGAGCGGCTCGCCGAGGCGGCCAAGCGGGTCGGTCAGCTCGCCGAGTGGACCGCCGCCGCCCGGGCGGCGCGCACCGGGGCGGACGGCCTGCCCGCCGACGCCTCGCCGGTCGGCCTGGCCGCCGCGCGGCGCGCGCTGCGGGTCACGCCGTCGAACAGTGTGGACGCCCTGCCGCTGGCCCGGGCGGCGTACGTGGTCGAGTTCGAGCCGCCCCGCAACATCGCGATCGGAGCGGAGACCCCGTGGGGCATCGGCGCCCCGCTCAGCCGGCTGCTTCCCGGCACCACCACCCACCGGTACGCCGAACCGGACGTACCGGCCGACCCGGTCGCGGGGGCCGGCGACCGGCCGGTGGTCCTGGTCGTGCGCGACCTGCACCGGCACGACTGGATGCGGGCCGGGGTGCGGCGGGCGCTGGCCGCCCGTCCGGACGCGGTCGTGATCGAGCTCGGCGTGCCCGAGCTGGTCGTCGGCGCGGTCCACGTCGCCACGCACGGGGCGACCCGGGCTGCCGGGCTGGCCGCCGCGGAGCTGCTGACCGGCGCGCGCTGAGCCGTCCGCGGCGACCTCCGTCGGGGCGGACGAGCCCCGCCCCGACGGATCACGGCGCCTCGGTCACCAGGCCGGCGTACTCGGGGTGGCGGTTGATGAAGGCGGCCACGAACGGGCACTCGGGCACCACCCGGCCGCCCCGGGCGCGCACATGGTCCAGCGCCCGGCGGACCAGCTCCGACCCGACGCCCTTCTCCTGGTACCGGGGATCCACCTCGGTACGCGTGAAGACCACCAGCTCGCCCTGGGGCTGGGCGTACTCGGCGAAGCCGGCCAGCGCGTCGTCGACGAGGATCTCGAACCGGCGCTTGGCCGGATTGTCCTTGACCAGGCTGCTCACCCGGCCATTGTCCTCCCGGCGGCGGCCAGCCGGTCGAGTTCGCCGAGCAGGCGGTCCACCTCGTCGGCCGTGTTGTAGTGGTAGATGCTGGCCCGGACGGCGCCGCCGCTGTCGCGCAGACCCATCGTGGTGAAGTACTCGTAGGCGTAGTAGTCGCCGGCCGAGAGGCAGAGGCCCAGCTCGCCCAGCGCGGCCTGCGTCTGCGCCGGGGACATCCCGGCGACCCGGAAGGAGACCGTGGGCCAGCGCCGCGCCGGCGCGCCGTAGACGGTGATGCCGTCCAGCCCGGCGAGCCCGGTGAGCAGCCGGTCCAGCAGCGCCTCCTCGTGCGCCTGGGCGGCGGTCAGCCCCGCCCGGAGCCGGGCCCGCCGGTCACCGGTGGCCGCCGGGTCCAGCCCGGCGAGGTGGTCGACGGCGGCGGCGACCCCGGCGAGCAGCGGGAAGCTGGGGGTGCCGTACTCGAAGCGCTCGGGCACCGCGTCCGAGGAGGGGATCAGTTTCGCGGGGCGCAGCGTGGACCACCACTGCGGGTCGCCCACCATCGCCGCGAGGTGCGGCCCGGACCACTTGTACGCGCTGGTGACCAGCACGTCCGCGCCGAGCGTGGCCAGGTCGGTCGGCGCGTGCGGCACGGCGTGCACCCCGTCCACGCAGACCAGCGCGCCGGCCGCGTGCGCGATCTTGGCGATCGCCGGCACGTCCGGCGCGGTGCCGATCGCGTTGCTGCCGGCGGTCACCGCGACCAGCCGAGTGCGCTCGTTCACCAGGTCGGCGTACTGGTCGACGGGCAGGTCGCCGGTCTCCCGGTCGAACTCCGCCCACCGTACGGTCGCGCCGGCCGCCTCGGCGGCCTGCACCCAGGGGCGCACGTTCGCGTCGTGGTCGAGCCGGCAGAGCACCACCTCGTCGCCGGGGCGCCAGCCGGCGCCGAGGGTACGGGCCAGGGTGTAGAGCAGCGCCGTCGAGCTCGGCCCGAACACCACCCCGGCCGGGTCGCCGCCGACCAGGTCGGCCACCGCCGAGCGGGCGGCGGCCACCAGCTCCAGCGCGCGCTGCCCGGGGCGGAACGCGCTGCTGCGGTTGCTGACCGCGCTGCGCATCGCCCCGGCGACCGCGTCGATCACCGGCGTGGCGGTCTGGGAGCCCCCGGCACCGTCGAAGTGGATGAAGCCCTCGGCCAGGGCGGGATAGGCGGCACGAACCCGGGTGACGTCGAACGGCATGTCGCCGACCCTAACGCGCGTCGCCGCCGGGCAGCCTGGCGGGCGTCTCGTACCCTCGGCGAGGTGACGAACCGACCTGGTAACACCTCGCTGACCCTCGCCCGTCGTGCCGCCGCCTCGCTGGCCGGCCTGGCGCTCGGCGTCGCCCTGCTGGCCGGTTGCAGCTCAGAGGGGACCGACACCGACTGCAGCATCGCCGGCTCCTGCACGATCACCTTCCAGCGCGGCGTAGAGGCGAGCGCCAACATCCTCGGCGTGGAGGCCAAGCTGGTCGGCGCCGAGGGCGAGCAGGTGACCGTCGAGGTCGCCGGTGAGCAGGTCACGCTGCTCACCGGCCAGCAGGCGACCGAGGTGGCCGGATTGTCGGTCACGCTGGACAGCGTCACCGACCAGGAGGTCAAGATCCGGGTCTCGCAGGGCGGCGGTAGCTGATCCGGCACCGGGCGGCGGCGGCCGGGGGTTTGGGGATCTTCCCCGGTGGTGATTGTGGCATCCATGCCTCTCACCCACACCGCCGAAGCCACCGCCGCCCGCACGGCGAACAGCCGGTGGCTGGAACTACTCACCCGGGTCGGCTTCGTCGGCTACGGGATCGTGCACCTGCTCTTCGCCTGGCTGGCGCTGCAGATCGCGTTCGGTAGGTCCGCCGACGACGGCGACCAGTCCGGTGCGCTGCGCACCCTCGCCGCCCAGCCGCTCGGCAAGGTGCTGGTCGTCGCGACCGGCGTCGGTCTGCTCGCGATGGCGATCTGGCAGGCGCTGGAGGCGGCCACCGGCCACCGGGCCGAACGTGGCCGGGAGCGCACCTGGGAACGGGTCGCCTCGCTCGGGCGCACCCTGGTCTACCTGTACTTCGCCTGGACCGCGTTCAAGGTCTTCTCCGACGCCGGGTCCAACAGCGCCGACCAGCAGGAGGCGCTCACCGGCCGGGCCATGGAGTCCCCGGGTGGCCGCTGGCTGGTCGGCCTCGCCGGGCTGGTGCTCGCCGCGATCGGCGTCGGCCTGGTCGTCTACGGGTTGGCCAAGCGCTTCGAGAAGCACCTCAAGGTCGCCGCGATGAGCGGGCGCACCCGGATGCTCGCCCGCCGGCTCGGCGTCGCCGGATACACGGCCAAGGGAGTGGCGTACGGCATCGCCGGGCTGCTGGTGATCGTGGCCGCGGTGCGGTACGACCCGGAGAAGGCGCGCGGCCTGGACGCCGCGCTGCACACCCTGCGCGAGCAGTCGTACGGCTCCCTGCTGCTGACCCTGGTCGCGCTCGGCATCGCGGCCTTCGGGATCTACTGCTTCCTCCAGTCCCGCTACCGCCGCGTCTGACCCGGCCACAGCGTGCCGGAACCCCGGTCGGGCTCCGGATAGGCGAACGTGACCGGATCAGAGGAGTGAGTCCGTGCAGAACTATCTCGAGATGATCGTCGCTGTGCTCGCCGCAGCGGCGATCGCCCTCTTCGTGGCCGCGGTGGTGCACCGGGTGAACCGTCGGCTCGGCCGCCGGTCGCGGCTGATGACCGAGCTCACCGATCATGCCCACCGCCCGTTCCAGGTGGCCGCGACCGTCCTGGCGATCCAGTTCGCGGTCCGGTTCAGCACCGGCTACGCGGTCGGCACGCCCTGGCGGCGGACCCTGCTGCACTTCCTGGTGCTCGCGGTCATCGCCAGCGTCGCGTGGCTGGTGGCCGCGCTGCTGGTGGTGGTGGAGGACACCGCGCTGGCGCGGTTCCGGGTCGACGTGCCGGACAACCGGCACGCCCGCCGGGTACGGACCCAGGTGGTGATGCTGCGCCGGCTGACCATCGCGGTGATCGTGATCCTGACCCTCGGCGTGATGCTGATGACCTTCCCCAGCGTGCGGGGGCTGGGCGCCGGCGTGCTGACCAGCGCCGGGGTGGCCGGTGTGGTGGCGGCGCTGGCCGCGCAGAGCCTGCTCGGCAACGTCTTCGCCGGGCTCCAGCTCGCCTTCAGCGACGCGGTACGCCTCGACGACGTGGTGGTCGTCGAGGGGGAGTGGGGCCGCATCGAGGAGCTGACCCTCAGCTACGTGGTCGTGCAGATCTGGGACGATCGTCGGCTCATCCTGCCGACGTCGTACTTCACCAGCACGCCGTTCCAGAACTGGACCCGGACCGAGGCGGCGGTGCTCGGCACGGCCGAGTTCGATGTGGACTGGGCGGTTCCGGTGCAGGCGATGCGGGAGGAGCTGCGCCGGCTGGTGGAGAGCACCGAGCTGTGGGACGGGCGGGTCTGCGTACTGCAGGTGACCGACGCGACGGGCGGCACCGTGCGGATCCGTGCGCTGGTCAGCGCCGCGGACGCGGGAAGTCTCTGGGACCTGCGCTGCCTGGTCCGCGAGCACCTGGTCGGCTGGGTGCGCGACCAGCGTCCGACGGCGATGCCCCGGCTCCGTACCGAGCTCGGCGACGCCCGCAGTGACCTGCCCTGGCAGTGGGTACAGCCGCGCCGCCCCGCGCGCCGGCCGACCGACGGTGAGGTGCCCGACGACGCGCGGCTCTTCGGCGGCAGCGACGACGGCGACGCCCGCAGCGAGGCCTTCGTCGGCCCGGACGAGCCGGTCGAGGCGCGTCGCTGACCGGTCGGACGCGTCGGTCACGTTTCCTCCCGGCCGGTGTGAGCGTTCTCCGTGTCGGAGAGGTCGGCGACGCGAGGGCCGGCCCCGTCCGGGAGGTTTGACCCGGCTGCTACCGGGGACCTGCTGCCGGACGTCTCTTTGCGTCAGGGCGACCCGCACAGGATTGGCGAACGGTGACTCCGGGCATACAGCGCGGTGATGACGAAAGGAGGACAGCATGGCTGACCTGGCGGACGCCCGCACATCCCGCAACGGGAGCGAGCCCTCCACCGCCGAGCTGGTGCAGCGGGCCACCGAGCAGCTTTCCCGTCTCGTGCGGGACGAGCTGGCACTGGCCCGGGTGGAGTTGACCAAGAAGGGCAAGCACGCCGGCATCGGCATCGGCCTCTTCGGCGGGGGCGGAGCGCTGGCGTTCTACGGCCTCGGCGTGCTCGTGATCACCGCGGTGCTGCTGCTGGACCTGGTGCTACCGGCGTGGGCCGCCGCACTGATCATCGGGGTCGGCCTCCTCCTGCTCGCCGGAATCCTCGCGATCGTGGGCAAGCAGCAGGTCAGCCGGGCCGTCCCGCCGGTGCCGGCGGTGACCGTCCGCAGCGTACGGGCGGATATGGACGTCCTCGCCGCGGCGGTGAAGGACAGGAGACGCTCATGATGGGCAACGGTCACGGGCCGCTCGACACCGAGGCGCTGCGGGAGGAGATCCGGCGGACCCGGGTCGAGCTGGGCGAGACGATGGAGGCGCTCGCCGCGAAGGCCGACGTCAAGGCCCGGCTGAAGGAGTCCGCCGGTCAGGCGCGGCAGCGGATGCGGGCGCAGGCCGCGTCGACCATGCACCGGATGCGCGGGCAGGCGACGCAGCGGGTCGGTGAGGCCCGCACGCAGGCGTACCGCAGGGGCGACTTGGCCCGGCGCAACCCGGCTCCGCTGGCCGTGGTCGCGGTCGGCGCGGTCGCCGCCGTGGTCGTGCTGCTGATCGTTCAAGGGAGGCGCAGGTGAGCAAGGCCATCGGCAGGGTCGCCTACAAACCGGTCGGAGTGCTGCTCGGGATCGCCGCCGGCACGGTCGCCGGTGCGGTCTTCCGGCAGATCTGGAAGCTCACGGCCGGCGACGGGGAGGCGCCCGACGCCACCGACGAGGACCGGGGCTGGGGTGAGATCCTCGCGGCCGCCGCCTTGCAGGGCGCCATCTTCGCGGTCGTCCGGGCGGCGGTGGACCGGGGCGGCGCGGTGGGCGTACGACGCCTCACCGGGCGTTGGCCCGAATGATCCACATCTTCGTGTTCGGCCCCCTTCCACATCGACACGGAAGGGGGCCTTTCGCATGGCGGTAAGGGCCCACCCAGCGGATCTTCGACAACCGTCAGGTCACATGTCGGAGAATTTCGTCGTCTAGACTGTGCAGAGTTTTTGCGTACGTGGTTTGCTGTCCCCGCTGTTGCGAGATGGCGTGGGTTGAGAGAAGTCTCCTTCACCGGGGGCCGCCTCAGGCGCCGCTGCTCGAAAACGGCCAATCGGCCGCACGGCGTGCTCGGCCACCGGTTTTAGAAGGAGATACACATGGCGCAGGGAACCGTGAAGTGGTTCAACGCTGACAAGGGCTTCGGCTTCATCACCGTCGACGGCGGGGGTGCTGACGTGTTCGTCCACTTCTCGGCCATCCAGAGCAGCGGTTACCGCACTCTGGAGGAGAACCAGCGGGTGGAGTTCGAGATCGCCCAGGGTCAGAAGGGCCCGCAGGCTGAGCAGGTCCGCCCCCTCTGACGGCGTTGACCGGCGACTGACCGGTCAGCGGTCCGATCCGCTCGCGGATCAACAGTGAGACCCCGCGTCCCGCCCGGGACGTGGGGTCTTCCGTTTCCACACTGCATCCGCCGGGGCCGGCCGGGTGGGTGAGCGCGGCGGTCGGGTCAGGAGCGTCGGCGGCGGTTACGCAGGCCGACCCAGATCCCCGCGAGGCCGGCCAGCGCCACCACCGGGCCGACCACCACCCAGATCCGCTCGCCCGTCATCACGCTGCCCTCCACGTAGCCCAGTCCCTGGACCGTCCAGACAGCACCGATCACCACCGCCAAGAGGCCGAGGGTGAGCAGGAACCAGCCCCTCATCGGGCACCCCCTTTCCGGTGTCGCGGCCCCACCGGCCGCTGGTGGGCCTCGCCGGCGATCCGCCGGCGGCCGGGTCCAGCATCCCCGGCCGGAGCGGCCGGGGCGAGGACCCGGCGGGGGCGGGTCACCACCGGTCGTGGACCTGCGGGCGGATCAACTCGTCGTAGACGTCCCGGACGCCGCCCAGCTGCTCGGCCGAGAGCGGCGGCAGCGCGGCCGCCTCGACGTTGCGCCGGGCCTGCTCGGTGTTGCGGGCGCCGGGAATGACCACGGTGACCCCGGGCTGGTCCAGCACCCAGCGCAGCGCGAACTGGGCCATGCTGCTTCCCTGGCCGACCAGCGGTGCGAGCCGGCGCACCGCCGAAAGCCCCAGCTCGAAGTCGACGCCGGAGAACGTCTCGCCGACGTCGAAGGCCTCGCCGTGCCGGTTGAAGTTGCGGTGGTCGTCCGGGCTGAAGGTGGTGTGCTCGTCGTACCGGCCGGAGAGCAGGCCGCTGGCGAGCGGAACGCGGGCGATGATGCCGACTCCGGCGGCGGCCGCGGCGGGCAGCACCCGTTCGAGGGGCTTGTGGCGCAGCGCGTTGAGGATGATCTGGACGCTCGCCACGCCGGGTCGGGCGATCGCGGTGAGTGCCTGGTCGCAGGTCTCCACGCTCACCCCGTACGCGCCGATGGCACCCTCGGCGACCAGCGTGTCCAGGGCGTCGAAGACCGCGTCGTCGGCGAAGACGGCGGTGGGCGGGCAGTGCAGCTGGACGAGGTCCAGAGTGTCCATGCCGAGGTTGGCGCGGGAGCGGTCGGTCCACTCGCGGAAGTGCGCCATCGTGTAGGCCTCCGGCCGCTGCTCGACCCGGCGGCCCATCTTCGTGGCCACGGTCAGCCCGGCGTCGGGACGGGAACGCAGGAAGCGGCCGATGAGCTGCTCGCTGCGGCCGTCGCCGTAGACGTCCGCGGTGTCCAGGAAGGTGACACCGTTGTCGACCGCGGCGGCCAGGATCGCCGTCGCGTCGTCCTCGGTGACGGTGCCCCAGTCGGCGCCGAGCTGCCAGGCTCCGAGGCCGACGACGCCGACGGTCCGTCCGAGTCGGGAAAAGGTGCGCTGCTCCATGTCGTCGAGCCTAGTGAGCGGCTTGCCGGGGCGAGCACCGGCCCGTACGGTTAACAAGACGGACGTACGGTTTGGGAGGCGTCATGTGGGATCCGACGACGTATCTACGTTACGGCGACGAGCGGTCCCGGCCGTTCCACGACCTGATCGCCCGGATCTCGGCGCGAGCGCCCCGTGCGGTGGTCGACCTCGGCTGCGGCCCCGGCCAGCTCACCGCCGTCCTGGCCGAGCGCTGGCCCGGAAGCCGGGTGGTCGGGCTGGACTCGTCGCCGGAGATGATCGAGCGGGCGGCGGAGCTGGGCGTCCCCGTCGAGTTCGGTGTCGGCGACGTACGCGACTGGCGGCCCACTGCCGAGGTCGACGTGGTGGTCACCAACGCGCTGCTCCAGTGGGTGCCCGGGCACCAGGAACTGCTCCGGCGGTGGGCGCGGCAGCTGCCGTCCGGCGCCTGGCTGGCGGCACAGGTGCCGGGGAACTTCGACGCCCCGTCGCACCGGGCGCTGCGTGCGGTGGCCGCCGCCGCGCCCTGGCGGGGTGAGCTGCTGCCGCTGCTGCGGGAGGCCCCGGTCGACGACGCCGCCGACTACGCTGCGCTGCTGGCCGACGCGGGCTGCGCGGTGGACGCCTGGGAAACTACCTACGTGCACCTGCTCCCGGCCCGCGCCGACGCCGCGCATCCGGTGCTCTCCTGGATGGAGGGCACGGCGCTGCGCCCGGTCCGCGCGGCTCTCGCCCCGGACCGGTGGGCCGACTTCCGCGCCGAGCTGGAGGTACGCCTCGCGGAGGCGTACCCGGTCCGCCAAGGTCAGGTGTACTTCCCGTTCCGCCGCGTCTTCGTCGTCGCCCGTACCGGCGGCCGTGCCGAGGAGAACCTGTGACCGACCTTTCCACCTTCATCGCCGGGCTGCCCAAGGTGGAGCTGCACGTGCACCACGTGGGCTCCGCCTCACCCCGGATCGTCGCCGAGCTCGCCGCCCGGCACGAGGGGCGCAGCCCGGTGCCGGCCGACCCGGCGAAACTGGTCGACTACTTCGCGTTCCGCGACTTCGCCCACTTCATCGAGGTCTACCTCAGCGTCGTGGACCTGATCCGTGACCCGGAGGACGTCTGGATCCTCACCCACGAGGTGGCCCGGGAGTTGGCCCGCCAGCAGGTCCGGTACGCCGAGCTGACCATCACGCCCTACTCGCACGTGCGGCGGGGCATCCCCGCCCCGGCTTTCTGCGAGGCGATCGAGGACGCCCGCAAGCGGGCCGCGGCCGACTTCGGCATCGAGCTGCGCTGGTGCTTCGACATTCCGGGCGAGGCCGGCCTGGCGGCGGCCGAGGAGACGCTGCGCATCGCGCTGGAGGAGCGCCCGGACGGGCTGATCAGCTTCGGGCTGGGCGGGCCGGAGATCGGCGTCCCCCGGCCGCAGTTCAAGCCGTACTTCGACCAGGCCCGCGCGGCCGGGCTGCGCTCGGTGCCGCACGCCGGGGAGACCACCGGCCCGCAGACGATCTGGGACGCGCTGCGTGATCTCGGCGCGGAGCGGATCGGGCACGGCATCGCCGCCGCGCAGGACCCGGAACTCATGGAGTACCTGGCCGAGCACCGCATCGCCCTGGAGGTCTGCCCCACCTCCAACGTGCGTACCCGTGCGGTGGCCAACCTCGACGAGCACCCGCTGCCGCGACTCGTCGAGGCGGGGCTGCTGGTCACGATCAACTCCGACGATCCGCCGATGTTCGGCACCACCCTCGACGACGAGTACGCCGTGGCGGCCCGGCTGCTGGGCGTCGGGGCGGACGGGGTCGCGGGGCTGGCCCGGGACGCGGTGGCCGCCTCGTTCCTGGAACCGGCCGAGAAGCAGCGGATCGTCGGCGAGATCGACGCGTACCTGGCGGTCGCCGGGCGCTGACTCCGGCTCGCGGTGGCGGTTCGTACGAAGGGCGCGCGGCGGGAGCAGGTGTGGGGGGACCGTATCTCCCGCCGCGCGCACGGCTCCACCGGAGGAGTGGGTGCGCGGCTGCGCCCCCCGGTGGAGCTGATGGGTTCGTACGAAGATCCTGTCAGGCGCCGGCGGGGCCGGGGCCACCGTTAAGTCGGATCTAAGGAAGACTTGCGCAACCGCACAGCCGGCCCCGCCCCGGGCCGCCGCGCACGGTGGCGAGCGGAGCCGACCGCCTCCCGGTCGGAGATGCCATCGGGCGGGCGAACGGGCCCGGGGGTGGATGTCTTGGCCGGCTCCTTTGGAGCTGAGCCGTCGACGTCATCGCGCCGCTCTGCTGGTCTGTCGGGCTGTCGCTTCGCCGGGCCGTCGTTGGCCCGCCACGCCTACGGCCGACCGGCACGGCGAGCCGCCGGTGTGGTGGTGGGCGGGTAGGAGCGGTCGGCAGGGCCGGCGGTTAGCGGGCGCCGGCTCGTGCTGAATCGTCCGCGTCATCAGCTCCAAAGCGTCGGCGTGGGACCGTGCCCTCGCCGCCATCTGTTCTGCACCCCGATGAGCGCCAGCTACTGTCAGTGACTAATGCGCTCGCTCTTCGTCGGATTGGCCTCGATGATTACGCGAGGAGAGCGCGGCCGCGCCAGGCAAAAGGCGGTGTGCGGCTCAGCGATCCGTCGGTCGACGGCGGGGCCAGCGGCGGCGCTCGGCGCTCTTCTGATCGCGGGAATCGCGCGCCATCCGCCCGACCAGACCGAACCGGTTGACCTGCCGGGGCGTCGCCTCGGGATCGGCGAGCAGCATCACCACGCTCGCCCCGCCCAGCTGCGCCCGGTCGATGCTCACCGAGCCGTTCGCCTGCATCGCCACCCGCTTGGCGATGTCCAGCCCGAGCCCGGTGGAGCCCCGGTCGCTGGCGCCCCGACGCAACGCCCGGTCCGGGTCGGCGATGCCCGGCCCGGCGTCGTCGATGCGGATCGCCACGTACCCGTCCCGGCGGGAGACGGCCACCTCGAACGCGGTGCCCTGCGGGGTGTAGCGGAACACGTTCCCGATCACCGCGTCCAGCGCGGCGGCCAGCTCCGCCCGTGGCACCGGCGCCGGAATGCGCAGCTGAGCCCCGCTCACCCGGTGCGGCCGGTTCTGGTCGCCGGCGAGCGCCGACCAGAACACCATCCGGTCCCGGACCACCTCGCTGACGTCGCACATCGCCGGCCCGGCGTCGTGGGTGACCGCCTTGCGGGTGGTCTTGATCAGTACGTCGATCTCGCCCTCGAGCGTGACGATCGCCTGCCGGATCCGCCGGATCCCGCGCAGGTGGTCCAGCTCGGCCTGGCTGAACGTGCCGACGCTCGTGTCGTCCGACTCCAGCGCCTCCGCGTCGAGCCGAAGCACGGTCAGCGGCGTACGCAGCCGGTGCGACAGATCGGCGACGAGCTCCCGCTCGTCGGTGCGGGCCGCGTCGAGCCGCTCGGCCATCTGGTTGAACGCGTGCCCGGCTTCGGCCAGCTCGCGTGGCCCGGTCGGCTCCACCCGGGCCGCCAGGTCACCGTCGCCGATGGCGAGCGCCCCGTCGATGAGCCCCCGGGTGGCGAACACGGTACGCGTGGCGACCCGGTCGACCACCACGACCGCCGAGCCGACCAGGGCCGCGGCGACCGCGCCGAGCAGGAGCCACCGGAGGCCGGAGCCCCGGTTCAGGGCTGCGTCGGGCACGAACACCTCGACCACCGCGACCCGGTCGCCCAGCACCACCGGGTCGAGCCGGGCGGCGCCGCCGCTCACCTCCACGACGACCGAGCGCTTCTCCGCACGAGCCCGGTCGAGGTCGGCGGCGGTGGCCCGGCCGGTGCCGGAGCCGGCGTCGAGGCCGTGCACCACGGGACGAGTGGTCACATCGCCACCGCTGGCCGCGACCGCACGCTCGACCGCCGCGGGCTCCGTGCTGACCGCCAGCGCCCCCGTGACCAGCGCGCTGCGGCGGGCCGCGTCGGCGATCGCCTCCGCACGGACCCGGTCGCCGAGGCTCACCGCGAGGGGCAGCAGGAACGCGAGCGCCACCAGCGCGCAGACGCCGCCGGTCAGCAGCGTCAGCGAGGCCCTCAGTCCGGCGCCACCAACCGGAAGCCGACCCCCCGCACGGTGCGCAGGTAACGCGGCTTCGCTGCGGACTCGCCCATTTTGCGGCGTAGCCAGTACAGGTGAACGTCGATGGTCTGATCCTCGCCGACCGACGGCTGCCGCCATACCTCCTCCAAGAGCTCCCGCCGGGACACTACCCGGCCAGGACGTGCGGCGAGATACGCCAGCAGGTCGAATTCCTTGCGGGTCAGCGCCAGCGCCTCCCCGTCGAGGTGGGCGCTACGCTCGCCGACGTCCATCCGCAGCCCACCCACCACGTGCACGGCCGGTTGGACGGTGCGGCTGGCCCGGCCGACCCGGCGTAGCACCGTGGTGATCCGGGCGTCGAGGTGCGCGCCGGTGAAGGGCTTGACCATGTAGTCGTCGGCGCCGGCGCGCAGCAGCCGCACCACGGACTGCTCGTCGTCCCGGGCGGTGGCGATGATGATCGGCACGTCGGTTATCCCGCGCAGCATGCGCAGCGCGTCCGAGCCGTCCAGGTCGGGCAGGCCGAGGTCGAGGACCACCAGGTCGGGAGTCTCCGCGGCGACCCGGCGCAGTGCGTCCAGCGCCGTGCCGACGGCATGCACCGCGTGCCCCCGATCGGCGAGGGAGCGGAGCATCGCACCGCGTACGACGTGATCGTCTTCGACCAGGAGGACGGTGGCCACGCACAGACGGTACTTGACGTGGCAAGTTGATCGCGTTGCGCCGCACCTGCGAACCGGGCAAGCTGGTACAACGATGTCCTTCACGCTCTTCGCCGACGCCCGCGTGGCGCTCGCCCGGGACAGCCTCGCCGGCCTCTCGGTCGGCGACGCGCTCGGTTCGCAGTTCTTCGTACCGGGCCGGCGCCCGGAGGATCTGATCGCCGGGCGCCTCCCGCCCGTGCCCTGGGAGTGGACCGACGACACCGAGATGGCCTGCTCGGTGCTGGCGGAGCTGGTCGAGTCGGGTCGGATCGACCGGGACCGGCTGGCGCTCGGTTTCGCCGAGCGCGCCGAGCCGTACCGGGGGTACGGGCCCGGGGCGGTGACGATTCTGCGGTTGATCCGCACCGGCACGCCGTGGCCGGTCGCCGCCGCGTCGGCCTTCGGCGGGCAGGGCTCCTGCGGCAACGGGGCGGCGATGCGGGTGGCGCCGGTGGGGGCGTACTTCGCGGACTCGACGACTCGCGCGGCGGCCCAGGCCCGCGCGTCGGCCGAGGTGACCCACGCGCACCCGGAGGGGATCGCCGGGGCGGTCGCGGTGGCCGTCGCCGCCGCGTTGGCCGCGCGGGGCCGGCTGGACGGTGACCCGCCCGCTCCCCACCGACTCCTCGCCGGGGTGGCGGCCGGGCTGGACCCGGCGACCGAGGTGCACCGCCGGACCCGCCGCGCCGTCGACCTGATCGGCCATCCGCTGCCGCAGGTCGTCGCGGTGCTCGGCAACGGCGCTCAGGTCACCGCGCAGGACACCGTGGCCTTCACGCTCTGGGTGGCGGCCACCCACCTGACTGACTACCCGGCGGCGATCCGGGCGTGCGTGCAGGCGGGCGGGGACGTGGACACCACGGCCGCGATCGTGGGCGGGATCGTGGCCGCGTACGCGGGGGTGGGCGTGCCCGGTGGCGTACCGGCCGACTGGTTGGCGGCCCGCGAGCCCCTCCCCGACTGGCTTCCCTGACCCCGGGCGTCGACCCTGCCCGGGCCGATCAGTCCGACTTCGCCGGGTCCGGGTGGGTCAGCGTGAGCGCCGGCCCGGCGGCCTGGCCGTCGGGCCGGCGGCGCCAGCGGCTCGCCAGCCAGCCGACCGCCGCACCGCCGCCGAGCCCCGCGAGCAGGCCCGCGCCGAGCAGCGCGTCGGCGTTCCCGCCGGAGCCGCCGCCCGTCTCCCCGCCGCCGGCGACCTGCGCGCCGCCGGCCCCGTACGGGCCCCCGGCCCCGTACGCGCCACCGGAGACGTCCGCGCCGGCGGCCCCCGGAGCACCCGGGCCGCCGCCGTGACCCGCGTGCCCGGCCGTTCCGCCCGCCGCCTCCGGTGCCGGCGGGAGCAGGGTGAGCCGCGGTGCCGGGTGCGGGCCGGACTGGCCGGTCCAGCGCACCACTGTGCCGTCGGCGTACGTCTGGACCACCGGGAAGGTGAGCCGGTCGGTGCGGGGCAGCGGGCCCATGGAGAGCGACAGCCGGGCCGGGCCGGAAGCGGCCCCGTCGACCCGGATCCAGGTCACCGAGGTGGTGACCGTGCTCACCCCGGCCGAGTGCATGCCGGAGACCGGCTCGTCGAGCGTGCGGGACTGGATTCGGGGCGCCCAACCGGTCACCGACATCGGGTAAACCTCGGCGATCGGCGTCCGCGTCGGCAGTTGGATCTCGACCTGCTGGGTGGGGCTGCCGGAGCGCTCCTCGGGCACCACGAACTCCAGCCGGACGGCGTCACCCTGCCGTGCCTGGCTCGGCGTGGTCGTCACGTCCGCCGCGTACGCGGCGGTGGGCCAGCTCAGCACCGCGCCCGTGACCAGGGCGGCAGTCGTTGCCGCCCGGCGCCGGTCACCTCGGGTCATCGCCATCTCGCGTCCCCATCCCAGTCGACTCGGCCGGCAGCGGATTCCGGCCGCACCCGGTAGTTCGGCTCCCGGCGGCGAAAGGTTCAACGCCGCGCGCGGTGTCGACCGGTGAGCATTCCGCCGGCCGAGGCGTCGGCGGTCGGGGCGCGAGGGAGGACCGATAGCATCGGCGGGGGCCGTACCGGCCCGTTCAATGCCGTCTGCTGCGAGGAGTCACCGTGTCCGCACCCCGTACCCCCGCCGTGGCCGACCCCGTCGTCGTCGCCGCCGGGACGACGGCGGCCGACGCGGTGGCCGCGGCCGAGTTGCCCATGAACGGCCCGAAGGCGATCGTGGTGGTCCGCGATCCCGAGGGCCGGCTGCACGACCTGGACTGGCGACCGGCGACCGACGTCTCGGTCGAGCCGGTCAGCCTGGACTCGCCGGACGGGCTGAACGTGCTCCGCCACTCGACCGCGCACGTGCTCGCGCAGGCCGTGCAGGACGTCTTCCCCGAGGCGAAGCTCGGCATCGGGCCGCCGATCGAGAACGGCTTCTACTACGACTTCGCGGTCGAGAAGCCGTTCCAGCCCGACGACCTGTCGAAGCTCGAGAAGCGGATGCAGGAGATCATCAAGTCGGGCCAGCGGTTCCGGCGGCGCCGGTTCGCGAGCCTGGACGAGGCGCGGGCCGAGCTGGCCAACGAGCCGTTCAAGCTCGAGCTGATCGACGTCAAGGGCGAGGGGCTGGACTCCTCCGAGGTGATGGAGGTCGGCGGGGGCGAGCTGACCATCTACGACAACCTCGCCGCGAACGAGGAGAAGGTCTGCTGGTCGGACCTCTGCCGTGGTCCGCACCTGCCCAACACCCGGCTCATCGGGGCGTTCAAGTTGATGCGCTCGGCCGCCGCGTACTGGCGGGGGTCGGAGAAGAACCCGCAGTTGCAGCGGGTCTACGGCACCGCGTGGCCGACCCGGGACGGGCTGAAGGCGTACCTGAAGCTGCTGGAGGAGGCCGCCCGGCGCGACCACCGCAAGCTCGGCGCGGACCTCGACCTGTTCAGCTTCCCGGACGAGATCGGCTCCGGCCTCGCGGTCTTCCATCCCAAGGGCGGCATCATCCGCCGGGAGATGGAGAACTACTCCCGCCGCCGGCACGAGGATGCGGGCTACGAGTTCGTCAACACGCCGCACATCACCAAGGGGCACCTCTTCGAGACCTCGGGTCACCTGCCCTACTACGCGGACACCATGTTCCCGCCCATCCAGCTGGAGGGCGCGGACTACTTCCTCAAGCCGATGAACTGCCCGATGCACAACCTGATCTTCAAAGCGCGCGGGCGGTCCTACCGGGAGCTGCCGCTGCGGCTGTTCGAGTTCGGCACCGTCTACCGGTACGAGAAGTCCGGGGTGGTGCACGGGCTGACCCGGGTCCGTGGCCTGACCATGGACGACTCGCACATCTACTGCACCCGGGAGCAGATGGCCGGCGAGCTGGTCACCCTGCTCACCTTCGTGCTCGACCTGCTCCGGGACTACGGCCTGGACGACTTCTACCTGGAGCTCTCCACCCGGGACGACTCGCCGAAGTTCATCGGCGCGGACGAGGACTGGGCGGAGGCCACCGAGGCGCTGCGCAGCGCCGCCGAGCAGTCGGGCCTCGAACTGGTGCCCGACCCGGGCGGCGCGGCCTTCTACGGGCCGAAGATCTCGGTGCAGGCGAAGGACGCCATCGGCCGGACCTGGCAGATGTCGACGATTCAGGTCGACTTCAACCAGCCGGCGCGGTTCGGGCTGGAGTACCAGGCCGCCGACGGCACCCGGCAGCAGCCGGTGATGATCCACCGCGCGCTCTTCGGCTCGATCGAGCGGTTCTTCGGGGTGCTCACCGAGCACTATGCGGGCGCGTTCCCGGCCTGGCTGGCGCCGGTGCAGGTGGTCGGCATCCCGATCCGCGAGGACCACACCGACTACCTGCACGGCTTCGTGGCCGCGTTGCGCGCCGAGGGGATCCGCGCCCAGGTGGACGCGGGTGACGACCGGATGCAGAAGAAGATCCGTACGGCGCAGCAGCAGAAGATCCCGTTCATGGTGATCGCCGGTGACGACGACGTGGCCGCCGGTACCGTGTCGTTCCGCTACCGGGACGGGTCGCAGCGCAACGGGGTGTCGATGTCGGAGGCGGTGACCCACGTTCTCGACGTGGTCGGTTCCCGTACCAACATCGGCCCCTCCGCCGAGCTGTAGCGCCGAGCTGTCGAAGGGGTCCCCGCCCGCGCGGCGAGGACCCCTCCGGGGCAGCTCACCCGGCTACCTGCGTCGAGTCTCAGATGCCGCAGTTCGGTGCGGACCAGGTGCGGCTGGCCTTGTGCGCGACGTGGGTGTGGTCGTTGTGGCCGGGGAAGCCGGGGCCGAGGATCTCGTTGAAGCCGTGGTTGCGGGCCTGCTGGGCGAGGCGGCACAGCGAGTGCGGCCCGGCCCCCAGGTCGACGGCGTCGCCGTAGAGGTGCCGGCTGGTCGACGATCCGCCGACGGCGTTGTTGCAGGCGTAGCTGCGGAACGCGCTGGTCACGACGATCTGCTGGTCGCCCAGGGCGTGCCGCATCGCCTGGAGTTTCCACATCGAGACCCGGGCGTTGAACCGGGCGGTGCTGGCCGAGACCGCCCCGCCGGACCAGTCGCTGTTGCAGTCGTTGAACTCGGCGTAGCTGAAGTTGACCGGGGTGCAGTCGTCGTCCTGCAATGCGTAGATCCGGTTGAACGTCTGCGGTCCGGCGATCCCGTCGGCCGACAGCCCGTACGCCTGCTGGAAGCGGCTCACTGCGGCGCGGGTGGCGGGGCCGTACGCCCCGTCGATGCCGAGCACGGCGCCGTTGCCCGGGTAGCCGGCGACGCGGACCTGCAGCTGCCGCACGTCTTCGCCGGACATCCCCTCGGAGAGGGTGCGGCCCCAGGTGTAGCAGCCGTCGGCGTGCGCTGCGCCCGCGGTGAGGGTGACACCGGCCACGGTGCTGACGAGGGTCAGCGTGACGGCCGCGAGAAGTGTGCCGATTCGTCGGATCACAGGGGGTCCTCCATCGCTACATGTAAGAACATGAATGCATGGAAGTTTCAGATCTAGGTCGCGCCTCGTCAACAACTTCCATTTGACGCGTTCCTGAACAGCGGACATTCCGCTCGTGGCCGGTGCGCCGGACGCAGCCACCAACAGAGCCCGAAGAGTCCGTAGGATCGCCTCTGTGACTGGGGCGGAGCGGCACACGGACAGCGACGGAATGGCCGACGGCCTGGAGCGGCTCTGGACGCCGCACCGGATGACCTACATCTCGGGCGACGACCGCCCGGCCGAGGGCTACGAGGAGCCGAGCGGCTGCCCGTTCTGCCGGGCCCCGCACGCCCCGCCGGAGAAGAGCCTGGTGGTGGCGCGGGGCGCACGGGTGTACGCGGTGCTCAACCTCTACCCGTACAACCCGGGTCACCTGCTGGTCTGCCCGTACCGGCACGTGGCCGACTACACCGAGCTGGACGAGGCGGAGACCGTCGAGCTGGCCGAGTTCACCCAGACCGCGATGCGGGTGATCCGCAAGGTCAGCAACGCGCACGGGTTCAACCTCGGCATGAACCAGGGCGGGGTGGCCGGCGCCGGCATCGCCGCGCACCTGCACCAGCACGTGGTGCCGCGCTGGGGCGGCGACGCGAACTTCATGCCGGTGATCGGGCGTACCAAGGTCCTTCCGCAGCTGCTCGGCGACACCCGCGAGCTGCTTGCCCGCGCCTGGCCGTCCTGACCGCACCCGGCCCTCGGCGGCCCGCCCCGCCCGGTTCCCCGGTCGGCCCGCCGTCCGGAGCGGGCCGGCCGGTCCCGGCGTACGCCGGTCAGCTGCCACGCAGCGCCGTGACGAGCTCCGGCCAGCCCTCCACCCGGTGCACGCCGGGCAGGTGCGCCACGTGCGCGGCCACCTCGGCGGGCCGGGGACGGAACAGGAACCGGTGCGGCACCGAGTCGAGGTAGCTCAGCACCTCGAGCTTGTCGTCGACGAAGTGGGTCAGCCCGAGCCGCCGGGCGATGGGGGCCTTCGCCGGTCGGGTACGGCAGAAGTGCACCCGCCGCACGGGGACCCCGGTGCGGGCGTGGAAGTCGTGGTGCGCCAGCCACTCGACGGTCCGCCGCTGCGTGTCCTCGCCGCACTTGCTCACCAGGTGCACCTCGTCGAAGCCGCCGGTCAGCGCGGCCAGGGCGTCGAACGCCCCGGTGACCTGCGGGGTACGCAGGTAGTGGTCGCCGAAGAAGGAGGTGTCCGCGTCGTCGTCGGACGGCTGGATGATCACGCCGCCGATGTCCACCCCGAGCCGTCGCATGTGACCGATCATCGCGCATCGGCGGTGCGCCGGAAACCGGCCGTACCCCGACCGGCCCGGGTCCTCCGCCCGGACGGCAGCGCGGGGAACACCTCCTCGGGCACGGGAGGCAACCGGCGGGTATCGCCCCTTCTTGCGTTCGTGGGCGCTGGAGGTGACACGATCTGCCGGTGGCAGTCACGACGCGAACCCTGGGGCGCAGCGGCATTGAGGTCAGCGCGCTGGGGATGGGTTGCTGGGCGATCAGCGGCCCGTGGGCGGAGGGCGTCCAGCCGCTCGGCTGGGGCGCCGTCGACGACGACGAGTCGATCCGGGCGGTCCGTCGGGCCCTCGACCTGGGCGTGACGCTCTTCGACACCGCCGACACGTACGGCGCGGGGCACGGCGAGCGGCTCCTCGGGCGCGCGCTGGCCGGTCGACGCGACGAGGCGGTGATCGCCACCAAGTGGGGCTACACCTTCGACGAGGCGACCCGGCAGGCGACGGGGGAGGACGCCTCGCCCGGGTACCTGCGCCGGGCGGTCACCGACTCGCTGCGCCGGCTCGGCACCGACCGGATCGACCTGTACCAGCTGCACCTCGCCGACCTGTCGGTGCCGCGCGCGGAGGCCCTCATCGGCACGCTCGAGGAGCTGGTCGCCGAGGGGCTGATCCGGTCGTACGGCTGGAGCACCGACCGGCCCGACCGGGCCCAGACGTTCGGCCACTCCGCTCCCGGCGCGACGGCGGTGCAGCACTCCCTCTCGGTGCTCCGGGACGCGCCCGAGCTGCTGACCGTCTGCGACAAGTACGACCTGGCCAGCATCAACCGTGGGCCGCTCGGGATGGGGTTGCTGACCGGCAAGTACACGGCCACCTCGACGCTGCCCCGCGACGACGTACGCGGACTCGCCCCGGGCTGGCTGGAGTGGTTCCGCGGCGGCCGGCCGGCGCCGGAGTGGCTGCGTCGGGTGGCGGCGGTGCGGAACGCGCTGACCGCCGACGGGCGCACGCTGGCGCAGGGCGCGCTCGGCTGGATCTGGGCGCGCAGCGGGCGGACGATCCCGATTCCCGGCTGCCGCACCGTCGCCCAGGTGGAGGAGAACGCCGCCGCGCTGCGCCACGGGCCGCTCGCGCCGGACCAGTTCGCGGAGGTGGAGCGCCAGCTCGCGGCCCTGCGCAGCGCCGCCCTGCGGCACGCCGACCACCCCGGCCGCCCCAGCCCCACCGCCCCCGCCACCCAGCCCTAACCCCCAACCCCACCCCCCGCCCCCCTTCGGGCCGCCCCGGCCACTCGTTCACGGAAAGAGTGGCTATCCCAGCGGAAATAGCCACTCTTTCCGTGAACGAGGCGCTGCCAGGGCGCGGGGGAGGGGGGAGGGCGGGGTGGGGGTTACGGGGTGGGGTGTTCCTTGCGGATCTGCTCGGCGAGGTGGGCCGGCATCGGGTCGTAGCGCACGAAGCTGCGCCGGAAGGTGCCGGTGCCGGCCGTCATCGAGCGCAGCTCCACGGCGTAGCGGAGCAGTTCGGTGGCGGGCACCTCGGCGCGGACCAGGCTCCGCCCGTCGCTCTCCGGATCCGACTCGGTGCCCAACACCCGGCCGCGCCGGCCGGAGAGGTCGCCCAGCACCGCGCCGACCGAGGAGTCCGGCACGCGGATGGTCACCTCGTCGACCGGCTCCAGCAGGGTCGGCTGGGCCTTCTCGGCGGCGTCCCGCAGGGCCAGCGCCCCGGCGGTCTGGAACGCGGCGTCGGAGGAGTCGACGCTGTGCGCCTTGCCGTCGACGAGGGTCACCCGCAGGTCCACCACCGGATAGCCGGCGACCACCCCTCGCTCCATCTGGGCCCGTACGCCCTTCTCCACCGACGGGATGTAGTTGTGCGGCACCGCACCGCCGACCACCCGGTCCACGAACTCGAAGCCGGCGCCGCGCGGCAGCGGCTCCACCTCGATGTCGCAGACGGCGTACTGGCCGTGGCCGCCGGACTGCTTGACGTGCCGCCCGTGGCCCCGGGCCGGGCTGCCGAACGTCTCCCGCAGCGCCACCCGCACCGGCTCGGTGTCCAGCGCGACGCCACCGGCGCGCAGCCGGTCGAGCAGTACGTCGGCGTGCGCCTCGCCCATGCACCAGAGCACGAGCTGGTGGGTCTCCGGGTTGCGCTCCAGCCGCAGCGTCGGATCCCCGGCGACCAGCCGGGACAGGTTGCGGGCCAGCGCGTCCTCGTCCGACCGGCTCTTCGCCACGACGGCCACCGGCAGCAGCGGCTCGGGCATCTCCCAGGCCGCGATGAGCAGCGGGTTCTCCTTGGCGGAGATGGTGTCGCCGGTCTCCGCGCTACCCGACTTGGTGATCGCGCAGATGTCCCCGGCGACGCAGGCCGACACCTCCCGCAGGGCGGCGCCGAGCGGGGTGAAGATGTGCCCCACCCGCTCGTCGGCGTCGTGGTCGGGGTGCCCACGCTCGGCCAGACCGTGCCCGGAGACGTGCACGACCTGCTCGGGGCGGAGCGTGCCCGAGAAGACCCGTACCAGGGAGACCCGCCCCACGTGCCGGTCGATGGTGGTCTTGACGACCTCGGCGACCAGCGGTCCGTCCGGGTCGCAGGTGAGCGGTGGACGCGGTGCGCCGTCGACGCCGGTCACCACGGGCAGTTCGTGCTCCAGCGGCGAGGGGAAGGCGGCGGTGAGCACCTCCAGCAGGGTGTCCAGCCCGACGCCGGTCTCCGCGCAGACCGGAATCACGGGATAGAAGTGCCCCCGGGCGACGGCCTTCTCCAGGTCGTCGATGAGCACGTCGGTGCCGATCTCCTCGCCCTCGAGGTAACGGTCCATGAGGGACTCGTCCTCGCTCTCCGCGATGATCCCCTCGATCAGCTCGTCGCGGGGCTCGACGATGGCGGGCAGGTGCTCCGGGTCCGGCTGCCGGATCTCGGCGGGCAGCCCGCCGGTGTAGTCGAAGACCCGGCGGGTGATCAGGCTGAGCAGGCCGACGGTGGAGACCCCGTCGTCGCCGAGCATCGGCAGGTAGAGCGGGAGCACGTTGTCGCCGAAGACGCGCTGGCAGAGCGCCACCGCCTCGTCGAAGTCGGCGCGGGGGTGGTCCAGCCGGGAGACCGCGACCGCCCGGGGCATGTCCACCGCGGCGCACTCCTCCCAGAGCGCCGCGGTGGCCGCGTCCATCCCGTCGACCGCGGAGACGACGAAGAGCGCGGCGTCGGCGGCCCGCAGCCCGGCGCGCAGCTCACCCACGAAGTCGGCGTAGCCCGGGGTGTCCAGAAGGTTGACCTTGATGCCCTCGTGCAGCAGCGGCGCGCAGGCCAGGCTCACCGACCGCTGCTGGCGTACGGCGGCGGGGTCGTGGTCGCAGACGGTCGTGCCGTCGGTGATCGCGCCGGCGCGATCGATCGTGCCGCTGGCTCTGAGCAGCGCCTCGACCAGAGTCGTCTTGCCGACGCCGGAGTGCCCGACGAGCACGACGTTGCGAACCCTGCCGGGCTCCGTCGCCACCGGCGTGACGCCGGTGTGACCCTTCTCCTGACTCTTCTGCGCCATCGGGCGCACCTCCCTCAGCCGGTGGTGGTGGCGAACCGCCGCGCGCGACGGGACAGCGGCCCGGGGCAGGTGCGCGGCGATATCCTCCGGTGGGCTGCTGCACAGCGGGACTCGGACGGGCGAGCAGGTGACCTGAGTCACCTTCCTGACCCGATCAGACACCCGTTCCCGAGCGGGCACAAGCCTCGCCGCGCCGCCACGCTGACCGGCCCGTATCGCCGCACCTGGGTGGACCGTTATCGTGGGACCGCCATGGCGAAGATCTTCCAAGTGTCGGCCCGCGCGGGGATGACCCGCGTCGTCGAGCCAATCGCACGCGGCCTGCTTCGGGCGGGCGTCACTCCCAACGCGGTCACCGTGACCGGAACCATCGGCGTACTGGTCGGCGCGCTCGGCTTCGGCGCCCGCGGTGACCTGGTCGCCGGCGCGCTGATCGTCACGGTCTTCGCGCTCACCGACCTCCTCGACGGCACGATGGCCCGGATGAGCGGCGGCTCGACCCGGTTCGGTGCCTTCCTCGACTCGAGCATGGACCGGATCGCCGACAGCGCCGTCTTCGGCGCGGTCGCGTACTGGCTGGCCACCGAGGGCGACCACGCCGGGGTGGCCGCCGCCCTGATCTGTCTCGCGGCCGGCAGCGTCGTCTCGTACGTCAAGGCCCGGGCCGAGGGGCTCGGCATGACCAGCAACGTGGGCATCGCCGAGCGCACCGAGCGGCTGCTGATCGTCGGGGTCGGCGGCCTGCTCACCGGGTTCGGTGTGCCGATGGCGCTGCAGATCGCGCTCTGGCTGCTCGCCGCCGTGTCGATCTTCACGGTCGGGCAGCGGATGCGGCACGTCTACCGGCAGGCGCGGCAGCTCCCCGCGCCGGGTGCGAACGGGTGAATCTCACCGAGCTCGGTTACGTCGCCGGCTGGCGGGTCGTGCGCGCGCTGCCGCGGCCCGTGGTGGCGGCGGCGTTCCGGGCCGGCGCGGACCGCGCGGCCCGCAGGGGCGGCGCGGGTACGACCCGACTGCGCGCGAACCTGCGCCGGGTGGTCGGGCCCGAACTGCCCGAGGCCGAGCTCGACGACCTGGTCAAGCGGGGTATGCGCTCGTACGCTCGCTACTGGCTGGAGGCGTTCCGGCTGCCGTCTTTGAGCCGCGAGCAGATCCTGGCCACCTTCTGGCTGGACGGTGCGGAGAAGCTCGCGGCGGACGTGGCCTCCGGCACTGGCGCGGTGGTCGCGCTGCCGCACGCGGGCAACTGGGACGCCGCGGGCGCCTGGGTGGCCGCCAACGGTTGGCCGATCACCACCGTCGCCGAGCGGCTCGAGTCCGACGGCGTCTACGGGCGGTTCCTGGCCTTCCGCCGGAGCCTGGGCATGGAGATCCTGCCCAACCGCGGCGGCGAGCGGCCCGCGTTCGACGTACTGGTCGACCGGCTGCGGGCCGGCGCGGTGGTGCCGCTGCTGGCCGACCGGGACCTCTCCGCCCGCGGGGTGGAGGTCGACTTCTTCGGCGCCCGCACCCGGATGCCCGCCGGGCCGGCCCTGCTGGCCCTGCGTACCGGGGCGCCGCTCTACGTGGCTTCGATGTGGTTCGAGCCGGAGCGGGCCTGCGCGGCGCTCAAGGGCCCGGTAGCCGTGCCGGACCCGGAGGAGGGCCCGCTCGACCAGCGCGTCCGGACGCTCACCCAGCGCGTCGCCGACGAGTTCGCCGCGGGCATCGCCCGCCACCCGGAGGACTGGCACATGCTGCAACGCATGTGGCTCGACCAGCGGAGCGCGGTAGGCGCGGACAGAGGGCGATGACGTGCGGATCGGCATCGTGTGCCCGTACTCCTTCGATGTTCCGGGCGGGGTGCAGAACCACGTCATGGACCTCGCCGAGGCGCTGATCGCCCTCGGCCACGAGGTCAGCGTGCTCGCCCCGGCCGACGAGGATTCGCCCCTGCCGTCGTACGTGGTGCCGGCCGGGCGGGCGGTTCCCCTGCCGTACAACGGTTCGGTGGCCCGGATCGCGTTCGGTCCGGTCTCCACCGCCCGGGTACGACGCTGGATCACCCGTGGCGACTTCGACGTGCTGCACGTCCACGAGCCGCTGACGTTGAGCCTGTCGCTGCTCGCGGTCCTGTCGGCGCGGGGGCCGGTGGTGGCGACCTTCCACACGGCGATGACCCGGTCCCGGGCGCTGGCCGCGGCGCAGGGCGTGCTCCAGATCGTGCTGGAACGCATCACCGCCCGGATCGCGGTCAGCGCGCTGGCCCGCAAGGTCCAGGTGGAGCACATGGACGGCGGAGCCGTGGAGATCCCGAACGGGGTGGCGGTCGCCAAGTTCGCCCACGCCGAGCCGCTGCCCGGCTGGCCGGGGGAGTGCGGGCCGGGCACCAGCGGGACGCTCGGCTTCCTGGGCCGCTTCACCGAGCCGCGCAAGGGCTTCTCCGTGCTGCGCGACGCCTTCGTCGACCTGGCCCCGAGCCGCCCCGGGCTGCGGCTGCTGGTGGCCGGCCCGGGCGACCCGGACGACCTGTTCGGGCAGTTTCCCGCGGGGCTGCGCGACCGGGTGACCTTCCTGGGCCTGGTGTCCGAGGAGGAGAAGGCGCGGATGCTGCGCAGCGTCCACCTCTACGTGGCGCCGAACACCGGCGGCGAGTCGTTCGGCATGATTCTCACGGAGGCGTTGGCCGCCGGCACCACGGTGGTCGCCAGCGACCTCGACGCGTTCCGCCGGGTGCTCGACGGCGGCCGGGCCGGCCGGCTCTTTGCCACCGGCGACCCGGTGGCGCTGCGCGACGCGCTGGTCGACCTGCTCGACGACGCGGCGGCGCGGGCCACGCTGACCGACTGTGGTGACCAGGTGGTGGCGAGCTACGACTGGCCTGTGGTGGCCCGGCGGGTGCTCGAGGTGTACGCGGCGGCGATCGAGGCCACCGACGGTCGGGTCATCGACGAGGAGTGGGTGGGACCCGGCTGAGCCGGCGCCCGGGAACGTGATCAGATCGCCGCGGCCGACCGGGCCCGGCGGGACGGGAACGGAGCAGCACTACGATGCCGGGCATGTGGTGGGCGGTGGGCGCGATCGTGCTCGTCGGGCTCGTCTCGACGTATCTCGTCTGGACCGCCGGTCGGGTCGAGCGGCTGCACGCCCGCGCGCAGTCGGCGGCCCGGGCGCTCGACGCCCACCTGTTGCGCCGGGCGGCGGCCGCCGCGGTGCTGGCCGAGCGGCGCTACGGCGTCGAGCTGTACGCGGCGGCGCGGATCGCCCTCGACGCGCATCCGGACGAGCGGGAGGCGGCCGAGAACGACCTGACCCGGCAGCTGCGGGCGGTTCAGCTCGACCCCGTGGACCCGGACTGCGAGGCGGTGGTCGCGGCCAGCCGTCGCCTCGCCCTGGCCCGGCAGGTGCACACCGATCTGGTCCGCGACGCGCGGGCGGTGCGCGGCCGTACGCTGGTGCGCCTGTTGCGGATGGGACGTGGCCGGGAGTGGCCGCGGTACTTCGACATCGACGACCCGATCCTGACGGTTCCGGCCGACGTCCCCACCGGCTGAGCGGCACCCGTCATCAGTGCCGGAACCGGACGGTCGGCGCAGGCGGACGATGAGTCGTCAACCCCTCGTACGCGCCGGTGACGGCGGACACAGTGCAGGCCACCGTGGGTCTGATTGGCTGTCGGAGCGGCGTTGAGCCGGGCGTAGCCTTTCCGCTGTCACCCCCTGAGCGCCCTCCGAGGAGCGATAACCCATGCCCGAGAACACCCCCCAGAACACCGGCGGCAGCCCCGTCGTCGGCACCGCCCGCGTCAAGCGGGGCATGGCCGAGATGCTCAAGGGTGGCGTGATCATGGACGTGGTCGACGCCGAGCAGGCCAAGATCGCCGAGGACGCCGGCGCGGTCGCGGTGATGGCGCTCGAGCGGGTGCCGGCGGACATCCGCGCCCAGGGCGGCGTGGCCCGGATGAGCGACCCCGACATGATCCAGGGGATCATCGACGCCGTCTCCATCCCGGTCATGGCCAAGGCCCGCATCGGCCACTTCGTGGAGGCGCGGATCCTCCAGGCACTCGGTGTCGACTACGTCGACGAGTCCGAGGTGCTGACCCCGGCCGACTACAGCAACCACATCGACAAGTGGTCGTTCACCGTGCCTTTCGTCTGCGGCGCGACCAACCTGGGTGAGGCGCTGCGCCGGATCACCGAGGGCGCCGCGATGATCCGCTCCAAGGGCGAGGCGGGCACCGGTGACGTCTCCAACGCCACCACCCACATGCGCAAGATCCGCCAGGAGATCCGTCGGCTGAGCTCCCTGCCGGCCGACGAGCTCTACGTCGCGGCCAAGGAGCTGCAGGCGCCGTACGAGCTGGTCAAGGAGGTCGCCGAGAGCGGGAAGCTGCCGGTGGTGCTCTTCACCGCCGGTGGGATCGCCACTCCGGCCGACGCGGCCATGATGATGCAGCTCGGCGCCGAGGGCGTCTTCGTCGGTTCGGGCATCTTCAAGTCCGGCAACCCGGCTCAGCGGGCCGCCGCGATCGTGAAGGCGACGACCTTCCACGACGACCCCGACGTGCTGGCGAAGGTCTCCCGGGGCCTCGGCGAGGCGATGGTCGGCATCAACGTCGACGAGATCCCGCAGCCGCACCGCCTGGCCGAGCGCGGCTGGTGACGGTGGGAGGAGGCCCCTCGCTGGGGGCCCCGCGCACCCGGAGCCCGGAAGGAGCGGTGCGATGAGTGGGACACCCGTGATCGGGGTGCTCGCCCTCCAGGGCGACGTACGCGAGCACGTCGCGGCGCTGACCGCGGCGGGCGCGCAGGCCGTCCCGGTGCGCCGCCCCCGGGAACTGGAGGCCGTCGACGGGTTGGTGATTCCCGGCGGCGAGTCCACCACGATGAGCCGGCTGGTGGACGTCTTCGAGCTGCGCGAGCCGATCGACAAGCGGATCGTCGGCGGGATGCCGGTCTACGGCTCCTGCGCCGGCATGATCATGCTCGCCACCGAGGTGCTGGACGGCCGCCCCGACCAGCGTGGGTTCGACGGCATCTCGATGACCGTCCGGCGCAACGCGTTCGGCCGGCAGGTCGACTCGTTCGAGGCGCCGGTGACGATCACCGGCATCGCGGGCGATCCGTTCCACGCGGTCTTCATCCGGGCGCCGTGGGTGGAGCGGGTCGGCGAGGGCGTGCAGGTGCTCGGCCAGGTCGCCGACGGCCCCTCGGCCGGGCGGATCGTCGCGGTGCGGCAGGGCAACCTGCTCGCCACCTCGTTCCACCCCGAGCTGACCGGCGACGCGCGGCTGCACCGCTACTTCGTCGACCTGGTGCGCGCCACCGCCTGAGCGGCGGCATCCCCGGGGGCTCCGCCGCCGACCGGCGGCAGACCGGGTGCGCCGTCTGGGTGGCCGGGCCCGGCGTCGACGGTCGGGCTGATCAACTCGGCTTCCTGGATGTCGGGGTGTCCCGCGCGCCCGGACACCGCGATTTCAAGGAGCCCGAGTCGATCTCCCTCCCGGGACCGCCCTGTCTGCGGCTACCCGGGCCGCCGGTCCGGGCGGTCCTGTCCGGGTACCCCGGACGTTACGGCCGGTTCTCCCCGGCGGGCATGGATTCCGGTCGCCGGGCGTTGTGCTCTGAGTGCGCCCCGACCGCCCGGCGCAGCCCGACGGTGCTGACCGGGTGTGACAAGGTAGGGCGCGGGCTCGGTAGGATTGCCGCGGTCCGGCAGGGCCATCCGCCCGCGTGGCGTTTCCCGCGGGAGCCGACGGCCGCCGGATCACCGGATGCGGCACTTGATCGGCGTGGCAGTCGACGCAGGCGTGGAACGACACACGGAGGTAGCAGATGTCCGGCCACTCAAAGTGGGCGACCACCAAGCACAAGAAGGCCGTCATCGACGCCAAGCGCGGCAAGATGTTCGCCAAGCTGATCAAGAACGTCGAGGTGGCGGCCCGGACCGGCGGCGGTGACCCGGCCGGCAACCCGACCCTCTACGACGCCATCCAGAAGGCGAAGAAGAACTCGGTCCCCAACGACAACATCGACCGTGCGGTCAAGCGCGGCTCCGGCCTGGAGGCCGGCGGCGCCGACTGGCAGACGATCATGTATGAGGGGTACGGCCCGAACGGCGTGGCGATGCTGATCGAGTGCCTGACCGACAACCGCAACCGCGCGGCGACCGAGGTGCGCACCGCGCTGACCCGCAACGGCGGTTCGCTGGCCGACGCCGGCTCGGTCTCGTACATGTTCTCCCGCAAGGGCGTCGTGATCGTCCCGAAGGCGGGGACCAGCGAGGACGACGTGATGATGGCCGTCCTCGACGCGGGCGCGGAGGAGGTCAACGACCTCGGTGAGGCGTTCGAGGTGGTCTCCGAGCCGACCGACCTGCTCGCGGTTCGCTCCTCGCTGCAGGACGCCGGCATCGAGTACGAGTCGGCCGAGTCGTCGCTGATCCCGAGCGTCAACGTCCCGCTCGACGAGGAGGGCGCTCGCAAGATCTTCAAGCTGATCGACGTTCTGGAGGACTGCGACGACGTGCAGAACGTCTACGCGAACTTCGACGTCAGCGACGAGGTCATGGAGGCGGTGGGCTGAGCCGGCCGTGACCACGCAGCGATTCGCGCCGGGCGACGTGGTCGTCCGGCGCGAGGTGCTTCTCGGCGAGGTCTGGTTCGCCGTCCCGACTATCTGCGTCGAGGATTCACCGGAGCTGCTCGCCCTCTACCTGCCCTCGGGCGCCGCGTTCGGGTTCCCGGAGTCGGGCGTCTTCCCGGCCGGCCGGCACCCGTGGCAGCTCGCCGGCCACAAGACCTGGAGCGGGCACGGCAAGCTGATGCTGCACCGCCCCGGCGAGGCGCACTCGGTGGACCTCTTCTGGTCGGGGCCGGAGCGTGCCTTCACCGGTTGGTACTTCAACCTCCAGGACCCGTTGCGGCGTACGCCGATCGGGGTGGACACCCTCGACCACGAGCTGGATCTGTGGTGGGGCGCGGACGCCGAGCGGTACGTCTGGAAGGACGTGGAGCTGTTCGCGCAGCGCCTCGTCGAGGGGCGCTACCCGGGGATGGCCGAGGCAATCCGTGCCGAGGGCGACCGGATCGCCGCGCTGCTGGACGCCGGGCAACGCTGGTGGGACGAGAGCTGGGCGGCGTGGACGCCCGACCCGTCCTGGCTGGTGCCCCGGCTGCCCGACGGTTGGCACACCGTTCCCTGCTGAACCGCCGGGTGGCCGAGGTGGTGGCCCGAACGCCACCACCTCGGCCACCCGAAGCCGGTCGACCCGGTCAGCTCACGCTCTCGCGGGACCGCCAGGCCGTCCGGATCGAGGTGCGGCCGTTGGTGCGCAGCAGCGCCCCCTGGTACACGCGGGCCCCGGCGAGCAGGAACGCGAAGGCCGTGAGCAGCAGCAGGACCAGCGCCGCCACCGGTTCCCAGATGGCGGCGTCCCCGTTGAACAGTCGCAGCGGCATCGCCGTCGGCGCGGAGAACGGCACGTAGGACAGCACCTGCATGGCCGTCGCGTTGTCCTTCAGGAAGATCACCGCGAAGAAGGGCAGCATCACCGCGAGCTGCACCGGCGTGGAGACCCCGCCGATGTCCTCCAGCCGGTTGACCAGTGCCCCGGCCGCCGCCCACATGGCCGCCACCAGCACGAAGCCCACGATGAAGAACGGCACGAACCAGCCGATCGCCGGACCCAGCAGGGGGAGCAGGCCACCGCCGTCCCCGAAGGCCATGCCGGCGACCGCGACGAGGGCCACCAGCACGATCTGCCCGAGGGCCAGCAGCGTGCCGGCGACCATCTTGCCGGCCAGCAACGCCCGGACCGGCACCGCGGCGGCCAGGATCTCCACGATCCGGGTCTGCTTCTCCTCGATGATGCTCTGCGCGATCTGCACGCCGAAGACCTGCGACGTGACGTAGAAGATGAACGCGAAGAAGAACGGCACCAGGAAGGCGGCCACCGGATCCAGCGCGTCCGGGTCAAGCAGCCGCACCTGCGGTTGGCTGCTGAGCGCGGCCACCACGTCGTCGGGGGCCTCGTCCATGGCGAGCACGGCCGGGCCGGAGACGACGGCCGCGTCCACCTCGTCGTCGCGGACCGCCTGCTCGGCGGCGCGGTCGTCGGGCACCGTCCGCACCTCCAGCCCGGCCGCCCGCAGCGGGCCGGCCGACTGCTCGGTGACCGCCACCGTGGACGGTCCGCCGGAGAGCAGCGGCGGCAGGATGGTCGCCGCGGCGGCGATCAGCAGGAAGAACAGGGTGCTGAACAGGAAGGTCTTGTCGCGCAGCTTGACCCGGATCTCCCGGGCGGCGACCAGGCGGGTGGCCTGCGCGGTGTTCACTGGGCGACCTCTCGGAAGATCTCGGTGAGGGACGGGGTGACCGGCCGGAACGCGCGTACCGGGCCGCGTGCCAGCGCCGCGTGCAGCACCGGCTGCTCGTCGGTGCCGACGGCCAGGTCGAAGACGGCGCGGGCGCCGTCCAGGTCGACCAGGGTCACGCCGGGCTGGTCCCGCAGCCAGCCGGCGTCGGTCTCCACCACCAGCTCGAAGCGGGGCGAGGTGTACGTCTTGCGCAGCTGCTCCCGGTCGCCCGCCGCCCGGATCACCCCGTCCGCGATGATCACGAGGTCGTCGCAGAGCCGCTCGACCACGTCGAGCTGGTGACTGGAGAAGAGCACCGGCGTACCGGCCGCGGCCCGTTCCCGCAGCACGCCGACGACCGTGTCCACGGCCAGCGGGTCGAGGCCGGAGAACGGCTCGTCGAGCACGAGCACCTCGGGATCGTGCACCAGCGCGGCGGCGATCTGCGCGCGCTGCTGGTTGCCGAGCGAGAGCGTCTCCAGCAGGTCACCGCCGCGCTCGGCGAGCCCCACCCGCTCCAGCAGCGCCTCAGTGGCGCGCTCGGCGGCCGCGGCGGTCATGCCGTGCAGGCGACCCAGGTAGACCACCTGCTCGCGGACGCTCATCTTGGGGTACAGGCCGCGCTCCTCCGGCATGTAGCCGAAGTGCCGCCGGACCTCCGGGGTCAGCGGCGCCCCCCGCCACGTCACCCGACCGGCGTCGGCGGCGAGCACCCCGAGGATGATCCGCATGGTGGTGGTCTTGCCGGCGCCGTTACCGCCGACGAAGCCGGTCATCCGACCGGCCACCACATCGAAGGACACGTTCTTGAGTGCCTGCCGGTCGCCGAAGCTACGGTCGACGCCGTCGAGGCGAAGCACACTGGTCACGGTCAACACGCTAGATCGCCGGGCGCCGCCCGCCGTCAGTCGGCGGACGGAGACCCGGCGTCCGTCTGGCGGCGGACGGCGGTCAGCCGCCGGGGCGAACCACCCCGTGCTCGTACGCGAAGACCACCGCCTGCACCCGGTCGCGCAGGCCGAGCTTCGCGAGCACCCGGCTCACGTGCGTCTTTACCGTGGCTTCGCCGAGGCTCAGGTCGACGGCGATCTCCGCGTTGCTGGCACCGCGGGCGATCAGCACCAGCACCTGCTGCTCACGCGGCGTCAAGTCCTCCAATGCCGCAGCGCTGCCGGCCCTCGACGTCCCACCGGCCGCCGCACCGGGCCGGGCGAAGGTGGCGATCACCTTTCGGGTCAGCTCCGGCGCGAGCAGCCCGTCGCCGCGGGCCACCACCCGGATCGCCTCGATCAGCGACTCCGGGGTGCCGTTCTTGAGCAGGAACCCGCTCGCCCCGGCACTCAGCGCGGCGAAGAGGTAGTCGTCCCGGTCGAAGGTGGTGAGGATCAGCACCGCCGGCCCATCCGGGGCGTCCGGGGCGGTGATCCGCCGGGTCGCCTCCAACCCGTCCATTCCGGGCATCTCCACGTCCATGAGCACCACGTCGGGGTGCAGCGCCCGGGTCATGCCCACCGCGCGCTCGCCGTCGGCGGCCTCACCGACGACCTCGATGTCATCCTCCACCTCGAGGATGACACGGAAGCCGGTACGCACGAGGTGCTGGTCGTCGGCGAGCAGCACCCGGATCGGCCGGTCCGCGCCGGTGACTCCGTTCACGGCGCTCATACCGGCTCCGCCACGGCGACCGCGAGCGGGAAGCGGGCGCGGATGCGCCAGCCACCGCCGACCCGTTCCCCGGCCTCCAGCACTCCGCCGTGCGTGGCGACCCGCTCGCGCATGCCGATCAGGCCCAGCCCGTCCGGATTGGGGGCTCGGGTGGGCCGCCCGTCGTCGGTCACGTCGACCTCCACCTCCATGGCCAGGTAGCGCAGCCGCACGTCGAGCACCCCGGCGCCGGTGGCGTGTTTGAGCACGTTGGTCACCGCCTCCTGGACGACCCGGTAGACCGCCTGCGACACCGACTCCGGCAGCGGCGTCGCCTCCCCGTAGACCGCGAACGTCGCCCGCAGCCCGGCGTCGCGGGCCCGCTCCACCACCTCCTCGACCCGGTCGACGCCGGCCGGCGCCTCGACGTGCTCCGGCGGGCCTTCGCTCGCGCGCAGCACACCGAGCATCCGGCGCAGCTCGTCCACGGCCGTTCGGGCCGTCTCCTCGATCGCGGTCAGCGCGGTGCGGGCCTTGGTCGCGTCCCGGTCGAAGACCCGGCGGGCCGCCGAGGCCTGCACGCCCATCACCGACACGTGGTGGGCGACCACGTCGTGCAACTCACGGGCGATGCGTACCCGCTCCCCGACGACGGCCTGCCCGCGCGCCTCGGCCTGCGTGCGGCGCAGCTCCTCGGCCTGCTCCGCCAGCTCGTGCTGCCGATACGCGGCCAGCCACGACGTCTCCCCGAAGAAGTACGCGAAGCCGAAGTAGAGCCCGTTGACCAGCACCCCGCTCACCAGGGCGGCGAGCACCGGTGGCACCGGCCCGACCGCCTGGGCGAACGCGTCGGGCGGGATGCTGCCGACGGTGACCGCGTAGTAGACGCCGAGCCAGGCGAACATGGTCACGATCACCCCGATCCGCAGCCGCCGGGACAGCCGCCGGTCCGGCCCCCACGCGCCGAGGGAGTAGATCGCGGCGAAGAGCGCCCACGAGGAGAGCTGCGCCTCCGGGGCGGAGCGCGCCTGGGCGGCGATGAACATGGCCGAGACGACGACGATGGTGACGGCCGGGTGCCGCCGCCGCCAGATCAGCGGCAGCGGCACCGCCACCGTCCAGAAGATCTGTTCCGGCACCGAGGGCGGTGGCCCCAGCAGGAACGACCCGGTGCTGCGGGTGAGGGTGAGGTTGAACAGCGCCAGCACGGTCAGGGCCAGTCCGGCGTACAGGTCGAGCCGCTGCTGGTGCGGGGTGGGGCCGGGGCGGCGCCAGCCGTCGCCGGGTGTGGGGGTGCTCACCTGGCCAAGGATGTCATCCCATCGGTCTTCGTCGCCCGGGTGTTTCTCCGGGGCGGACGCCCCGGCGTGGCTGAGCCACCGGTGTGCGGGTCACGGCGGCCACCCGCGCGAGCAGCACCTCCACCCGGCCGCGCTCGACCTGCGCCCCGCACGGTCGCGTCCAGGCGATGAACCGGGCGAAGAGCTCCGCCGGGTCCGGCGGGCGGGGGTTGAGGCGCAGCCAGTCGGCGGCGGCGTCGTGCAGCAGCACGCACAGGTAGACGGAGAGCGCCACCGGATCGTGCGCGTACTCGACGCGTAGGGCCAGCTTCGCCGGCTGGCACGGCCACGGGGCCGCGCACACCCGGCACCGCCACGCCGGCCGCGCGGCGACGTGCCGGCGCGCGGCGCTCACCGCTCCTCCCGGGGTACGGACCACGTCACCGCCCATGTCGCCCTCCTCCACGCCGTGCCTGTTCACACTCTGCTGCCCGGCCGACTACGGTCGGAAGGCGTCGACAGGTCACCGGCCGGTGGTGGGCGTCGAGGCGGCCGCCGGTGGCGTCCGGTGGTGACCGGTGGCCGGGCTGTGGTGGAGGTGTGATGGGCGACGAGCGACTGTCCACGCTGGAGTTCCTCGGCGGCGAGCTGCGCCGCGCCCGCCGGGATCGGGGGTTGAGCCAGGAGGAGCTCGCCCAGCGGGTCAACTACTCGTCGTCGCTGATCGGCATGGTGGAGATCGGCCACCGGACGCCGTCGCAGGACTTCGTGGCCCGCGTCGACGCGGCCCTGGAGTCCCGGGGCTTCTTCGAACGGCTGCTCACCCTCGTCCGTGCCGACGCCGCGCCGCCGTGGCTTCGCGAGTGGATCGCCGTCGAGGCGGAGGCGACGCTGATCCGCTGGTTCGAGCCGTCGCTGATCCCCGGCCTGCTGCAGACCGAGGCGTACGCCCGCGCGGTGCTGACCGGCGGCGGCATGCTGCGTGCGGCCGAGGTGGAGCAGCGGGTGACCTCCCGGCTGTCCCGCCAGGCGGTGCTGACCCGGGAGTCCCCGCCGGAGGTCGTCTTCGTCGTCGACGAGGCGGTGCTGCGGCGGCGCATCGGTGAACCGGCCGTGATGGCGCAGCAGTTCAACCATCTGGTGGAGATGAGCGAACTTCCTCAGATCGATATTCATGTGGTGCCTGCCGACGCGGGCATGCATCCTGGGCTCGCCGGGCCGTTCATCCTGGCGCGCACGACAGATGGCGCGGAGGTGGCCCATCTTGATAACCAGTTACGTGCGCATGTGACTGATCGACCTGATGACGTCAACAGCCTTCAACGGGCGTGGGAGCGGGTGCGAGGCGAGACGTTGCCCCGTCGCGCGTCTCGCGAACTGATACGGGAGGTGGCGCGGTCGTGGACCTGAGCGGCGCCGTTTGGCGAAAGTCGACCCGCAGCAGCAACGGCGGGTCCACCTGTGTCGAGGTGGCGACGAACCTGGCCGACGTGGTGGCCGTACGCGACAGCAAGGACCGGGGTGGGCCGGTGCTGGCCTTCGGCCCCGCGGCCTGGACCGGTTTCCTCGCCGCGGCCACCACTGGAGCCCTGCACGCCCCCGACTAGCGTTGGACGCGCTGCGGCCCGGCACCCCCGTGAGTGCCGGGCCGCGTCGCGCCGGAGCGCGTCAGTGCCGGTTGCGGTACGCCTTGATCGAGCTGTCGATGATGTCCCAGCCGGCGATCAGCACCGTGCCGACGACGACGAGCGTGGCGACGTTGTTCAGGTTCTCCGGCTGGGAGAGCCACTCCCACCGGTTGACGAAGTCCGGGTTGAACAGCCGGTCGGTCGAGATCAGCCAGATCAGCGGGGCCGAGAACGCGACGTTCAGAGCCGCGTTCACCCCGACCAGCGGCCACGTCCAGCGGCCGGCGCGGTACTTGGCGAACTCCAGGCCGACGCTGGCGACCAGCACCACCATCAGGAACGGCAGCCAGAAGCTCCAGAGCGCCGGGTCGAGGATCGGCAGGTTGCCGCCGTCGTTGTCGGGCACGAACGAGCGGAAGTGCTGGATCGGCAGGTAGGCGATGACCAGCACCAGCCAGCCGACCGAGGCGGCCAGGTCGACCAGGCCGATCTGCCGGTGCGTGTGGTCCTCGGGCAGCTGGTCGACGGTCCACTCCGGCAGGTCGAGCTTGGCGTTGGTGCGCTCCAGCACCGCGAAGACCAGGGTGACCCAGAAGCCGATGTTGACAGTGGTCTGGATCGCGGCGACGACCGCCTTGCCGATCGCGTCACCGCCGTTGCCGTCGGTCCCCTCCGCCAGGCCGACGGCGAGCGCGACCACCGCCGGGACGAAGCTGAGCAGCAGCTTCATCAGCCGCTCCCAGGCCAGGTAGTAGGTCGGGCCGATGAGCTGGAGCCGCCGGTCGGCGTAGCGGGCCGCGAGCTTCGCGGGGTTGCCCAGCTCGGTGAGGACCTCACGCTCGGCGGCCTCGGCGTCCCGCCCGTCGGCGCGGCGGCCGTCGATCATGTCCTCGATCGAGCCGCGCAGCTCGGTCGCGATCTCCTCGCGCCGCGCGGCCGGCACGGTCCGCAGGGTGGCGGCGAGGTAGCGGTCGGTCAGGGAGGTCATCGTTCTACTCCTTCGATCAGCCCGGTGAGAGAGGTCTGTACGGCGGCGAGGTCGTCGAGGAGCCGGTGGAGCACCGACTCGCCCTCGTCGCTGGTGCGGTAGAACTTGCGCGGCCGGCTTTCCTCGGTGTTCCACTCGCTGGTCAGCAGCCCCTGTTCCTCGAGGCGGCGCAGCAGCGGGTAGAGGGTGTTCGCGTCCACCGGGAAGCCGTGCCCGGTGAGCCGTTGCAGCAGTGAGTAGCCGTAGTCGGGGTGGCGCAATGCGATCAGGCTCGCCACCACGACCGTTCCCCGGCGTAGCTCCTGGAGATGGGTCCGTAGCACTTCGTCGCTGGCCATGCATCACACGATACTGTGTGCCACACACTAATGTCTAGTCATGCAGTGTCGTGTGACTGACAACGGTGTGCCCCGGGCGATGTTGTGCGGCCTGGTGGGCTTGTGGTGGCGGCGCGCGGCTTCGGCGGGACCGGCCCGAGCATCGACGCCGCGAGCCCGGCGCGGCTACCTATGCAGGCGTGCCAAGCACGTCGGGTTTGACGCCGCGGCGGATCAGCCACAAGGTAGGCGGCCAGGCGACCAGGAGGCCGATGAGCAGCCCGATCTGGACCATGAGCCAGAACACCGGACTGCTGGGCCGAAGGGTCTCGTGGAAAACAAAATGTTCCGCCAGCACCAGCCAGGCTAGGAGCGCGAACTCGAAGAAGGACACGCTCAGCAGATCGCCGGCGAAGAACTTCCGCATCGCGGCCCGCGCTCGTCGGCCACCCGTGCGAGCCTCGGTGGCGTATCGGAATGCGATTCCGATCGCCACTGCGCCCAGATAGTCCCCGACGAATTCGGGCCACCGGGCACTACCGAATATCTCGAGGTCAAGGCTGAAGACGGTAACCGTCGCAATGATGGCGCCCAGGGTGCAGTGTGTCGCACAGTGAAACGTCTCGATCACTCCGGCGGCGTGTCGCGACCTCTTGGGCGGGTTGCCGTACCGCTCCAGCCACCGGCGAGATTGGGGTCTACCCCATTTGTGGTAGGTCAGCACGGCTGCCGGGCCGAAGTAGAGCGCGGTGGTCGGCCAGACTATCTCCATTACCCTGGACGGCTGACGATATCGGAGAACAAGGTGGTCGACGACGATAGCCGCGGTGCTGGCGAATCCCACGGAGAGCGCTGCCCACGAGAGCATCACGAGCCATGTCGGTTGCACGCTCATCTCCGTTCGGCCGCGCACTGAGCTGCATCTCGGCGATCACCGTGAAGTACGCAGGCTGGTTCCTGCGTCGAGGCCCGGCGCGCCGGCGACCATTACCCACTGCAACCGGTCGCACACGCGATAGGCGTGCGGCTGCGGCGGGCAGGGAAAGGAGACACCGGCCACGGGCCCCGGCGCGGACGGTGGAGCCTCGGAGTTGACCTCGGTAGGGTGGTTCCCGGTCGGCTCCGACCGCCAAGATCCACACCTGGGGGGCGCCTCGCATGGGCGATTCGTTCGCGCATCTGCACGTACACACCGAGTACTCGATGCTCGACGGAGCGGCCCGACTCAAGGACCTGTTCGCCGAGGTCAGCCGGCAGGAGATGCCGGCGGTGGCGATGACCGACCACGGCAACATGCACGGCGCCAACGACTTCTACAAGCAGGCGATGGCCGCCGGGGTCAAGCCGATCCTCGGCGTCGAGGCGTACGTCGCGCCGGAGTCACGCTTCCACAAGCAGCGGGTCAAGTGGGGTCGCCCGGAGCAGAAGAGCGACGACGTCTCCGGTAACGGCGCGATCACCCACATGACCATGTGGGCGCAGAACAAGACCGGGCTGCACAACCTCTTCAAGCTCAACTCGCGCGCCTCCATGGAGGGCCACTACGTCAAGTGGCCCCGGATGGACATGGAGCTGATCGCCGAGTACGCCCAGGGGATCATGGCCACCACCGGCTGCCCCTCCGGCGCCGTGCAGACCCGGCTGCGGCTCGGGCAGTTCGACGAGGCGCTCAAGGTCGCCGGCGCATACCAGGACATCTTCGGCAAGGAGAACTACTTCCTGGAGCTGATGGACCACGGCCTGGACATCGAGAAGCGGGTCCGCGACGGGCTGATCGAGGTCGGCCGGAAGCTCGACATCCCGCCGGTGATCACCAACGACTCGCACTACACCACCGAGTCGCAGGCCGAGGCGCACGACGTGCTGCTCTGCGTGCAGACCGCCAGCAACATCGCCGACCCCAACCGGTTCCGCCTCGAGGGCGGCGGCTACTACATCAAGTCCGCCGACGAGATGCGCGGGGTCAACACCTCGGAGCTCTGGCTTGAGGGCTGCCGCAACACCCTGCTGGTGGCCGAGAAGGTCGACCCGGCGGGCATGTTCGAGTTCCACAACCTGATGCCCCGCTTCCCGGTCCCGGAGGGGGAGACCGAGGAGTCCTGGTTCCGCAAGGAGACCTTCGCCGGCCTGCACCGCCGCTACCCGAACGGAATTCCGGAGGGGCACCTCAAGCAGGCCGAGTACGAGCTGGGCGTCATCAACCAGATGGGCTTCCCGTCGTACTTCCTCGTGGTCGCGGACTTCATTCAGTGGGCGAAGAGCCAGGGCATCGCGGTCGGCCCCGGCCGTGGCTCGGCCGCCGGCTCGCTGGTGGCGTACGCGCTCGGCATCACCGACCTGGACCCGATCCCGCACGGGCTGATCTTCGAGCGGTTCCTCAACCCCGAGCGCGTCTCGATGCCGGACGTCGACATCGACTTCGACGAGCGCCGGCGCGGTGAGGTGATCAAGTACGTCACCGACAAGTGGGGCGAGGACAAGGTCGCGCAGATCGCCACCTTCGGCACGATCAAGGCGAAGGCCGCGATCAAGGACTCGGCCCGGGTGCTCGGCTTCCCGTACGCGGTCGGCGACCGGATCACCAAGGCGATGCCCCCGGCGGTGATGGGCAAGGACATCCCGCTCACCGGCATCTTCGACCCGAAGCACCCCCGGTACGCCGAGGCCGGTGAGATCCGCGGCCTCTACGAGTCCGACCCGGACGTCAAGAAGGTCATCGACACCGCGAAGGGCATCGAGGGGCTGATCCGGCAGACCGGCGTGCACGCCGCCGGCGTCATCATGTCCGCCGAGCCGATCATCGATCACATCCCGCTGATGCGCCGGGACTCCGACGGGGTCATCATCACCCAGTTCGACTACCCGACGTGCGAGTCGCTCGGGCTGTTGAAGATGGACTTCCTCGGCCTGCGCAACCTGACGATCATCGACGACGCGGTCAAGAACATCGAGCTCAACCACGGCAAGGAGCTGGACCTGCTGGCCCTGCCGCTGGACGACAAGGCCGCCTACGAGCTGCTGGCTCGGGGCGACACGCTGGGCGTGTTCCAGCTCGACGGCGGGCCGATGCGCTCGCTGCTGCGGCTGATGAAGCCGGACAACTTCGAGGACATCTCCGCCGTTCTGGCGCTCTACCGGCCCGGCCCGATGGGCGTCGACTCGCACACCAACTACGCGCTGCGCAAGAACGGCCTCCAGGAGATCACCCCGATCCATCCGGAGCTGGAGGAGCCGCTGCGGGAGATCCTCGCCCCCACCTACGGCCTGATCGTCTACCAGGAGCAGGTGCAGCGCGCCGCGCAGATCCTCGCCGGCTACACCCTCGGCCAGGCCGACCTGCTGCGCCGGGCGATGGGCAAGAAGAAGAAGGAGATCCTCGACAAGGAGTTCGTGCCGTTCCGCGACGGCTGCCGCGAGCGCGGCTACTCCGACGAGGCGATCCAGGCGGTGTGGGACGTGCTCGTCCCGTTCGCCGGCTACGCCTTCAACAAGGCGCACTCCGCCGCGTACGGGCTGGTCTCCTACTGGACCGCGTACCTCAAGGCGCACTACCCGGCCGAGTACATGGCGGGGCTGCTGACCAGCGTCGGCGACGACAAGGACAAGATGGCGCTCTACCTCTCCGAGTGCCGGCGGATGCGGATCCAGGTGCTGCCCCCGGACGTGAACACCTCCGCGGGCCCGTTCACCCCGGTCGGCAAGGACATCCGCTTCGGGCTGGCCGCGGTGCGCAACGTCGGCGCGAACGTGGTCGCCTCGATCATGCGGTGCCGCGACGAGAAGAGCGCCTACGCCGACTTCTACGACTTCCTCTCGAAGGTGGACGCGGTCGCCTGCAACAAGAAGACCATCGAATCGCTGATCAAGGCCGGTGCCTTCGACTCGCTCGGGCACAGCCGCAAGGGGCTGCTCCAGGTGCACGCGGACGCCATCGACGCGTACGCCGACGTCAAGCGCAAGGAGGCCACCGGCCAGTACGACCTGTTCGGCGCGGGCTTCGGCGACGTGGAGACCACCACCAGCGTCAACGTCATGCCGGTGATCGGCGAGAGCGAGTGGGACAAGCGCGACAAGCTCGCCTTCGAACGGGAGATGCTCGGCCTCTACGTCTCCGACCACCCCCTCTTCGGCCTGGAGCACATCCTCAACGCGGCGGCGGACACCACCATCACCGCCCTCGCCGAGGAGGGCGCGGTGCCGGACGGGGCGGTCGTCACCCTCGCCGGGATCCTCTCCGGCGTGCAGCGCCGGGTCACCAAGCAGGGGCGGGCGTGGGCCTCGGCCACCCTCGAGGACCTCGCGGGTGGCGTGGAGACGCTCTTCTTCCCGAACACCTACGAGGTGATCGGCCAGTACATCGCCGAGGACGCGATCGTGGTGGTGAAGGGGCGGGTGGACCGCCGCGACGACACGCCGCGCATCATGGCGATGGACATGTCGATGCCGGACGTCAGCACCAGCGCGGCGAACAAGCCCGTCACCCTCACCATCCCGGTGACCCGGTGCACCCCGCCCCTGGTCGAGCGGCTCAAGGAGACGCTGGTGCTGCACCCCGGCGACGCCGAGGTGCACGTCAAGCTCCTCAACGGCAGCAAGACCACGACCCTGCGGCTCGGTCCGTTCCGGGTGGCGGCCACCACCGCCCTGATGGCCGACCTGAAGAGCGTCCTCGGCCCGGCGAACGTGAGCTGACCGCCCCGGCCCCCGCTGACGTCGATCATGAGGTTTGCGGCGAAGTCGATCACCGTCGGCGCCGCAAACCTCATGATCGACGCGGGTTGCCGGGGGCGGGGCGGCCGGGTCAGCCTCGCCGGCCGTAGGCGAGGCGGCGGAGCAGGATCTCCGCCGGTCCGCGCCGGGCCCGGCGGTGCATCAGGTACGCGCCGACCAGCGTGCCCAGCCAGACCAGCAGCGCGCTGCCGGCCGCGACGAAGGTGGGGCTGCCGAGCCGGTCCCCGAGCGCGAGGGCGTACGGGGAGGCCAGCACCAGCCAGGCGACGGACTGCACCAGGTAGCCGCTGAGTGAGCGCCGGCCCAGCGCGGCGAGCGCGGTGACGGGCAGCTGCCGCCGGGAGGCCGCCGACCAGCTCGACACCCGCAGCGCGAGCAGGCCGAAGAGGCAGCCGTAGCCGATGCCGCCGAAGAAGCCGGCCGTCTCGTAGAGCATCTTGGCGTACCCGGCGGTGTCGGCGTCGGCGTGCAGGAAGCCACCGGCGAGCAGGCCCATCGGCAGGCCGCCCAGGACGGCCACGGTGAGCCCGACGGTGGCGCCCCGGCGCAGCAGGCGGCGGTGCTTCGCCGGCTCGTCGAGCAGCCGGCGGCGGGCCGCCCAGGCGCCGATCCAGATGAACAGGATCATCGGGAGCATGCTGAGCACGGTCGCCGGCCACTCGCCCACCCGGGCCGCGAGCGACGCGCCGTAGCTGGGCTCCGTCACCGACGGGAAGTCGCTGGTCGGCACGCCGGCCCCGCCGCCGGACCCCGCCGCCAGGCCGTGCAGCACCAGCGCGGCGAGGCCGAGGACGTAGAGGGCGGCGAGGATCAGGTACCCGGGCGCGAGGCGGTGGACCCGGTCGCCGCGCCGGAGCAGGAGCACGGTGAACGCGATCCCGATGAGGCCGTACGCGCCGAGCACGTCACCGGAGTAGAGCAGCACGCCGTGCGCCAGGCCGAAGGCGAAGAGCCAGGCGTTGCGGCGCAGCAGCAGCGCGCGCACCTTCCCCGGTGGGCGTCCGGCCTCGTCCTGGTGGCGGGCGAACTGGACGAGGCCGTAGCCGAACATCAGGGCGAAGAGCGGTAGCGCGCGGGCGTGCACGAAGAGGAAGAGGAAGACGTTCCAGACCCGCTCGGGGCCGTGCGGCGTCGGGTCCACCCCCGGGGTCGAGGCCAGGAACACCCCCGTGGCGTTGGCCAGCGCGATGAGCAGCAGCATGGCGCCGCGAGCCAGGTCCGGCGCGAGGATCCGTCTCCCGCCCGAGACCGGTGGCGCCGCCCGTTCCCCGGTGCGCGCCTGCACGTCGAGAGTCATCGTCTCCCCCTCTTCCGGTTGGAAGCACTAACCATACGACCTAAACTATATGGTGTAAACAAAGTCGCGTCGGGGCGCGGCCCCGCCCCGGCGCTGAGCGAGAATGGGGGCTCGGCTCGGACCCGAATGGAGGTGGCTGCCGGTCATGGGCGACGAGATTCCGGTGGGGCTGGCCCGGCTGTGGCGACTGCCGGCGGAGTCCCGCCTCGGCCGACCGGCCGCCCTCGACGTCGACCAGGTCGTCCAGGCCGCCGTGGCGCTCGCCGACCGCGACGGGCTTCCGGGCGTCACCCTCGGCAAGATCGCCAAGGAGCTGGGGGTCACCTCGATGTCCCTCTACCGGTACGTCGGCTCCAAGGAGGAGCTGCTCGTGCTGATGGGCGACGCGGCCACCGGCCCCGCACCGCAGCTCCCGACCGGCCCCGGCGGCTGGCGGGCCGCCCTGCACGCCTGGGCGTACGCCCTCCGGGCCGTGCACGCCCGACACGCCTGGCTGCCCCATCTGCCGATCAGCGGCCCGCCCAGCGGCCCGAACGCGATCAGCTGGATGGACGCCTGCCTGACCGCCCTCCGCGACACCGCCCTCGACTGGGGCGCGAAGGTAGGCATCCTGACCCTGCTCTCCGGCTACGTGCGCAACTCCTCCCAACTGCGGGTGGACATGGCCGAGGGGCGGCGGGACAGCGGCCTCGACCAGCCCCAGGTCGAGCAGGAGTACGGCCGGGCGCTGGCGGGCCTCGTCGACGCCGAGCGCTTCCCCGAGGTCGCCGCGCTCTTCACCTCCGGGCTCTTCGAACAGCCGCCCGCCGACGACCCCGACCAGGCCGACTTCGACGTCGGACTCGACCTGATCCTCGACGGGGTCGCCGCCGCGATCAGCGCCGCCGCGCGAGCCTGACCGGCCACCCGCCCGGGAGCAGGCCGCCGGCCGCGCTTTGGCCATCCACCACGCCGGCCCGCGCGGCTAGCGTCGGCCACATGGAACTCGACACCGCGCAGAAGCTGTGGCAGCCGGAGCCCGGTTGGCTGAACACCGCCAGCTACGGGCTGCCGCCCGAGCCGGCGTGGACCGCCCTGCAGGACGCGCTCGCCGACTGGCGGGTGGGGCGCACCTCCTGGGAGGGGTGGGGCGAGTCCGTCGACAGGTCCCGGGCCGCCTTCGCCCGGCTGATCGGCGGCGTGCCCGCCCGGGACGTGGCCATCGGCGCCAGCGCCTCCCAGCTGCTCGCGCCCGTGGCGGCGGCGCTGCCCGCCGGGGCCACCGTGGTGGTGCCCGACGTGGAGTTCACCTCCAACCTCTTCCCCTGGCTGGTGCAGGCCGAGCGCGGTGTTCAGGTGCGCACGGTGCCCCTCGCCGGGCTGGTCGACGCGATCGATGCCGACACCGACCTGGTCGCGTTCAGCCTCGTGCAGTCCGCCGACGGCACGATCGCCGCGTACGACGAGATCGTGGCCGCGGCCAGGGCGTACGGCGCGCAGGTCGTGGTGGACGCCACCCAGGCCGCCGGCTGGCTGCCCTTCGACGGCACCCGGGCCGACGTGGTGGTGGCCGCGGCCTACAAGTGGCTGACGGGGCCGCGCGGGGCGGCGCTGGCCTACCTGGCCCCGGCGCTGCGCGAGCGGCTGCGACCCGACGCGGCCGGCTGGTACGCGGGCGACGACCCGCACGCCTCCTACTACGGGCCGCCGCTGCGGCTGGCCGACGACGCCCGCCGGTTCGACATCTCCCCGGCCTGGTTCAGCTGGGTCGGTCTCGCGCCCGCGCTGGAGCTGCTCCTCGACATCGGCCTGCCGGCGATCCGGGCGCACGACGTGGCGCTCGCCAACCGGCTGCTCACCGGGCTCGGCCAGGCACCGGGGGAGAGCGCCATCGTGACCGTCGAGGTGCCGGACGCGCAGGAGCGGCTGGCCCGGGCCGACGTCCGCGCGGCGGTGCGAGCAGGTCGGATCCGCGCCTCGTTCCACCTCTACTCGACCGACGAGGACGTCGACCTGGCCCTGGCGGCGCTGCTGGACTGACCGCCGGTACGCCCTCCGACGCGCAGACCCGGCGTCCCCACTCTCCGGGCGCCGGTGGTGGGCCGGGCCGGGGCGCACCCCGAACCGGGTGGGTCCCGCACATGCGGCGAGGCATCGATGTGGGTGAGTCACCCGGACGGGCCGTCGGACAGCCGGTGCCGCGCACTGGATGTGGCGGATGGAGCCGGTTCGATGCCCGGGAATGTGTGGGGGATCGACATGGCTCGACTCATGTGCGCCGCCGTACGTTTCCTGAACGCGACGGCCATGTGACGACTGTCACCCATCCGACCGTCGCCGGAGACGTCGGAGGAGAAGGCGATGGCCGGGCAAGCGCTCCTGTCGGCTCGCGGGCTGACCCGCGACTTCCGGGGCTTCCGGGCGGTCGACGGCGTCGACCTCGACATCGCGCCGGAGACCGTCCACGCGCTCGTCGGCCCCAACGGCGCCGGCAAGACGACCCTGTTCAACCTGCTCACCGGCTTCCTGCGCCCCACCGCCGGGCGCATCGAACTGGCCGGCCGGGACGTCACCGGGCTGCCCCCGGAGCAGGTGGCCCGCCTCGGTGTCGCCCGCTCGTTCCAGATCACCAGCCTCTTCCCCCAACTCACCGCCGGAGAGCACGTCGAGCTGGCGTTGCAGTCGCCCAGCGGGCTCGGCTGGCGGTTCTGGCGGTCGGCGAAGCTGATGGCCCGCTACCACGACCGCGCCGCCGAACTGCTCGACATGGTCGGGCTCGCCGACCTCACCCACGCCCCCGCCGAGGCCCTCGCCTACGGGCGCAAACGGGCCCTCGAACTGGCCATCGCGCTCGCCCTGGACCCGAAGGTGCTGCTGCTCGACGAGCCCACCGCCGGCATGGGGCTGGAGGACGTCGACCGCACCGTCGAACTGATCGCCCGGGTGCGCCCGGGCCGCACCGTGGTGATGGTCGAGCACAACATGAGCGTGGTCGGCCGCCTCGCCGACACCGTCACCGTGCTCCAGGCCGGAAAAGTCCTCGTCGAGGGCCCGTACGACGAGGTCCGCGCCGACGAGCGGGTCATCACCGCCTACCTGGGAGCCACCGATGCTGCGCATTGACAACCTCAGCGCCTGGTACGGCGAGGCGCAGGTGCTGCGGGACATCAGCCTCGACGTCGCCGCCGGTGAGGTGGTGACCCTGGTGGGTCGCAACGGCGCCGGCAAGTCCACCCTGCTGCGCTGCGTCATGGGGCTGCACCCCGGGCAGCGGGGCACTGTCGAGCTGGACGGACGCGACATCGGTCGGCTGCCGGCGTACCGGCGGGCCCGGCTCGGGCTCGGCTGGGTGCCGGACGACCGGGGCAGCTACGCCACGCTCAGCGTCGCGGAGAACCTCACGCTGCCGCCCACCGTCGGCCCCGACCCGTGGCCGCTGGAGCGGGTGTACGAGGCGTTCCCCGCCCTGCACCAGCGGCGGGACTCGGCCGCCACCACCCTCTCCGGCGGTGAGCAGCAGATGCTCGCCCTGGCCCGGGTGCTGCGCATGGGCGCCCGGCTGCTGCTCTGCGACGAACCGACCGAGGGGCTCTCCCCACTGCTGGTGCGGCAGGTCGGCGACCTGCTACACGAGGCCAAGCGGCACGGGGTCACCGTGCTGCTGGTCGAGCAGAACCTGCACTTCGCCACCGGCGTCGCCGACCGGCACTACCTGCTGGCCGAGGGGCGCGTCGTGGAGGCGATGGAGAACTCCGAGGTGCGTTCGCGGGAGCGCGAACTGCTGTCGTACCTCGGGATCTGACGTCGACTGCTGACCGCGTTCCGGCGCGGATGGAGGGAATGGCATGCGTAGGACCGTGGGTGTGGCCGCGGCGTCGGCCACCGTGCTGCTGATCACCGGCTGCGGTGGCGGCGGCCCCCAGTCGGGCGGCGACCAGAAGCTGACCGGCGACAAGATCGTGCTGGGGGTGCTGAACGACCAGTCCGGCGCGTACTCCGAGCTGTCCGGGCGGAACTCGGTGAAGGCCGTGGAGATGGCCATCGCCGACTTCAAAGCCAAGCACGGCGACCAGGCGGTCACCGAGGACATCACCGTGGAGACCGCCGACCACCAGAACAAGCCGGACGTCGCCAACAGCAAGGCCGCCGAGATGTACGACCGCAAGGGCGTCGACCTCATCCTCGACGTGCCCACCTCCTCGGCCGCGCTGAAGGTCGCCGACGTGGCCAAGGAGAAGAAGAAGCTCTACTTCAACATCGGCGCCGCCACCACCGAGCTGACCGGCAAGAGCTGCAACAAGTACACGTTCCACTACGCGTACGACACGTACATGCTCGCCAACGGCACCGGCCGGGTGACCACGGAGCAGGTGGGCAAGAACTGGTACATCCTCTACCCGAACTACGCCTTCGGGCAGGACATGGAGAAGAGCTTCTCCGCCGCCATCACCGCCGCCGGCGGGCAGGTCGTCGGCAAGGACGGCGCGCCCTTCCCGAACACCAGCGGCGACTACTCGACGTACCTGCTCAAGGCGCCGGGCCTGAACCCGAAGCCGCAGGTGCTCGGCACCATGCAGGCCGGCGCCGAGCTGGTCAACGTGGTGAAGCAGTACAACGAGTTCAAACTGCGAGACAAGGGCGTCGGCCTCGCCGTCGGCCTGATGTTCATCACCGACATCCACTCGCTCACCCCGGCCGCGCTCGCCGGCACCACCTACACCGATGCCTGGTACTGGAACTTCGACCAGACCAACCGCGAATTCGCCGACCGGTTCCAGAAGGAGACGGGCACCCGGCCCTCCTTCGCCCACGCCGCCAACTACTCGGCGGCCATGCAGTACCTGGAGGCCGTGCAGGCCGCCGGCACCGACGACGCGGACACCGTGGTCAAGGGGCTGGAGGGCAAGGAGGTCAACGACGTCTTCCTGCGCAACGGCAAGATCCGCGCCGAGGACCACCGGGTCATCCACGACGCGTACCTGGCGCAGGTCAAGCCGCAGGCCGAGGTCACCGAGCCGTGGGACTACGTCAAGGTGCTCGAGACCATCCCGGCGGCGGAGGCGTTCGCCGCCCCCTCGCCGGACTGCAAGCTGTGACCGGCTTCCTGCAGAACACGTTCAACGGGTTGGTGAGCGGGGCGTTCTACGCCCTGCTCGCCCTCGGGCTCGCCGTCATCTTCGGCATGCTGCGGGTGGTGAACTTCGCCCACGGCGCGTTCTACATGCTCGGCGCCTTCGGCGCGTACGTGCTGCTCAGCGAGGCGGGCGTGCCGTTCTGGGCGGCGCTGGTCATCATGCCGCTCGGGCTCGGCCTGCTCGGCATGGCGCTGGAACGGGCGGTCATCCACCGGCTCACCCGGCTCGATCCGCTCTACAACTTCCTGCTCACCTTCGGTCTGACGCTGATCCTCCAGGACCTGGTCAAATCCCGGTACGGCGTGCAGTCCAGCCCGTACGCCACCCCGTCGGCACTCAGCGGCTCGGTCGACTTCGGGCTCTTCGACTTCCCGACCTACCGGGTCTTCATCCTCGGCTTCGCCGTGCTGGTCTGCGTCGCCGTGTGGTGGGCACTGACCCGGACCCGGGTCGGCATGGTCGTCCGCGCGGCCACCGAGCGGCCCGAACTCACCCCGGCGTTCGGCATCAACGTCGGACGCTGGGTCACCCCCGTCTTCGGCTTCGGCATCGCGCTCGCCGGGCTCGCCGGGGTGCTCGCCGCGCCGATGCGGGCCGTCAACCCGCTGATGGGCGCCGACCTGATCATCGTGGTCTTCGCCGTGGTGGTGATCGGTGGGCTCGGCTCCATCTTCGGCTCCGTCGCCGCCGGCTTCGGCATCGGCCTCGTCCAGGCGTGGGGCGAGGCGTACCTCTCCAGCTTCCCGATCGTCTCCCAGACGATCGTCTTCGTCGTGATGGCCGTCGTGCTGCTCTGGCGCCCGGCCGGGCTCTTCGGCCGTGAGGAGGCACCGGCATGACCAGCACCGTCGACACCCCCGCCGCACAGGCCGGCCGACCCACGCCACCGTCCGGCCTGGTGGCCGCGGCCCGCGCTCCCCGCTGGGTCCGGTACGCGCTGCTCGCCGTCGGACTGGTCGCCGCGCTGTGGCTGCCGAACGGGCTCTACCCGGCCGTGGCGGTGGACATCCTCTGCTGGGCGCTCTTCGCCGTCGCCGTGGACCTGCTGCTCGGCTTCACCGGGCTGATGTCCTTCGGGCACGCCGCCTTCTGGGGCGCCTCCGCGTACGTCACCGGACTCGTCGCCATCCACGCCGGGCTGCCGTTCCCGGTCGCCGTACTGGCCGGGGCGCTCGCCGCGGCGCTGCTCGCCGTGCCCATCGGCTACCTCGCGGTGAAGCGGACCGGCATCTACTTCGCCATGGTCACCCTGGCGTTCGCGCAGATGGTCTACTACGTGGCCAACGAGTGGCGGTCGGTGACCCAGGGCGAGAACGGCCTGCAAGGCGTGCCCCGATCCCTCTTCGGGCTGGACCTGACCGACGACTACTACTTCTACTACGCGATCCTGCCGATCGTGCTGCTCGGCCTCGCCGCCGCCTGGCGGATCGTGCACTCGCCCTTCGGCCGGGTGCTCGTCGGCATCCGGGACAACCCGGCCCGCGCCCGGGCGCTCGGATACCCCGTACACCGGTACAAGCTCACCGCGTTCGTCCTCTCCGGCTTCATCGCCGGACTCGGCGGCGGACTCTTCGCCGTCGGGCACCGCTTCGTCTCCCTCGACGTGCTGCACTGGACGACCTCCGGCAAAGCCGTCATCGTCGTGGTGTTCGGCGGGATCGGCACGCTCTGGGGTGCGGTGCTCGGCGCGGCCCTCGTCGTACGGCTGGAGGACTGGCTCTCCTTTTCCGGCTTCGAGGCGATCGGCCTGGTCACCGGCGGCATCTTCGTCCTCGTCGTACTGCTCTTCCGGCGCGGCATCTGGGGAAGCGCGGTCGTCCTGGCCCGGCGTTGGCTGGCCCGCAGCCAGCGCTGACGCCTCCCCGGGGTGGTGCTCGGCGTCCGGTGTTCAGCGCTGCGACCCCGGGCCGCGCGTCGGCGCTCGCCGCTTGCGGGCGTTCGTCGCTTGGGGGCTTTCGCCGCTTGCTTGCGGCCAGCCCGGGGTGGTCTGGTTCGCCTTGCTCTGCACCCTGATACGCGCCGGTCCGCGTCGCGCAGCGTTTGAGGCGGTCTTGCTCTGCGCCTGGTCTTGCTCTGCGGTCGGTCTTGCTCTGCATCCCGATACGCGCCGTTCCGCTCCCGGTCCTGCCTCGGCGCCGCGGCTGGATACGCCGCTGGCCGGCGCCCGTGTGGGGTGCCGGCCAGCGGTCAGGTGATGCTCTGTGGTTGTCAGCTGTTCCAGTACTGGGCGACGAGGTCGGCGGCCTGCTGCTCCCACTGGGCGTAGGCGTCGGGGTAGGCGGAGACCTGGACGGTCTGGGCGGCGTCGGTCAGCGGCATGTCCTGCCAGCCGTCGACCTGCTTGAGGCCCTTGAGGAACGCGGTGGTGGAGTACTGCGGGTCGGTGATCTGTTCCGGGGTGCCCCAGCCGGAGGTGGGGCGCTGCTGGAACAGGCCCAGCGAGTCGTGGTCGTTGGCGTCACCGAGGTGACCCAGGTTGTGCAGCTTCGACTCCTGCAGGCTGGTGGCGATGGAGATGACCGCGGCCCGCTCGTTCATGTCCGACTTCTTCGTGGCGGCGATGATCGCCTTCACATTGGCGGTCTGCTCGTCGTCGAGGTTGATGCGGGACTGGGTGCCGTGGGTGCCGTTGGGCATCAGCTTGCCCTTGTCCACGGCCGGCTTGTCAGCCTGCACGACAGCGACCGGCTTGGCATCCACCGCCGGGGTGGCGGCGTGGGCGGCGACGGGGCCGCCGATGACGCCACCGGCGAACGCGAGACCAGCGATACCGAGAACGCTCTTACGCATGATCGTGTTCATGTCAAAGCTCCTTCGGGGGTGATGACCCACACCCGGGGGGGGTGTGCAGGTCAGCGCCACGCTCGGGCGCTTCACAGGAAGGGGGGAAAGTTTGTGGTCGGTCGGCGCCTGCGCGAACCGGGGGTGTTCGCGGGGCCGGGGTCCCGGGGTGAGGCGGGGGGCTTCACCACGCCGGGACGGTGTTCAACGGTCGGCGACCCGCCATCATTCCTGGCGACATGCCCGGGGGTCTCGGGGGCTTGGTGACCGTGGCCCGCTGCGACCCGGAGAGGTCGTGCGGCGGGACCGTGTTCAACGACCGGCGGCCCACCATCATTCCCGGGGGCCTTTGCCGTGCCCGGCCCGGTCGGATGCGCTACCGGGCGGCGGGCTGCTACCTCGGCCGTCGGGGCTGTTCAACGCCCGCGACCCGGCCACGATTCCGGCCTGAGGATGCCACCGGTCACACCCCGAAACCGCCCGGAACCGCCCAGGCTGGTTGGCCGCGTCCCAGACCGCGCTGGCCGAGGACCGGACATTGCGCGCCATTCACCCCAGGCGCGACCCGTGATCGACTCGGGGTCCTTGAAGTCGGGGCATCACGCGGCCGGGACACCCCGACATCAAGGAACCCGAGTCGATCATTGGCGCGCTTGGGGCGATGAACGCGATGTGTCCGATTTGCCCGCCTGGAGGGGCTGCGGGGTAGTGCCCAGCGCCGGGCCCTGCCCGGGGGTGCCGGCCCGATCCGCGCGAAGGTCCGTTCGAGGGCCCGCGCGGCCGCGAACCGGACACCGTTCGCGAATCACCCCAGGCGCCGCTCGTGATCGACTCGGGGTCCTTGAAGTCGGGGCATCACGCGAACGGGACACCCCGACATCAAGGAAACCGAGTCGATCAATCGGCGCGCACGGGGCGATGAACGCGATGTGTCTGGTTTGCGCGCCTGGCGGGGCGGCGGATAGGCGCCAGCGACCGGGCTCTGCGCGGGGGTGCCGGCCTGATCCGCGCGAAGTTCCATTCGAGGGCCGTACGGTCGTCGCATCATCCCGCCGGGGCGTCCCGACATCAGGCACCTCGCGTCGATCAGCCCAGCAAGCGCGCCGACGGCGACCCGCGACAGCGACTCGACGGAAGTGAACCGCGAGCGCGATCCAGTCACATGCAGCCCGCCCGATCCGCGCCCCATGGTCAACTCGGGTTCCTTGATGTCGGGGCATCCGGACGACCCGGACACCCCGACATCAAGCCGATCTAAAAGGAAGTCGGGGGGTCGTGGTCGGGACAGCGGTCGCGCGGTGGCCCGGGGCGACGGGGGAGGCCCTAGGGTGGTGACCGTGGCGACCCTTCTGCTTCTGCGACACGGCCGGACGACCGCGAACGCCGACGGCGGCCTTGCCGGGCGGCAACCGGTGGAGTTGGACGAGACCGGCCGCGCGCAGGCGACCGCGGCGGGGGAGCGGCTGCGCGGCCTGCCGTTGGCGGCGGTGGTGACCAGTCCGCTGATCCGTTGCCGGCAGACCCTGGAGTTGGCGCTGCCGGACGCCTCCCCGGTGGTCGAGGAGGGGCTCATCGAGTGCGGGTACGGCAGCTGGGAGGGGCAGCCGCTCAAGAAGCTGGCGAAGGACCCGCTCTGGCCGGTCGTCCAGCAGCACCCGAGTGCCGTGGTCTTCCCCGAGGGGGAGGCGATGGCGGCCATGGCGGCGCGCGCCGTCTCGGCGGTGCGCTCCTGGGACGCCCGGGTCACCGCCGAGCACGGTCCCGAGGCGCTCTGGCTGGCGTGCAGCCACGGCGATGTGATCAAGGCCATCGTCGCGGACGCGCTCGGCGTACACCTGGATCTCTTTCAGCGGATCGTGGCCGACCCGGCGTCGGTGACGGTGATCCGCTACACCCCGCTGCGCCCGTTCCTGACCCGGCTCAACGACACCGGTGGCGACCTGAGCGGCCTGGTTCCGCCGCGGCCGAAGCGGCGGCGGGCGGCGCGCCGGGTCGACTCGGACGCGGCGGTGGGCGGTGGCGCCGGCAGCACTCGATGATCACGCACGGTAGGCGCGGTGACGCCCCGGGAGTCGGGCGTCACACGTCGGTGCGCGGGGTGTGGCGCGCGGTGGCGATTCGGGTCGGTGGGGTGCGCGACGCCAGGACGGGCCGGATAGGGTCGTGAGTATGAGCCACCAGGTGCACGCCTTCGAGCCGCCGGAGCGGTTCGTCGCCGGGACCGTCGGGCCGCCGGGGGAGCGGACGTTCTTCCTCCAGGCCCGCGGTGGCGGTCGGCTGGTCAGCGTCGCGCTGGAGAAGGTCCAGGTGTCCCTGCTCGCCGAGAAGCTCGAGGAGCTGCTGACCGAGGCGCACCGCCGGTTCGGGGTGGAGCTGCCCGAGGCGCCCCGGGCGGTCGGCGACAACGACCCGCTGGACACGCCCGTCGACGAGGAGTTCCGCGTCGGCACCCTCGGCCTGGCCTTCGACGTGGACACGGCGACCGTGGTGATCGAGGCGATCGCCGCCGGTGAGGCGGAGGCCGAGGTCGAGCTCGGCGACGAGGAGGAGGACTCCGACGACGAGCCGGACGAGGACCTCGACCGTCTTCGGGTCCGGCTGACCCCGCAGGCGACCCGGGAGTTCATCGAGCGCGCCCGCCGGGTGGTCAATGCCGGCCGTCCGCCGTGCCCGCTCTGCGGCCAGCCACTGGACCCCGCCGGGCACCTCTGCCCGCGGCACAACGGTTACCACCGGTGACGTCGTCCGGCATCCAGCCACGACAGGACGGCAGCGCGGCGCTCCGGTTGCTGCGCGACGGCGAGCTGACCCTCGAGGGGCGGCTCGTCGACGCGTCGAACGCCACGCTGCGCGGGGTGCTGACCCTCGACGGGGTGAGCGCCCACTGCGTGTACAAGCCGGTGCGCGGGGAGCGTCCGCTCTGGGACTTCCCCGACGGCACCCTCGCCGGCCGTGAGGTCGCGGCGTACCTGGTCTCCCGGGCCACCGGCTGGGACCTGATCCCGCCGACCGTACTGCGCGACGGGCCCTTCGGAACGGGCTCCTGCCAGCTCTGGATCGACGAGCCCGCCGACGCGGAGCCGCTGGTCGGGTTCGTGCCGGCCGACGCGCTGCCGCCCCGCTGGTTCCCGATCGCGGCGGCGCGGGACGACGACGGCACCCCGTACGCCCTGGCGCACGCCGACGATCCCCGACTGGCCCGCCTCGTGGTGCTCGACGCGGTGATCAACAACGCGGACCGCAAGGGCGGACACGTTCTGCTGGGCGCGGACGACCGGATCTACGGCGTGGACCACGGGGTGAGTTTCCACGTCGAGGAGAAGCTGCGGACGGTGCTCTGGGGCTGGGCGGGCCGGCAGCTGCCGCCGGACGCGCTGGAGGTGCTCGACGCGCTCGCCGGCCAGGTCGCCGGAGCGCTCGGGGAGGAGCTGGCCGAGCATCTGACGATCAGCGAGATCGTCGAGCTGGCGGCCCGGATCGATCGGCTGCGGGACAGCGGCCGGTTCCCGCTGCCCCCGGAGGAGTGGCCCGCGGTCCCCTGGCCGCCGATCTGACCCCGCGTACTCCCCGACCGGCCGGTGCCGCGCGGATGCCGAGGCGTACGGCCGCTGTCATGTTGATCACTCGGTGGCGCTCCCGTCCGTCGTCCTGCGGCTGGATAGGCTGACGGAATGGAACCGTGGGCGGGACATGAGGTGCCGCGGCTGCCCGGTAGGGGCGGACCGCTTGCGTTGTACGACTCGGCGCGGCAGGGCCTCCACCCGAGCGATCCCGCCGACGTGGCGCGGATGTACGTCTGTGGCATCACGCCGTACGACGCGACCCACCTCGGTCACGCCGCGACCATGATCACGTTCGACCTGGTGCAGCGGGTGTGGCGCGACGCCGGGCGGACGGTGCGGTACGTGCAGAACGTCACCGACATCGACGACCCGCTGCTGGAGCGCGCCGCGCGCGACGGTGAGGACTGGAAGGTCCTCGCCATGCGGGAGACCGCCCTGTTCCGGGAGGACATGGAGGCCCTGCGGATCATCCCGCCGGCAAACTACGTCGGCGCGGTCGAGTCGATCCCGGACATCGCCGAGAAGGTGCAGCTGCTGCTCAAGGACGGGGCCGCCTACCGCCTCGACGACGGCACCGGCGACGTGTACTTCGACATCTCCGCCTCGCCCCGCTTCGGCTACGAGTCCAACCTCAGCCGCGCCGAGATGCTGGAGATCTTCCCGGAGCGCGGCGGTGACCCGGACCGGGACGGCAAGCGCGACCCGCTCGACCCGCTGCTCTGGCGGGGCGCCCGGGAGGGCGAGCCCTCCTGGCCGGGCGGCGAGCTGGGCGCCGGGCGTCCCGGCTGGCACATCGAGTGCGCGGTGATCGCCCTGGACCTGCTCGGTGACCGGATCGACGTGCAGGGCGGCGGCAACGACCTGCTCTTCCCGCACCACGAGGCGTCCGCGGCGCACGCCGAGCGGCTGACCGGCGAGGCCCCGTTCGCCCAGCACTACGTGCACGCCGGCATGATCGGCCTGGACGGCGAGAAGATGTCGAAGTCCCGGGGAAACCTGGTCTTCGTCTCCCGGCTGCGCGCGGACCAGGTCGACCCGATGGCGGTCCGGCTGGCGCTGCTGTCCGGCCACTACCGCAGTGACCGCACCTGGACCGACGAGCTGCTGACCGCCGCGCAGGAGCGGCTGGCCCGCTGGCGGCAGGCCGCCGCCGCGCCCGCCGGTCCGTCCGGGGCCGAGCTGCTGGCCGGCGTACGCGCCCGCCTCGCCGACGACCTCGACAGCCCGGGCGCGCTCCAGCTCGCCGACGCCTGGGCCGAGCAGGCGCTGGCCGGCGCAGGCGACGACCCGAGCGCGCCCGCGCTCTTCGCCGACACCGTCGACGCCCTCCTCGGCGTCCGCCTCTGACCCGTTCCGCCGCTGACCCCGCCGTCAGCTGATTCTCCCGCCGGGGACCCGCTCGGTCGCCCGGCCCGTCGTAGACCGACGCCCCCGGTTCCGTCTCGGACCGGGGGCGTCGGCGTCGGATGGCGTGGCGCGCCAGCGTCCCGGGACCGGACGTCGGTGCCGCTTTTCGGCGTCGGTCCGGCGCTTCGGGCATTCCGCTAGGACGGACCTCACAAGCTGTTTACCAGCACATTCGGTCGGCCCCACAGGGATCGAACGGCCTTGGTTGGCTAGCGTCGCCAAACATGAAGGTGTGGATTCCTCACAAGTTTGGCATTCCGGTTCTTGGTGACTTGCCCGACAGTGTGGTCGTCGAGGTCGCCGACGATCCGCAGAACCTCCCCTCGGCGCCGGACGGGGTCGAGTTCTGGCTGCCGACGTTCATCGGTATGCCCCACGACACGAGCCACCTCATCACCGAGTTGCCGGACCTGCGGGTGGTGCAGCTGCCGAGTGCGGGAGCGGAAGCCTGGGTCGACCGGACGCCGGCAGGGGTGATCCTCTGCAACGCCCGGGGCGTGCACGACTCCTCCACCGCCGAGTGGGTGGTCACCGGGATCCTGTCGCAGCTGCGCGCCTTCCCGTCGTTCCTGCGCGCCCAGGATCGGGGCGTCTGGACCACCGAGCCGTACCTGCCGACCGACGAACTCGCCGGCAAGCGGGTTCTGATCATCGGGGCCGGCTCGATCGGGTCCGCGGTGGCGGCCAGGCTGGCCCCGTTCGAGGTGGAGTTGACCTTCGTCGCACGCAGCGCGCGCCCGGCCGAGGGGGTGCACGCGGTCACCGACCTGCCGCGCCTGCTGCCGGCCGCGGACATCGTCGTCCTGCTCGTGCCGCTCACCACCGAGACCCGTCGACTCGTGGACGCCCGCTTCCTCGCCGCCATGGCCGACGGCGCGATGCTGGTCAACGCCGCCCGCGGCCCGGTCGCCGACCCGACGGCGCTCTTCGCCGAACTCGCCACCGGTCGAATCTCCGCGGTGCTCGACGTCACCGACCCGGAGCCCCTGCCGCCCGGCGACCCGCTGTGGCACCTGCCGAACGTCCTGATCACGCCGCACGTGGGCGCCCAGGTGCACGGCCTGCTGCCGCGCGTGTACCGGTTGGTGGCCGCGCAGCTGCGCCGGTACCTGGCCGGCGAGCCGCTGCGCAACCAGGTCACCGGCGGGTACTGACCGCGCCGGCGGGGACCGACGTTCGCCACGCGCCCGCCGGTTCGTCCCGCCGGTGGGCGCGGCGTCGACGCTGCCGCCGCGCGCCGACGACGCGGGGATCGAGCCGACGCTGCGGGCTCGGGCCGACGCCGCGGCTACGCACCGATGACGCGGGTCTGGACCTTCGCCGCGGCCGCGCGCCGACGCTGCGGTTCCGCGCCGACGCTGCGGTTCCGCGCCGACGCTACGGCCGCGCGGCGCGCCGTGGCCGCCCCGCCGACGCCACCGGTTCGGGCCTCGCGGGTTCGCGCCGCCCCAGACCCGGGTCGACGTCTCCGGTCCGGGCCGACACTGCGGCCGCGCGGGACGCGGCAAGGCTCAGCCGAGGACGAGCCCCGGGTCCGGGTCCGGCTCGGCCGCCGGGGCGGGGACCTGGTACTCCTCGGTGAGGGTGGTCATCGGGCCGGGCCAGGTCGCCTGGGCGACCTCGATCGGTTTGTGGGCGCCGTCGTACGCGACGTGCAGCAGGTGCAGCACGGGGGTGTCGGGCCGGATCTGGAGGGTCTCCGCCTCCTCCCGGCTGGGCTGGCGGGCGCTGATCGTGTCGGTGGCGGTGACGTACCGCCGACCGGTTGCCTCCTCGGCCTCCTGGTAGAGCGGCCGACCGAAGGCCTCCGCGCGCTCGAGCGAGGTGCCGGCCGCGTCGGCCGGCAGGAACCAGGAGGCGCCGACCTCGACGGGGGAGTCCTCGGTGCGGACCAGGTGCCTGCGGCAGACCAGCTCCGTGCCGTCGGAGACGCCGAACGCGTCGGCCACCTCGGGCGGGGCGGGGGAGCGGCCGACCGAGACCAGCTGCTGCCGGTACCGGGCGGCGAGATCGGTGTGGTAGCCGCGGAAGCCGCCGTACCGTCCCCGGGAGAGGCGGTTGAGCCGCCGGCGGGTGCCCCGGACGTAGGTGCCGGAGCCCGGCTTGGTGATGAGGACGCCCTCGACCCGCAGCTGGTCGACGGCGCGCTGCACGGTCTGCTTCGCGACGCCGAACATCTCGGCCATCGCCGGGATGGACGGCAGTCGCTCGCCCGGCGCCCAGTCTCCCCGCCGGATGCGCGTCGTGAGCTGCGCGGCGATCTGCCGGTGCGGGAACTCGGCCGCGCCCGGGTTGATCTGCATGCCCGCCTCCTTGATCACATCTAGGTTCCTAGGATGCCCTAGCGGTGGTGCGCTGCGCCACCCCGACACGCAGAATCATCGGCCCCCGACACGACGACGCACCGGTCGAACCCGCGGCCGACGACGCCAGCAGGCCGACGACGCCAGCAAAAAGCCCGGGCGGTACGACGAGATGTCGTACCGCCCGGGCTTGGCGCGGGGGAGTGGCGGCTACCAGGAGCCGGCGGTCGGGCCCGCGGAGCCACCGCGGCGGCGCAGGTACTTCTCGAACTCCTGGGCGATCTCGTCGCCGGTCAGCGGGGTGATACCCGCGTCGCCGACGCGTTCCTCCAGCTCACGGACGTACTCGCCGAGCTCGGCGTCCTGCTCTGCCGCGTTGCGTACCCGCTGTTCCCACTCGGCGGCCTCCTCGGCCAGGTCGGCCATCGGCACCGGCAGGTCCAGCACCTCCTCGACCCGGTGCAGCAGGGCCAGGGTGGCCTTCGGGCAGGGCGGGTTGTTCGCGTAATGCGGCACGTGCACCCAGAACGAGACCGCGTCGACCTCGGCGCGGCTGCACGCGTCGTGCAGGACCCCCACGATGCCGGTCGGACCGTCGTAGCGGGTGGGCGTGAGCTGGTAACGCTCGGCCGCCTGCGCGTCCGACGCGCTGCCGCTGATCGGCAGCGGCCGGGTGTACGGCACGTCGGCCAGCAGCGCACCGAGCAGCACGACGCGCTCGACCTCCAGGCTGTGGCAGATCTCCAGTACCTGCTCACAGAAGGTGCGCCAGCGCATGCTCGGCTCGATGCCGCGGATCAGCACCACGTCCCGCTCGGTGCCCTCCGGGCTGGCGACCATGAACCGGGTGGTGGGCCACTCGACCCGGCGGGTCTCGCCCTCGGCCATCGTGATCGTCGGTCGGCTCACCTGGAAGTCGTAGAAGTCCTCCGGGTCCAGCTCGGCCACCTGCCGGGCCTGCCAGACCTGCTCCAGATGCTCCACCGCTGCGGTGGAGGCGTCCGCGGCGTCGTTCCAGCCCTCGAACGCCGCGATCGCCACCGGTGAACGCAGCACCGGCAGCCCGTCGAACTCGGTCACGCCGTCACCTCGCTGTGCTCGTTGCGGCGGATCGGGCCGAACCCGCTCGTCCGCCGGTGGTGCATGGTGGCGTCCCTGTTCTCCTTCACGTCCGTCAGCCTACGTCCCGGGCCGGCATGCGGCCCGTCGGCCGCGCCGGTCAGGGGGGCCGCCGGCCCGCAGCGGGGGTCGAACCGGACAGAGTGATCCCGGCGACAGAATGTGGGACAGCGCGCCGGGGAGGATCGCGACGCCCGGTCCCGCACTAGCCTTAAGGCCGTGCGGATCTCGTTTCTCGACGCGTTGGCCGACCGGATCCTCATCGCCGACGGGGCGATGGGGACGATGTTGCAGGCCGCCGACCTCACCCTGGACGACTTCGACGGGCTCGAGGGCTGCAACGAGATCCTCAACGTGACCCGGCCGGACGTGGTCCGGGGCGTGCACGAGGCGTACCTGGCCGCCGGCGCGGACTGCGTCGAGACCAACACGTTCGGCGCGAACCTGCCGAACCTCGCCGAGTACGACATCCCGCACCGCATCCGGGAACTCTCCGAGGCCGGCGCCCGGCTCGCCCGGGAGGCCGCCGACGCGTACAGCACCGCCGAGCGGCCCCGCTTCGTGCTCGGCTCCATCGGTCCCGGCACGAAACTGCCCACCCTCGGCCACGCCCCGTACACCGACCTGCGGGACGCCTACCAGCAGAACGCGGCCGGGCTGATCGAGGGCGGCGCCGACGCGCTGATCGTGGAGACCTGTCAGGACCTGCTCCAGGTGAAGGCGGCCATCGTCGGGTCGAAGCGGGCGATGGCCGAGCTCGACCGGGTGGTGCCGATCATCTGTCACGTCGCGGTGGAGACCACCGGCACGATGCTGGTGGGCAGCGAGATCGGCGCGGCGCTGGCGGCGATCGAGCCGCTGGGGGTGGACCTGATCGGGTTGAACTGCTCGACCGGCCCGGCCGAGATGGGCGAGCACCTGCGCTACCTCTCCCAGCACTCGCGTACCCCGCTGTCGGTGATGCCGAACGCCGGTCTGCCCGTGCTCACCGCCGACGGGGCGTACTTCCCGCTCACCCCCGTGGAGCTGGCCGACGCGCTGGAGCGCTTCGCCACCGAGTACGGCGTCTCGCTGGTCGGCGGCTGCTGCGGCACCACGCCGGAACACATCCAGGTGCTCGCCGAGCGGCTGCACGGGGTCAGCGCCGCGCCGCGTACCCCGCAGCACGAGGCCGGCGTCTCGTCGGTCTACCACCCGGTGCCCTTCGCCCAGGACGCCTCGGTGCTGATGGTGGGGGAGCGGACCAACGCCAACGGCTCGAAGGCGTTCCGGGAGGCCATGCTCGCCGGGGACTGGCGGGCCTGCGTGGAGATCGCCCGCAGCCAGGCCCGGGACGGCTCGCACCTGCTGGACGTCTGCGTCGACTACGTCGGCCGGGACGGTACCCAGGACATGCGAGAACTGGCGGGCCGGTTCGCGACCGCCTCCACGCTGCCGATCATGCTGGACTCGACGGAGCCGGCGGTGATCGAGGCCGGCCTGGAGATGCTCGGTGGCCGCTGCGTGGTCAACTCGGTGAACTTCGAGGACGGCGACGGCCCGGAGTCCCGCTACGCCCGGGTGATGCCGGTGGTCAAGGAGCACGGCGCGGCGGTGGTGGCGCTGCTCATCGACGAGGAGGGGCAGGCCCGTACCCGGGAATGGAAGGTCCGGGTCGCGGAGCGGCTGATCGAGGACCTGACCGGCCGCTGGGGGATGGACCGCTCCGACATCCTGATCGACGCGCTGACCTTCCCGATCGCCACCGGTCAGGAGGAGACCCGCCGCGACGGCATCGAGACGATCGAGGCGATCCGGGAGATCGCGCAGCGGTATCCGGGGGTCAACTTCACCCTCGGCGTCTCCAACGTCTCGTTCGGCCTGAACCCGGCGGCCCGGCAGGTGCTCAACTCGGTCTTCCTGCACGAGTGCGTACAGGCCGGGCTCACCTCGGCGATCGTGCACGCCAGCAAGATCCTGCCGATGTCGAAGATCCCCGACGAGCAGCGCGAGGCGGCCCTCGACCTGGTCTACGACCGGCGCCGCGAGGGGTACGACCCGGTGCAGCGCTACATCGAGATCTTCGAGGGGGTCGACGCCGCCTCGGCGCGCGCCGGTCGGGCCGAGGAGTTGGCCGCGCTGCCGCTGGACGAGCGGCTCAAGCGGCGGATCATCGACGGTGAGCGCAACGGCCTGGAGGCCGACCTGGACACGGCGATGGCCGAGGGACGGGCGCCGCTGTCGATCATCAACGACATCCTGCTCGACGGGATGAAGGTCGTCGGTGAGCTGTTCGGCTCCGGTCAGATGCAGCTGCCCTTCGTGCTCCAGTCGGCCGAGGTGATGAAGAGCGCGGTGGCGCACCTGGAGCCGCACATGGAGGCCGTCGAGGACGGCGGCAAGGGCCGTATCGTCCTGGCGACCGTGCGCGGCGATGTGCACGACATCGGTAAGAACCTGGTCGACATCATCCTGTCCAACAACGGCTACGACGTGGTGAACATCGGCATCAAGCAGCCGATCAGCGCCATCCTCGACGCCGCCGAGGAGCACCGCGCCGACGCGATCGGGATGTCCGGGCTGCTGGTCAAGAGCACGGTCATCATGAAGGAGAACCTGGCCGAGATGGCCAGTCGCGGGGTCGCGGACCGCTGGCCGGTCCTGTTGGGCGGTGCGGCGCTGACCCGGGCGTACGTCGAGGACGACCTGCGGTCGATGTTCCCCGGGCAGGTGCACTACGCGCGGGACGCCTTCGAGGGGCTGTCCCTGATGGACCGGGTGATGACCGCCAAGCGCGGTGGTGCGCCGGTGGTCGACCCGGAGCGGGAGGCGGCTCTGGCGGCGCGGCGGGCCCGCCGGGAACGGCAGCGGACGATGGTCGTCGAGTCGCTGCCGGAGCTGAACGACGCGTCGGTCCGCTCGGACGTGGCCCGGGACGTGGAGGTCCCCACCCCGCCGTTCTTCGGCACTCGGGTGGTCAAGGGCGTGCCGCTCGGTGACTACGCGTCGCTGCTCGACGAGCGGGCCACGTTCCTGGGGCAGTGGGGGCTGCGCGGTGCCCGGGGCGGCAAGGGACCGTCGTACGAGGAGTTGGTGGAGACCGAGGGGCGGCCGCGGCTGCGGTACTGGCTGGACCGGCTCATCGCCGACCAGGTGCTCGAGGCGGCCGTGGTGTACGGGTACTTCCCCGCGTACAGCGAGGGGAACGACCTGGTGGTGCTGGACGAGAACGGGCAGAGCGAGCGGGCCCGGTTCTCCTTCCCCCGGCAGCGGCAGGAGCGGCGGCTCTGCCTGGCCGACTTCTTCCGGCCACGCGGCGACCAGCTGGACGTGGTGGCGTTGCAGCTGGTCACGGTGGGCCAGCCGGTCAGCGAGTACGCCGCGAAGCTCTTCGCCCGCAACGAGTACCGCGACTACCTGGAGGTGCACGGACTCTCCGTCCAGCTCACCGAGGCGCTCGCCGAGTACTGGCACAAGCGGGTCCGTGCCGAGCTGACGCTGCCCGGTGGGCGTACCCTCGCCGCCGACGATCCGGCGGACCTGGCCGGCCTGCTGCGCACCGACTACCGGGGCTGCCGGTACGCGTTCGGCTACCCGGCCTGCCCCGATCTGGAGGACCGCGCCAAGATCGTGGAGCTGCTCGGAGCGGAGCGGATCGGCGTGCAGCTGTCGGAGGAGTTCCAGCTGATGCCGGAGCAGGCCACCGACGCGATCGTGGTGCACCACCCGGAGGCGAGCTACTTCAACGCCAAATAGTCCGAGCGAGTGCTCTGACCAGCACTTTCACCCCCTGCGGCGCTCTTAGAACCACGATCGTGCCGTCTCCAGGTCGTCACCGGCGTACAGGCCGTCACCCGGGCTATCAGCATCGGCCGTCGCTGACGTCCGCGAAACGACCTGGGCGTCGCAGAACACTTGCGGGATGGGTATCGTGCGCGCCCATGAGCTACGACATCACGTTCCTGTCCAAGGATGACGACCAGTCCTGGGACCAAGCGCTTGATGCCTTGGAGGAACGGGTTGAGGACGACGCGGACACCGGATCGCCGGACGCGGAAGCGTGGGCGCACATCGTGGCCGAAGCGCGGCAACTCCTGGGCGACGTTGACGCGCAATTGTTGCAACTGGACCATGAACCGACCGGCATCCAGTTGAGCCTGTACGGCGATGAGGCAGGGATTACCGTTCCGTACTGGTACCAGGGCCCTGACGCTGCGGCGATCGTCAAACTGATCTATCAACTCGGCCTCATCGTCGAGCGCCACACGCGACTGGTGGGTTACGACGGGCAGGTTGGACTTGCCGTGGCCGAAGCGGCCGACCAACCACACCTTGCCGTCTCGATCTTCGATCAGGTTGCCCGATCGTTCGCCCGACGCGGAATCGCGAGCCCCAGCAACAACTGACACTCCGCTGGTAGGAGACGCGCGTACGCCAAGCATCAACCGAGGCCGCAGTGCAACCATCAACCGGCGCAGGACAGCCGGCTGCCCACGATGCGGACGCTCCCTATTTTCGTCAACGCCCGCAGTCGCCGGGCAGGCCAGGGGCCGGCGGGTCACCACAGCTCATCGAGCGCCGCGATCTGCTTGCGAAGGGTCCGGGCGTCCTGTGGTGGAAGAACAGCAACGGCGACGTCCAGGATCCAGCGCAACTCGGGCGGGTTGGGACAGCACTGCATCACTCCGCAGCCGGCCGTCGGGTCCCACAAGCGATGCCAGGGGTGGCGTACGAACCATGACCAGGTCCGCAGTGCATCAGAGACGGCCTGGTTCCAGAGGCGGGTGCGTTCGAGGTAGGCGATGGTTCTCAAGCCGCGGGCCGAGAGCCCAGGGATGACGGAGGTCGACCCGTTAAGCGGTCGCCGGTAGATGGAGTCGGCACGCAGTTGTGCTGGGCGCCTACGCGGCATTGCCCTTTCGGGGAGTCGACATGCCGATCATCGTTGCACACCCGCGTTCGGCTCACCTGCCGGGCGACGACGTGTGAGCCTCCAAGATCATGCCAGTCTTCAGGCCGTTGAGGTGCCCATCTGAGGAGTTCCTTGACGGGGTCAGGCCCAATTCGCAGGACGTCTCGTCCGGTTTGATCGGCTATATTCGCGCCCACAATCGATACAACGCCAAGTACGGCCTCATGATCAGCCGGCCGCGCGTTCCTTGGCGTCCGGCCACGGTGGCAGTTCGTCGAAGTCGTCACCTTCCGCGGCCTTGACCCACCACCCGGTGTCGTTGACGTAGTGCTCCAACCACGTCGTCAGGCTGGGAGAGTCGATCCACCAGGCGGCGTCGGGGTCTCCCGGGTTGGGTTCGAAGAGGAGGACGGTTCCCTGCTCGCTTCGGCAGTCGACGCACGCGTACATGCCGCAACCCCAGTCCAGGATCGGAAGAACTCCTTCAGGCCAGGCCCACTCGGTGTTGGCGGAGCTGCGTCTCGCTTCGATGTAACAGTCGACGGCCTGTTCGGACGTCGGTCCCTCGGTCAGGCTGAGTAGCTGGTAATCCGGGCCGAAGCCGCCGTTCGCGAAGTCTCGGTAGATCGCCGCCAGCAAGGGGTGTAGCTGGAACCCCAGTCGCTCCTCGGCGTCGGTGACCTTCTCGTGGGCAAGCGGAGCCGGCAGGCCGGTGGCAACTGGCGTCAGTGGCTCGTCCTCGCGAGCCCGTGCGGCGATGCGGGCCAGAAGGTCGGTGTAGTCCGTCACGAGACGCGATCATGCCGCAGAGGTATGTCAGTCTCTCCGCCGTGAGGTGAGCGTGAAGATCTTGGAACGTTGTGGCCCTCTTGAGGGCCGCTTCCTTCCAAGATCGCGGGGCGGAACGGGTGATGATCGGCGTCGGGAGTGCTAGCTAGCGCCCCGCGCCCTGGCCACGAGATCTTGGTAGGAAACGGCCCCCAAGAGGGCCGAAAGGTTCCAAGATCTCAGCGAGGCGCACCAAGATCTCGACGGGCCTGTCAGGCGAGGTGAGGCGGGAGTGGGTCAGTCGGTGAGGCGGTTGGCGCGGGAGTGGAGGTAGCGCTGCTGGGCGAGGTTCGTCGACCGTCCGGCCGCCGTCCGGTACGCCTCCTCGGCGGCTACCCGGTCACCGACCAGCTCCAGCAGGTGCGCCCGGGCGGCGGGCAGCCGGGGATCGCCGGCGAGGCGGTTCTCGGCGGCGAGGCCGTCGAGCAGGGCCAACCCGGCGGGCGCGCCCCGACTCATCGCCACCGCCACCGCGTGGTTGAGCGCCACCACCGGGCTGTCGGCGACGTCCCGCAGCACCTCGTAGAGTGCGGTGATCTGCGCCCAGTCGGTCTCGGCGGCGCTGCGCGCCTCGTCGTGCACGGCGGCGACGGCCGCCTGCAGCTGGTACGGGCCGACCGGCCCGCGGGGCAGCGCCGCGCTGACCAGGGCGACGCCCTCGGCGATCTGGTAGGCCTTCCAGCGGCTGCGATCCTGCTCGGCCATCGGCACGAGCTCGCCGTGCGCGCCGATCCGGGCCGGTGCTCGCGCATCGGTGAGCAGCATCAACGCCAGCAGCCCGGCCACCTCGGCTTCGTCCGCCAGGAGCCGGTGCAGCAGCCGGGCCAGCCGGATCGCCTCGGCGGCCAGGTCGGCGCGGAGCAGGCCCGGCCCGGCCGTGCGGGTGTACCCCTCATTGAAGATCAGGTAGAGCACGTGGAGGACGACGGCGAGCCGCTCGCGGCGCTCGACGCCCGTCGGCATGCGGAACGGTAAGCCGCTGTCGCGGATGCGCTGCTTCCCGCGGCTGATCCGCCGGGCCATGGTCGCCTCGGGCACCAGGAAGGCTCGCGCCACCTCGGCGGTGCTGAGCCCACCCACCGCGCGCAGCGTCAGCGCGATCTGCGCGGCGGGGGAGAGCGCCGGGTGGCAGCAGAGGAAGAGCAGGATCAGGCTGTCGTCGCCGTCGTCGGATGGTCGGTCCGCGGCCGGCGCCACCCGGTCGGCGGGCAGCACCCGGCGGGCGACGAGGTCCTCCCGCCGGGCCCGGGCCTGTTCCCGGCGGAGCAGGTCGGTGAGCCGGCGGGCCGCCACCGCGATCAGCCAGGCCCGAGGGTTCTCCGGTACGCCGTCACGCGGCCAGCCGGTCGCGGCGGCGATCAGCGCCTCCTGGGTGGCGTCCTCGGCCGTGTCGAAGTGACCGTAGCGGCGTACGAGCGCGCCGAGGACCTGCGGCGCCAGCCGACGCAGCAGGTCCTCGACACGCGGCTCGGGCACCGGTCAGCCGGCCAGGTCCTCGACGCCGTCGAGCACTGGCCGCACGTCGACGTACTCGCCGGGGGCGTCGGGGTTCACGAAGCCGGAGGCGATCTCGGTGGCCCGGTCGAAGCTGGCGCACTCCACGATCGTGTAGCCGGCGAGCACCTCCTGCGTCTCCGGGTACGGGCCGTCGGTCACCACCGGCAGCCCGCCGTCGACCTGGACCCGGCGGGCGTGCACCGGCGCGCTGAGCCCCTGGGCGTCGACCAGCTCGCCGGAGTCGACAAGCGCCCGGTGGACCTTCTCCATGTGCGCGTGCATCGCCGCGACCTGCTCGGGGGTCATGGCGGGGCGGTCGCCCGGCTGCCCGCTGAGCACGTCGTAGTCCTGCTGCGAGCCGTACAGGAGGATCATGTACTTCACGGTCTGCTCCTTCCGTCGGCGCCGCCGCGGCGCCGCTCACCGGGGACGTCGAAGCCGTCCGCCGGTTCCGGACACCCGGCCCCGGTTCATCGTGTTCGACCCGACGCGACCAGGGCCCCGGTGGGCAGGCCGAGGAGCCCGTCGGGGCCGCGGTACTCGGCGGTGAGCCGGTCGTAGGCGTCGCGGGCCCGCCGGCGGAGATCGGCCGGCGCGCCGTCGAGCAGCAGCCCGAGCTCTCCGATGCCGGCCTCCGGTCCGGCCCACCACTCCTGCGGGTCGGTGCGGTGCACCCAGGAGAGCGTCTCGCACCGCAGCGGGTCCAGCCCCGCGCCACGCAGCAGCCCGGTCAGCCCTTCCGGCGTACGGTCGAAGTTCCGCTCGGCGTCGACCTGCGGCAGCGCCGGTCGGGGTGGCCCGCCGGCCGCCTCGTACGCCTGCCGCCAGAGTCGTTGCAGCGGCGGCCGCGGGTACGGCCAGATGGTGATCGCCACCTGACCGCCGGGGCGTACCACCCGGCGCAGCTCCGACACGGCGGCGAGCGGGTCGCCGACGTGGTTGATCACGAAGTTCGCCACCGCCACGTCGAAGGCGCCGGTGGGGAAGGGCAGCAGGGGCAGCGCGGCCCGCGCGAAGTGGCCCGCGGCGCGGGCCGTACGGGCCGTGACGATCATGCTGGCCTCGGCGTCCACGGCGGTCACGGTCGCGCCGCGCGCGGTGGCGAGCGCCGCCACGGTGCCCGGGCCGGTGCCGACGTCCAGCATCCGGGCGCCGTCGGTCACCCCAGCCGCATCCAGCAGGGCCGGCGCGGGGTACGCGCAGAGCCGGCCGAAGCTACGGGCGTACGCCTCGGCGCGCCCGGCCCACCGCCCACGTTCGTGATCGTCGAAGTCGGTCATCGACGTGACCTTATTGCGGGTGTCAAAGACCCGGACCGGCCTGCGGCGGGCGGGCGCAGCTCCACCGACGACTTCGACAGCGGCCCCAGCCGCACTCCTCGAATCCCGGCACCGTGGCGCCGCTCGGCGCGCAGGGAGCACGTACCGTCGGGGTATCGCGTGCGCGAGCGGGCTGCCGGGGAGGGCGATGTGGACAGACGGGCGACAGGTCGGTTCCGAGGGCCGCTGGCGGGCCTGCTGGTGGCGCTCGTGGCGGCCGGCGGCTGCTTCGTCGGAGGGGTGAGCGATCCGCAGGGCGGTGAGCCCGCGCCGCCGGAGCCGACGGTGGCGCCGGGCACGGCCGCCACCCGCGCCGACGGCACCACCAGCGTCGAGGAGTTCGCCCAGGACGTCGCCGACGCGCAGGCGGTGGCCGAGCGGTACTGGGCGGCCCAGTTCCGGGCGTCGGGGGAGGGGTTCCGACCGATCCGGCGGATCGTCTCCTACCAGCGGGCCGGGGAGGTCTCCTGTGGCGGGCAGGCGTTGCCGCGCAACAACGCCGTCTACTGCTCGCAGGGCGACTTCATCGCGTACGACGTCGCCTGGTCCGTGGCCGCGTTCCGGCAGGTCGGCGACGCGTTCGTCTTCTACCTGCTCGGCCACGAGTACGCGCACGGCATCCAGGTACGCCTCGGCATCCGCTACGACTTCACCATCCAGCAGGAGCTGCAGGCCGACTGCATGGCCGGGGCGTACCTCGGCGACTCGGTGCGCTCGGGCGCCCTGACCCTCGGCGAGGGTGACCTGGAGGAGTTCCGGGAGGGGTTGGCGGCGGTCGGCGACGACCCCGACCAGCCCTGGTTCGCCGAGGGTTCGCACGGCACCGCCGAGCAGCGGACCGACTCCTTCTTCCGCGGCTACGAGCGGTCGCTGGCCGCCTGCGACCTCGGCTGATCCCGGCGGCCGGGCCGCGGTGGGCCCGGCGATTGCGTGGGTCACCCGGGCGGGCACCGGGACGAGCGTCCCGCCGTGCCCCTGAGAGGATCCCGGCATGTCCCTGGGCGATCCGCACACCAGCCGTCATCCCGCCGCCGTGCTCTTCGACATGGACGGCACCCTGGTCGACAGCGAGAAGCTGTGGGACGTCGCGCTGCAGGAGCTCGCCGCCGTCTACGGCGGGACCCTCTCCGACGACGCGCGCCGGTCGATCGTCGGCACGGTCATGGCGGACTCGATGCGGATCCTGCACGAGGACCTCGGCCAGCCGGAGCGGGACCTGAAGGTCAGCGCCGACTGGATCGACGCCCGGATCCTGGAGCTGTTCCGCACCGGGCTGAGCTGGCGGCCGGGGGCGATGGCCCTGCTGACGGCGGTACGCGCGGCCGGCATCCCGACGGCGCTGGTCACCTCCAGCGGCCGTCCGCTGGTCGAGGTGGCGCTGGAGACCCTGGGCCGGGAGAACTTCGACGTGGTGGTCTGCGGCGACGAGGTGGTCGCGGCGAAGCCGCACCCGGAGCCGTACCTGACCGCCGCCCGGCTGCTGGGGGTGCCGATCGAGCGGTGCGTGGCGATCGAGGACTCGGCCACGGGGGTGGCCAGTGCCCTGGCCGCCGGCGCCGCCGTGCTGGCCGTGCCGGCCGAGGTGCCGCTGCCGTCGACCGACGGCGTACACCAGTTGAAGAGCCTGACCACCGTGGACCTGGAGTTCCTCGCCGCGCTGCTGGCCGGCCGCTGACGCCGTGCTCGCCGGCCCCTGAAGCGGTGAGGGCCGCGCTGCTCGTCGGCCGCTGACGCGGTGAGGGGCCGCGCCGGTCGGCGCGGCCCCTCACGGATGTCGTGCTTCGTGCGGATCGGTGCCGGTTGCCCCCGCGGTACCGAGTGCGGGGGCAACCGTCGGGTCGCGGATCAGTCGTGGGCGATCGCGCCCAGCACGTTGATCCGGGCGGCCCGGGCCGCGGGCAGGATCGCCGCGATCACCCCCACGATCGCGGCGAGCCCGAGGGCGACCCCGATCTGCGTCCACGGCAGCACCAGGTCGGTGATGCCCTCGTCCTTCAACGCCTCGACCACGGCGGCGCCCAGGCCCGCGCCGACGAGCACGCCGAGCAGCGCCCCGAACACCGAGATCACCACCGCCTCGACGGTGATCATCCGCATGGTCTGCGCCCGGCGTAGCCCGATGGCCCGCAGCAGCCCCAGCTCGCGGGTGCGTTCCAGCACCGACAGCGCCAGGGTGTTGACGATGCCGAGGACCGCGATCACGATGGCCAGCGCCAGCAGGATCTGGATCATCGTGAGCAGCCCGTCGACCTGACCGGCCTGCTGCTCGATGAACGCGTCCCGGTCGGCCACCGACACCTCCGGGGAGTCGGCGAGCAGCGCCTCGACCTGCGGCTGCACGTCGGCGACGTTGGTGCCGGGGGCCAACTGGATGAAGCCCTGGATCGGCTGCGGGATGGCGAAGTCGCGGGCCGCCTCCGCCGGGAGGATGACACCGTTGGTCAGCTGGCTGCTGCCGTAGATGCCGGTGACCGTGTAGGTGCTGGGCTCGCCACGGGCCAGCTGCACCGGCACCGTAGAACCGACCGAGAGTCCGCGGTCCGCCGCGGTGTCCGTGCTGACCAGCATCTCGTTCGGTCCGAGCCGGTCGATGTTCCCGGCGGTGGGCTGCACCCCGAAGATCTGCCGGAGCGCGGCGTCGTCGCTGCTCGCGGCGACCCAGGTGCGTTCCCCGCCGACCACGGCCAGGTCGCCGTACTCGCCGTCGACCAGCTGGACGCCGGGAATCGCCGCGGCCTTCTCCAGCACCGCCGGGTCGAACGTCGGCGGCCGGGGGCCGCTCTGCACGCCGGCGATGACCAGCTCGGCCTTGATGGTGTCCTGGGCGAGGCCGCTGATGCTGCTCTTCGCCGAGTCCAGGATCACCGTCACGCCGGTCACCAGGGCGATGCCGACCATGAGGGCCGCCGCCGTGATGGCGGTGCGGCGCGGGTTGCGCCCCGAGTTGAGCCGTCCCAGCTTGCCCGGCACCGACCAGGCGAAGATCGCCCCGAGCACGCTGACCACCGGTCGGCTGATCAGCGGGGTCAGCAACGCGACACCGATGAACGCGAAGAGCACCCCGCCCAGGATCGTGACCAGCGTGCTGTCCCCCGCGTTGCCGGAGAGGCCGAGGAAGAGCAGCACCGCGCCGATCGCGCTGACCACACCGCCGGTGACCGTGATCCGGGTCAGCGGGCGGTCCGGCGTGGCCACGTCCTGCATCGCCGCGATCGGTGGGATCCGCGAGGCCCGCAGCGCCGGCAGCAGCGCCGCCACCACGGTGATGACCAGGCCGACCGCGAACGCGCTGATCACGGCGCTCATCGGTATGCCGAGCCCGGCCAGGGTGAGCCCGCCGGCCAGGTTGCCGAACGCCCACGCGAGCAGCGCGCCGATGCCGATGCCGGCGCCCAGGCCGAGCACCGAGGCGATCAGGCCGACCGCGATCGCCTCCAGCACCACCGAGCCGATCATCTGCTTCCGGCTGGCGCCGATGGCCCGCATCAGCGCCAGCTCCCGGGTGCGCTGCGCCACGATGATCGAGAAGGTGTTGAGGATCAGGAACGTGCCGACCAGCAGCGCCACGGCCGCGAAGCCGAGCAGGATCCGGTTGAAGAACGACAGGGCCTCCTTGAAGCCCGCCGCCGCCTCCTCCGACAGCTGCTCGCCGGTCTTCACGTCGTACCCGCCGCCGACCGCGCCGGCCACCGAGTCGCGCAGCGACTCGGGGGAGACACCGTCGGCGGCCTGCACGCTCACGCTGTTGAAGGTGTCGGGCTCGCCCAGCATGAGCCGCTGCGCCACCGGCGTGGTGAACATGATCTCGTTGGAGCCGCCGATCGAGTCCCGGCCACCGCTGTAGCCGAAGATCCCGACGATGGTGAACTGCTGCTTCGGCTCCAGCGGGGTGAGCACCCCGACCCGGTCACCGAGCTTCACCTTGCCCGCGTCGGCGAGCCCCTTGTTGATGACGATCTCGTCGGCGGCGTTCGCGCCGCGCCCCTCACGCAGCTGGATCAGGTCCGTCTCGCCGGTCCAGTTCTCGCCGAGCTGTGGCGGACCGAACGAGGCGACGGCCTTGCCGTTGCTGCCGATCAGGCGGGCCCCGTCGATGGCGACCACGCCCGTCGCGTCGGCCACCCCGGGCACCGCGCGGACCTTCTCGACCGTGCTCGCCGGGAACGGCGGAGGAGCCTGCTCGCCCTCCATCTCCGACATCGCGATCTTCGGCTTGGCCGCGACGTTGACGTCCACCCCCTCGTACGCGTCGGCGAAGATCGCGTCGAAGGTCCGGCCGAGGGTGTCGGTCAGCACGAACGCGCCCGAGACGAACATCACTCCCAGGACCACGGCCAGCCCGGAGAGGGTGAGCCGCAGCTTGCGCGCCAGGAGACTCTTCAGTGTCGCCCGGAACATCAGCCGTTCACCTCGGCCGAGGCGTCCAGCTTCTTCATGGTGTCCAGCACGGTGTCTGCGGTCGGCTCGATCAACTCGGAGACGATCTGCCCGTCGGCCAGGAACACCACCCGGTCGGCGTACGCGGCGGCGGTCGGGTCGTGGGTGACCATGACGATCGTCTGGCCGTGCTCACGTACCGAGTTGCGCAGGAAGTTCAGCACCTCCGCGCCGGCGCGGGAGTCGAGGTTTCCCGTCGGCTCGTCGGCGAAGATCACTTCCGGGCGGGAGACCAGGGCCCGGGCGCACGCCACCCGCTGCTGCTGCCCGCCGGAGAGCTGCGCCGGCCGGTGGTCCAGCCGGTCCCGCAGCCCGACCGTGTCGATCACGATGTCGTACCAGGCCGGGTCCGGCTTGCGTCCGGCGATCGACAACGGCAGCAGGATGTTCTCCTTGGCGCTGAGCGTGGGCAGCAGGTTGAACTGCTGGAAGATGAAGCCCACCTTGTCCCGGCGCAGCTTGGTCAGCCCGGCGTCGCCCAGACCGGTGACCGTGGTGTCGCCGATCGACACCGTCCCCCGGGTCACCGTGTCCAGCCCCGCCAGGCAGTGCATCAGCGTCGACTTGCCCGACCCCGAGGGGCCCATGATCGCGGTGAAGCGGCCCTGTTCGAACTCGGCACTGACCCCCCGCAGCGCGATGACCTGCGCCTCGCCGCTGCCGTACACCTTCCACACGTCGTTCGCCCGGGCCGCGGCCTGCGCCTGCCGGCCTACCGTCGCGGTCACGTCTTCTCCCTCTGTCGTTCGGTCCGTCCGCGCCGCCCCCCGCTGGATTCGGCGCGACCCTCTCATCCTCCGCGTTCGTCACCCCGGTTCTCTCCGACCTTGGTCGGAGCCGGTGCGGATTTCCGTGCTGCGGGTGCCCCCCATGCCGACTCAGGGTTGCCCCTGAGACGGGGCTGATCGAGCACGGTGGGTCGCCGCAGCCGACCAGCCCGGCCGGACGCTATGGGTTGACGCCGCGTGAGAGTCAACCCCGTCGGGCCGTCTGCGGTCACGGTAGGTGACGACGGCAAAAGCTACCTCGCGCCGAGGGCGGATCTTCGAATACGACGGAGGGAGTAGCCGGACGTGCCCGCTACCCCCGGGGGCGTACGAGACCCGTCTCGTACGCCAGCACCACGGCCTGCACCCGGTCGCGCAGCCCCAGCTTCGTCAACACGTGCCCGACGTGGGTCTTGATCGTGGTCTCGCTCACCGACAGCTCCGCGGCGATCTCGGAGTTGGACAACCCCCGGGCGACCTGCACCAGCACCTCCCGCTCCCGCTCGGTGAGCGCGGCCAGCGAACGCGGCGGCGTGGCCGACGGGTCGGGCAGCACGTCCGCGAACCGGTCCAGCAGCCGCTTCAGGATGCGCGGCGCCACCACCGCCTCCCCGGCGGCCACCGTGCGGATCGCGGTGACCAGGTCCTCGGCGGGCACATCCTTCGCCAGGAAGCCGCTGGCCCCGGCGCGCAGCGCCCCCACCACGTACTCGTCGAGGTCGAAGGTGGTGAGGATCAACACACGCACCGGGAGGCGGGCGTCGACGATCGCGCGGGTCGCCGCCACCCCGTCCATCCGCGGCATCCGGATGTCCATCAGCACCACGTCTGGCAGCAGCCGGCGGGACAGATCCACCGCCTCCACGCCGTCACCGGCCTCCGCGACGACGTCCAGGTCCTCCTCGGCGCCCAGCACCATCCGGAAGCCGGTACGCAGCAGCGGCTGGTCGTCGACGAGCAGGACCCGTACCGGCCGGGCCGTCCGATCGGTCATGCCGCCCCCTGCTCACCCGTCACGCCGGCACCGGCCCCGGCTGCTCCACCGGAATCCTCGCGTGGACCCGGAACCCGCCGCCGGTCCGCGCGCCGGCCTGTAGGACACCACCGTAGAGGCCGACCCGCTCCCGCATGCCCACCAGACCGTGCCCCACGCCGCGGGAACCCGGAACCGGTCCCCGCCCGTCGTCGGTGACCTCCACCACCACGGCGGCCCCGTCGTAGCCGATACGCACCTCGGCGGTCGCCGCGCCGGCGTGCTTGAGCGCGTTGGTCAACGCCTCCTGCACGATCCGGTAGATCGCCAGCGCCACGCCCTCCTCCACCACGACCGGGTCACCGTCGACGCGCAGCGTCACCGGCAGGCCCGCCTCGCGTACCTGCTCGGTCAGGGTCTCGATGCCCGCGAGCCCCGGCTGGGGGGCGAGGTCGGCGTCCGGCTCCGCGTCGGTCCGCAGCACGTCCAGCAGCCGGCGCAGCTCCCGCAGGGTGGCCCGGCCAGTCTCCTCGATCGTGCCGATCACCTCGTCGGCCGCGTCCGGGTCCCGGCGCAGCACCCGCCGCGCCCCGGTGGCCAGCACACCCATCACGCTGACGTGGTGCGCCACCACGTCGTGCAGCTCGCGGGCGATCCGGCGCCGCTCGTCGGCGACCGCCTGCTCCGCGAGCGACCGCTGCCGCTCCTCGGCCACCCGGGCCCGCTCCCGCAGCGCCCGGTTGGCCGCCTGGCGGGCCTGCACCACCCGGCCCACCGCGTACGACAGCAGCCCCACGAGCAGGTTGTTCAGCACCAGCAGGGTCGGGCTGACGGCCAGCAGGCCGTCGACCGGTGCGACCACGTTGGCCACCGCCACCGGCACCCACAGCACTGCTGCGGCCGCCGCCGCCCGCCGGGCCTGCCACCGCGCCGCCACCGTGAAGGTCAGCACGGCGAACGTCAACCCCTGCACCCCGGCGCCCAGCCCGGTCACCGCCGGAAGCCCCAGCGTGGCCACCGCCGCGCCGATCGCCGGCCAGGGCGCCACCCGGCGCAGCACCAACGGCGCCGCGCACGCCACGCTCCAGGCCACCGTCACCGGCAGCGACCGCGACCAGAGCTCGCGCGGCGTGATCAGCGCGAACACCAGCTCCATCGCCACCAGGGCGGCGGCGAGCAGCGCGTCGGCGGCGAGCGGGCGCCGACGCAGCAGCCCCCACACGCGCTCGGTCATACCGAGACGCTAGCCGCCTTCCGGCGGCGCTGATCGTCGTCGAAGACGAGCCCGATCTCCTCCCCGGGGAGGAGGCTCACTCGTCCGCCCCGGGCTGCGCGGGCCGCGATCGCGCGTCGAGCAGCGGGTCGGCGCTCGCCGCGTGCGCCGGAAACGGCGGGGGTGTGCCGCCGAAGCTCGGGCAGAGCGCCTGGTGGCTGCACCAGTCGCAGAGTCGGCTCGGCCGGGGCCGGAAGTCCTGCTGCGCGGTGGCCTGCTCGATCGCCCGCCACAACGCCACCACGGTCCGCTCGAACCGGACCAGCTCGTCGGCGTCGGGGGTGTAGTCGCAGACCTCGGCGTCGCGCAAATAGAGCAGACGCAGCACCCGCGGGACGACCCCCCGGGTACGCCACAGCACGAGCGCGTAGAACTTCAGCTGGAACAGGGCCCGCGCCTCGAACGCCTCACGCGGCGCGCCGCCGGTCTTGTAGTCGACCACCCGCAGCGCCCCGTCCGGCGCCACGTCGAGCCGGTCGAGGTAACCCCGGATCAGCAGCTCGTCGTCGACCACCGCCGAGATCAGGCTCTCCCGCTCGGCGGGCTCCAGCCGGCGCGGATCCTCCACCGCGAAGTAGCCCTCCAGCAGCCCTGCGGCCGACCGGAGGAACTCGGCGAGGGCGGCCGGGTCGCCGTCGGCGGGGAAGAGCCCGGCCAGCTCCGGCTGCTCGGTGACGAGCCGGTCCCACTGCGGGGCGACCAGGTCGCCGGCGGCGTCCGGATGACGGCCGGCGGCGGGCAGGTCGAAGAGCCGCTCCAGCACCGCGTGCACCAGCGTGCCCCGGGCCTGCTCGACGGTGGGCCGCTCGGGCAGCCGGTCGATGCTGCGGAAGCGGTAGAGCAGGGGACAGGTCTTGAAATCCGCCGCCCGCGACGGGGACAACGACGCCCGCACTGTCGCCGGCGCCCCCGCCGTGGGCGTGGGCTGTCGGGTGGTCACCTGATCCGCCGTCATGTCCGGAAGATTAGGGCACCGGTGTGACACCTTCCGCGCCCGCCGTGCCGCGCGCCGTCTCAGGTGCAGTCCGTAGCATCGACCCGATGGAGCAGACGTCCCGGCCCCGGCGCCGGCCCCTCGGCAGCCTCGCCCTGACCGTGGGACGGGTCTTCGGCGTGCCGCTGCGCCTCAACGCCTCCATGCTCCTGCTCGCCCTGCTGGTCACCGTCCTGTACGCCGAGTTCGCCCGCAATCAGCTCGCCCTGTCGCAGCTCAGCGGCTACGTCATCGGCGTCGGGTTCGTGGTCTCCCTGCTCGGCTCGGTGCTGCTGCACGAGCTCGGCCACGCGCTCACCGCCCGCCGCTATGGTATCGGCGTACGCGGGATCACCCTCGAACTGCTCGGCGGCTACACGGAGATGGACCGCGACGCCCCGTCCCCCCGCGTCGACCTGCTGGTGTCGCTCGCCGGGCCGGCGGTCTCCGCGGTCCTCGGCGCGGTCGCCGTCGTGGTCACCCTCGCCCTGCCCGATCACACCGTCGCCAACCAGCTCGCGTTCCAGCTCGCGGTGAGCAACGTGATCGTCGCGGTCTTCAACGCCCTGCCCGGCCTGCCACTCGACGGCGGGCGGGCGCTGCGCGCCGCCGTCTGGGCGGTCACCCGCGACCGGCACCGGGGCACCGAGGTGGCCGGCTGGGTGGGCCGGATCGTGGCGGCCGGCACCGCGGCGCTGGTCGCCGGCCTCACCCTCACCCACCGACTGGCCCCGCTGGCGCTGCCGCTGATGCTGCTGGTGGCGTTCACCCTCTGGCGCGGCGCCGGCCAGTCGATCCGGTACGCGAAGATCAGCCGGCGCTTCCCCCTGATCGACCTGGCCCGCCTGGCCCGACCGGTCTGGCCGGTGCCGACCGGCACCCCGCTCGCCGAGGCGCAGCGCCGAGCCGAGCACGCCCGGGCCGACGCGGCGTTGCTCGTCACCGACAGCACCGGTCGACCCGTCGGCCTGGTCGACCCGGCCGAGGTGGCGGCGGTGCCGGTCGAGCGTCGACCCTGGCTCGCCGTCGACGCGGTGTCCCGGCCGCTCGCCGCGCTGCCCACCCTTCCCCTCGGGCTCGACGGGGAACGCGTGATGGAGGCCGTGCAGACCCACCCGGGCGCACGGTACGTGGTGACCTCAGGCGAAGATGTCGTCGGCGTTCTGCACATCGCGGATCTCGCCCAGCTCCTCGAACCCGACCGGAAGATGAACACGTGAGCGCAACTCCCTCCGCCGCCCCCGGCGCCCCGGTGCCCGCCGACCGCCCCGGGCCGGCCCCGGCGCGCCGAGGCCCCTTCCAGGTCGGCGACCGGGTGCAGCTGACCGACCCGAAGGGGCGGATGCACACCATCACCCTGGAGCCCGGCAAGGCCTTCCACACCCACCGCGGCATCCTCGACCACGACGCGCTCATCGGTCAGCCCGACGGCAGCGTGGTCACCACCACCGGCGGCGGCACCGCCTTCCTCGCCCTGCGCCCGCTGCTCGCCGACTACGTGCTCTCCATGCCCCGCGGCGCCCAGGTGATCTACCCGAAGGACTCGGCGCAGATCGTGGCGATGGGCGACATCTTCCCCGGCGCCAAGGTGCTCGAGGCCGGCGCGGGCTCCGGCGCGCTCAGCTGCTCGCTGCTGCGGGCGGTCGGCGCCGAGGGGGAGCTGCACTCGTTCGAGGTGCGCGAGGACTTCGCCGAGATCGCCCGCCGCAACGTGGAGTCCTTCTTCAACGGCCCGCACCCGGCCTGGAACCTGCACGTCGGCGACGTCGCCCAGTGTCAGGAGACCGGCTTCGACCGGATCATCCTCGACATGCTCACCCCCTGGGAGACCCTCGACATGGTCGAGCGGGCGCTGCTGCCCGGCGGGGTGTTCATCGGCTACGTGGCGACGACCCCGCAGCTCTCCGAACTGGTCGAGGCACTGCGCGAGCGGGGCGGCTGGACCGAGCCCCGGGCCTGGGAGTCGCTGGTGCGCGACTGGCACGCCGAGGGCCTCGCCGTCCGCCCGGACCACCGGATGGTCGCCCACACCGCTTTCCTGGTCTCCGCCCGCAAGCTCGCCCCCGGCGTCACCGCGCCGCCGCGGCGACGCAAGCCGAGCAAGGGCACCGAGGCGTACGTGCAGCGCCGCCAGGTGCTGCGGGAGGCGGAGGCCGCCCGGCAGGCGGCCGCCCAGGCAGCGGTGACAGCTCCCGACGCAGCGGAGGAGATGGACACGCCGTGACGGGCGGCCTGGCATGAGTGCACGGTTGTTCCGTCCGCGAACGGTTCACGGGGGCGCCGACCAGAGGGAGGATGCGGTATGAGCAGCCCGGGCTACGGCGGCGGTGACCTGCCAGCGGTCTTCCCGGACTGGTCGCCGTACCAGGATCTGGAGTCGGCCGCGCGGGCCTACCTGCGGGACCCGGACATCGCCCTGGAGGCGTTCGGCGGGGTGCTGCGCGGCGCGTCGGTGCTCGGCTTCACGTTGGAACGGTTCGTCAACGAGGTCAACGGTGTCTGGCAGGAGGTCGTCGTCTGCGACGGCAGCCGGCTGATCCTCTGGCACGGCGAGGACGTGCCGCCGGGCGAGGGACCGCCCGGGTCGATGACCTCGTCGCTGCGGGTGGTGCCGGTCTCCACGGTCACCGAGGTCGGCTGCCGCCGCCGGCTCACCCGCGCCGACAACGGTACGGTCCGCGTCGACAGCATCGACGTCTACCTGCTGCTCACCTCGCTCGACGAGGCGCCGCCACCCGAGGAGGTGGTCGGCGGGCCCCGGCACGACGCGCTGCGGTTCGGCAAGACCCTCGACGACGGCGGCGCCGGGCAGATCGCCCGGCTGGAGGAGTTCGCCCGGCTGGTCGCCTCGGTCGTCGGCCGACCGATGCTCTGACCGGCCGGGGAGACCGGCCGACGCTTTGACCGGCCGGAGACGGGCCAGATACGAAGAGATGCCCGGCGGCACGCCGCCGGGCATCTCTTCGTATCTGCTCAGTCGGCGTCGGGACCGGCCACCTCGACGCCGTCGCCGGCGCGTACGACGTGGATGCACTCGCCCGGGCACTCCTTCGCCGAGTCGATCACCTCGAGGCGCAGGTGCTCCGGAACATCGACGCGGCTGCCGGGGGCCTGCAACAGCTCACCGTCGGAGCCCTTGACGTAGGCCAGCCCGTCGACGTCGAACTCGAAGACCTCCGGCGCGTACTGCACGCAGAGCCCGTCGCCCGTGCAGAGATCCTGGTCCACCCAGACCTGAAGCTGGTCCGTCGCGACCTGCGCCACCGGCGCACCCCCCATGTTCTCCCGTCCCACGCCCCGACGGTACCCGAATGCCCGCAACGGTCCTGATGACCCACCCGTAGCGATCAAGGTTCAGTGACAGGGGCGTTGCGCGGGACCGAATCGGGCTCATAGCGGCTAGTGTTAGGGCAGAACGTTCAAGCCCCCCGGGGAGGTGGGACGTGGCACGCAGCGACGACGCGGACTCGCGCGCCGCACGGTGGGAGAAGGAGGCCCACGATCTCTCCACGCAGGTCGCGTTCCTTCAAGAGGAACTCGCCCTGGTGCGGCGCAAGTTGACCGAAGGCCCCCGACACGTCCGGCAGCTCGAGGAGCGGCTGGCCGCCACCCAGGCGCAGTTGGCGCGGCTGACCGAGAACAACGACCGGCTCGTGAGCACCCTCAAGGAGGCTCGCGCGCAGATCGTGACGCTCAAGGAGGAGATCGACCGCCTCGCCCAACCACCGAGCGGTTACGGAGTGTTCCTCGCCCGACACGACGACGGAACCGTCGACGTCTTCACCGGCGGCCGCAAGCTACGGGTCGCGGTGTCGCCGTCGTTGGACGTCGCCGAACTGCGGCGCGGCCAGGAGGTCCTGCTCAACGACGCGCTCAACATCGTCGACGCGTTCGGTTACGAGCGGGTCGGCGAGGTGGTCATGCTCAAGGAGGTGCTGGAGAGCCCCGGCGGCGGTCCCGGTGACCGGGCGCTGGTGGTTTCCCACTCCGACGAGGAGCGCATCGTGCACCTCGCCGAGAGCCTGATCGGGTCCTCGATCCGGGCCGGCGACTCGCTCATGATCGAGCCCCGTTCGGCGTACGCGTACGAGCGGATCCCGAAGAGCGAGGTCGAGGAGTTGGTCCTGGAGGAGGTGCCCGACGTCGACTACTCCGACATCGGTGGCCTCCAGTCGCAGATCGAGCAGATCCGCGACGCGGTGGAGCTGCCCTTCCTGCACGCCGACCTGTTCCGCGAGCACCAGCTCCGCCCGCCCAAGGGGATCCTGCTCTACGGCCCGCCCGGCTGCGGCAAGACGCTGATCGCCAAGGCGGTGGCCAACTCCCTGGCCAAGAAGATCGCCGAGCGGCGCGGCGAGGAGAAGCACACCAGCTTCTTCCTCAACATCAAGGGCCCCGAGCTGCTCAACAAGTACGTCGGTGAGACCGAGCGGCACATCCGGTTGATCTTCCAGCGGGCGCGGGAGAAGGCCGGCGAGGGCACCCCGGTGATCGTGTTCTTCGACGAGATGGACTCGGTCTTCCGTACCCGCGGCTCCGGTGTCTCCTCGGACGTCGAGAACACCATCGTTCCGCAGCTGCTCAGCGAGATCGACGGTGTGGAGGGCCTGGAGAACGTCATCGTCATCGGCGCCTCGAACCGCGAGGACATGATCGACCCGGCCATCCTGCGCCCCGGCCGGCTCGACGTGAAGATCAAGATCGAGCGGCCGGACGCCGAGGCGGCCAAGGACATCTTCTCCAAGTACATCCTCTCGGGTCTGCCGCTGCACGCCGACGACCTGACCGAGCACGGCGGTGACCCACAGGCCACCGTGGCGGCGATGATCGACGCGGTCGTGCTGCGGATGTACTCCGAGACCGAGGAGAACCGCTTCCTCGAGGTCACCTACGCCAACGGCGACAAGGAAGTCCTCTACTTCAAGGACTTCAACTCCGGCGCGATGATCCAGAACATCGTCGACCGGGGCAAGAAGATGGCCATCAAGGAGTTCCTCACCTCCAACCGCAAGGGACTGCGACTGCAGCACCTGCTCGACGCCTGCGTCGACGAGTTCCGGGAGAACGAGGACCTGCCCAACACCACCAACCCGGACGACTGGGCCCGCATCTCCGGCAAGAAGGGCGAGCGGATCGTCTACATCCGCACGCTCGTCTCCGGCGGCAAGGGCGCCGAGGCCGGACGGTCCATCGAGACCGCCAGCAACACCGGCCAGTACCTCTGACCGGCAGCGCGACACGACGGGGCTCGGGGTGGCGTACGCCCCGGGCCCCGTCGATCGCCGCGCCCGACCCCACCGCCACGTCCGCTCCCGGCCGGACCGCCTCGGCCCGCCGGGCCCGGCCGCGGCGCACCCTCCCCGCCATTTGCAGACGGCGCGACGTCTGGCACGCCCCCGTACGCCGTGTGGCCGACTACGCTCGACGGGACGGGGGACCGGACGGGCGAGCGGAGCGAGCAGGTCGATGAGCGTACGACGGATCATGGGCACCGAGGTCGAGTACGGCATCTCCGTGCCCGGTCAGGCCGGAGCCAACCCGATGGTGACCTCCTCGCAGGTGGTGAACGCCTACGGCGCGCGTCCGGAACTCAACCGCGGTGGCCGCGCCCGCTGGGACTACGAGGAGGAGTCGCCGCTGCGCGACGCCCGGGGCTTCACCTACTCCGGCGCCGCGTACGACCCCGCGGAGGCCCTCGCCGACGAGGACCTGGGGCTCGCCAACGTCATACTGACCAACGGTGCGCGCCTCTACGTCGACCACGCCCACCCGGAGTACTCCACTCCGGAGGTCACCAATCCGCTGGACGTGGTGCGCTGGGACAAGGCCGGCGAGCGTGTGATGGCCGAGGCGTCCCGGCGGGCGGCCACCATCCCCGGCACCCAGCCCATCCACCTCTACAAGAACAACACCGACAACAAGGGCGCCAGCTACGGCGCCCACGAGAACTACCTGATGCGTCGGCAGACGCCGTTCGCGGACATCGTCGCGTACCTGACCCCGTTCTTCGTCACCCGGCAGATCGTCTGCGGCGCCGGACGGGTGGGCATCGGCCAGGACGGCGGCCAGAACGGCTTCCAGATCTCCCAGCGGGCCGACTTCTTCGAGGTCGAGGTCGGGCTGGAGACCACCCTCAAGCGGCCGATCATCAACACCCGCGACGAGCCGCACGCGGACGCGGACAAGTACCGGCGGCTGCACGTCATCATCGGTGACGCCAACCTCTCCGAGATCTCCACCTACCTGAAGGTCGGCACCACCGCGCTGATCCTCACGATGATCGAGGAGAAGGCGCTCGGCCCCGACCTGGGCATCGCCGACCCGGTCAACGAGCTGCGCGCGGTCAGCCACGATCCGTCGCTCACCCACCTGATGCGGATGCGGGACGGGCGGCGGCTCACGGCGTTGGACGTGCAGTGGGCGTACTACGAGCGCGTGCGCTCCTTTGTCGACGACCGTTACGGCGACGATGTGGACGCCCAGACCGAGGACGTGCTGGCCCGCTGGGAGAGCGTGCTGGACCGGCTCGGGCGGGACGCGATGCTCTGCGCCGACGAGCTGGACTGGGTGGCGAAGCTGCGGCTGCTCCACGGCTACCAGGAGCGGGAGAAGCTCGGCTGGGGGGCGCACAAGCTCCAGCTGGTCGACCTGCAGTACTCCGACGTCCGGCCGGAGAAGGGCCTCTACCACCGCCTGGTCTCCCGGGGTGCGATGAAGACGCTGCTCAGCGACGAGGACACCCGCACCGCCATGACCGAGCCCCCGGAGGACACCCGGGCCTACTTCCGCGGCCGCTGCCTCGCCCAGTACGCCTCCGAGGTGGTCGCGGCGAGCTGGGACTCGGTCATCTTCGACGTGGGCCGGGAGTCGCTGGTACGGGTGCCGATGATGGAGCCGGAGCGGGGCACCCGTAAGCACGTCGGCGCCCTCTTCGACAGGTGTGCCTCTGCGAAGGACCTGCTGGAGACGCTGACCGGCGGCTGACCCGGATCGCGGCCGAGCCCGCTGCGCGTCGACTACGGCGCGCGGCGGGCTTTTCGTCGCCCGCGCGAGGTAAGTTTCTCGCAAGAGATCGTTGGAGGAGGCACCAGATGGCCACTCGTGACAGCGGCGGTCAGTCGCAGTCGGGCAAGTCCCGCCAGAACGAGGAGATCGAGGACGTCACCACCGAGGCGAACCCGGAGGTCGCCGAGCGGCACGCCGAGATCACCGAGGACGTCGACGACCTGCTCGACGAGATCGACTCCGTCCTCGAAGAGAACGCCGAGGAATTTGTGAGAGGATACGTCCAGAAAGGGGGACAATAGGGGGTATGTCCGATTCGCCCGAGGCGACGGACAAGGTCTGTCCCCAGTGCGGTCAATCGCTTCCCGCGTCGGCGTTCCACCGCAACAAACGTCGGCCCGACGGGCTCGCGTTCTACTGTAAGACCTGCGCGGCCGCCCGCTCCGCAGCGAGCCGCCGTAAACGCGGGATCGCCGCACAGCGGACGCCCGCCGTGCCGGTCGTGGATGGACTGAAGTGCTGCCCGGACTGCCAGCAGATCAAGCCGTTGGCGGACTTTCCACGGACCACCAATGCCAGCGGACGGCACAGCTACTGCAAGCCCTGCCACAACGCGCGGGGCCGTGAATCCAAGCAGCGGCTCTACGGCGGCAGTCGTGAATACCACCTGCGGCGGCGGTACGGCGTCGGGCAGAAGGAGTTCGATGAACTCCTGACCGAGCAAGGTGGGGTGTTCGCCGTCTGCGGTACCCCCGATCCGGAACATCTGGACCACGATCATCGCACCGGGTGGGTGCGCGGGATACTCTGCTTCAACTGCAACGGTGGTCTTGGCCAGTTCCGGGACAGTCCAGAGCGGCTGGCCAGGGCGATCACGTACCTGAGAGGAACCACGTGGCAGCGGGTTTTGATCCATCCGGGCGTCTACCAGATGTGTTCACCAACGCGGGGACGTCCTCCTTCACCTCGTTCCTGAGCAAGGTGGCACCCGAGATGCTGCCCGGCCGACGGCCGCTGCCCCCGGGCATGGCGGCCGACATGGCGCCGCACGCGACCACCATCGTGGCGATCTCCGCCGCCGGGGGCGTCGTGATGGCGGGCGACCGGCGGGCCACGATGGGCAACCTGATCGCCCAGCGGGACATCGAGAAGGTGCACCCGGCCGACGCGTACTCACTGGTCGGCATCGCCGGCACCGCCGGTATCGGCATCGAGCTGATGCGGCTGTTCCAGGTGGAGCTGGAGCACTACGAGAAGATCGAGGGCGCCATGCTCTCGCTCGACGGCAAGGCCAACCGGCTCGCCTCGATGATCCGGGGCAACCTCGGCGCCGCCATGCAGGGGCTCGCGGTGATCCCGCTCTTCGCCGGCTTCGATCTGGCCGCCGCCGACCCGGCGAGGGCCGGTCGGATCTTCAGCTTCGACGTGACCGGCGGCCCGTACGAGGAGACCGGCTACGACGCCATCGGCTCCGGCTCGTTGTTCGCCAAGTCCGCGCTCAAGAAGCGGTTCCGGGCCGGGCTGTCGATCGACGACGCCACCAAGCTCGCGGTCGAGGCGCTCTACGACGCCGCCGACGACGACACGGCTACCGGTGGTCCCGACCTGACCCGCCGCATCTACCCCGTGGTGATGACCGCGACCGCGGAGGGCACGCACCGGCTCACCGACGCCGAGACGGGGGCGATCGCGGAGGCCGTGGTCTCCGCCCGGATGGAGAACCCGGGCGGCTGACCGGCCGTCCGCAGTCGTCAGCAGTCGTTCCGCACAGCGCTAAGGAGAACCAGCCGCCGTGGCCATGCAGTTCTACGCCTCGCCCGAGCAGATCATGCGCGACCGCTCCGAGCTGGCCCGCAAGGGCATCGCCCGCGGGCGCAGCGCGGTGGTCCTGAGCTACGAGGGTGGGGTGCTCTTCGTCGCCGAGAACCTCTCCAGCGCCCTGCACAAGGTCAGTGAGATCTACGACCGGATCGGCTTCGCGGCCGTGGGCCGCTACAACGAGTTCGAGAACCTGCGCCGGGCCGGCGTGCGGATGGCCGACCTGAACGGGCTCTCCTACGACCGGCGCGACGTCACCGGCCGGGCGCTGGCGAACGCGTTCGCGCAGACCCTGGGCGCCATCTTCACCGAGCAGTCGAAGCCGTTCGAGGTGGAGATCTGCGTGGCGGAGGTCGGCGCGGCGCCCGACGACGACGAGCTCTACCGGCTCACGTACGACGGCTCGGTCAACGACGAGCCCGGCCGGATGGCCATGGGCGGCCAGGCGGAGGCGATCACCGGTGTGCTCAAGGCGGAGCACCGGGCGGACATGACGCTCGGCGAGGCGGTGAAGGTGGCCGTGAAGGCGCTGGGCAGCGTCGGCGGCGAGGGCGGCGCCGCCCGGACCATCGCCGCGAACCAGCTGGAGGTGGCGGTCCTCGACCGCCGCCGCATCGGCCGTACGTTCCGCCGGATCACCGGGGCGGCGCTGACGGCGTTGCTGGACGGTGGGGTGGCCGAGGAGCCGGCGGGTGGCCCGCAGACGCCGACGGCGCCGACGGGGGAGGCGCACAAGCCGACCACGTCCGCCGCCTCGGCAGATCTGGAGCGCCGGGAGTCCGAGGGCGAGTCCTGAGCGACGCCCGCGCCTGAGTCCGCGACGAGCCGCCGGCCCGGTCGACCGCCCTGCGGTCGGCTCGGCCGGCGGCTCGCCCGGTTTCGGCGGCCGGGGCGGCTTCGGCGGCGACGTGCGACCCGGCGGCGAAGTGGACGATCAGGGGTGGCGGTGCCAGGGTGCGGTAGCGGCTCGGCGCCGGTGAGCGGCCGCAGGTTCGACGCCGAGTCGAGGGGCGCGGCGCCGCCGGCGACGAGGGTCTGCGCGGCTGTCGAGGTGCCGGTCGGCCGGTGGCGCGGGGCCGGGTCCGCGGGTGGCGGTCCGGTGGGCGGCCGGCCGCGTGGGAAGGCCACGCTCTTGAGCGCTGCCCAATCCGGGCTTCGGGCGGCTAATGTCACACCATGGAGCGGCGAATCTTCGGCCTCGAGACCGAGTACGGCGTCACCTGCACCTACCGCGGACAGCGGCGGCTCTCCCCGGACGAGGTGGCCCGCTACCTCTTCCGCCGGGTCGTGTCCTGGGGCCGGTCCAGCAACGTGTTCCTGCGTAACGGGGCCCGGCTCTACCTGGACGTCGGATCCCACCCGGAGTACGCCACTCCGGAGTGCGACTCGGTGGTCGACCTGGTGGCCCACGACCGCGCCGGTGAGCGGATCCTCGAGGGGCTGCTCGTCGACGCGGAGAAGCGGCTGCACGACGAGGGCATCGCGGGTGAGATCTACCTGTTCAAGAACAACACCGATTCGGCCGGCAACTCGTACGGTTGCCACGAGAACTACCTGGTGTCCCGGCACGGCGAGTTCGGCCGGCTGGCCGACGTGCTGATCCCGTTCCTGGTCACCCGGCAGTTGATCTGTGGTGCGGGCAAGGTGCTGCAGACCCCGCGGGGCGCCGTCTACTGCCTCTCGCAGCGGGCCGAGCACATCTGGGAGGGGGTCTCCTCGGCGACGACGCGCAGCCGTCCCATCATCAACACCCGGGACGAGCCGCACGCCGACGCCGAGCGTTACCGCCGGCTACACGTGATCGTCGGCGACTCCAACATGAACGAGGTCACCACACTGCTCAAGGTCGGCTCCGCCGACATCGTGCTGCGGATGATCGAGGCCGGGGTGGTGATGCGGGACCTGTCGCTGGAGAACCCGATCCGGGCGATCCGCGAGGTGTCCCACGACATCACCGGGCGGCGCAAGGTGCGCCTCGCCTCCGGTAAGGAGATCAGCGCGCTGGAGATCCAGCAGGAGTACCTCTCCAGGGCGACCGAGTTCGTCGAGCGGCGTGGTGGCGACCAGACCGCCAAGCGGGTGGTGGAGCTGTGGGGTCGGGTGCTGGGGGCGGTGGAGACCGGCGACCTGGATCCGGTGGCCCGGGAGATCGACTGGGTGACGAAGCTGCGCCTGATCGAGCGTTACCAGCGCAAGCACGACCTGCCGCTGTCGCATCCGCGGGTGGCTCAGATGGACCTGGCCTACCACGACCTTCGTCGCGGCCGGGGCCTCTACGCGCTGCTGGAGCGGCGCGGCGACGTGGACCGGGTGGCGACGGATCCGGAGATCTTCGAGGCGAAGGAGACGCCGCCGCAGACGACCCGTGCCCGGCTGCGCGGGGAGTTCATCCGGCACGCGCAGGAGAAGCGGCGTGACTTCACCGTCGACTGGGTGCACCTGAAGCTCAACGACCAGGCGCAGCGCACCGTACTCTGCAAGGACCCGTTCCGGGCGTACGACGAGCGGGTCGAGCGGCTGATCGCCAGCATGTGAGCCCCGTGGAGGGGCCGGGCCGGCGGTGGCGCGCCGCCGGCCCGGACCGCCCGGTAGGCTGGCCGGGCCATGACGACATCCCCGGGCCCGCAGTCGGGCCGAGAGCCCACCGACAGTGGCCGGCAGCGCCAGAACTGGGTGGAGCGCCGCCGGACGAAGATCCGCGACGAGATCGAACGGAACCGGCGCGGTGAGTACAGAGTGCCGACGTGGGTGCTCGCGCTCGCGCTGCTGCTGATCGTCGGCGGCTGGCTCGCCCTGATCTTCCTCGTCTGAGCCGCACCGCGCCGCCTCCTCCCGCCTCCGTGGCGGGCCTCCTGTTCGGGTGACCCGGGCGGGCCAGCGAATGGCCCGTCCGGGTCGCGGTGTCGGGTAGGCCCCGTCGTCGCCGCCGCACGGTCAGCGCGCGCCTGCCCGTCGGCCCGGCGATGACCGGGCACGCCACGACGCGGGAGGCGATCATGAACGAGATGAGGGTGCCGCAGCCGGAGCGGGGCGGCGGGGGCTGGCGGGATCCCGGGCCGCGGGACGTGACGCGGGACCGGGAGAACCCGGACCTGCTCGTTCCGCCCGCCACGGACGCCGGAACCGTACCGAACCTGCGGTTCTCCTTCGCGGACGCGCACACCCGCATCGAGCAGGGCGGCTGGACCCGCGAGATAACCCAGCGGGAGCTGCCGATCGCCACGGAGCTCAGCGGCGTGGACATGGCCCTGGAGCCGGGGGCGTACCGGGAGCTGCACTGGCACAAGCAGTCCGAGTGGGCGTACGTGTTGAGCGGCAGTTGCCGGATCAGCGCGGTCGACCAGGAGGGGCGCAACTTCCTCGACGACGTGCGCGCCGGGGACCTGTGGTTCTTCCCGAAGGGCGTGCCGCACCACATCCAGGCCCTCGACGAGGGCGTGGAGTTCCTGCTGGTCTTCGACGACGGGGCGTTCTCGGAGAACGGCACGTTCCTGATCAGCGACTGGTTCGCGCACACCCCGCGGGAGGTGCTGGCGAAGAACTTCGGCTGGGCCCCGGAGCTGCTGGACCGGCTGCCGGAGCGGGAGAAGTACATCTTCGCCGGGCAGCTGCCGCCGCCGTTGGAGCGGGACCGGGTGATCAGCCCGACCGGCGACGTGCCGAGCAGCTTCAGCCACCGGATGCTCGCCCAGCAACCGCAGCGGTTCCCCGGTGGCACGGTCCGCGTCGCCGACGTCTCCACCTTCGCGGCGGCCACCACCATCTGCGCCGCCCTCGTCGAGGTGGAGCCGGGCGGCCTACGCGAGATGCACTGGCACCCCAACGACGACGAGTGGCAGTACTACATCTCCGGGCAGGGCCGGATGGGGGTCTTCGCGAGCACGGGCGTGGCGCGGACGTTCGACTTCCGGGCCGGTGACGTGGGATACGTGCCGTTCGCCTATGGCCACTACATCGAGAACCTTGGTTCGGAGCCGCTGGTCTACCTGGAGATGTTCCGCAAACCCCGGTTCGCCGACATCTCGCTGACCCAGTGGATGGCGAACACGCCGGCCGAGGTGGTGGCGGACACCGTCAACCTGCCACCCGAGGTGATCGCCGGGCTGCCGCAGGAGAAGCGTCCCGTGGTCCGCTGACCGCCGCGGGTGTCACCGTCTCGCCGGTCGTCCGGCGGCGGTGGCGGTCAGCCCAGCAGGGTGGCGGCGTGGCGACCGGCGGCCGCGGCGGTGAGGAAGTAGGCGTGGTCGGCGTCGAGGCCGCGTCCCATGGTGGAGAGCGGCACCGGAGTGGCCCGCAGCGCGGCGTCGAGACCGTCGGTGCGTACCCGGACGATCCGGTGCCGCGCGGCGAGCGGCGCGAGTTCGGCGTCGACGTCGGCGGCGAGCGTCGGGTCGAGACCGTCGGGCACCACCAGCTCGGCCGGGGCCAGCGCCACCCGGCCGTACGCGGTGAGGCTGTGGTGGGACACGCCGCGATGGCGCGGGCGGGCGTCGGCGTCGGAGATGCGCAGCGACCCGACGGGGCGTCCGCCCAGCGTGGCGATGGCGTTGACCGCCTCGCCGACGGCCACCCCGGAGAAGCCCCAGCGGGTACCGGTGCCGAGGTTCCCGGGGCCTTGGGAGACGACCGCCACGTCGGCGTCGAGCACGTGGCGGGCGGCGAGCAGCCCGCTGTGCAGCGTGCTCGCCTCCAGGTCGCCGCCGAAGGCCTGCCCGACGGTGATGGTGCCGGCCAGTTCGTCGCGCAGCCCGGCGAGGGTGCGGGAGAACCAGGCGGCGAGGGCTCCGCCGTCGGTGAGCACGTACGCGATCCGGGCGTGTGGGGCGTCGGCGCGGACGCCGGCGACGATCGCCGGCAGGGCCGAGTGCAGGTCGGCCGTGACCACGGGCATGCCGCCCAGGTCCTCGGCGGTCTCGAGGAGCGCCCGGTGCGGTGAGGCCTCCTCGTCCACGCCGAGCAGGATCGGCTGCAGCGGGGTGTAGCGGGCCTTGACCAGGTGACCGCTGTCGCGGGTGTCGTCGGCCTGCGGCGGGTCCGGCGGCAGCCGGTCCGGCAGCGCCACCACCAGGGCGTACCCGCCGGTGCCGAGGCCCATCAGCAGCGCGCCGGCGTTGAGCAGCACCCGGTCGCCCGGCTCGGGCCGGCCGACCAGGTGGGGGTAGGCCAGCGCCCGCATGGGCGAACCGTCGGCGAGCGTCACGTCCAGCTCCACCGCCCCGGCCCACTGCCGTCGCAGCGCCGTCACCGTTCCGGACCGCCATCGCACCATGACGGGCACGCTAGCGTCCGCGGGCCGGCCGGCCCGGCACCGGGTCCAGGTGCGGATCGTGTCCGCCGTCCGGCGGTGTGTCTGTCCGGGCCGGGTCAGCGCAGGCCGGGGTCGACCGGGCCGTCCTCGATCGGGGGTTCCGGTTCCCGGGCCGCCCGGGCGCCGCCGGGCATCGACCGGGTCGGGTCGAGGAAGAGGTACCGGACCTCCGGGTAGCGCTCCCGCAGCCGCCGTTCCGCCTCGTCGGCGGCGGCCTCGATGTCCGCGCCGGTGGCCTCGTCCCGGAAGTCGACCTTGGCGGCGACGAGGATGTCCTCCGGGCCGAGCTGCATGGTGAAGAGCGTGCCGACCCGGGTCACCTCGGGCAGCCCGGCCAGGGAGCGCTCGATCTCGCCCTGCAGGCGTTCCGGCACCGCCCGCCCGACCAGCAGCGACAGGTTGCTGTACGCCAGCGTGGCGGCCACCACCAGCAACAGCACGCCGATCAGCACCGAGGCGATCCCGTCCCACAGCTCGTCGCCGGTGAGTTCGGAGAGCGCGACGCCGCACCCGGCCAGGATCAGGCCGATGAGCGCGGCGCTGTCCTCGAGGACGACCGCCTTGACCGTGGTGTCGGCGGTCAGGCGCAGGTAGCGGCGCCCGGTGGTGCCCCACCTGCGGGCCTCGCGGCGCACCTGGCGTACCGCCCGGCCCAGCGAGATCGCCTCGATGACGAAGGAGACCGCGAGCACGACGTACGAGACCAGGAAGTCGCCGCTGTGTTCGTGCACGAGGATCGTGGTGATCCCGTGCGTGATCGCGAAGCCGGCGCCGGCGACGAAGGTGAACAGGGCCGCGAAGAAGGCCCAGATGTAGCTCTCCTTGCCGTAGCCGAACGGGTGCCGGGCGTCCGCCGGCCGGGCACCTCGGCGCAGGGCCATGAACAGCAGCAGCTCGGTGGTGGTGTCGGCGACCGAGTGGGCGGCTTCGGAGAGCATGGCCGCGGAGCCGGAGATCAGGCCCGCGACCAGCTTCGCTGCCGCGATGGCGAGGTTCGCCGCACCGGCGATGATCACGGTGCCGACGCTCTCGCTCTTGGCTTCCGGTTGTGCCATGGCAAAACACTATGGCCCCGGCCGGTCGACCGCCGGACGGGAGCCGCACCCACGGTGTGGTTGCCCACCACACGCCGCGCCCGCGTGGGTGCGCGCCCGCGTCGGGTCGACTGCTAGCGTCTATGCGTGTCCCGTACCCGCACCGAACGCCTGGTCAACCTGGTGATCTGTCTACTCTCCACGCGCCGGTTCCTGACCGCCGCGCAGATCGCCGCGACCGTGCCCGGCTACGAACACGATCCGGACGACGCCCGTGACCACGAGGCGTTCCAGCGCAAGTTCGAGCGGGACAAGGCCGAGCTGCGCGAGCTGGGCGTCCCGCTGGAGACCGGCACCGCGAGCGTCTTCGACTCCGAGCCGGGTTACCGCATCGCCCGCCGTGAGTACGCTCTGCCCGACATTCCCCTCGAACCCGACGAGGCGGCCGCCGTGGGGATCGCCGCGCGGCTCTGGCAGCACGCCGGGCTGGCGGCCGCGGCCTCCTCGGGGCTGGCGAAGCTGCGTGCCGCCGGGGTGGACGTCGACCCGCAGGCCACCCTCGGCCTGGAGCCGATGGTCACCGTGGACCCGGCCTTCGCCCCGCTGACCGCCGCCGCCCGGGACCGCCGGGAGGTCGGCTTCGACTACCGGGTGCCCGACCAGGACGCGCCGACCCGGCGCCGCCTCCAGCCCTGGGGCGTGGTCTGCTGGCGCGGCCGCTGGTACGTCGTCGGCCACGACCTGGACCGGGAGGCGACCAGGTGCTTCCGGCTCTCCCGGGTGGTCGGCGCGGTGCGGGTCACCGGTGACCCGAGCGCGTACGAGCCGCCGGCGGGGGTCGACCTGATCAGTCATGTCGCCCGCTGGTCCGGGCCGGTGGAGCGGACCGGGCGGGCGACCGTCCTCGCCGCGCCGGGCCGGGCCGCCGGGCTGCGCCGCTGGGCGGTGGAGGTCGTCGCCGGGCCGGACGGGGACCGGCTGGTCCTGCCGTACGCCGACCCGGAGTCGCTCGCCCGCCACCTCGTCGGCTACGGCCCGGACGTGCGCGTGCTCGACCCGCCGGAGGTGCGTGAGGCCGTGATCCAGCGGCTGAAGGAGATCGCGTCCCGGCACGACGACCTGGCGACCGCCGGAGGCAGCAGATGACCCGTCCCACCGCCAAGGGCGGCTCCCGTACCTCCGCCGACCGGTTGGCGCGACTGCTCAACCTCGTGCCCTACCTGCTGGCCCGCCCCGGCATCGAGATCGCCGAGGCCGCCGGGGACCTGGCCGTCACCGAACGGCAGCTGCGCGAGGACCTGGAGCTGCTCTGGGTCTGCGGGCTGCCCGGTTACGGGCCGGGTGACCTGATCGACATGGCCTTCGACGGTGATCGGGTGACCATCACCTACGACGCCGGCATCGACCGGCCGCTGCGTCTCACCCCGGACGAGGCGCTCGCCCTGGTGGTGGCGCTGCGGATGCTCGCCGAGACGCCCGGGGTGGCCAACCGGGAGGCGGTGGAGCGCGCCCTCGCCAAGATCGAGAATGCGGCCGGTGACCTGGTCGGCGCTCCCGTGGAGGTGCGGCTGCCGGCGGACGTCGGGCGCGTGGAGGCGCTGCGCGGGGCCGTCGAGGGCGGCCGGGCGCTGCGGATCACCTACTACACGGCGGCCCGGGACGAGACCACCGAGCGGGTCATCGATCCGCTGCGCATGCTGATGGTCAGCGGCCGGGCGTACGTGGAGGCGTGGTGCCGCCGGGCGGAGGCGGTCCGGTTGTTCCGGGCCGACCGGATCGACGCGGTCACCGAGCTGGACGAGTCGGCGGTGGTGCCGCCGCAGGCCCGCCCGCACGATCTCAGCGACGGGGCGTTCCGGCCCTCTCCGGACCTGCCACTGATCACGTTGCGGGTCGGTCGCGGCGAACGGTGGATCACCGAGTACTACCCGTGCGAGGAGGTCCGGGCCGGGGACGCCGACCACTGGCTGGTGTCGCTGCGGGTCACCGACCTGGGCTGGGCGCGCCGATTCGTGCTCGGCCTCGGCCCGGACGTGACAGTGGTCGCGCCGGCCGAGCTGGCCGAGCAGGTACGGGACGCGGCGAGCGCCGCGCTCGACGCGTACGCCCAGCCGGCGCCGGACGCCCGACGCGCCCCGGCGCCGACCGCCGCCGACCCGGCGCTGGCCGCGGGCTCCCGGTAGGCTGACCGCCGTGCTGTGGTGGATCGTGCTCGCGGTGGTGCTGGCCACCCTCGTCCTGCTCGCGGCGGCCGTGCGAGGGGTGCTCGCGCGCCTGCCCGGGCTGCGCCGGGCCGCCGTGAAGCTGCAGCGGCGGCAGGACGAAGCCCTCGAACTCGCCGGGGCCGCCCAGACGCTCCAGGAGCGGTCCGAGGCGCTGCAGCGGCAGCTCACCGTCGTCCAGCGGCGGATCGAGCTCGTCAAGGCGAAGCGGCACGGTTGAGGCCGGTTCGCAGGTCACCGCGTCTCCGCCGACCCGCACACGATCCGGCGCGGTGCCGGAACGGATCTCTCACCGGCTGTTGACGAGACGTCCTGGGTTGGTCAAGACTTCACCCGCCGGGACGAACCACCCCCGCCCCGGCGGGTGGCAACGGGCCGATACGCACGTACGATGGCTGCGTTACACCCCTGCTGTCTCACAAGCGACTGGAGCTTCCCATGGGTGCCCTCAAGCCGTGGCACATCGCCGTACTCGTGGTCGTGCTGATCCTGCTCTTCGGCGCGAAGCGGCTCCCCGACGCGGCCCGCTCGCTCGGCCGTTCGCTGCGGATCATCAAGGCGGAGACCAAGAGCCTGCACGACGACGACCGCGACCTGGCCGAGAAGGCCGACGCGCAGTCCGGCTACCAGACGCTGCCGCCGCAGGCCGCCCAGCCGCAGCAGGCCCCTTACCAGGCTTCGCCGCAGCAGCAGCCGGTCGTCGACCCGGTGCAGCGCGTCCGCGACAACTGATCGAGGGGCCCGAAGACCGTGGCGGCCTTCGCGTTGCGCAAGCGCGCTCCGAGCAATTTCGAACGGGCCTCCGACGGCTCGATGACCCTCATCGAGCACGTCCGGGAACTACGTAACCGGCTCTTCCGTGCCTCGCTCGGCATCGTGGCGGGTCTGCTCGTCGGCTTCTTCCTGGCGCAACCGGCGTTCAACCTGCTGAAGGAGCCGTACTGCAGCCTGCCGGGCGCGATCGACGCCTTCGGCAAGTGCCAGAACTTCCTGCTGCTCTCGCCGGCCGACGGCTTCATCCTGAAGCTGAAGCTGGCGCTCTGGATCGGCCTGATCATCGGGGCGCCGGTCTGGCTCTTCCAGCTCTGGGCGTTCATCGCGCCCGGCCTGCACCGGCACGAGCGCAAGTGGGCGTACGTCTTCGTCGCCATCGCGGCGCCGCTCTTCGCCGCCGGCGCGGTCCTCGCCTACCTGGTGGTGGACAAGGGCCTCGCGTTCCTGCTGGAAGCGGGTGTGACGGGCACCGACACCCAGTTGGAGGTCACCCGCTACATCTCCTTCGTCACGAACATGATCTTGCTGTTCGGCGTGGCGTTCGAGTTCCCGCTCATCCTGCTGATGCTCAACTTCACCGGGGTGGCGAGCGCCCGCCGGCTGCTGAGCTGGTGGCGGGTGGTCATCTTCGTGTCGTTCGCGTTCGCGGCGGTGGCCACGCCCGACCCGGGGCCGTTCGGGATGACGCTGCTGGCGGCGTCGCTCTCCCTGCTCTACTTCGTCGCGGTGGGCGTCGCGTTCATCAACGACAAGCGTCGCGGGCGGGGCAAGGAGATCTACGCCGGGGTCGGCGACGACGAGGTGTCGCCGCTGGACACGACCCCGGAGCCGGTCGAGGCCGGGGCGCGGGTCGAGGCGAGCGATCCGATCGACGCGCCGGAGCCGATCACCGCTCCGACGCCGATCGAACGCCGCTACGACGACATGACCTGACCGGTGTTCCGCACGGGTTCAGCCGCCCGTGGCACAGCTCGGATACGACGAACGCCGCCCAGCTAGGGCGGCGTTCGCCGTACCGGTAGGTTGCTCGCCATGACCGCGGCCGATCACCCCTCCGTCGATCCCGAAGGCCCGGTCGCGGTGCTCGTGAACCCGACAGCCGGCCGGGGTCGGCACCGCGGCCTGCTCACACCGGTGATCTCCAGGCTGGCCGGCGCCGGCCGGCAGGTGCGGCTGCTGGAGGCGCAGAGCGCCGACCAGGCCGAGACGGTGTGCCGCACCGCCGTGGCCGGGGGAGTGGCCGCGCTGGTGGCCGTCGGCGGCGACGGCACGGTGCACCGGGCGTTGCAGGCCGTGGCCGGGACGTCGATCCCGTTCGGGCCGGTCCCGGCGGGCACCGGCAACGACTTCGCCGGCGACACCGGCTTCCCGACCGACCCGCTCGCCGCCGCCGAGGTGATCGCCGAGGCGCTGCGCGCCGGTCGTACCCGCCCGGTGGACCTGGCCCGCCTGACCGGCCCCACCGGCCCGCCACGCTGGTACGGGGCGGTGCTCGCCGCGGGCTTCGACGCGATCGTCAACGAGCGGGCCAACCGGATGCGGTGGCCGCGCGGCGGCCGCCGGTACGATCTCGCGATCATGGTCGAGCTGGCCCGGCTCCGTCCGCGTCGCTACAAGCTGCGCCTCGACGGTGTGCCGTACGAGCTGGACGCGGTGCTGGTCGCCGTGGGCAACTGCCCGAGCTACGGGGGCGGAATGCGGATCTGCCCCGACGCCGACCCGACCGACGGACTGCTCGACGTGGTCGTCGGCGGCCGGCTCGACCGGCGCACCCTGATCCGCGTCAAGCCGAGCATCTACCAGGGCACCCACCTGCGGCACCCGCTGGTGAGCAGCCACCGGGTACGCACGGTGGAGCTGGCCGCGGAGGGCATCACGACGTACGCCGACGGCGAGCGGGCGCTGGAGCTGCCGGTGACCGTCACCGCCGTGCCGGGTGCGCTGCGGTTGCTGCGTTGACCCGTACCGCACCGATGCTCGCCGCGATGACCAGGCCGATCGCCACCACCTCCAGCGCGGTCAGCCGCTGCCCGAGCACCAGGTAGCCGGCGAGCGCGGCGACTGCCGGACCGAGGCTCATGAGCACCGCGAAGGTGGCGGTGGGCAGCCGCCGCAGCGCGACCAGTTCGAGGGTGTACGGCAGTCCCGAGGCGAGCGCGGCGAGCACGACCCCGAGCGCCAGGACCGACGGGTCCAGCAGCACCCGCCCGGCGGTCGCCAGCCCCGCCGGCAGGGTCAGCACGGCGGCGACGACGAGCGCCACGGCCAGCCCGTCGGCGCCCCGGAAGCGGGCCCCGACCCGGGCGCTGAGCACGATGTACGCCGCCCAGGTCGCACCCGCGACCAGGGCGAGGGCGGCGCCGAGCGGGTCGAGCCGGGCGAAGCCGCCCTGGCCGAGCAGAGCCACCCCGGCCAGGCCCAACCCGGCGCACGCCCAGCTCGCCGCCCGGCGGGCGGTGAAGACGGAGAGCGCCAGCGGGCCGAGCACCTCCAGGGTCACGGCCGGGCCGAGCGGGATCCGCTCGATTGCCTGGTAGAAGATCGAGTTCATCGCCGCGAGGGTCAGCCCGAACGTCCCGGCCACGATCCAGTCGGCCCGTTCGTGGCCTCGCAGCCGCGGCCGGCAGACGACGAGCAGCAGCACGGCGGAGATGGCCAGCCGGAGGGTCACCGCGCCGGCCACCCCGGTACGGGGGAAGATCGTCGACGCCACCGCGGAGCCGAACTGCACCGACAACGCCCCGCCGAGCACCAGACCGACCGCGCCCGCGCTCGTGCGGCGCGCCGGTGGCGCCCCCGGCGCCAGCCGGTCGGCGATCAGCGTCTCGGTCATGCCCGTGACGCTAGGGGCCACCCCTGAGCTGGGCGGACGCCGCCTCCGCGGAGGTGAGCCAGCCCTCGTTCCGGCGTACGCCGCCGCGTGCTGGTGGGCTCCCCGCCCGCCGGGGACGGCGGTCGCGGCCGGGCGCGCGCGGCCCGGGCGGGGTCAGGCCGGCAGGGCGATGTCGAGCACCGCGCCGAGCCCGTTCTCCCGGCCCGGGTCGGCAGCCGGCAGCACCAGCACGGCGCAGCCGGCCGCGGCGGCGCCCGCGTCGGCCGGGCTGTCCCCGACCATCAACGTCTCCTCCGGGTCGACACCGAGCATGCCGCAGGCGCGCAGGAAGATGCCGGGGTCGGGCTTGCAGCGCCCCACCTCGTACGAGAGCACGAACGCGTCGACCAGCTCGGTGAGCTGCCACGCGTCGAAGTGCGCGCGCAGGTCGAAGCCGATGTTGCTCACCACGGCCACCCGGATTCCCGCCTCGCGCAGCGCGGCGATGGTCGGGGCGGTGTCGGGGTAGGGAACCCAGCCCTCGGCGGCCAGCAGCCGCTCGTAGAGCGCCTCGGCGAGCCCTTCGATGCCGGCGTCCACGGTCTCGGCGAGGCCGGTGTAGGCCGCCCGGTGGGCGTGCGGGTAGAGGTCCCGCGTGGCCCAGTGCTCGGCCAGCCGGGGCGGCACCCGGGCGGGCAGCGGTCCACCGGCGCGACCCGCGGTGAGCAGCCGGTCCGCCAGGATCGTGGCCTTGACCCGGTCCAGGGTGGCCCCGCAGGCCGCCGCGGCCTTGACCACCCAGTCCAGGGGCTCCTCCACCTGGGCGAGCGTGCCGTGGAAGTCGAAGAGCACCGCTTTCACTGGTCGGCGCGACGGCCGGGTTCGGGGGGCGACCGCATCGGCGCCGCCCGCGGGGGGAGTCTGGGACGGTTCGGGTTGCTCCGGCACGAGTGCACCCTACCGACCGCCTCCGACGGCCCATCCGGTCGGCCTTGTCCGGTGGCGCCTCCCGGCACGCATTAATCTTGATGTCATGTCGAGTCCCGCCGAGCGGTACGCCGCGGCGCGCCGCCGGGCCGCGCAGTCCTCCATGTTCCCCGCGTTGGACGAGTTCGCCCTTGACCTGGGGTTCGATCTCGACGACTTCCAGCGCGAGGCGTGCCAGTCGTTGGAGCGGGGCAGCGGCGTCCTGGTCTGCGCGCCGACCGGCGCCGGCAAGACCGTGGTCGGCGAGTTCGCCGTGCACCTGGCGCTGCGCGGCGGCACGTCGGCGTCCGACGGCGAGCAGGGTCCGCGCCGCAAGTGCTTCTACACCACTCCGATCAAGGCGTTGTCGAACCAGAAGTACCACGACCTGGTGGCCCGCTACGGCGCCGAGCAGGTCGGTCTGCTCACCGGTGACAACGCGATCAACGGGGACGCGCCGGTGGTGGTGATGACCACCGAGGTGCTGCGCAACATGCTCTACGCCGGTTCGAGCACCCTCGACGGGCTCGCCTACGTGGTGATGGACGAGGTGCACTACCTGGCCGACCGGTTCCGCGGCGGCGTCTGGGAAGAGGTGATCATCCATCTGCCCGCCTCGGTCACCCTCGTCTCCCTGTCGGCGACCGTCTCCAACGCCGAGGAGTTCGCGGACTGGCTGGTCACCGTGCGCGGCGAGACCTCCGTGGTGGTCAGCGAACACCGGCCGGTGCCGCTGTGGCAGCACATGCTGGTCGGCAAGCGGATGTTCGACCTGTTCCACGACGCCGACGCCGCCCGCAAGCACGACGTGCATCCGGAGCTGCTGCGCTACACGCGCGAGACGGCGCGCCGCCTGGAGCTGGGTGAGGGGCGCAGCGCCGGCCCGGGTGGTGGGCGGCGCGGGCCGCGCTGGCGCGGGCCGATGCGCCCGGACATCGTCGACCGGCTCGACCGGGAGGGCCTGCTGCCGGCGATCCTCTTCATCTTCAGCCGGGCCGGGTGCGACGCGGCCGTGCAGCAGTGCCTCGCCGCCGGCCTGCGGCTCACCACGCCCGAGGAGCGGGCGGAGATCCGCGAGGTCGTCGAGTCGCGGGTGACCGCCATCCCCGGCGAGGACCTCTCCGTGCTCGGCTACTGGGAGTGGCTCGACGGCCTCGAACGCGGCCTCGCCGCGCACCACGCCGGAATGCTGCCGGCGTTCAAGGAGGTCGTCGAGGAGCTCTTCGTCCGGGGTCTGGTGAAGGCGGTCTTCGCCACCGAGACCCTCGCGCTGGGCATCAACATGCCGGCCCGCTGTGTCGTGCTCGAGCGGCTGGTCAAGTACAACGGAGAGGCGCACGTCGACCTGACCCCCGGCGAGTACACGCAGCTCACCGGGCGGGCCGGTCGCCGGGGCATCGACGTCGAGGGGCACGCGGTGGTGGTCTGGTCCCCGGAGACCGATCCGCGTCACGTGGCGGGCCTCGCCTCCACCCGCACGTACCCGCTGCGCTCCAGCTTCCGGCCCTCCTACAACATGGCCGTCAACCTGGTCGGCTCGGTCGGCGCCGAGCCCGCCCGGGCCCTGCTGGAGTCCTCGTTCGCCCAGTTCCAGGCCGACCGGTCGGTGGTCGGCCTGGCCCGGCAGGTGCAGCGCAACACCGAGACCATCGAGGCGTACGGCGTGGAGGCCGCCTGCCACCACGGCGACTTCGACGAGTACTTCGCCCTGCGGGTGGCGATCGGCGACCGGGAGCGGGCGCTCGCCCGGCAGGGGCAGAGCCAGCGCAAGGCGGCCGCGGTCACCTCGCTGGAGCGGCTGCGGGTCGGCGACGTGATCCGGGTGCCCTCCGGCCGCCGTGCCGGCTTGGCGGTGGTGCTGGACCCGGCGGCCGGCGGGTTCGGCGAGCCCCGCCCGCTGGTGCTCACCCAGGACCGCTGGGCGGGTCGCGTCGGTCCCGGGGACTTCACCACCCCGGCCGAGGTGCTCGCCCGGGTCCGGGTGCCGAAGAACTTCAACCACCGCTCGCCGGGAGCCCGACGGGACCTGGCGGCGGCCGTGGCCGCCACCGGGCTCGACCGGCACGGCGGCCGCCGGGGCGGCCGGTCCCGGCAGCCGGTCGGCGATGACCACCGACTCAGTCAGCTCCGCACCGAGCTGCGCCGGCACCCCTGCCATGCCTGCCCGGAGCGGGAGGAGCACGCCCGTTGGGCGGAGCGGCGCCGCCGGCTGGAACGGGACACCGAGGAGCTGCGGCAGCGGGTGGCCGGGCGCACCGGCTCCCTCGCCCGTACCTTCGACCGGATCGTCGCCCTGCTCACCGCCCGCGGCTACCTGGGCAGCACGGGCGAGGTCACGGACGCGGGCCGTACCCTCGGCCGGATCTGGAGCGAAGCGGACCTGCTGGTCGCCGAGTGCCTGCGGCGGGGCGTGTGGGACGGGCTCTCCCCGGCCGAGCTGGCCGCCGCGGTCTCCGTGGTGGTGTTCGAGGCGCGCCGCGACGTGGACGAGCGGGCGTCGCTGCCACGCGGCCCGGTCGTGGACGCGGTGGACGAGACGTTGAAGCTGTGGGGCGACATCGAGGCCGACGAGTCGGGGCGGGGCCTGTCGGTGACCCGGGAACCGGACCTCGGCTTCGCCTGGCCGATCTACCGGTGGGCGCGCGGGGAGGCGCTCGCCAAGGTGCTCGCCAGCGGGCACGAGTTCGACGGCGAGATGCCGGCCGGTGACTTCGTCCGCTGGGCACGGCAGGTGGTCGACCTGCTCGGCCAGCTCAAGGACTCCGGTGGCGCGTCGGTCGAGCTGCGCTCGACCGCCCGGCAGGCGATCGCCGCGATCAACCGAGGCGTGCTGGCCTACCACGCCGCCTGACCGGCCCGACCCACCTCGCGGCGGGGGCCGGGCCGGTCAGGGCGGGCTCAGGCGCGGTCGGCGAGCGCGTCCACGAGACGCCGGGTGGAGCCGGCGAGGTTCCACCGGCGGGCCAGCTCCAGCAGGCCGTCCGGGTCGGCGGGCGCGCTCGGCAGCGCAGTGGGCAGTTCGGGCAGCGGCACGTCGAGCGCCACCCGGACCACCTTCGGGGCCACCGCCAGGTAGTCCCGGGCCGCGTCGAGCTTCGTCCGCAGGCCGGGCGCGAACCCGGAGCGGGGGTCGTCGAGCGCGGTGAGGATGCCGGGGAGGTCGCCGTGGCGTTCGAGCAGCCGGGCGGCGGTCTTCTCGCCTACGCCGGGCACCCCCGGCAGGCCGTCGCTGGGGTCGCCGCGCAGCGCGGCGAAGTCGGCGTAACGCGCGGCGGGCACCCCGTAGCGGGCCTGGACGGCGGCGTCGTCGCAGTCCTCCAGCTTGGCCACGCCGCGCCCGATGTAGAGCAGCCGTACGGGCCGGGCGTCGTCGACGAGCTGGAACAGGTCCCGGTCGCCGGAGACGACCTCGACCGGGGCCGGCTGGGTGACCGAGAGGGTGCCGAGCACGTCGTCGGCCTCGTAGCCGGCCGCGCCCACGGTCGTGATGCCGATCGCGGCGAGCACGTCGAGGATCACCGGCACCTGCGGGGTGAGTGTGTCCGGCACCACCTCGCCGCCCTCGGGCGCCAGCCGGTGCGCCTTGTACGACGGCAGCAGCGCCACCCGCCAGTCGGGGCGCCAGTCGTGGTCGAGGGCGCAGACCATCCGGTCGGGCCGGCGGGTGCGGATCAGCGTCGCGAGCATGTCGAGGAAGCCGCGTACGGCGTTGACCGGGGTGCCGTCCTCGGCTCGGGCCGCGGACTCGGGGACGCCGAAGTAGGCCCGGAAGTAGAGGCTCGCGGAGTCGATCAGCAGGATCGGGGGTCGGTGTGCCACGCCGGACAGCCTGGCACAGGCCTGTGACGAACGACAGCGCCGCGCCGGTCGCGGCGGTCAGCGCCCGTCGTCGCGGCGGTAGACGGTGTCCCGGCGGGCGACCGCCTGGACCAGGTAGGCCACGACCAGCAGCACGACCGCCACGATGACCTCGACCCAGGCGGCCACGCCGTCCGCGATGGTCAGCCCGATGATCAGGAGCACCAGGCCGATCAGCGCGAGCACGCCGCTCCAGAGCTGCCGTCGCCGACGTACGGCGTGACGACCGGGCACGTTGCCTGTCACCGTCGGTCCTTCCGGTCCCGGCGCCCGGGCGGGCACCTCGCCTCAGGCTATCGACGGTGCGGCCGGCGTAGGCCCGGAACGGGGATGCGGCGCCGGCCGGCCGAATCTGCTCGGATCGCCGGGATCCCGGGGAGGTCCCGGCCGTCTGATCGGCCGGCCTCGACCCGGATGGTTCCAGTTTGAAACGGAGTATGGTCGAGGCGGATCTGAGCAGCGGAGGTGGGATGTGCGACGGGCCGACCTCGCGGACGCGGACTGCGGCATAGCGCAGGCGCTCGGCGTCCTGGAGGACTGGTGGACGTTCCTCATCGTGCGCGACGTCGCTGGCGGGACCACCCGCTTCGACGCGCTCCAGCGGGAGCTCGGCGTGAGTCGGCGAGCGCTGACCGAGCGGCTCGGCGCGCTGGTCGAGCACGGGGTGCTGGAGCGCCGGCCGTACTCGCAGCACCCGCCCCGCTACGACTACCTGCTGACCCGCAAGGGGGAGGCGCTGCTGCCGGTGCTGCTCGCGTTGCAGGACTGGGGCACGCGGCACGTGATGGGCGACGGGGAGCTGACCGCGACGGCCGAGGCCGGCTCGGCCGAGGCGCGGCGGGCGCACGATCTGGTCGGTCGGCGGCTGCCCGAGGTGAGACTGTCCGGACCGGACGGGCTGCCGGTGGCGCCGGCCGCCGCCGGTGAGTGGACGGTGCTCTACTTCTTTCCGGGGGCGTACGCGCCGGGCGCCGCGGGTGGCTATCCGCCGGGCTGGGGGGAGATCCCGGGTGCCCGGGGCTGCACCGTCGAGTCGACGACCTACGCCGACCGGTACGCGGACTTCCGGGCCGCCGGAGCGCAGGTGCGCGGCGTCAGCACCCAGCGCCCGGACCAGCTCGCCGATTTCGTCGCGTACACCCGGCTGCCGTTCCCGCTCCTGTCCGACCAGGACGGTCGCCTGGCCGCGGGGCTGCTACTGCCGACCTTCCGGGCCGGCGGCGTCGCGCGGCTGAAGCGGCTGACGCTGCTCGTCGACGCGGCCGCCGTGGTCCGTGCCGTTCAGTTCCCGGTGACGGACCCGGCCGGCTCGGTGGACGAGATGCTCGACCTCGTCCACCGGAGCCGGCCGGCCTGAGCCGCTCGCGCGGCGCGGATCAGGGCAGGACCCACCGCTGGTTGGCGCCGGCGAAGCAGTCCCAGATCTGCAGCCGGGTGCCGTCGGCGGAGCTGTTGTCGGTCGCGTCGAGGCACTTGTTCGACTGCGGGTTGCGCACCGTGCCGTTGGACTGGGCCTGCCAGACCTGGGCGCCGCTGCCGTTGCAGTCCCACAGCTGGATCTTGGTGCCGTTCGTCGTGCCGGCGCTGGTGACGTCGGCGCACTTGCCCAGCGCGCGCAGGGTGCCGTCGCTGCCCACCGTCCAGCGCTGGGCGTTGCTGCCGTTGCACCCGTAGAGCTGGACCGCCGTGCCGTTGGCGGGGTTGGCCGCGGCCACGTCGACGCACTTGCCGCCGATTCCGGTGATCTGGCCGGTGCGGCCGGTCGGCGGCGGGTTGCCGCCACCGCCCATGACGGTGTCGTAGATCGCGCTCACCAGGGAGGTCGAGTCGTTGCGGTCCTGCGACAGCTCCCAGTTCATCATTCCGCCGGCGTTGGCCATCGCCCACTGGGTCTTCCGCTTGACCGTCGGCACGCCGTTGTAGCACTGCTGGACGCCGCTGACCGTGGTGCAGTCCCGGTTGGCGTTGGCCGGGTCCATGCCCACCAGCGCGGTGTAGGTGTAGTAGCCGGGTCGGCTGTAGAAGGGCACGCCGAGCACCGCCTTGCCGGCCGGCAGGCCGCGCGCCTTCCAGCCGTTCAGGCTGTTGATCGACCAGTCGTAGTTGGCGTGCGGGCTGCCGCCGTCGTACGCCATGATGTTGAGCCAGTCGACGTAGCCGAAGACGGCCGTCGGGACGCCCTGGACGTAGTAGCCCTCGGAGACGACGGCGGCGGTGAGCAGCTTGCCCTGGGGCCGCAGCGCGTTGCTGAGCTGCTGCATCAGCAGGCTGTAGTTGTTGGCGGAGGCGCCCGGGTCCGGGTACTCCCAGTCCATGTCGACGCCGTCCAGGTTGTACTGGTTGACGAAGCTGACCACGCTGTTGACGAAGGTGGTGCGGCTGCCGGAGTTCGCGGCGAGCGCCTCGAAAGCGGAGTCGTCGCCGTCGTTCCAGCCGCCGATCGCGATCGACACCTTCACGTTGTTGGCGTGGCTGAGCGACACCAGCTGGGAGAGCTTGCTCGGGTTCTCCACCGCCCGCAGGGTGCCGTTGTTGTTCGGCAGCACGAAGGCGTAGTTGATGTGGGTGAGCTTGCTGTACTGGACGCTGGTGACGTTGCCGCTCCAGGACGGCATGTAGCCGACGCTCTTGAAGTTGTTCGGCAGCACCGCCGCCTCGGCGGTGGCGGGGGAGAGGGCGAGGGTCGCGCCGACCGTGGCGAGCGCGAGCAGGCCGGCCGCGAGGGCCGAGCGGCGGGGTCGTGTCGTGGACATCGAGGGCCTTCCCGTGGACGGGTTGCGGGCGTGCTCCCCGGTCAGCTACCGGGGGGTACGGGTTGGACAGGGGCGCTTCCTCGAGGCAGCCAAATCTTAAAGAGTGTTAACTGTCTGAGTCAATGATGTCTTTCAATGAATGGGGAAGCGCTTGCCGGCGTGCCCGTCGGCTAGGTCGACCCCCGAACGACCGTTAAGCTGACGCCGTGGAAATCGACGACCTGTACCCGCCGGAACGGCTGGTCGCCGCGCGCCGCGCCACCGCCGCGGCCGGACTCGACGCGCTCCTGCTCACCCCCGGAGCCGACCTGCGCTACCTGACCGGCTACCACGCGCGGGCCGGCGAGCGCCTGACCTGCCTCGTGCTGCCCGCCGAGGGAGCGCCAACCCTCATCGTCCCCGCCCTGGAACGACCCGCCGCCGAGGCGTCCCCCGCCCCGGCCACCGGGGTCCGCATCGTCGACCACAGCGACGGCACCGACCCCTACCCGCTGGTCGCCGCGGCCCTCGGCCGGCCGGTGACCGCGGTCGGGCTCGCCGACCGGATGTGGGCCGAACAGGTCCTCGCCCTGCGCACGGCGCTGCCCGGCGCGCAGCAGCGCCTCGCCGGAGAGGTGCTGCGCGACCTGCGCATCCGCAAGTCGCCGGCCGAGGTGACGGCGCTCGCCGAGGCCGGCGCGGCGATCGACGCCGTGCACCGCCGAATGGGCGAGTGGCTGCGCCCCGGGCGCACCGAGACGGAGGTGGCCGCCGACATCGCGGCCGCGATCCGGGAGGCCGGCCACGTCACCGTCGACTTCGTCATCGTCGCCGCCGGTCCCAACGGCGCGAGCCCGCACCACGACACCTCCGACCGGCCGATCGGCGCCGGCGAGCCGGTCGTGGTGGACATCGGCGGCACCATGGGGTCGGGCTACCGCTCCGACTGCACCCGCACCTACGTCACCGGCGGCCCGGCGCCGGCCGAGTTCACCGACTACTACGCCGTGCTGTGGGAGGCGCAGCGCGCCGCGGTCGCGGCGGTCCGCCCCGGAACGAGCGCCGAGGCGGTCGACGCGGCGGCCCGCGACGTCATCACCGGCGCCGGCTTCGGCCCGGCGTTCCTGCACCGCACCGGGCACGGCATCGGCCTCGACGGCCACGAGGAGCCGTACGTGGTGGCCGGCAACCCCCGAGAGCTGGAACCCGGCATGGCGTTCTCGATCGAACCCGGCATCTACCTCGCGGGGCGGCACGGCGCCCGGATCGAGGACATCGTGGTCTGCACGACGGACGGCGTGCAGCGGCTCAACACCACCCCCACGGAGCTCATCGCGCTATGACTGTCGACCGGATCCTCCCCAGCGACGAGGCCCGCGACCTGCTGGACCTCGCCACCGAGATCGCCGACCGGGAGCTCGCGCCCAAGGTCACCGGGTACGAGGAGCGCGGCGAGTTCCCCCGCGAGGTGCTGCGCACCCTGGGCCGGGCCGGGCTGCTCGGCCTGCCCTACCCGGAGGAGTACGGCGGGGCCGCCCAGCCGTACGAGGTCTACGTGCAGGTGCTGGAGATCCTCGCCAGCCGCTGGCTCGCGGTCGCCGAGGCGGTCAGCGTGCACACCCTCTCCTGCTACCCGGTGGCCCAGTTCGGCACGGCGGAGCAGCGCAAACTGCTGCCCGACATGATCGGCGGCGAACTGCTCGGCGCGTACTGCCTCACCGAGCCGCAGGGCGGTTCGGACGCCGCGTCGCTCACCACGAAGGCGGTGCGCGACGGCGACGCGTACGTCGTGACCGGCACCAAGGCGTGGATCACCCACGCCCGGTCGGCGGACTTCTACAACATCTTCTGCCGCACCGGCGGGCCGGGCACGGCGGGCATCTCCTGCCTCGTCGCCGACCGGAACACCCCCGGCATCCAACCGCAGGCCCCCGAGCGCACCATGGGTCTGCACTCCTCACCCGTGGCCCAGATCGCCTTCGACGGCGCCCGGGTGCCGGCCGAGCGGCTGGTCGGCGGGGAGGGGGCGGGCTTCACCATCGCGATGTCCGCACTGGACTCGGGACGGCTCGGCATCGCCGCCTGCGCGGTGGGGTTGGCCCAGGCGGCGCTGGACTACGCGGTCGGGTACGCCAAGCAGCGGCAGCAGTTCGGCCGGGCCGTCATCGACTTCCAGGGGCTCGGGTTCATGCTGGCCGAGCACGCGACCCAGGTCTCCGCGGCCCGCGCCCTGCTGCTGGCGGCCGCGCGGCTGCGCGACGCCGGGCGGCCGTACGCGGTGGAGGCGGCCAAGGCGAAGCTCTTCGCTTCCGACGTGGCGATGCGGGTGACCACCGACGCGGTGCAGGTGCTCGGCGGGGCGGGCTACGTCGTCGACCACCCGGTGGAGCGGTACATGCGGGAGGCGAAGGTGCTCCAGATCGTCGAGGGCACCAACCAGATCCAGCGGCTGGTCATCTCGCGGGCGCTGGCGAGGGGCTGAGGCGACCCGGTGTGCCCGGGCCGGCGCGTTGTGTCGATCACCGCGCGCCGGCCGGCGTCGCCTCGTCGCCGTCGGACGTTTTTCCCGGTAGTTTGCACGCCGTGGAGGAGACCGACCGCGCCATCATCGCCGCGCTGACCGCTGACGGCCGGCTTTCGTACACGGATCTGGCCGAGAAGGTGGGCCTGTCGGTGTCCGCAGTGCACCAGCGGGTGCGCCGGCTGGAACAGCGGGGCGTCATCAAGGGGTACGCGGCGCGGGTCGCCTTCGAGGCGCTGGAGCTGCCGCTCACCGCGTTCGTGGCGATCCGGCCGTTCGACCCGTCGCAGCCGGACGACGCGCCGGAGCGGTTGGCGCACCTGCCCGAGATCGACTCGTGCTACTCGGTGGCGGGCGAGGACTTCTACATGCTGCTGGTGCGGGTGGCCGGCCCCGCGGACCTGGAACGGCTGCTGCAGGAGATCCGTACCGCGGCGAACGTCACCACCCGGACGACGGTGGTGCTCTCCACCCCGTACGAGAACCGGCCGCCGAAGATCAGCGCGGGACCGTCGAGTCGGGCGCGGTCCCGGGCGCCGGAGGAGCGGGCTGATTCCAGCGCAGGATGACCCGCCGCCCGTGCTCGTGACCGAGCACGCTCACCGTGGCGGTGTCCAGCCGCAGGAGCCCACCGGCGGACGGCGGTAGGCCGATCCAGCGGGCGCCGAGCACGCGCAGGCTGTGCGCGTGCCCGACCAGCGCGACGGTGCCCTGGTCCAGCAGGGGAGCGACCCGGTCGAGGATCCGGTCCAGCCGCTCGCCGACCTGCCCGGGGGTCTCGCCGCCCGGGCAACCGTCGGTCCAGATGTTCCAGTGAGGGTCGTCCTCGTGGATGTCGACGGTGGTGCGTCCCTCGTAGTCGCCGTAGTTCCACTCGGCGAGGTCCTCGTCGACCGCGTCGACGGTGAGACCGGCGAGTTGGGCGGTGCGCAGCGCCCGGACCCGGGGGCTCGCCAGCACCCTCGCGAAGCGCCGACCGGCGAGGAACGCGGCGAGGGTGCGGGCCTGCCGCTCTCCGTCGGCGGTGAGCTCCAGGTCGGTGTACGAGGTGTGCCGGCGGCTGGCGCTCCAGGTCGTCTCGCCGTGCCGGATCAGCAGGAGCTCTCCCATACGCCCAGTCAACCACGAGCCGGGGGAGGGCCGGGCGCGGCTGGTGGGCGGGGACTAGCCGGCCACGGACTGGGTGCCGAGGACGGTGAGCAGGGCGAGTCGTTCGGCGTCCTCGGTGCCGGGCGCGGCGGTGTAGACCATGATCCGCAGGTCGCTGCCGGCGACGGTGAGCACATCGCAGTCCAGGGTCAGCGCGCCGACCCGGGGATGCTCGACGGTCTTGCGGGCGGCCTCGTGCCGGCCGACGGCGCCGGCGTCCCACAGCTCGGCGAACCGGGCGCTGCCGGCCCGCAGCTGCCCGATCAGCCGGCGCAGGCGCGGATCGGCCGGGTAGCGCCCGGCGGCGACGCGCAGGTCGGCGACGAGGGCGGCCTCGAGCCCGCGCCGCTCCTGTGTGTTGAGCCGGACCCGGGAGCCGGGGCCGAGGAAGTGCCGCCACACGCCGTTGCGTTCGTCGCCCTGCCAGCCCGACGGGTCGCCCATCAGCGCCGCGTACGGCGGATTCGCCACCAGCAGCGTCCAGGCGGCGTCGTGGACCGCGACCGGAATGCCGGCCAGCCGGTCGAGCAGCCGCTGCACGCTGGGGTTGATCGTGGTGGGCATCGTCTCCGGGCCCGGCTGCGCCAGCCCGGCCAGCCGGTGCAGGTGCGCGCGCTCCGGGTCGGTGAGCCGCAGCGCCCGGGCCAGGGCGGCGACGACCTGCGCCGAGGGGTGGGAGGCCCGGCCCTGTTCGAGGCGGGTGAGGTAGTCGACGGAGATGCCGGCGAGCAGCGCCAGCTCCTCGCGGCGCAGCCCGGCCGCGCGCCGGGCTCGGCCGGCGGGCAGCCCCGCGGCCTCGGGTGGCACCCGGTCGCGCCAGCGGCGCACCGCCCGCCCGAACTCCGCCGTGGTCATGCCCCCAGTCTGCCCCGCCGGCCGGTGCCCAGGGTGGCCCTGGCGTTCCCAGGAAAACCGGGTGCCTGGCCGGCCGCGCGGTCCCGGCGCACCGTTGCGGGCATGACGACGACACTGATCACTGGAGCGAACAAGGGTCTCGGCTTCGAGACCGCTCGGCGGCTGCTCGCCGCGGGGCACACCGTCTGGGTCGGCAGCCGGGACGCGGATCGCGGCCGGGCCGCGGCCGAGCGCCTGGGCGCCCGGTTCGTGCTGCTCGACGTCACCGACGACGCGTCGGTCGCGGCGGCGGTACGGACCGTCGAGGCGGCGGGGGGCCTGGACGTGCTGGTCAACAACGCCGGCATCGAGGCGCGTAAACCGGACAACGGGGTGGTGACCGCCGCGGAGGTGACCGGCGAGGAGATGCGGACGATGTTCGAGACGAACGTCTTCGGACTGGTCCGGGTCACCCACGCGTTCCTGCCGCTGCTGCGACGTTCCACCGACCCGGTGGTGGTGAACGTGAGCAGCGGGCTGGCGTCGGTGAGCCGGTTGGCCGACCCGGCCGCGCCGGCGTACGGCTATCCCGGGGTGGCCTATCCGGCGTCGAAGGCGGCGGTCAACGTGGTGACGGTTCAGTACGCGAAGGCCTTTCCCGAGATGCGGATCAACGCGGTGGAGCCGGGCTTCACCGCGACGGACCTGAACGGCCGGACGGGCACGCAGACCGTCGAGGAGGGCGTCGAGATCATCGTCAGGATGGCCCAGGTGGAGCGGGACGGCCCGACCGGGGGCTACTTCGACGCCGCCGGCCCGCTGCCCTGGTGAGCGGAGGTTCGCGGGGCGCCGGTCGGGTGGGGGCGCCCCGCCTCCGCGTCACTCGCGCGGCACCTCCCGGGCGGCGGCCTCCAGGTCGCTTACGCTGCCCGACATGACGGTGCGGACGTGCGCGGTGATGTGCTCCGCGGGCCAGTTCCACCAGGCGACCGCCAGCAACCGGGCGATGTCCGGCTCGTCGAAGCGGGTGCGCAGGAGGCGGGCCGGGTTGCCGCCGACGATGCCGTAGTCGGGCACGTCGCGGGTGACCACGGCGCCGGCGCCGATGATCGCGCCGTCTCCGATCCGTACCCCGGGCATGACCGTCGCGCCGTAGCCGAACCACACGTCGTTGCCGACGACGGTGTCTCCCCGGTTGGGCAGGCCGGTGAGCAGGTCGAAGTGTTCGGACCAGGAGCCGCCCATGGTGGGGAAGGGGAAGGTCGAGGGGCCGTCCATCCGGTGGTTGGCGCCGTTCATGATGAACCGGACGCCCGTCCCCAGCGCGCAGAATCTGCCGATGACCAGCTTCTCCGGCCCGTAGTGGTAGAGCACGTTGCGGGTCTCGAACGCGGTCGGATCGTCCGGGTCGTCGTAGTAGGAGTACTCCCCGACCTCGATCAGCGGGGACGTCACCAGCGGCCTGAGGAGCACCACCCGCGGCTGTTCCGGCATCGGATGGACGATCGTCGGGTCGGGTGGTACGGGCATCGGTTCCTCATCGGTGTCGGGTCCGCTTCCGGCCCATGATCGCCGCACCGGGGCTTCCGGGGACAGTCGTTTATCCCGGTCGGTCGCGACCGAGCCCTCGACCGACCCATAAAACTATCTTCCTAGGATGCCGTACGCGAGGTGTGCCGGCACACCTCGTTTGCGCCAAGCCGCACCGGGCACGCACGAGGCGACCGCCGCAACTGAGCAAGGAGGCGAGATGAGCTTCACCGACAAGGCCAAGAACAAGATGGAGCAGATGACCGGTGCCGCGAAGGAGCGGATCGGCGATATGACCGACAACGAGAGCATGCGGGCGGAGGGCGCCACGCAGCAGAGCGAGGCGCGGGTCAAGCAGGCCGGTCAGGGCGCCAAGGAGGCCGGCAAGAACGCACGCGACGCCTTCCGGTGACGCAGTGCGCGGCGGCGGCCCAGGGGTGATCCCTGGGCCGCCGCCGCGTATTCGCCGCAGGCCGTCGCACTACCCTCGGGGCGTGACCGTGCTGCGTTCGTTGCTGCTCTTCGCCCTGGCCGCGCTCGCCGAGATCGGCGGGGCGTGGCTCGTCTGGCAGGGGTGGCGCGAACATCGCGGGTTGTGGTTCGTCGCCGCCGGTGTGGTCGCGCTCGGGATCTACGGTTTCGTGGCGACGTTCCAGCCCGACGCGCACTTCGGCCGGATCCTCGCCGCGTACGGTGGCGTGTTCGTGGCCGGGTCGCTCGTCTGGGGGGTGCTGGTGGACGGCTTCCGCCCGGACCGGTGGGACGTCACCGGCGCCGTCATCTGCCTCTTCGGAGTCGCGGTGATCATGTACGCGCCACGCTGACCGGGCGCACGCGGGGGTGACCGTCGATCAGCAGCATCCCGGTCAGGAGGACGATCACCACGGCGAGGTGCAGCGCGGCGCCGACGACGGCGCCGAGCGGAATGGTGGCGAGCACCAGGGCGGTGGTGATCAGTCGGCCGGGGCGCCGTCCGGTGCCGAGGACCCGGCGGGCGTCGGCGATGGCGAGCAGGAACAGGGCGACGCCGCCGGAGAGGGCGAAGGAGTTGGCCCAGCCGCTGGCGTCGCCGGGGTGGCTGACGACGGCGTGCAGGCCGGTGGCGGCGGCGATGACGCCGAGCAGCAGCACGAAGTGCGCGACGATGAAGACGCGGGCGGCGAACCGGCTGCGGGTGCCGTGGTCCGCGGCGTGGAGAGCGGCTTCGTTCGGCCCGGTGTCGGTGAAGTAGGTCCACCAGAGGGCGGCGGGCAGGGCGAGGGCCATCACGACGGCGAGGGCGGTGCCGAGACCGAGGTGGTCGCGGGGCGCGCCCATGCCGATGGCGACCACGGTTTCGCCGAACGTGACGATGACGAGCAGGCTGTGCCGTTCGACGAAGTGCGGGGCACGGATGTGGAAGCTGGCGGCCGCGCTCAGCCAGGAGTGGCCGGGTAGCAGGTACGGCAGGGCGGTCTGGGTGAAGACGGCGGCGGCCCAGAGGGCGGGTACGGCGGGTCCGGTGACCAGGCCGGCGGCGAGGATCAGCAGTGCGGCGCCGAGGTTGTACGGGGCGAGGCGCCGGACGGCTGCGCGGGCGGTGCTCTGGCTGAACAGGCCGAGGTGGACGGTGACGACGATCAGGTAGCCGATTCCGAAGAGCAGGCCGCTGCCGGTGAAGGCGTCGGGGATGGCGACGGCGGTGAGCAGGAATCCGGCCATGCCGGCGAAGATCAGAAGTTTGCGGGTCGCGGTGCGGGGCGGCACGTGGTTGGTGAGCCAGGCGTAGCCGGAGTAGAGGTACCAGAGCAGGCCGAAGATCAGGATGACGCGGGCCAGCCCGATCCAGTTGAGGTGTTCCTCGAGCAGGGCGACGAGCTGGGTGATGGTGAGCACGAAGACCAGGTCGAAGAAGACCTCGACGGGGGTGGCGCGGTCGGCGGTTTCCGGGTCGGTGTCGCGCCGCGCGGGGGTCATGTGGGTGCAGGGTAGTCGGCCGGTCGCGGGTGGCGGGTGTCGGCCGGTTTCCCGTCACCCCCGTGGCGGGGGTGACGGGTGGGCGTCGTCAGTCGTCGCGGTGTTCGGTCCACCAGGCCTGGCCGGCCGTGGGCAGGGTGTCGATCGGGTCGTAGTAGGCGTAGCGACGGTCGAGGGCTTCGAGGTCGGCGGACTCGATCGAGGTGCGGTAGTTCTTGGTCCAGTAGGAGATGCCGCGCTCGCGGTCGTACTCGGTGAGCATGTGCACCCAGCGCTTGCCGACGAAGGGGACGTCGCAGACGATCCGTGGGGTGGCGTAGCCGGGCAGGTAGCCCATGATGTCGTGCTGGAGCTGCTGGGCGTGCCAGACCGGGACGCGCCAGTGCTCGGCGTTGGGGATCATGTCGCACATGTAGAAGTAGTACGGCAGGATGCCCGCTTCGCCCTGGAGTGCGAAGCAGAGGTCGAGCAGGTCGCGGCTGGTGGCGTTGACGCCGCGCATGAGGACGCCCTGGTTGCGGACGTCGCGTACGCCGACGTCGAGGGCGGTCTGGGCGGCGCGGGCGACCAGTGGGGTGAGCGACTGGGCGTGGTTGACGTGGGTGTGGATGGCGAGGTTGACGCCGCGGCGGGCGGCGGTGCGGGCGACCCGTTCGAGGCCTTCGACGACGTCGGGCTGGAGCCAGTGCTGCGGTAGGCCCATGAGGGCCTTGGTGGCGAGCCGGATGTCGCGGATGGTTTCGATCTCGAGCAGCCGCATCAGGTAGTTCTCGAGGTTGCGCCAGGGCACGTTGGCGACGTCGCCGCCGGAGACGACGACGTCGCGGACGCCGGGGTGGGCCTTGAGGTAGGCGATGTGGGCGTCGTAGCGGTCGACGGGCTTGAGGGTGAGTTTGAGCTTGTCGACGGCGGGGGTGGAGTTGCCGACGAGGTCCATCCGGGTGCAGTGGCCGCAGTACTGCGGGCAGGTGGAGAGCAGCTCGGCGAGGACTTTGGTGGGGTAGCGGTGGGTGAGGCCTTCGGCGACCCACATGTCGTGTTCGTGGAGGGAGTCGCGGCTGGCGTAGGGGTGTGAGGGCCAGTCGCTGCGCCGGTCGGAGGCGACGGGGATCATGTAGCGCCGTACCGGGTCGGCGAGGAGCGCCTCGGTGGTCATGGGGGCGAACGGCACCATGGTGTTGAGCATCTGGGGTGGCACCAGCATCGACATGGTGGCCAGGGCCTTCTGGTCGGCTTCGAGGTCGGCGTAGAAGGCTTCGTCGACGAGGTCGCCGAGGACGGTGCGGAGCTGCTTGATGTTCTTGACGCAGTTGACGCGTTGCCACTGGGCGGATTCCCACTGTTCCCGGGTGACGTGGCGCCAGCCGGGGAAGCGGGTCCAGTCGGGTTCGACGAGTGGTGCGCGCCGGTATTCGTAGGGCTGGCCGGTGGTGGGCACCACGGTCGGGATGGGGCGGGCTGCGGGGATGGTCTCCACCGGTTGGGTCTGGGTCACGGCCCCTCCTCGTGTGGTGCGGTTGATCAGCCGGTCGAAGGCTACTGGAAAATCTCCGGCCTAGAAATTAGTCTGCCGGAAGTTTTCCCGCGATGCGAGCCTTGACCGGGGCTTCGGGCGGTTGACAGGGGGAGGTCGGCGTGACGTCACCGGTGGGTCTGCACCGCGTCGTGGAACCGGCGGGGGTGCTGCCGCAGGCGGCCTGGCGGCTGGACGCGAGTCCGGAGATCGCGGCGAACGAGGTGCGGATCCGGGTGGAGCGGCTGAACCTGGACGCGGCGAGTTTCCGGCAGCTGTGGGAGAAGCACGGCGGTGACGGGGACGCGGTGCGCGCCGAGGTGCTGGAGATCGTCACCAGCCGGGGGAAGATGCAGAACCCGGTGACCGGTTCGGGCGGGATGCTGATCGGCACGGTCGAGGAGGCGGGTCGGCGGTCGCCGCTGGGGCTGCGGCCTGGCGACCGGGTGGCGACGCTGGTGTCGTTGACGTTGACGCCGCTGGTGATCACCGACGGGTTGGCGCGGTGGGACGGGCGCAGCGAGCAGGTGCCGTGTGACGGGTGGGCGATTCTGTTCGCCCGGTCGATCGCCGCGGTGCTGCCGGCGGAGGAGGATCCGCAGCTGTCCCTGGCGGTGCTGGACGTGTGCGGGGCGCCGGCGTTGACGGCGCGGGTGGTGTCGCGTTATGTGGCCGACCGGGCGCGTGAGGGGGATGCCCGGCCGGTGACGGTGGCGGTGATCGGTGGCGCGGGCAAGAGCGGTTCGCTGTCGCTGGCGGCGGCGCGGCGGGCGGGCGCCGGTCGTACGGTCGGGGTGGTGCCGGTGGCGGCGGAGCGGGACGCGCTGACGGCGGCGGGGTTGGCCGACGCGGTGGCGTTGGCCGATGCGCGGGATCCGGTGGCGGTGTCGACGGCGGTGACCACGGCGCTGGGTGTGCCGGCGGATGTGACGGTGGTCTGCGTGGACGTGCCGGGGTGCGAGCACGGGGCGGTGCTGGGCACGGCGGACGGCGGCACCGTGATCTTCTTCTCGATGGCGACGAGTTTCGCCGGGGCGGCATTGGGCGCCGAGGGTCTGGCGGCGGACGTGACGATGCTGGTGGGTAACGGGTACGTGCCGGGGCACGCGGATCTGGCGTTGGGGTTGCTGCGCTCGGAGCCGGGGGTCCGTCGGCTCTTCGAGTCCCGGTTGGCGGCAGACTGAGGTCATGACGAACCCCTCGACGTTGTACCGCGGCGGCGTGCTGCTCTGCCCCGCCGACCCGAACGCGACCGCGCTGCTGGTCTCCGGTGGGCGGATCACCTGGCTGGGGGTGGACGCGGACGCGCCCGCCGCCGACCGGGTGGTGGATCTGGACGGGGCGTTGGTGACGCCGGCGTTCGTGGACGCGCACGTGCACGCGACGGACACCGGGTTGGCGTTGTCGGGGTTGGATCTGTCGGGGGTGCGTTCGGCGGGGGAGTTGCTGGACGCGGTGGCCGGGTTCGCGGCGGGTCTGCCGGCGGATGCGGTGGTGTTGGGTCACGGCTGGGACGAGTCGACGTGGGGTGCGTCACCGTTGCCGGACGCGGACGCGTTGGAGCGGGCGGCCGGTGGTCGGCGGGTGTACCTGTCGCAGGCGTCGATCCATTCGGCGTTGGTGTCGCGGGCGATGTTGGCGGCGGTGGCGGAGGTGGTGGCCGCGGCGGGTTACGACGAGTCGGGGTGGTTGCGGCGTGACGCGCACCACGTGGTGCGGGCGGCGGCGTTCGCGTCGGTGACGCGGGGGCAGCGGGTGGCGGCGCAGCGGGTGGCGTTGGCGCACGCGGCGTCGCTGGGGGTCGCGGCGGTGCACGAGTGTGGTGGGCCGGAGATCTCCGACGAGGAGGATTTCACGGGTCTGCTGGGCATTTCGGGTGCGGGTGTGCCGGAGGTGTACGGGTACTGGGGTGAGTTGGGTGGTGCCGCGCGGGCTCGGGAGTTGGGTGCGGTGGGCGCCGGTGGTGATCTGTTCGCGGACGGTGCGTTGGGTTCGCGGACGGCGCACCTGTCGCAGCCGTATCTGGACGGGGACGGCGCCGGGCACGGCTACCTGTCGGCGGAGCAGGTGCGGGAGCATCTGCTGGACTGCGCGGCGCACGGGTTGCAGGGCGGGTTCCATGCGATCGGTGACGCGGCGATCGGCACGGTCCTGGAGGGGTTCGCGGGGGCGGTGCGGCAGTTGGGTGTGGAGCGGGTGCGCGCGGCGCGGCACCGCATCGAGCACGCGGAGATCATGGACAAGCGGTTGATCGCCGGGTTCGTGGAGTACGGGATCGTGGCGAGTATGCAGCCGGCGTTCGACCGGTTGTGGGGTGGCGCGGGTCGGATGTACGAGTCGCGGTTGGGGTTGGCGCGGTCGTTGGCGTCGAATCCGATGGGTGCGATGCACGGGGTCGGGGTGGCGTTGGCGTTCGGGTCGGATTCGCCGGTGACGCCGGTGGATCCGTGGGGGTCGGTGCGGGCGGCGGCGGCGCATCACAGCCCGGCGCAGCGGATGAGTGTGCGGGCGGCGTTCGCGGCGCACACGCGCGGCGGGTGGCGGGCGGTGCACCTGGACAACGAGGGGGTTCTCGCGTTGGGTGCGCCGGCGACGTTCGCGGTGTGGGACACGCCGGCTGGGGTGGATCGGAATCTGCCGGTGCTGTTGGCCGAGGACCCGGAGTTGCGGGGGCCGCAGGATCCGACGCCGTTGCCGGTGTGTCGGCGGACGGTGCTGCGTGGTGACGTGATTTATGAGGAAGGGTCTGCGTGAGCGAGCGAACCATCGGGTGTGTCAGCGGGGCGGCCGCGCGGCGGAGCGGGGCGACGGCGTGAGACCGAAACTCGATCTTGATCCGGTGCTGGTGGCGCGGGCGCGGGAGTTGGCGCGCCGCGCGGGGCAGCCGGTGGTGGACCTGGCCCGTAGTCATACGACGGTGTCGGTGGAGCGGGCGGTGTTGCGGCTGGCCGGGGTGACCGGCGCGGACCCGGACGGTATTCCGTGGGTGAACCGGCTGGTGGACGCGGTGGTTGCCGACGTCGGGCTGGGACACGGGGTGGCGGCGTCGGTCTTCGACGCGCTGACCCGGGAGGATCTGACCGATGTGACGTTGCTGGCGCAGAAGGCCGCCGCCGGGTCGGTGCGGTTCACCCAGCCCACCGGGCGGGCGGCCACGGCCGCCCGTCGGGCGGCGCGGAAGGCGGCGGCCGCGGGGGTGCGGCAGATCGACCGGCGGCGGGCCGAGCGGGATCGTCTGGTCAAGCGGTACGGGGACCCGAAGCAGCGGCCGTGGATCTACCTGATCGTGGCGACCGGTGACATCTATGAGGACATTCCGCAGGCGCAGGCGGCGGCGCGGGCGGGCGCGGATGTGATCGCGGTGATCCGGTCGACGGGGCAGTCGCTGCTGGACTACGTGCCGGAGGGTGCGACGCGGGAGGGGTTCGCCGGCACGTACGCGACGCAGGAGAACTTCCGGCTGATGCGGGCGGCGTTGGACGTGTCGTCGAAGGAGCTGGGCCGGTACGTGCGGTTGACGAACTACGCGTCCGGGTTGTGCATGCCGGAGATGGCGACCCTGGCCGGCCTGGAGCGGCTGGACATGATGTTGAACGACTCGATGTACGGGATCCTGTTCCGGGACATCAATCCGATCCGGACGTTCGTGGATCAGCGGTTCTCGCGGCAGGTGCACGCGCGGGCCGGGATCATCATCAACACCGGGGAGGACAACTACCTCACCACCGCCGACGCGGTGGAGGAGGCGCACACGGTGACGGTGTCGCAGCTGCTGAACGAGTTCTTCGCGCACGAGGCGGGGTTGGCGGACTGGCAGTTGGGGTTGGGGCACGCGTTCGAGATCAATCCGGATGTGCCGGAGTCGTTCCGGTTGGAGTTGGCGCACGCGTTGCTGGCGCGGGAGTTGTTCCCGGACGCGCCGTTGAAGTGGATGCCGCCGACGAAGCACATGACCGGGGACGTGTTCCGCGGCAACCTGCTCGACGGGTTCTTCAACCTGGCGGGCACGCTGACCGGGCAGGGCATCCTGCTGGTGGGGATGATGACCGAGGCGGTGGTGACGCCGTGGTTGTCGGACCGGGACATCGCGTTGCAGAACGTGCGGTACGTGTTGGGTGCCGCCGGTGGGCTGCACGAGGACTTCGTGCCGGCGCCGGGCGGGTTCATCCAGCAGCGGGCGCGGCAGGTGCTGGGGGAGGCGGTGCGGCTGTTGGAGCGCATCGGTGAGCAGTCGTTGTTGACGGCGATCGCCGAGGGCACGTTCGGCATCATGAAGCGTCCGCCGGATCGGGGTAAGGGCCTGGACGGGGTGGCGCGGCACGAGGCGGACTACTGGAATCCGGCCACGGAGATCCTCGAGGCGGAACCGGCGGGCGCGGAGCCGACGGCGGTGCGGTCGTGAGCGTGGACGGCGTGGACAAGAAGATCGTGCGCCCGTACGGGGACACCACCGGCGACGGAATGGTGCAGGTGTCGTTCACCCTGCCGGTGCCGCACGACAAGCGGGCCGAGGGCGCGGCGGTGCAGTTGGCCGGGAAGATGGGCATCGACCCGGCGATGCTGGTGCACGCGAAGCAGATGGGTGACGGGTACACGTTCTTCGTCGTGTACGGGCGGGTGAACCATCTGGTGGACGTCTCCGCGGTGCAGGTGGTCGAGCGGGACTTCCCTCTGCTGTCGGCCAAGGAGATCAACGCCTTGGTGAAGCAGCGGTTGCGGCGGAAGTTGTCGGTGGTGGGGGCGTGCATCGGCACGGACGCGCACACGGTCGGCATCGACGCGATCCTGAACGTGAAGGGCATCGCGGGGGAGAAGGGCCTGGAGTACTACCGGGAGTTGAAGGTCACGAACCTGGGTGCGCAGGTCAGCGTGCCGGAGTTGGTGGAGGCCGCCCGGGTGGAGAAGGCGGACGCGGTGCTGGTCTCCCAGGTGGTGACGCAGCGGGACGCGCATCTGCACAACACGCGGGAGATGTCGGCGGCGTTCCGGGAGGCGATGCCGGCGGGCCGGCGTCCGTTGCTGATCGTCGGTGGGCCGCGGTTCGACGAGACGATGGCCGAGGAGTTGGGTGTGGATCGGATCTTCGGTCGGGGCACCACCCCGGGTGAGGTGGCCAGTTACCTGGCGCACGCGTTGATCACGAGCAGGAGGGCGGCGGCATGACGGGGCAGGATCCGCGGCTGGGGTTGACGGTGACGCACCGCCGGTATGTGCCGTACTCGCACGCCCACTACGCGGGGAACCTGGTCGACGGGGCGTACGCGTTGGGTTTGTTCGGGGATGTCGCCACGGAGGTGTGCATCCGCACCGACGGCGACGAGGGGCTGTTCGCCGGCTACGCCGACGTGCGGTTCACCGCCCCGATCCGGGCCGGTGACGTGGTGGAGGTGACCGCGCAGGTCAGCCGGGTGGGCGCCCGCAGCCGGACGCTGGAGTTGAGCTGCGTGGTGGTGTGCCGGGGCCGCCCGGAGCGAGGTGAGTCGGCGGCGGAGGTCCTCGACCCGCCGATCGTGGCGGTCACCGCGACCGGCACGGTGGTCGTGCCGCCGGCGGCGTGAACGTCGCGGTCTGCGCCGACGTCGGGTCGACGTACACGAAGGTGGCGGTGGTCGACCTCGACGACGCGCGGCTGGTCGGGGCGGCCGCGGCGGCGACGACGGTCGGTACGGACGTGCTGCACGGCCTGGACGCGGCCGTCGCGGCGGCGACCGCCGGGTTGGGTGCCCGGGATCCGGCGTGGTACGTGTGTTCGTCGGCCGGTGGTGGGCTGCGGTTGGCGGTGGTCGGCTACGAGCGGCTGGTGACGGCGCAGGCGGGCCGGCGGGTGGGCCTGTCGGCGGGGGCGAACGTGGTGCATGTGGCCGCCGGCCGGTTGGGTGCGGCGGAGCTGAGTGCGTTGCGGGCGGCCCGCCCCGATGTGGTGCTGCTGGTGGGCGGCACCGACGGCGGGGACGCCGAGGTGTTGACGCACAACGCGACCCGGCTGGCGCGGGCCCGCTGGCGGGTGCCGGTGGTGCTGGCCGGCAACGTCGACGTGCGCGAGGAGCTGGCGGCCGGGTTGGCCGCGGCCGGGGTGCCGGTGACGGTGGCCGACAACGTGCTGCCCCGCATCGGGGTGCTGGCGCCCGCGTCGGCGCGCTCGGCGATCCGGGAGGTGTTCCTGCGGCATGTGATCGGCGGGAAGCGGCTGTCGCGGGGCGCCCGGTTCGCGCGGCTGGTGCGCGCGGCGACGCCGGACGCGGTGCTGACCGGGGTGGAGGTGCTCGCCGACCGGCTGGGCGGGGACCTGGCGGTGGTGGACGTCGGTGGGGCCACCACCGACGTGTACTCGGTGCTCACCCCGGACGAGCGGGCCACCGGGCCGGGTCGGGAGGTGGCCGGTTCGCTGTGGCGGGCCCGCACCGTGGAGGGTGACCTGGGTATGCGGTGGAGCGCGCCCGGGGTGGTGCGGGCGGCCGTGGAGGAGCGGCTGCTCGCCGACGGGGAGCAGGAGCAGCTGACGGCGGCCGCGGCGGTGCGGGCGGCCGAGCCGGGTTTCCTGCCCGCCGACGCGGCGCAGCAGGCGGTGGAGTGGCGGATCGCGCAGTTGGCGGCGACGGTGGCGTTGCGCCGGCACGCCCGGGGTGGGGCCACCGGTGAGCGGGGCGGGCGGGACCTGCGCGACGTGCGGCTGGTGGTGGGTTCCGGGGGTGTGTTGCGGCACGCCCCGGCCGGGCAGGCGGTGCAGGTGCTCACCGCGGTCTTGGCCGATCACGCGGGCGGGTGGCCGCTGCCGCGGGCGGCGCGGCCGGCGGTGGACGTGGAGTACGTGTTGGCCGCCGGTGGGTTGCTCGCGGCGGAGCATCCGCAGGTGGCGGGCGAGTTGCTGAGTGGGCATCTGGGCGTGGGCTGACGCAACCCGGCGCGACACGCCGGGTTGCGGCAAGGCGACAGGCCGGGGGCGGGTTGACAGGCCCCGGGGGGCAGCACGTACCGTCTTTGAGTCCTACTACGGGAAGCGGCTGTTGTTCGCTTCGTCCCTCCGTCCGCTGGCCGAGCGACACGTTGTCGCGGCGGCCAGGTCCAGCGGGCGGGGGTCGGCGGGGCGGCGCGAACCGGCCGCGGTAACCGGTGTACGGGCGAAGTGAGGCGCACGGCCAGTAGACAACGGCCCGGCGGGGACAGCCAGTCCGCGTCTGGTCGGTCCGAAGGTCGGCGTGCCGCATTCTCGCCCCACCGGCCGGGAAGGGCCTGGGAGCATCGGGGCGCGGCGTTGGCCGCGCCCCGATTTTCATGCCCGCACCTCCCCGCGGGGTCGGGGCTTGTGCGTGTCGGCGTTGCCCTCCGCAGGCCGAAATGGTTGATCACCTCAGCGGTCGGGGGTCGAGCCCGGCGCCCCGCCGTTTGCCGATCCAGCAACTTTCCTTGTCGTTGCGGCGGTGGTGGGTGCAGCGTGGACGGAAAGCCGAACACGACCCGGAGGTGTCAGGTGAGCGAGAGATACGACGTGGTGGTGGTCGGCGGCGGCGCGGCCGGACTCGCCGGAGCGCTCGCCCTGGCCCGGGCCCGCCGCTCGGTGCTGGTGGTGGACGCCGGTGAGCCGCGCAACGCCCCCGCCGACGGAGTGCACAACTACCTGACCCGGGAAGGCGCCCCGCCGGGCGAGCTGCTGGCCGCCGGCCGGGCCGAGGTCACCGGCTACGGCGGGCAGGTCGTCACCGGCCGGGTCGAGGCCGCCGCCCGCGACGAGGCCGGGTTCACCCTGACCCTCGCCGACGCGAGCGTGGTGCGGGCGCGGCGGCTGCTGATCACCACCGGGCTGGTCGACGAGCTGCCCGACGTGCCCGGCCTGGCGAAGCGGTGGGGCCGGGACGTGCTGCACTGCCCGTACTGCCACGGATGGGAGACCCGCGACCGGCGGATCGGCGTGCTCGCCACCGGCCCGACAGGCGTTTCGCAGGCGCTGCTGTGGCGGCAGTGGAGCGACTGTGTGCTGCTGCTGGTCCACGACGCGCCGCAGCCCACCGGCGACGAGCTCGAACAGCTCGCCGCCCGGGAGATCACCGTCGTGGACGGCCCCGTCGAGGAGCTCCTGCTGGCCGGGGACACCCTCACCGGGGTGCGGCTGGCCGACGGCGGCGTCGTCGAGCTCGACACGCTGGTGGTGGCGCCCCGGTTCACCGCCCGCGCCGGCCTGCTCGCCGACCTCGGCCTCACCCCCGTCGAGGTGGAGCTGGGCGGGCAGGTGCTCGGCACGCAGATCCCCGCCGACGCGGGCGGCGCGACCGAGGTGCCCGGGGTATGGGTGGCCGGCAACGTTGCCGACGTACGCGCCCAGGTCATCACCGCCGCTGACGGCGGGCTGACGGCCGCGGCGGCGATCAACGCCGACCTGGTGGCCGAGGAGACCCGCGAGGCCGTACGCGAACGCCGCCACCAGGTCGCCACCATGTTCACCGAGCAGGCGTGGGAGCAGCGCTACACCTCCCGGGCGGCCGTGTGGAGCGGACGCCCCAATCCGCAGCTGGTGGCCGAGGCCACCGACCTGACCCCGGGCCGGGCGTTGGACGTGGGCAGCGGCGAGGGCGCCGACGCGGTGTGGCTCGCCCGGCGGGGCTGGCGGGTCACCGCCGTGGACATCTCCCGCACCGCCCTGCGGCGGGCCGCCGCGCACGCCGGCGACGCCGGCCCCGAGATCGCCGACCGCATCGAATGGATCCACGCCGACGTACGGGAGCAGCCGCCCGCCGAGGCGGCGTACGACCTGGTCAGCGCCCAGTTCATGCACCTGCCCGGCGACGAACGTAGTGTCCTGTTCGCCCGGCTGGCCGCAGCCGTCGCCGTGGGCGGCACCCTGCTGATCGTCGGGCATCATCCGTGGGACCTGCGTACCAGCGTGCACCGGATGCACCTGCCGGAGATGATGTACACCCCCGAGGAGCTCGCGGCGGCGCTCGACCCCACGGTGTGGGAGGTGCGGGCCGAGGCGCGGCCCCGCCCGGCCGTGGACCCGCAGGGGCGGGAGAGCACCGTCCACGACGCCGTTCTCGTGGCCCGCCGCCGTTCGTGACCGGCTGCCCGGCCGGGTAGCCTTCACGACCGTGATCGTGCTGAGGCGCCCGTGACGACCGTCGACCCGGACGAGAAGCGAACCGACGCGGCAACGCCGCGTCCGGACGCCGCAGCGCGTCCGCTGCCGCTCGCGGTCGCCGTGCCGGTGGCGGTCGCGGCAGGGCTGGCGCTGCTGGCGGCGTTCCCCCCGTACGGGGTGTGGCCGCTGGCGCCGGTCGGGGTGGCGTTGCTGGCCGCCGCGGCGCACCGGCGGCGGCTGCGGGCCGGAGCCGGGTTGGGTTTCCTGACCGGGGTGGCGTTCTTCGCGCCGCTGCTGGCGTGGACGAACCTGCACACCGGTGCGCTGCCGTGGGTGCTGCTGTCGCTGCTGCAGGCCGGATACCTGGCGCTGCTCGGCGTCGCCACCGCCTGGGTGTCACCGCTGGTCGACCGGGCCCGCTGGTGCTGGGCGCCGCTGACCGGCCTGCTGTGGGTGGGGCAGGAGGCGCTGCGGGACCGGACCCCGTTCGGTGGGTTCCCGTGGGGTCGGCTGGCGTTCAGCCAGGGCGACTCGCCGCTGGTGCGGGTGGCCGTGCTCGGCGGCGCGCCGCTGGTGACGTTCGCCGTCGCCGTGGCCGGTGGGCTGCTGCTGACCGCCGGATGGCGGCGGTGGAGCGTCGGCGGGTTGCGGCGGGCCCGGTGGTGGCTGCCGGTCGGCGGGCTGACCGCCGGGGCGGTGTTGCTGTGCGCGGCGGGTCTGCTGGTGCCGGTGGGACGCGCCGGGGGCGGCGCGACGGTCACCGTGGCGATCGTGCAGGGCAACGTGCCGCGCCTGGGTCTGGACTTCAACGCCCAGCGGCAGGCGGTGCTCAACAACCACGTCGACGCGACGTTGGAGCTGGCCGGCCGGGTAGCCGCCGGTGAGCAGCCGCGCCCCGACCTGGTGGTGTGGCCGGAGAACGCCAGCGACATCGATCCGCTGCGCAACCCGACCGCCGGGGCGCGAATCTCCCAGGCCGCCGACACGATCGGCGCGCCGATCCTCGTCGGCGCGGTGCTGCTCGGTCCCGACGCCGGGCAGGTCCGCAACGCCGGCATCCTGTGGCGGCCCGGCAGCGGCGCCGACCTGGAGCAGCTGTACGTCAAGCGGCACCCGGTGCCGTTCGCCGAGTACGTGCCGCTGCGGAACATCGCCCGGATGGTCAGCAAGCAGGTCGACCGGGTGCGGGCCGACTTCGTGGCCGGCAGTACCCCGGGCGTGGTGCGCGCCGGCCCGGTGCTGCTCGGCGACGTGATCTGTTTCGAGGTGGCGTACGACGAGGTGGTCCGGGACACCGTCACCGGGGGCGCGCAACTGCTCGTGGTGCAGACCAACAACGCCACCTTCGACGAGGCCGAGGCCCGCCAGCAGTTGGCCATGGTGCGGCTGCGGGCGGTCGAGCACGGCCGTCCGGCGTTGATGGCCTCCACGGTCGGGGTGTCCGGGTTCGTGGGCCCCGACGGGCGGGTAAGCGACGCCACCGGGTTCAACACCCGTGAGGTGGTGGTGCGGCAACTGCGCCTGGCCGACGGGCGTACGCCGGCCACCCGGGTGGGTCTGTGGCCGGAGGTGGCGTTGGCCGGGTTGGCCGTGGCCGCCCTGGCCGGCGCGGCGGTGCTACGTCGCCGCCGGCGCGTCGGGCCCGGATAGGTCCAGCCGGTTCGCCGGCGCGAACGGAGGGGGGACCGTGGACGAGGCGACCGACCCGTCACGTCGCGCGGGCGTCGACGGCGTCGGCCGGGTGCTGGTGGTGATCCCCACCTACAACGAGGCCGACAACGTCAGCGACATCGTGGGCCGGGTACGCCGGGAGACCCCCGCGGTGGAGGTTCTCGTCGCCGACGACAACAGCCCCGACGGCACCGGCCTGATCGCGGACGCGCTCGCCGACACCGACCCGCAGGTGCACGTGCTGCACCGGGAGGGCAAACAGGGCCTCGGGGCGGCCTACCTGGCCGGTTTCGCGTGGGCGCGGGAACGCGGCTACGACGCGGTGGTGGAGATGGACGCCGACGGGTCGCACGCCCCCGAGGACCTTCCGGCGCTGCTTCACGCCGCCCGCGCCGCCGACGTGGTGATCGGATCACGGTGGACCCGGGGCGCACGGGTGGTGAACTGGCCGATGCGGCGCCTCGCGTTGTCCCGCTGCGGCAACCTGTACGCGCGCCTGGCGCTGGGCATGCCGGTCTCCGACGCGACGGGCGGTTACCGCGTGTACCGGCGGGGCGCGTTGGACGCGATGGATCTGGCGTCGGTGTGTTCGCAGGGCTACTCGTTCCAGGTGGAGCTCTCCCGGCTGGCGCACCGCGCGGGTATGCGGATCGTCGAGGTGCCGATCACGTTCGCCGAGCGGGAGCACGGCAGCAGCAAGATGAGCCCGTTGATCGTGGCCGAGGCGTTGTGGCGGATCACCGCCTGGGCGGTGCAGGACCGGGGGCGGGCGCTGTTGCGCGGCGCGGGTCGGGCGTCGTGACGGGGGGCGCCCGCGTGTCATGCTGGATGGGCGCGGTGCCGGCGCCCGGGGGCGCCACGGGACGACCGATGGGGTGAGATGCGCCGAGGTGTGAGGTTCGTACCACTGGCCCTGCTGGGCGCGGTGGCGGTGGAGCTGGCGGTGTTCGTCCTGGTGGGGCGGGCCGTCGGGTTCGGGGTGGCGGTGCTGCTGGTCTTCGCGGTGTCGCTGCTGGGGTTGGTGCTGCTGCGCCGGGAGGGGATGCGCGCCTGGCGGGGCTTCCGGGCCGCCGCGCAGGCCGGGCAGCCGCCGGGCCGGCAGGTGACCGACGGGCTGGTGGGGCTGTTGGGGTCGCTGTTGCTCGCGGTTCCGGGGCTGGTCACCGGGGTCGCCGGTCTGCTGCTGCTGGTGCCGCCGGTACGGGCGTTGGCCCGCGCCGGGGTGCAGCGGGGCGCGGAGCGGCGGGTGTCGTCGATGGTCGCCGGTGACCTGTTCGGGCCGCGTCGGGTGCGGGTGCGTCGAGGCGCACCGCAACCGGAGTCGCCGCCGAGTCCGGCAGCGGAGCAGCCGGTGGTCGTCGACGAGGGCCGGGCGATCGAGGGCGAGATCGTGGAGCGTTGAGCACGCTCAAAAAGGGCGGCGCCCCCGGGAATGTTCCCGGGGGCGCCGCCCTTTTGCGGTGGTTCGTTGCTTGTCAGGCCCGACCGCGTCGGGTCCGGACCTCCTGGAGCCGCTCGGCGAGGATGTCCTCCAGCTCGGCGATCGAGCGCCGCTCCAGCAGCATGTCCCAGTGGGTACGCGGCGGCTTGGCCTTCTTCTGCTCCGGCTCGCTGCCGTCGACCAGCCGGGCGACGCTGCCGTCGAACTTGCACTCCCAGGTCGTCGGGACCTCGGCGTCGACGGCGAACGGCACCTCGAACTGGTGGCCCTTGGCGCACAGGTACTCGCGGGTCTGCCGTGGCGCGAGCTCCGTGTTGCGGTCGGACTCATAGCTCACCGCGCCAAGGCGGCTTCCGCGCAGCATACGCTCGCCCATGATCGACTTCCCCTCGTTCGTGGTGCTGGTCTTCTTGTGTAACGGTCCGTGCCCGCCAGGCCATTCCCGCCGTAAGGGCGCACAGCGCCCACGGCCGGGCCTCGACAAGGGTAGCCCGGCCGGCACAGTGGCCCACCGGGGTCGCCCCCGGCCGGGCCGCGATGGTGAAGCGGTGTCGACTGTCCCGGCGATGTTAACCGCCGCGACGGCCCGCAGGTTGCGCCGGCCGCCGCAACCCGCGCCGTCCGGTGGGCGCAAGCCCGGTCAGGCCGCCGGCGTCGGCGGCAGCGGCAACGGCAGGCCGGGCAGCCCGTCGATGCTGCGGGCCACATGCGGCTTGCCGGCGAAGTAGTCGCTCAACGACGCGTCGTCCTCCCGGGCGAACCGTTTGCCGTGCAGGTCACGGTCCTCGTCGTAGGTCATGAACGGCACCGCGTAGCCGCAGGTGTCCCTGATCAACTCGGCGTGCACCACGATGATCGCGCGCAGACCGTGGGTGCTCGGGTCGATGTCGGGGAAGTGGCCGATCAGCTCCCGCCACCGCGGGTCGTCGCGGAACACCGGCTCGCCGCGCCCGTGCACCCGCACGATGTTCGGTGGCCCCTGGAACGCGCACCACATGAGCGTGATCCGGCCGTTCTCCCGCAGGTGCGCGACCGTCTCGGCGTTGCTGCCGGCGAAGTCCAGGTACGCGACGGTCTGCTCGTCGAGCACCGCCCAGGAGCCGCGCAGCCCCTTCGGGGAGAGGTTGATGGTGCCGTCGCCGGCCAGCGGCGCGGTGGCGGTGAAGAACATCGGCTGGGTTTCGATGAACGACCGCAGCCGCCCCTCGATGCGCGCATACGTCTTTCCCACCCGGGGAGCGTCGCACGGGTCCGCAATCCGGTGCCGCCCCGCCGTCCGGCGTCCCAGCGTGCGGATCGTCGCCCGGAGCCCGTCCGGCTGGCCTCAGCTCGCCGGGGTGTCCGCCGCGGCGGCGGCCGAGCCGAGCCGGGCCAGCGCCGCGGCCAGGTCGCTGACCTGACCGGCGAGCTGCGCCACCCGCTGCTGGGCGGCGTCCCGGTCGGCCTCGGCGGCCTGCAACCGTACGGTCAGCTCGGTGAGCCGGCCCTCGGCGGTCGCGGCGACCCGCCGGGCGGCGGCCAGCTCGTCGGCGAGCGCCTCGCGGCCCGTGGCGGCGGCGGTCAGCTCGGCGCGCAGGTGACCGGCGACGGCGTCGGCCTCCAGGCGGGCGGTGTCGGCCTGCCGGGCGGCGGTCTCGGCCCGGTCCCGCGCCCGGTCGGCCTCCTCGCGGGCCCGGACGGCGTCGGCGGCGCCGGCGCGGGCCCGGGTGGCGTCGGTGCGGGCCTGCTCGGCCTGCCGGCGGACGTCCTCGACCTCGGTCTGCCACCGCTGCGCGTGTTCGCGTGCCGCACCGGCGTCGCGGGTGGCCCGGTCGGCGTCGGCGCGGGCGGCGTCGCGCTCCGCGGTGAGGTCGGCGACCCGGCCCCGTTCGGTGTCGCGTTCCGCGCGAACGGTACGCAGCTCCTGCCGCGCCGCGTCCCGGTCCCGTTCGGCCTGCACCCGCAGCGCCTGCGCGGCGGTGGCCGCCCCACGGGCCTCGTCCCGGTCCGCTTCGGCCTGCCGGGCCCGCTCGGCGTCCCGGCCGGCCTGCTCGGCGGCGCGGTCGGCGTCGGTGCGGGCGGTGTCGCGTTCGGCGAGGGCGGCCCGCACCTGCTCACGGGCCTGTACGGCGGCCGCGGTGGCGTCCTCGGCCGCGCGCAGTGCCTCGTCCCGCTCGGTCTGCGCCGCGGCGATCTCGGCGGCTGCGTCGGCGCGGGCCTGGGCGAGCTGCCGCTCCACCCCCACGGGGGAGAGCTCGGCGTGCAGCGCCTCGGTCAGCGTCTCCACGATCTGGTCGAGGCGGTCCACCGCCTCCCAGGTCCGAGCCACCTGACCGGGTAGGCCGGGGGAGTTGCGGTGCCGCATGCGGCTGTTGCGGGAGGCGCGCAGGCAGGCGCCGTCGTTGTCGCGGCAGTACCGGAACGGCCGGCCGGCGCCGGCTCGTTGCGGCACCGGGCGTCCACAGTGGGCGCAGGGGCGGAGGTCGGCGGTGGGCTGGGCGTCCATCGAGGGCGAAGTCTAGTGGGACCCGCCCCGCCGGCCGGAACCCGCCGACGACTCACGGCGTGGCCACGGCCGCCCGGGACCGGTCGGCGGCGATGCGTACGGCCAGCGCGCCCAGCACGCTGCCCATCACCCAACGCTGCACCCGCAGCCACGACGGGCGGCGGGCGAAGAAGCCGGCCAGCGCGCCGGCGGTGAGCACGATCAGGCCGTTGACCAGCACGGCGATGCTGATCTGGGTCAGGCCGAGCAGCAGGCTCTGCATCGCCACGTGCCCGCGCTGCGGCTGCACGAACTGCGGCAGCAGCGACACGTACAGGATCGCGATCTTGGGGTTGAGCAGGTTGGTCACCAACCCCATGGTGAACAGCCGTCGCGGCCGTTCCGGCGGCATCGGCGCCGGCGTGAACGGGGAGCCGCCGCCGGGACGCAGCGTCCGCCAGGCCAGCCAGAGCAGGTACGCCGCGCCGGCCAGCTTCACGGCCGTGTACAGCACCGGCACCAGCACGAAGACGGTGGCCAGCCCGGCGACCGCGGCCGTCAGGTAGACGCCGAACCCGGCGGCGACGCCGAGCAGCGAGATGAACCCCGCCCGTCGGCCCTGGGTCACCGAACGGGACACCAGGTAGACCATGTTCGGCCCCGGCGTCAGCACTATGCCGACCGCCACCAGCGCCATCCCCAGCAGTGCGCCCGCCTCCACCATGTGACCGCAGCCTCCCTCGTTGATCAACACCCTGACGCTACGGGCACCGGGACCCGGCCCGGGAGGGCCACCGCGGCGACCGTGGCCTGCTCTTCCCGGGCGGCAGCCGGGGAATGCGCGGCGCCGGCACGACGCTGTGGTTGCCGGGCCGACGCCGCACCGCGGCGCGTTACGGTGAGCCGGGGGAGGTGCCGGATGACGAACATGTGGGAAGCCGCCGTCGAGGCGCAGATCCGCTCCGCCCAGGAGCGCGGCGAGTTCGACAACCTGCCGGGCGCGGGCAAGCCGATCCCCGGGCGGAACCTGCCGTACGACGAGTCGTGGTGGATCAAGAGCTTCATGGAGCGGGAGAAGCTCCCCAGCGAACTGCTGCTCCCCACGCCGCTGCAGCTGCGCCGCCGGGTCGAGCGGGTGCCCGACGAGGTGCGCGAGCTCCCCACCGAGCAGGCCGTACGCGAGCACTGTGCCCTGCTCAACACCGAGATCATGGCCTGGCTGCGCCTGCCGACCGGCCCGCGGGTCGTGGTGCGCCCGGTCAACGTCGACGCCGTGCTCCGTCGCTGGCGCGACGAGCGCCGCAGCGCCGTGGCGTCGCCCGCACCGCCCACCGCCGCGCACGTCGACCGGACGCCCCGGCGGGCCTGGTGGCCGTGGCGTCGCCGCTCCGCCGCCTGACCGACCTTCCCGGGACGCCGGCCGCCCCGGCAGAATGCCCCTGTGTCGATCATCCTGCGTGCCCCGGCGACCGCCTCTGCGCCGGAACTGCTCCTGCGCCCGTGGCGGGACGACGACCGGGACGCGCTGATCGCGGCGCACCAGGATCCGGTGCTGCGTAGCCGGACCCGCAACCCGCTCACCACCGCCGCCGAGGCCGACCACTGGTTGGCGCAGGCAGGTCAGGGCTGGCAGGCCGGCGACTGGCTGACCTTCGCCGTCTGCGAGCCGAACCCGCACGGCGGTCACCGGCCGGTGGCGAACGTGGTGCTCAAGAACCTCGCGCCGGGTCGGCCGGACGCCGAGGTCGGGTACTGGACGGCCGCGGCGGCGCGTGGACGAGGGGTGGCCGGCCGGGCCGTGGACGCGGTGAGCCGCTGGGCGTTCGCCCGCTTCGCCGAGTTGACCCGGCTGGACCTGATGCACCAGATCGACAACCCGGCCTCCTGCCGGGTCGCCGAGAAGGCCGGCTTCGAGTTCGTCGAGGTGCTGCCGGCCCGGCCGCCGTTCCCGCGCGACGGGCACCGACACGTACGCCACGCCACCTCGACCGAGCGCGGCGCTCCGGCGATCAGAGCATGAAAACGAGTCGCCGTGGAACGGACTGCTGTTACCGTTGACCCGGCGAGTGATCAGGAACAGGGGTAGAACATGGTGGGTGAAGACGACATCTCCGGGTGATACCGGGCAGTGAGCGGCCACCGGCGCGAGTCAGCGCCGACGCCGTGGCCGCGCCGTCGTCTCCTGATTCGCCTTCCGGGCTGCGCCCGCCAGCCTTCCGAGGTCCCCTCATGTCCAGTGCGTCCATCGTCTGCTCGAACCTCTCCTTCTCGTGGCCGGACGACACCCCGGTCTTCGCGGAGCTCTCCTTCACCGTCGGCGAGGGCCGAACCGGTCTGGTCGCGCCCAACGGGGCCGGCAAGAGCACGCTGCTCAAACTGATCGCCGGCGAGTACCAGCCCACCGGCGGCAGCGTCACCGTCGACGGGGTGCTCGGCTACCTGCCGCAGACCCTGCCGCTCGCCGCCGACCTGACCGTGGCCGAGGTGCTCGGCGTCGCCCCGCTGATCGCGGCCCTGCACGCCATCGAAGCCGGCGACACCGCCGAGGAGCACTTCACCACCATCGGCAACGACTGGGACGTCGAGGAGCGCAGCCGCGCCGAACTCGACCGGCTCGGCCTCGGGGACGTGGCGCTCACCCGCCGCCTGCATACCCTCAGCGGCGGGCAGGTGGTCTCCCTCGGCCTCGCCGCCGAACTGCTGAAGCGCCCCGACGTGCTGCTGCTCGACGAGCCCACCAACAACCTCGACGTCGAGGCCCGGCGGCGCCTCTACGACGTGCTCGAGGAGTGGCGCGGCACGCTGCTGCTGGTCAGCCACGACCGGGCGCTGCTGGACCGGATGGAGCGCATCGCCGAACTCGACGGGGGTGAGCTGCGCCTGTACGGGGGCAACTTCACCGCGTACTCCGAGGCCGTGCAGGCGGCCCAGGAGGTCGCCGAGAAGAACGTCCGCAACGCCGAGCAGGAGGTCAAACGGGAGCAGCGGGAGATGCAGCAGGCCCGGGAGCGGGCCGCCCGCCGGGCCAGCAACGCCAACCGCAACCTCGGCAATGCCGGGCTGGCCCGGATCGTCGCCGGTGGGCTGAAACGCAGCGCCCAGGAATCCGCCGGCCGCTCCAACGAGGTGCACGCCTCCCGGGTCAGCGACGCCCGCGCCCGGCTCGACGAGGCCAGTCGCGCCCTGCGCGAGGAACAGAAGATCACCATCGAGCTGCCGGAGACCACCGTCCCAGCCGGCCGTACGGTCTTCGAGGGCGAGGGTATGCGGGTCCGCCTCGGCGACCGGGCGGTCTTCGGCGACGACGGCGTCGACCTGACCATCCGCGGCCCGGAACGGATCGCCCTGTCCGGGCGCAACGGCGTCGGCAAGTCGACCCTGCTGCGGCTCATGAACGGCGACCTGACGCCGGAGGGCGGGCGGATCCGGCACGCCGAGGGGCGCGTCGCGTACCTGTCGCAGCGGCTGGACCTGTTGGACCTGGAGCGCACCGTGCTGGAGAACCTGGCCGCGTTCGCCCCCGCCCTGCCCGAGGCGCAGCGGATGCACCTGCTGGCGCGGTTCCTGTTCCGCGGTCCCCGCGCGCACCTGCCCGTGGCGGCGCTCTCCGGCGGTGAGCGGCTACGCGCCACCCTGGCGTGTGTGCTGTTCACCTCCCCGGCGCCGCAGCTGCTGCTGCTCGACGAGCCCACCAACAACCTCGACCTGGTCAGCGTCGCCCAGCTGGAGAACGCGCTCGGCGCGTACCGGGGCGCGTTCGTGGTGGTCAGCCACGACGAGCGGTTCCTGCACGAGATCGCGGTGGACCGCTGGCTGCGGCTCGACGACGGCCGGTTGCAGGAGACCGGCCCGCCCGAGCACGCCTGACCGCCGGGAAGCCCGATCCCGGCCGCGCGGGTCGTCGCCGATCCGGCTCGGCGACGACCCGCGAGTTCCGGCCGGTCGACGGGCCGCGCGCGTCCGGTCGATGTGCCGCGCTCGCGCCGGTCAGTCGAGGGCGGCCCGCCAGCTCCAGGAGGTGCGCCGGGCCCGGCCGGGCAGCTCGCCCCGGCCGGTCAACCAGCGCAGCACCTGCGGTGGCGGGCCGCTGGGCGCGTCCGGGAAGAGCCGGTCGATGACGGCGTCGCTCAGATCGGCGGGCGGCTCCCACGGCACTCCGAGACCGGCGGTGATGTCCCCGGTGTGCAGCAGCGTCTCGGCCACACCCATCGCCGCGAACCCACCCGGGTCGCACGGCCCGTAGTGCCAGGCGCGGGTGCCCGGCTCGGCGGTGTCGACGGCCGCGGCGAGCAGACCGGCGCAGGCGGTGACCACCGTCAGCACCTCGCGGGGGCTCGCGGCGAGGGAGACCCGCAGGTCGAACGACAGGTAGCCGTCCGCGGGCCGCCCGCTGACCTGCCCGGCGTAGGCCAGCAGGTCGTGGGCGACGTGCGCGGCGGTCGTCCAGCAACTCCACGTCAGGCCGCCGGCCGGCACACCCCAGTCCAGCTCCGGGTACGGCCCGAGGACCCGGACCATCTCGCCGGCCGCCCGCACGACATCACTCCCGTTCAGATCCGCCACGCCCCGACCTTCGCACGGAACGAGGGCGTTGGCACAAGCCGCGGGTCGCGCGGGCGCGGGCGGAGGCTGGTGCTACCCGCAGGACCGCCCGCCGTCGGAGCGCTCGTCGGAGACCCGCAGCAGGGTCGAGGCGAGAAGGGCGACGGTCCGATCGTCGTCGCGGGCCAGTTGTCGCAAGGGGCCCAGCGCGACGGCCGCCGGCAGCTCGGCGAGGGCCTGGGTCAGACGGATCCGCACCGCGGTGTTCGCGGCGTGTGCGGCGAGCTCGGCGACCAGCGCGTTCACGACCCGGTCCACGCACCCGGGGTCCAGCGACAACGCCCCCAGCGCCTCGGAGGCTTCGACGTCGTTCCTGCCCGCCACCACCATCTCGACGAGGGTGGGCACCGCTTCGGGCACGCCACGCGTACCGAGCGCCAGAGCGGCGTGCCCGCGCACCGTCGGGTCGGAGTCCCCGAGCGCGTCCGTGAGCACCGCGGTCGACTGGTCGCCGGAGATCTCGGCGATTGCCAGGACCGCGCGCCGCCGGACGTCGACGTTCGCCGAGCGCACGCCGGCCGCCACGCTCGTCACACCGTCACCGCCGGCCCGCGCGAGCGCCCACCGCAGGGCGCCGGCGACGTTCGGGTCGGATTCGGCGAGGATCGCCCTGGCGAGCAGCTCAGCGGGGAGCGGCGCGCCCTCGGCCGGGGCCAGGACGGACTGCTGCCGGCGTGCGGCGCTGGGCGAGTTGAGCCCGCGCAGGAGCTCGACGATGCGCAGAACGCCCGGCCAGCCCGCGGGTGCCGAGGCGTCGACGGCGCGGAGCCGATCGAGTAGCTCCTGCTCCCGCCTCAGCCGCTCCTCGGTCCGCCGGATGAGGTCGCCGACGAGCGCGGACGGCGAGAAGGCGGGGTCCTGCAGAACGCGTCCGATCTGGCGCAGCGACAATCCCAGGGACCGCAGACTCTCCACCTGGAAGATCCGCCGGATGTCCTCGGCGGAGTACTCGCGGTAACCGCTGCTGGTGCGACCGGTCGGTCGCACCAGCCCGAGGGAGTCGTAGTGCCGGAGCATCCGGGTGCTCACCCCGGAGCGGCGGGCCACCTCGCTGATCAGCACGCGGTCCCCTCGACCCGTTGCGGGCCGAGCGCCCTGACCCGGATCGCCTCATCGACGGCCGCGTCGAACCCGGCATCTGGGTCGCGCAGGAGCAGCGCCGTGGCGCGGGCGTGGGCGTTGACCGTCGGGTCGTGGCTCGCCGTTGCCGCCCGCAGGGCCGGCTCGATCACGTCTCCGAGCGCGACGAGCGCGCGGCTGAGGCTCAACTGCAGGTTCCGGTCACCCCGGCCGAGCTGCGCAGCCAGCTCCGCAGCGAGTGCTTCCTCTTCCCCGTCGGGTACGAGGACGACGGCGGCACGCCAGGCGCTCCGCGCGACCTCGTCGTCGGCGTCGTGCAGCAACGACCGGGTGATCGCGGGGTACGCCCTGCGGTCACCGATCTTCGAGAGCGTGTGCAACGCCTGGCTTCGGGCCTGGGTGCGCTCGGCACGCAGCTCCCGGCGGAGCCTGGGCACCGTGAGCTCCGGCGGCAGGCGGGTCAACGCCCAGGTGAGCATGTCGCGGACGAAGAAGTCCGGCTCGATCGCGCAGCGGGCCACGAGCGCGTCGACGAGGTCCGCGTCGGCGTCGGTACCGACCGCCAGCGCCGCCTGCAGCCGCGTCGACGGATTCCCGGCGCTCAACGCGTCGAGCAGGCGCGGGTGCGGAAAATGTCCGGGTGTCGAGTTGATGGGGACCACCTCCAGCACCCAGGAAAGACCTTGTCACAGTGTCAACGTCAAGCACCGCCGACCGGTCGAGGACCTACGACGGACCGGCGGTGAGCAGCAGCGGGGTCCTGACGCCCTGCGCCGCGGCCAGGTCGGCGAGGAAGCCGCCCAGCCAGCCCAGCGCGTCCAGGGACCACTCGGCGAGCGTGCCGTGGAAGGTCGCCCGGTGCAGCGGTGGGCCGAGCCAGGAGCGGTCGTCGAGGGGTGGACGCGTCGCCAGCGGATCGTGATCGGTCAGCGAGTGCGACTCGCACGCGAACACGTCCTGCGCCAGCCGCCGCATCGACTCGCGCATCGCGGCGGCCACCGCCGGGGCCGACGGGTCCTGGCCGCTGTCCAGGGTGACCCGTACCCGTCTCCTCGACCGCGGGTCGGCGTCGACGAACCAGCCGGCGGCGCGCAGCGACGGAACCGGCGCGTACGCCGGGCGGGCCGCGACGTCGAGGCCCTGCACGGGAAGCAACACCTGCACCGCGTCCAGCCGCAGCGCGCCGAGCCGCGCCGTCGCGTCGCCGGCGCAGCGCAGGAACGGCTGCACCGGAAGTGGCCGGTCGGCGGCGACCGCCTCGACCCCCACCTGGAACCAGGCGACCATCGTCGACTCCGGTACGGCGAGCGGGTGCTGCTGCCCCGCGTCGTTCATTCCCCACAGACCCGCCGCCCCGGTCCGCGTCTCCTCGACACCGCCGGCGGTCTGCCGGAGCACCCCGCCGAGGTCGTCCAGCCAGCCCATGGCGAGCGACCTGTCGGAGAAGAACGAGTACGCGTCCCGATCGGTGTGCCGCCACGGGTGCGGCGTCAGCTCGCCGTGCAGCGCGGCGAAGAGGGTGCCGACCGGCCCACGAGCACCGGGTGCCAGACCGGGCCGGGCCTGGTCGCTCTGCGCGTACCGGTCCGGCATCCGGCCGCCGGGGACGTCCATCGCCGCACTGTACGTCGACCGGACCCGCCATGGACGGTGACCCGGGCCGTGCTGGGAACTATTCACCTGATCGGGCGGGCGGCGTTGCCCGCCCGTGGTGGCGGGGCTAGGGTCGTACGCGTGACTGCCGGGTCGGCCTTGGGCCACGAGCGAGTGAGGCACCCGGCCGCGCAGTGACCGCGTGGCGGGCCCGCGGCCCGCCGATCCCACGCCCTGCGCGCACCCACCTCCCACCTGCATCACGCGGCCGGGTCGGTCGCCTTTCCCGAACTTCTGCGTCGCGGAACGCCGCTGCCTGCGTCCCGCGCGTCTTCGTGTACCCGAAATGGAAGAAAGCGGAGCATTGCCCAACGATTTCAACACCCAGATCATCGCCGAGTTCCGTGCGAACGGGGGCCGGGTCGGCGGCCCGTTCGAGGGCGGACGGCTGATCCTGCTCACCACGACCGGTTCGCGCTCCGGCGCGCCGCACACCACGCCCCTGGGCTACCTGCCGGAGGTCGGTGGCCGGATCCTCGTCATCGCCTCGGCCGGCGGCGCCCCCCGGCATCCGGACTGGTTCCACAACGTCCTCGCCGACCCGCAGGTCACGGTCGAGGACGGCATCTTCACCTACCCGGCCCGGGCCACCGTCCTCGTCGGGGCGGAGCGGGACGAGGTGTTCGCGCGCGCGACCGAGGCCGACCCGGGCTGGGCGGCGTACCAGGCGAAGACCAGCCGCACGCTTCCGGTGGTGGCGCTCGAACGCACCGGCGGTGGCCCGCCCGAGGCGCCCTCCTGGGGTGCGGCCCTCATCCGGATCCACGACGCGTTCCGCCGGGAACTGGCCCTGATCCGCCGCGAGGCGGCGACGACAGGCCCTCGACTCGGTGCCCAGCTGCGGGTGAACTGCCTCGCCGTCTGCCAGGGGCTGCACCACCACCACACGCAGGAGGACGGCGGGATGTTCGTCGGGCTCGCCGCGCAGCACCCGCAGCTCGCGCCGACCCTGGAGCGGCTGCGCGCCGAACACGTCCAGGTGGCGGGCCTCGTCGACCGGCTCCAGGCGGTGCTGGGTGACCAGAACGTCGACCCGGCGGAGGTACGGCGGCAGGTGGATCAGCTCATCGAGGAGCTTGAGCGCCACCTGGCGTACGAGGAGGAGCAGCTCGTGCCGCTGCTCGACGCGATGGGCTGACGCCGCGCCCGCGCCGCCGGTCTGACAGAGACCGGCGGCGCGGGCCGGCCTTCCGGGGACGACATCCGAGACCGGGACCGCGCGCGGTCAGCCCGGTGGGGCGGAGGCGATGGTGAGCAGGTGGCTGCTCGCGCCGAGCAGGCTCGGCTCCTCCTCCACCGCCCGCAGCATCTCCAGCATCAGGTCGGTCAGGTCCGGATCGGCCAGGATCTCCGGCAGCCGGGCACCGGTCATCCACAACGGACCCTCCACGGCGACGCGCCGCCGCAGGTGCAGGCCCGACTCCGCCACCTCGGCCGTCAGCTCGTCGGGGTGGTGGAAGTAGGCGCTGGTGAACCACCGGCGGTCGGCGTCGATGTTGCGGTGCACCCCGTCGGTCAACGCGCGCTCGACCAACGGCCGGAACCGCGCGTCGGTGAAGTAGTCCCACACGAAGCCGTCGAGCAGCGACGCGAACCGGCTGATGGTCGCGGCGACGACCACGCCGCCGGGCCGTACGACGCGGGCCGCCTCCCGCCACGCGGCGACGCGCTCGGCCCGGATCGGCAGGTGGTACAGCGGCCCGAGCAGCAGGACGGCGTCGACACCGTGATCGGCGACGGGGAGCATCCGCGCGTCCCCGCGTACCGCGGTCACTCCCGGTCGGGTCGCCGCCTGCGCCACATGCTCGGGCACCGGGTCGACCACGTGCACCCGGTAGCCGGCCCGGGCCAGCGGCCCCGCGTACACGCCGGTGGCCCCGCCGACGTCCAGGACGTCGGCGGGCGCCTCGGGCAGCACCCGGTTCAGGACGTCCCACGTACGCAGGAACTCCAGCCTGCCCGCGCCCGCGGCCAGGCGGTCCCGTTCGCCGCCCTGCCGGTAGTAATCCATGATCTCTGGGGTCACCATCCCGCAGATCGTGCCCCGCCCGCCGAGCCCGGACCACCGAATTCGCGGCCGCCACGATTGACCAACCTGGAGCCGTATGAGCCAGCCAGCCCACCACCTCCGCACCCGTGACCTCGGCATCAGGGTCGGGTCCCTGCCCACCGGCCGACACAACGCCATCACCGACGTGCCGGGGGTGCTGGTCGGGCACACCACCGTCGACGACGGCCGGGACCTGCACACGGGTGTCACGGCGGTCGTGCCGAGCCAGCTCGGCCCGGGGCGGTGGACGCTGCCGGCCGCCGTGTACACCGGCAACGGCCACGGAAAGCTGGTGGGCTCGACCCAGGTGGACGAACTCGGCGTCCTGGAGTCACCGATCGTGCTGACCGCCACCCTGTCGGTGTTCCGGGCCGCGGACGCGCTCCTGACCTACCTGATGCACCAACGGCCGGACGGAGTGTCGTTCAACCCGCTGGTGGGGGAGACCAACGACGGGCACCTGTCGGACATCCGGCGACGCCCGATCACCGAGGAGCACGTGCTGGCCGCGATCGCCGGGGCGACCGGCGGGTTGCCGGCCGAGGGCTGCGTCGGCGCGGGAACCGGCACCACGGCGCTGGGGTACAAGGCGGGAATCGGCACCGCGTCCAGGGTGGTGCAGGGTTTCGACAGCCCGGTGACCGTCGGCGCGCTCACGCAGTCCAACTTCGGCGGGGTGCTGACGGCCCTGGGCGTACCGCTGCCGGTGGAGGAGCTGATCCCGGAGGCCGACTCGACCGAATCGCCCGGCAACTCGTGCATGATCGTGGTCGCCACCGACGCGCCCCTGGACGCGCGGCAGTTGGGCCGGCTGGCCCGCCGGGCCATCTTCGCCATGGCGCGGGTCGGCGCGTCGTACAGCAACGGCAGCGGCGACTACGCGATCGCCTTCAGCACGGCCGAGCCGGACCGGCCGACGATTTCCGACGCGCAGATCACCCCGGTCTTCGCCGCCGTCCTGGACTCGGTCGAGGAGGCCCTGCTCAATTCGCTCTTCGCCGCGACGACCACCAGGGGAGTGGGGGGTCGCACCAGCCATGCCGTACCGCACGAGGCCGCCGTCGGCCGGTTGGCGGCCGCCGGGCGGCTGACCCCCTCCGCCTGAGAGCACGCCGCCTCACCGGGCGCCCGTCCTTCCGTCCGCGGTCGCCCCGCGCCGGTGGGCGCCGGGACTTCCCGCCGCCGCCGCCGGCCGGGCCCGGCGATGACCGGGAACGCCGAGGCGGCGTACGCCGGCAGGGTGCCGGAGTACGCCGCCCTCGGGCGTGACCAGTTGCGGGAGGCGGCTCGCGCTCCTCGGGTCACGGTGCGACTTCTAAAGCAGCGGGGCTGCTCAGAGGCTGCGGGCGACGATGTCGCCGTGGGTGGTGGTGGCGCGGATGTCGAGCTCGGTGCTGCCGTTGTTCTTGAGGGCGTTGCTGACGCGGCCATAGCCGGTGCCGGCGTCCAGGGCCGCCGAGACGCCGGCGGCGGCGACGACCGAGATGTCGCCGGACTGGGTGTTGAGCACGACCGTGCCGCGCACGGCCTCGGCGATCCGGATGTCGCCCCTCGCGGTGCTGATCTCCGCGGGGCCGGTGAGCCGGCCGACCTCGACGTCGCCGTCGATCGCGGTGAGGCGCAGGCTCGCCGCCTCGTCGAGCTTGATCTGGCGGTACGCGCCTTCGAACGCGACGTCGCCGAGTCGGCCGACGCCGCGCAGCTCGGCGGCGGCGGTCTTGGCCTCGATGCGCGAGCCGGCCGGCAGCTGGACGGTGACCTCCAGGGACCCGGAGGGGCCGAGGAGCTTGTTGGACACGGCGGTGCGGATCCGCAGGACGCCGTCGCGGTATTCGACCTCGGTCTGCTCCGCCACCTTCACGTCGCGGCTCTTCGAGGCGTCCGTGGGCAGGACCTCGACCGTGGTGTCCACCCGGTCGGCGGCGATGAACTGCACCCGCCCGGCGGGGATGTCCAGGACGGCGGTGATCGGGGCGGGGGTGTCGAACTTCTGCATCGTGCTCTCCTCTTGCGCTTGCTGTTTCTGACATCGGAAACGCTACGTTGCGTTCATGTCTGAGGCAACAGGCCCGTTGCGTATGACCAGCATTCACACAGCTCAGGGGCCGATAATCGTTGCAACGGGCGTGAATTCAACGCAACGTTTGTGTCGTCGCGCGTTGCAATGAAGCAGAAGTGAACGCTATGCTCAGTGCGTTCGGGAAGCGGTGGAGGGAGATCGGGATGCCGGGCGGCAGGCTCACCCAGCAGGAACGCCAGCAGATCGCGCTGGGGCTGACCGACGGGCTCGCGTACGCGGAGATCGCCAGACGCCTCGACCGGCCCACCTCGACCATCACCCGTGAGGTGATGCGCAACGGCGGCCCCACCGCCTACCGCGCCGACCTGGCCCACCGGGCCACCGGGCACCGTGCCCGCCGGCATCGGCAGGTCGCCGCCCGAGGCCCCGGCACGGCCCCACAGGCCGACGGACGCGACCCCGAGGTCGTGCGCGAGTACGAGGAGGTGTTCACCACCCTGCTCATGCAGCAGGGCCTACCGAAGATGATGTCCCGGGTGTTGACCTGCCTCTACACCACCGACGCGGGCAGTCTCACCGCCTCGGAACTCGTGCAGCGCCTCCAGGTCAGCCCGGCGTCGATCTCCAAAGCGATCACGTTCCTGGCGAACCAGGGCCTCATCCGGCGGGAACGCGACGAACGCCGGCGCGAGCGCTACGTCGTCGACGACGACGTCTGGTACCAGGGGATGATCGCCGCCGCCCGATCCAACATCCAGCTCGCCGAGACCGCACGGCAGGGCGTCCGGGTCCTCGGCCCCGACACCCCGGCCGCCGCCCGCCTGGAGAACATCGCCCGCTTCGTCGACTTCGTCACCGAGAGCCTCACCCGCGCTGCGGAGCAGGCCCGCGAGATCCTCTACACGAAGACCGAGGCGACGCCGGGTGCCGACGCCGCGTCGCGCACAGAGCACGGGTAGCGGGCCTGTCGCGTTCCCCTCACACCACGCGGAGCGCGGCGCGTCGCGGCCGGTGGCGCAGTCGATCGACCGCCTTCGCGGTCGCCTCGTCGGCGGGTAGCCAGACGACCAGCTGCTGGGCGTCCGGGGTGGGAAGTTCGAGCGTCTCCCGATCCCAGCGCAGCGGGTCGGTGTGCGGGTGGTTGAGGGTGAGCGGCACCCGGGGCGGGGGCAGATGGTGGTGCAGTCGCCGGGTGAACTCGGCGCCGGCGACCGGCGCGAACTCGGCCGTGAACCACTCGAAACTCTCGGTCGAGGGCCCGAGCCACAGGTTGAAGACCTGCTCGTCGGCGATCTGGTCCCAGTCCGCGAGGACGGCCCGGGCCTGCGGGTGCGTGAAGACGTACCGGGTGAGGTTGGGTTCCTCGGCGTCCAGCAGGCCGGTGGCGCGCATCACCGTGCCGAAGCCGTCGGTGTGGGCGAGCACGTCGCCGAGCCGGTTGGTGACGAAGGCGACGCCCGGCTCGACCAGTTCGAGGATCCGGCGGACGTTGGGCCGTACGGTCCGCGCCGGCGGCGCCGGCCGCGAGCGGTCGACGCAGAGCCCGCTGCTGATCTTGGCAAGGTAGCGCAGGTGGGTGCGTTCGGCCGCGTCGAGGTTGAGCCCGTCCGCGAGGGCCTTGACGATGGGGTCGGACGGGTTACGGTCGCGGCCCTGCTCGATCCGGGTGAGGTACTCGACGCTGATGCCGGCTCGGGTGGCCAGCTCCGAACGCCGTAGCCCCGGAGCGCGTCGCCGCTCGTGCGCCGGGAGCCCCAGATCCTCCGGCCGCGTGCTGTCGCGCTTGGCCCGGACGAAGTTCCCCAACGGCGTACCCATCCTCCGAGCGTACGACCTGATCAGCCGGGCGGACCGGGCGTAGGGTGGCCGTGCGGGGGCCAGCCTGCGACCGGCCTGGCTAGGAAGCCACGAACCGCCGACCGTTTACGGCATGAACCCCAAGAACAAGCTCGTGATCATCGTCGGCAGCGTCCGCGAGGGCAGGTTCGGGCCGGTCGTCGCCGCGTGGGTGGCGGAGCAGGCCCGGACGCAGGGCGACTTCGAGGTCGACGTCGTCGACCTGGCCGACGCGGACCTCCCGCTGACGCTGCCGGCCGCCCCGCCGAAGTTCGCCGGCGAGAACTACCCCCGGCCCGAAGGGATGCGGGACGTCACCGCGAAGCTGGCCGCCGCGGACGCCTTCGTCATCGTCACGCCCGAGTACAACCACAGCTACCCGGCTTCGCTCAAGGCGCTCATCGACTGGCACTTCACCCAGTGGACCGCCAAGCCGGTCGCGTTCGTCAGCTACGGCGGCGCGGGCGGCGGCCGGCACGCCGTGCTTCACCTGCAGAACGTCCTCACCGAGCTGCACGCGGTGACCATCCGCGACGCGCTGGCCTTCCCGAACTACTTCACCGCCTGGCAGGACGGGTCACCTCTCGACGCCGCGGCGGAGAGCTACGCCAAGACCCTGCTGGTGCAGCTCGACTGGTGGGCGAAGGCCATGCGCGCCGCCCGAGCCGAAGCTCCGTACCCGGGCGGAGCGTGACGCGGGGCCGTCACCCGGATTTTCCGGAGGTGGCGTGCGGCGGCTCCCGGTGTCAGCCGACCATGTCGCGCAGCAGCTTCGCAGCCACCGTCGCGCCGTCGGTGCGGACAGTGCCGGCCACGGCGGTCGCCCGGGCTCGGGTCTCGGGAGAAAGTGCGACACCGAGCAGCGCGTTCAGGGACTCGAAGGTCGGGTTCGGGCCGTCGTGAGCCGCGCCGATGCCGAGGTCGGCCACGCGGCGGGCCCAGTACGGCTGGTCCGCCATCTGGGGTACGACCACCTGGGGCGCGCCGGCCCGGGCGGCCGTGGTCGTGGTGCCCGCCCCGCCGTGATGGACGACGGCAGCGACACGTGGGAACAGGGCGTGGTGGTTGAGCTCGCCGACGGCGAGGCAGTCGACCTGGCCGTCGGTCACGGCCAGGTCGGCCCAGCCGCGGGAGAGGAGCACACGGTGACCCTGCGCGCGGACCGCCTCGACGGCGGCCCGGGCCACGCCGTCCGCGTCACGCATCGGGATGCTGCCGAACCCCACGTACACCGGCGGTTCGCCGGCTTGGAGGAACGCCTCCACGTCGGTCGGCAGCGGACGGTCGTCCGTCCGGAACCACGCGCCGGTCTGCATCACGTCGAGGTCGGCCGGCTCCTGCCACGGGCTCAGGACCGGATCGGTGGCCAGCCAGGGGCGGTCGGTGAGGACGTGTTCGCGGAAGTGCTCCACCGGCGGCAGGCCGATGGCCGCCCGGTGGCTGTTGAGACCGGTCCCGAACAGTACGTTCATGGTTTCGGCGTCCAGGTCCCACAGCGCCCGGTTGTCGGTCACGCTCGGCGGGAACGGCCGGCCTGGCCGCTCGAACGGCGGGTGATGCGGCGAGGGCAGGTAGGCGGGGAAGTAGGAGACGAAGACGTAAGGAATGCCCCGGTGCTCGGCGGCCGTCCTCGCGCCGGCCGCGGCCGGCAGTAGACCGGTCGCCAGGATCACGTCGCACCCCTCGGCGGCCGCGATGACCGCCTCATAGGTCGTGGCGGTCATCGCGGCCGCGCGTGCGGGCAGCCCCTCCGCGGGAGCGTTCGTCTTCCCGGTGAGCACCGCCTTCACGAACGGGCGCACCGGCTCGCCGATCGGCACCAGCGGAAGGCCGACGGAGTCGAACAGCTCCGCGAAGTCCGGAGGAGTGCACATCCGTACGTCCGCTCCAAGCTCCCGCAGCTGCATCGCGACCGCGACCAGCGGTTCGACGTCTCCGCGCGACCCGTAGGCCATCAACAGCACACGCATGTGGTGAGCCCCATCTCGTGAGATTTCCGGGCTCGGCCTGGCGCGGCCCGGTCCGGTGGTCAGTGGCAGTGATCGACGCAGGCCAGCCTCGGTAAGGGCGGCTCGTCCTCGCAAAAGGGGAGATGGGTACGGATCAGGTCGGGGTCGGTAGCAGCGGCCTGGCCTCGTGTTCCTGGGCTGGGTGGTCGATTCTGCGGCATCCCCGGGGTCTTGCCGCAAGCCGCCCTGTGCGCGATATTCTGATCATGGAGAGAGCGGCTGCCCGCCTCTCCCAATTCGATCGACGGGGACAGCGGTCACGGCCGCATCCGCCTCGACGGCACCCGTTGAGCTTCCGGTAGCACCGACGAACGTCCGGTCGGGAAAACTGGTTGAGCCCTCCTTCGGCCGTGAAATACGTTGCTGGCGGCCCGTCGCAGTGAGGACAGAGGACGACATCGCATGACCCCGCCTGCTCTCTAGACCTGACAGCTTTCATCGCTCACCTGTAGCCGACGCTCCCGTCGGCTACGCCGGGCTGCCCTCGTGCGCCCGGTCATCCAGCGTTCGAGGCCGCGCGTGATCGGCCTCGCGTCAGGTCTAGAGATCAGGTCTAGAGATCATGTCTTCACAACCTCATATCGTGCTGCCCTGGGTCGTTCGCCGGACCAGGCTGCCGCTGCTGTCGTTGCGGTGCGTGGACTGCCGGTCGGAGTCGGCGACCACCGGCGGCGGCAGGTTCCGCGTCAACGCCAACGGCAAGCTGCTGGACGTGTGGCTGCTGGTCCGCTGCGTGTCCTGCGACCGGACGAGCAAGCTCACCGTGCATGAGCGCAAGCCGGCCAGCTCCTTCGATCCGGCCGAGCTCCACGGCTACTACGTCAACGATCCACAACTGGTGGCGTGCACGCTCTTGGACCCGCTGCTCGCCCACCGCAGCCGCTTCAACCTCGACTGGACGGGGGCCTGGCGGCTGGACACCCCGTCGGCCTGGCTCGACGAGGCGTGGCCGGTCCGGGTGGAGGTCGCCTTCGACGATCCGGTACCGGTGCGCCCGGAACGGCTCATCGCCCACGGGCTCGGCCTCAGCAGGAACGAGGTGCTGCGCCGGATCAAGTGCGACGTCGGTCTGCGTCGTCGTACCAGCGCCGGATTCACCTTCACCGTGCTGGCCGGCGACTAGGGCGTGTCCTGTCGATCTTGTAGTGGTTGATGGTTGACGATGTGCCGGTGGTGCGTCGTGGTGAGTTGACCGATGAGGCGTGGGTGGTGATTGCGCCGTTGCTTCCGGAGCCGGGTGGTG